>NZ_JBQFPW010000001.1:0-652816 GCF_056536585.1 Ruegeria sp. CK2
CTCCCTTTGTTGTTTTTTATGTAATTTTGGGGGGGGGGGGGGGGCCCCCCCCTCCCCCTTCCCCATAACTCACCCGTTCATCGCCGCCCAGACACGCGACGGGCTGACCGGCATGTCGATATGATCGACCGCCTTGCCACCCGAGTTCAGCGCATCCAAAACCGCGTTGACCACAGCCGGTGGCGAGCCGATCGCACCGGCCTCGCCACAACCCTTCACACCCAGCGGATTGTGGGTACAGGGCGTCTGGCTGGAATGGTCGACACCATAGAACGGCACGTCATCGGCACGCGGCATCGCGTAGTCCATGAAAGATGCGCTCAGCAGTTGGCCATTCTCGTCATAGGCGCAGTTCTCAAGTAAGGCCTGACCAATGCCCTGACCGATGCCACCATGTACCTGACCGTCCACGATCATCGGGTTGACGATGTTGCCAAAGTCATCCGCCGCAGTGAACGCCTCGATGCTGACCTGCCCGGTCTCGGGGTCAACCTCGACTTCACAGGCATAAGCGCCAGCCGGGAAGGTAAAGTTGGCCGGGTCGTAAAACGCGGTCTCTTCCAGCCCCGGCTCAACTTCCAGAGGGTAGTTATGCGGCACATAGGCCGTCAGGGTTACATCCCCCCAGGCCACCGATTTGTCGGTGCCGGCCACGCTGAACTGACCATCCTTCAGCTCGATATCCGCCTCGGAGGCCTCCAGCAGGTGGGCGGCGATCTTCTTGGCCTTGTCGATCACCTTCTCGGTCGCCTTGACCATGGCCGAGCCGCAAACAGCCAGGCTGCGCGACCCATAGGTGCCCATGCCAAACGGGATCTTCGAGGTGTCGCCATGTACGATCTCAACCATCGACTCGTCGATGCCGATCATGTCAGCCACAACCTGCGGGAACGCAGTCTCGTGCCCCTGCCCGTGGCTGTGTGCACCAACCATCACGCTGATTGATCCGGTGGCATTCACCCGAACGGTTGCGGCATCATAAAGACCCGCACGGGCCCCCAGCATGCCAACGATGTTCGACGGCGCAATGCCGCAAGCCTCGATATAGCAGTTGATGCCCAGACCACGCAGCTTGCCGTTGGCCTCACTGGCCGAACGACGCGCGGCAAAGCCTGTCAGATCGGCAGCAGCCTCAAGCTTGTCCATGGTCCCGTTGTAGTCGCCGGTGTCATAGGTCAGCGCGACCGGTGTGTCATAAGGGAATTGGGTTACAAAATTCTGTCGGCGCAATGCAATCGGATCGACACCCAACTCGCGCGCGGCCTTATCGACGACGCGCTCCAACTGATAGGTCGCCTCGGGGCGGCCTGCGCCGCGATAGGCATCGACCGGCACTGTGTTGGTGAACATCGCCTTCACATTCACCTGAATGACCGGGGTCTTGTAATTACCCGCCATCAGCGTGCCATGCAGCCAGGTCGGAACCGAGCTGGAGAAGGTCGACAGATAGGCACCCAGATTGGCATAGGTGTTGGTACGCAGGCCGACAAAGTTGTTATCCGCATCCAGAGCCAGTTCGATCTTACTTACATGGTCGCGGCCATGGGCATCCGACATGAACGCCTCGGATCGGCTGGACGTCCATTTGACCGGACGGTTGCAGGCCTTGGCGGCGAATGTGCAGAACGCCTCTTCGGCATAGTGGAAGATCTTGGTGCCAAAACCTCCGCCCACATCGGGCGCCACCACACGCACCTTATGTTCCGGCAGACCCAGCACAAAAGCGCACATCAGCAAGCGGATCACATGCGGGTTCTGCGAGGTGGTATAGAGCGTATAATCCTCGGTCGCGCGGGCATATTCCCCCACCGCCACACGGGGCTCCATCGGGTTGGCGACCAGACGGTTGTTGACCAAATCCAGAGTTGTCACATGGGCCGCATTCGCAAACACCTCGTTGACCTTGGCGTCATCCGTCTCGCCCAGTTGCCAATCATAGCAAATGTTGTTCTTCAAATCGTCATGAACCAATGTCGCGCCAACCTGCGCGGCAGCCTTCATGTTCATGACTGCAGGCAGTTCCTCGATGTCCACATTGATCGCCTCAGCGGCATCGCGCGCCTGTTCTAGGCTATCGGCCACTACGGCTGCGATGGGATCGCCTACATGACGCACTTTACCCTGCGCCAGAATTGGGTGCGGCGGTTCCTGCATCGGCGCGCCGTGCTTGTCGGTGACCTCCCAACCGCAGGGCATACCGCCCACGCCTTCGAAATCCTTGCCGGTGAAGACTTTGACGACACCGGGCATACCCTCGGCCGCCGAAGTGTCCACTTTATTGATCCGGCCATGTGCGATGTCGGACCGCAGGAAATACACATGGGCTTGACCATGTACGTTGATGTCGTCGGTGTAGTTGCCTGCTCCGGTCAAAAAGCGCACGTCCTCGCGCCGTTTGGAACTGGCTCCGATGCCACTGTCTTTGGGCATTGCTTGTTCTCCTCCCATAAACGGATGCTATGCATCCTATGTCATCCCACGGGCGTCTCCCCTGACGCCCGCAGCGGCATCATTCGGCAGCGATGCTGCTGACGTCCTGACCGGATGCGGCCATGATCGCTTTGACGATATTGTGATATCCGGTACAGCGGCACAGATTGCCTTCCAGGTACTTGCGCACCTCTGCTTCGGTTGGGCGCGGATTGTCCTTCAGCAGCGCAGCCGCGCTCATCACCATGCCTGGCGTGCAAAAACCACACTGCAGGCCGTGATGATCTTGAAACGCCTGCTGGATCACATTCAAGGACCCATCTGCATTCGCCTGACCCTCAATCGTGCCAACATCAGCGCCATCCGCCTCAAGCGCCAGCATGTTGCAGGATTTAACTGCCTCACCATCCACGTGCACAACACACGCGCCGCATTGGGCCGTGTCACAACCGACATGCGTGCCGGTCAGTGACAAGTGATCACGCAGAAAGCTGGAAAGCAAAGTGCGGCCTTCGACGTCACCGCTCACAGACTTACCGTTCACGGTCATGGAGACCTGTGTCATAGATTCCTCCCATTTAATATTTTTGCTTGTTTCGAGTTAAACACGGGAATTTTCGTTTGAGAACAAAAATCTTGTCGCAATACGCAAGACAAAAGTCGCAAGAGTTATACGAGCCAATCAACGCAAAGCCAGCGGCATCTATCGGCCGTGTCACTTCTTCCGTTGCGCGCGCGGTTGCGGTCGGGTCGGGATTTCCTTGAGCAAACCGCCAACACCCATCCCGGCGATATCCGTTCCCGTCGTCTCAATTCCGCACGCGACGCGGGACAGAACCCAATCAGCGCCGTTCAATGCCGGAGACCGTGCACATCCCGGCAATCCAATCACCGGACGTTTCCCAAGTGCGCCCAAAAACAGAAGGTTCCCAGGATCGACAGGCATGCCGAACCGATCTACCGCGCCCCCTGCGACGCGGACGGCCGCGGGCGCAACATCATCAAAATCCGAAGTAGCAGAGCCGGTCAGGATCAGCACCAATTGCCCATCTACGCCCGAGATCGCGGCCGCAAGCGCCTCAGTTTCATGCGGTACGATTTGGACATCACACAAATCCATGCCCAACGCCTCGACCCGCCCCCGGATCGCTGAAACGCCTTTCTCGTTTGGCGGGCCGCCGGGAATATCCGTGACAACCAAACCGGCGCTCTTATGCACCGGGCGGACAAGACGGATCACGTCCCGAGCCAAGTTCGCGGCACGCATTACGTCTGCTCTGGGCACGGCGTAAGAAATAACTTTTATGGTCGCCACCATGCCCGCCGCGCCCATTTGCTGGTACTGCGGAACAGTTGCGACTGTGATCATCGGATTGACTTGATTGAACTGCTCTAACGCTGCCACATCCAGCACGGCCACGCCGGGCCCATCCGCCAACAGGTTTACACGACCGGTGAACGCTTCGGTTACCCGAAGATTAGCAGATGCGGGGTCCGTCGCCAGCGCTTCGGCCAGGATCCGTGCGGCTTCGTCCTCATGACAGTCGCCGGGCTCCAACCGGGCTACGATGACCTCTTCGACGCCCGCTTCGGCCAGTTGAGCCACATGTTCAGGCAAAAGGGACAGGCCCTTGCGAAGCTTCCGGCCAGCGGCTGTTACAGAATGCGCCAGGATTGCGCCTTCGGATTGTGCAACCGGGATCGGTCCAAATTTCATACCCGTCCTCTCAGCACGGCGGTCATCTGCGCAAGGATCGCTACCGCGATTTCTGCAGGGTCCGATGCGCCGATATCCAGCCCAACCGGCCCATAAATCCGTGAAATCTGCGCGTCGGTGATGCCCGCATTCTGCATTCGTTCGACACGTTTTGCATGGGTTCGCTTGGACCCCAGCGCACCAATGTAAAACACACCTGCCCCCAGCGCGGCTTGCAGCGCCGGGTCATCTAGTTTCGGATCGTGGGTCAGAAGAACGACGGCCGTGCGCGAATCCAATCCCAATTTGGCGACGGCCTCATCCGGCCAGTCCGTCAGGATCGTTTCGCCGGGGAACCGGTCGTCAGAGGCAAACGCCTCGCGCGGGTCAACGATGGCCGGATCATACCCCGCAATTCGCGCCATCGGCACCAAGGCCTGCGCGATGTGAACCGCCCCAACGACGATCAAACGCAGCGGCGGGTTGTGCACGGCCACAAAAGTCCTGCCATCCTCTTCAAAACCAGAGCGATCCATGCGCAGCCGTTGGCCATAGCCAGTTCGGCGCAAAGCGCGGCGGCCGGTGTCAACATTGACCTCATAGGCCAGCGGTTCGCGTGCCGCCCGGGCCTCGACCAGTTCGGCCAGCATTGGTTCGGGCAAGACCTGACCAATGGGCTCAACCAAAACCCGAATGGTCCCTCCGCAAGCAAGCCCGACAGCGAAGGCATCTTCGTCGCTTACGCCGAACTCAAGCAGGCGGGCTTCGCCCTCGTCGATAGCTTCCAGCGCTTCAACGATTACGGCGCCTTCTACACAGCCGCCCGACACAGACCCTTCGATCCGACCGTCTCCGCCAATGGCAAGTTGCGCGCCAACACGGCGCGGCGCACTGCCCCAGGTTTCAACAACGGTGGCCAGGGCGGCGCCGCGGCCACTGCGAAACCATTCCAGCGCTGTCTCTGGACTGTTGTCGAATCGATCCATCGAACCCTCCCGGCGTGTTCCGATCCAACATAAGGCGCTTTGAGGCAATAAAAAGTAAGATCAACCCAAGAAAGTGAAGCGTCGAAACCGACTTCGCGGCTAAGTAGTACGGGAATACCGCCACATTCCCTGAAGCAGAGCATTGAATGTCGATATTCCAGCCTCTAGCCTGCTGCCACAGCCGGTCATCAACCGGCTGCCCGCTTTGACCATTTTATATCGGAGACAAAAAGTTGAAACGCATTCTTACACTGGGAACGGCGATCGGTCTTTTAACCTCAACCGTCGCATGGGCTGATACATTTGAACGCTATGGCGAAGTCGAGGGCTGGAAGGTGTTCATCGACAACGAAAAGAAATCCTGCCTGATAGAAGCTGTCGACGATGCTGAAAACGTGGTCCAGATGGGTCTGACCGAGGACCGTGGCGTTGGTTACGTCGGTGTTTTCACCAAAGCCAAAACCAACATCAAACGCGGTGAGAAAGAGGCTGTGGCGATCCTGTTGGGTGACAACATCTATCTGGGCGAAGCGACCGGCATGAAAGGTAACATTACCAAAGGGTATTCCGGCGGTTACGTCCTTTCAGACGACCCCCAATTCGCCGATGATCTGGCCAAGAAAAAGGTCATGATCGTTTTCCCCGAGAAAGAGTTCGCTTTCACGGTAGATCTGACAGGCACCTATAAAGCCATCGAAATGGCGCGCGAGTGTAACGAAAAGCAGCTTGGATAAAAGTTCAGGCAGAAAGCGCGGACATCAACCGCGCTTTCTCACCCACGTCGTCAGGTTTTGAAATAACAGCCGCCAGATTTTCTAGCGAGGCGATTGAGTGTCCCGCGCGGAAACTATCCACATGCGGCAACATTGATACAATTCCCTGCGCCTTGGGCGCAAACTCATCCCAGCGTAGCAGCGGGTTGAGCCATATCAGACGATGAGAGGACAGGTGTAACCGCTCCATCTCTTTCGCCAACGCATCGGGTTCGCCCCGGTCCAGACCATCCGAGATCAACAAAACCACAGCACCCTGCCCCATGACACGGCGTGACCAATCCCGGTTGAAGGCATGCAAACACTCCCCGATCCGTGTTCCGCCTTCCCAATCCTGAGCCTCTGAGCCCGCCGCAGCCAATGCAGCGTCCACATCACGTTGCCGCAGGTGACGGGTAATATTTGTCAGCCGAGTTCCGAACGTGAATGCGTGAACCTTGGCCCAGCCCGCGCCTTTGGTGTTCGACACGGTATGCAAGAAGTGCAGAATAATGCGGCTGTACTGGCTCATCGAACCCGAGATATCACACAGAGCCACCAGATTGGGCCAGCGCGGCTTGGGTTTCATTCGGGCAATGTCGCGCAGCTCACCCCCCTGCCGCATGGCAGCGCGCAACGTGCGCCCCCGGTCTATGCGATGACCCAGATGACTGGCCTGCCCCCTGCGACTGGCAATAGGTTTGACGGGCAAATTCAATTGCGCCAGCAGACGTTTGGACTGCGCAACTTCTGCGGTACTCATCTGTTCAAAATCAAGGCTGCGCAAACGTTCCTCGGATGACGCGGTTTGTGACGCATCGATTTCAAGCTCGGTCTCGCCTTCGTCTTCGCGGGACTCGGGAGGGTCGCGTTCCACACCATCCAACAAAGCTTCGGCCGCGCGCTTTTCTCCGGCATCGGCCTTGCGGTCCTCTTGCACCCCGCGAATTGCAGGCAGCATCATGGACATCATATGTTCAAGGTAACGTGGATCCCGCCAGTAGAGGCGGAAAACCTGTGCGAAAACCGTACGATGCTCGGGGCGATTAACGAAACAGGCGTGAAGCGTCCAATAGAAATCCTGTTTCTCGGTGAAACCCGCCGCCTGAACCGCACGAATGGCGTCAACGACGCGACCTGTACCAATGGGCAATCCGGCCTTCCGCAAAGCCCGCGCAAAATGCGTTATATTCTGTGCCAGTTTCGGGTCGTCGGGGATATCGATTGGGAGTTGTTCTGCCATCATACATCATGGGGGCGCCGCCCCCATACCCCCGGAGTATTTAGAAAAAGGTGAAGCATCAGGCCGGTTCGAGCGTGGCTTTCGCCTGATCCAGAATTCGCTTCGCCTCGGACCCTTGCA
Source organism: Ruegeria sp. CK2 (assembly GCF_056536585.1). NCBI lineage: Bacteria > Pseudomonadati > Pseudomonadota > Alphaproteobacteria > Rhodobacterales > Roseobacteraceae > Ruegeria > Ruegeria sp. CK2. Next base: position 7,228 of record NZ_JBQFPW010000001.1, read on the forward strand.
GTTTTTGAATGTCGTCTTGGTATTTCAGGATCGCCCCCAAAGTGTCGCCAATGACTTCCGGGCTCAGATTAATGACATCCAAGGCCAGCAGGCATTTGGCCCAATCGATCGTTTCTGCCACGCCTGGTTTCTTGAACAGATCCTCGGTGCGCAGGCGTTGAACGAAGGCTACGACTTCGCGGCTGAGCGCATCCGCAGCTTCGGGCGCGCGTGCGTGAAGAATTTCGATTTCTCGTTCAAAATCGGGATAGTCGACCCAGTGATACAGGCAGCGACGCTTCAAGGCATCATGCACTTCGCGGGTGCGGTTCGAGGTGACGATCACGATAGGCGGTTCCGGGGCTTTCACAGTTCCGAGTTCGGGGATGGTCACCTGAAAATCACTGAGCGCTTCCAGCAGGAAGGCCTCGAACGGTTCATCGGTTCTGTCGAGCTCGTCGATCAGCAAGATCGGCGCACCATTTTCGTCGGGCCGCATGGCCTGAAGTAACGGGCGTTCAATCAGATACTCATCCGAGAACAGTTCGGTCTGCAAACTGTTGCGATCTGCCCCGCCAGATGCCTCAGCCGTGCGAATTGCCACCATTTGTGCAGGGAAGTTCCATTCATAAACGGCCGAGGACGCATCCAGACCCTCGTAGCACTGAAGGCGGATCAACCTGCGCCCGAGACCGCTGGCGAGTGCCTTTGCAATCTCGGTTTTTCCGACACCTGCCTCACCTTCCAGAAACAAAGGTCGGCCCAGTTTCAGGGCAAGAAACACCACCGTCGCCAAGGCCCGACCGCAGACATAGCCTTGGTCGCCGAGAACCTGCTGAACGGCATCAATTGATTGGGGTTGGTGCATGTGGTTTCTCCTTGGGCCTAACAGGTCACGACGCACGTCATGCGTCAAGTCACTGATCGATGAACCACTTACGACGATCCGATTGTTTGGCAAGCTTCAGGCATGCCCGCGCCTTGGCTAGGTCTATTTGCTGCAACGCGGCTCTTTCCCGAGGCAAGCGGCTGTGTTAGCGGATGGCTCATGACCGATAGCATCACGATCCGCCGCCCCGACGACTGGCATCTGCACTTGCGCGATGGCGCTATGCTGCAGGCTGTCCTGCCCGAAACCGCGCGCCACTTTGCCCGCGCGATCATCATGCCCAATCTTGTGCCCCCTGTCGTGACAGGCACACAAGCCGCCGCGTATCGGGAGCGTATTCTGGCGGCACTTCCGGACGGCATGACATTTAAACCGCTGATGACCCTGTATCTGACCGAAGATACAGATCCCACTGACGTCGAAGCTGCACATGCCAAGGGTTTGATAAGTGCGGTCAAACTGTATCCTGCCGGCGCCACAACAAACTCGGCCTCGGGCGTGCGGGATTTCGACAAAGTGCGCCCGGTGCTTGAGAAGATGGCCGAAATTGGCCTGCCCCTTTGTGTGCATGGCGAGGTCACAGATGCTGAGATCGACATTTTTGACCGCGAAGCGGTATTCATTGATCGTGTCCTGGACCCGATCCGCAAGTCGACGCCTGGCCTGCGAGTGGTCATGGAACACATTACGACCAAGGACGGTGTAGACTACGTCAAAGCCAATGATACCGATCTGGGCGCAACAATTACCGCGCACCACCTGATCATCAATCGCAACCACATTCTGGTTGGCGGGATCAAGCCGCATTACTACTGCCTGCCCGTTGCCAAACGCGAAGAGCACCGATTGGCGTTGCTCGCCGCGGCGACATCGGGCGATCATCGATATTTTCTGGGCACCGACAGTGCGCCTCATACCGATGACAATAAAGAAATGGCCTGCGGATGTGCCGGGTGCTTCACCGCGACCAATACCATGTCCTTGTTGGCGGAGATGTTCGCGCGTGAAGGCGCGTTGGACAAGTTAGAAGGGTTTACGTCGCTTAATGGGCCAGCTTTTTACCGGTTACCCGCAAACGAAGACACGCTGACCCTAACCAAGGGCGGCCCGGTGGATTACCCGGCCAAAATCGAAACAGCTGACGGACCGGTAACCGTTTTTGATCCGGGCTTTCCTTTGCATTGGCGCGTCGACTAACCCGTCAGTCGTTCCGCCAGATCGCGGGCGCGTCCTCCGGTGCGCAGCATCGACCAAATCGCGTCCGCCTCGTCGCTGCCAATCAACTTGGCGGCCTTGCCGCGCACGCGGTCTTCGCGATCAGCCAGCGACACTGGTGCCAATAGGTCATGCGTCGCTTCGCGGCGAACTCCGTCACGACGCAACAGCGAAAGATTGGCTTGGGTTTCGGAAAGAGTATCGTCGGCTTCGACTGTGATGCGATCCCCCAGGGACGTGATACGCGGATTGGCGCAGACCTTCTTGGAGTAATTGGTCGGTAAGGCTGTATCAAACCCCAAGGCTTGCATCGCGATAACGGTGCGGTAGGAGAACTTGGCGCCCAAGCCAGTTGTCGGAGCGACCTGATTGCAGACGCTCATCCATCGTGGGTGCGTTTTGATCCTAATTTCAGCCACTTCCGGCTCGGCAATGTCGAGATCCCGCGCAGCCTCAAGCGCGGCGTGCAAACCGTGGCAGCAGGCGTGCAGTTTGTGACTGACGGATTCGAACAGCCACTTTTCACCTAGCCCGTCTAGTGCCGCGTCCACATCGGATGCACCTTGATGGGTGGATCCAAACCCGTATTGACCTTCTAACGCACCAGCATTTGCCTCAAAACCGCGTTGTACCAGAAGGGCAGCCTCGACCCCGGCAGAGGACGCAAGTCCGGCGTTATATGGTTTGCCCATGGTCCCGAACTGCGCCTTCAATCCCGCCGCACGTGTTGCCGTCAGTCCCAGGACGTTCTGCATCTGCTTCTCATCGAACCCAAACACCCGCCCAACCGCAACAGCCGCGCCAAAAGCACCGGCCGTCGCAGTTTGATGGAACCCGACCTGATAGTGTCCACGTCCAAGCCACAGCCCAATTCGGATTGAGGTTTCCATCCCGATCAAAGCGGCTTCGAGAAGGTCCACCAATATGCGGTCATCCCATTCCGTAACCGCCAGCGCTGCGGGCAAAACAGCCACTGAAGGATGGCCGATATGGGCGAAATGCGTGTCGTCATAATCCAACGCGTGCGAAACAGTACCGTTAACTAAAGCCGCTGCCCGTAGCGGGGCAGCACCGCCGCCGAAAAGATGCGCCTGGGCTGCGCCTTCTTCACCCATAACCAAATCCCGAACAGTGCTTGAGACGGGTTCGGCCGCACCCGCACGCCCCACAGCGATCCAGTCAAGCGCTGACAAGGAGGTAACAATACGCGCCTGGGCGGATGTCGTTACAGGACCGGCAGCAAAGGCTGCCAAAGATGTGGTCAGATCACGCATGCGCACAGTCTAACGTGCGCGAAACATTGGTAAAGGCTTAGCTGTAGAGTTCTTTGGCGCGGGCTTCGAACGCACGAACGATCCGCTGCATGGCCTCGTTGAAGACAACACCGATAATGCCTTGCAGGATGGCGTTTTTGAATTCGAAATCGACGTGGAACGAGATGTCACAGCCGCCATCCGCTGCATCCGCGAACTGCCAGTCGGATTTCATGTATTTGAATGGGCCATCCAGATATTCAGTGTCGATTCTCTTTTGATCGCCAAACAACGTAACCCGGCTGCCAAATCGTTCGCGAAACACTTTGAACGAAATGACCAGATCGGCCTCAAGCACATGGGACTCGCCGACTTCGTAGGTCTTCCGGATGCGCGCCGCAGCGCACCAGGGTAGAAACTCGGGGTATTTGGCCACGTCTGCGACCAGATCATACATCTGCTGAGCGGTATAAGGCAGGTGACGTGTTTCCGAATGGATAGGCATGGCGTCCGGTATTTTCAGATGACAATGGCGCGTCATGTCGTATGTTGCGCGCCAAAGATCAAGGGGGCTGGGATGAGTGACCGCGCATATGTGATAGATGAGATGATCTCGGCCAAGGCGATTGCCGCCCGGATTGAGGAGCTTTGCCGCGAAATAACGGATGAGTTTGGAGACACAGACAAGCTTGTTGTTGTCGGCCTTTTGCGCGGCAGTTTTGTCTTCATTGCCGATCTTGTGCGCGAACTGGACCTGCCGATCGAGGTGGACTTCCTTGAAGCTTCATCTTACGGCGACTCGATGGAGAGCAGCAGAGAGGTGCGTATTCTCAAGGACTTGAGAGGCGCAATTGAAGGGCGTGATGTGCTGGTCGTCGAAGATATCGTAGACACAGGCCACACCCTCAACCACGTCACGAATCTGTTGATCAGCCGCAGTCCGAAACGTCTGAAATCCATCGCACTTCTGGACAAACCCAGCCGACGAGAGGTCGATTTCCGCTCTGATTGGATCGGATTTGAAATCCCGGATGAATTTGTCGTGGGCTACGGGATCGACTACGCTCAGCGTAACCGCAACCTGCCCTTCATCGGCAAGGTCAGATTCACCGAGGCATAGATGAACCCGCGCCACTTCCTGCGCATGTCCCAATGGGCGAGAAACCCGCCGTCGAAACGGCGGGTGCAACTTGTATTCGGGATCATTCTGCTGTGCTTGCTGATTTTCGGGGTCGAATACATGGGCTGGTGGCCCGATTGGGCCACGGGTGAATGGACGCGCGCGCCGCGCTGATCCGACTACCCCAGTATGCGACGGATCACGGCCAGAAACACCCCTGTGCCGATTGGAATGAGCGCGTCCGGAAAATCATAGTCCGGGTTGTGGAGCTGCGGGTGATCCGACCCCGAACCCAGCCAAAACATAGCCGTTTTTGCATTTTTGCCGAATTGCCCGAAGTCTTCCGAGAATCTTTGCGGTTCGTTCACAAGACGAACCGGGACATTTCGTTCCACGCACGCCTGATTTAGAATGTTTACGGCGTCGATTTGATTTGCGCAGGCTTCAAAGGCGTCATCATAGGTGACTTCTGAGCTCACACCTTCAGCCTGCGATGTCTTTGCAACCAACGCCTCTGCTTCGGCAATCAGCTCTGCCATGCGCGTGTCCGTGACCGTGCGCAGGGTCACCCACAGTTCCGCTCGTCCGGGTGCGACGCCAAATGTCTGTTCCCCAAGGCTTGCATGGGTCACGGTGGTCAGCGCGTAGTTTTGATCCAGCGGCCCTCCCTGCCCCAGATTTGTCAAAGCAGGCATAAGTTTCGACAGTGCAGCAGCCGGGGAAACCCCGTCCTGCGGCGCAGCGGCATGCGAAGTTTTACCCGTCAAAACAATCCGCATCCCACGTGACGCGCAATTGGCGGGCCCGTCACAGATTTCAACAATGCCAAGATCCAGCCCCGGCAGGTTGTGCAGGGCAAAAACATAGTCGGGGGCAATGTCTGAAAACCGAGGGTCACTGCGAACCGCAGCGGCGCCTTTGCCGGTCTCTTCCGATGGCTGGAAGATCAAAACGACGCGGCCTATCTGTGGGCGTGCAATACGCAGAGCCTCAGCCAGGCCCACTACCATCGCCATATGCCCATCATGGCCGCACAGATGGCCCTTTCCAAGAATACACGATGTGTAAGGAAAATCGGATTCTTCTTGAATTGGCAACGCGTCCAACTCGCAACGAATTCCGATACCAGGTCCTTCCATGCCACTGTCAAACACGGCCGCAACGCCATACCCGCCTAGCCCCGTCAGGACCAAATCAGCGCCCGCGTTCTGCATCAACTCAGCAATTCGCTCGGCTGTTTCTTGTTCCTGACCGGAGACTTCAGGGGATTGGTGCAGCTCTCGGCGCAGGGCCGTAAGGCGCTTGACAGTTTCCGGCGTCACGCTTGTCCCAATTTTGCCTGCCGTGCGGCCCGCAAACGGGCGAAATCATCGCCCGCGTGGTATGAGGACCGGGTCAATGGTGTCGCCGATACCATCAGGAACCCTTTGCCATATGCTGCTTTTTCGTACGATGCGAACTCTTCCGGTGTGACAAAGCGGTCCACCCCGTGATGCTTGGGCGTTGGCTGCAAATACTGGCCGATGGTCAGAAAATCGACATCAGCCGCACGCATGTCGTCCATCACCTGTCGTACCTGCTGTTCGGTCTCGCCCAAACCAACCATGATGCCGGATTTGGTGAAGATCGACGGGTCCAGCTCCTTGACCCTTTGCAGCAGACGCAGCGAATGGAAATAGCGCGCGCCGGGTCGCACTTCGAGATATAGCCCCGGCACGGTTTCAAGATTATGGTTGAATACATCGGGCTTGGCTTCGACCACAGTCTCCAGAACCTTGGCGTCGCATTTTAGAAAATCGGGCGTCAGAATCTCGATCGTCGTTTTCGGAGACCGATGCCGTATGGCACGAATGGTCTGGCCAAAATGTTCCGCACCACCATCCTTGAGATCATCCCGATCGACCGAGGTGATCACAACGTGGTTCAAGCCCAGCTTTTCGACGGCATGGGCCACGCGCCCCGGTTCGAACACATCCAACGCATCCGGACGACCTGTTGCTATGTTGCAGAAGGTGCAACCGCGCGTACAGATTTCGCCCATGATCATCATCGTCGCGTGACCCTGGCTCCAACACTCTCCGACATTTGGGCAGCCGGCTTCCTCGCACACCGTGACAAGGTTATTGTCGCGCATTATACGGCGGGTATCGGCATAGCCTTTACCACCGGGGGCTTTGACGCGAATCCAGCTGGGTTTCTTAGGCTGTGAGTTATCCGGACGATGGGCTTTTTCCGGGTGACGTTGTTCGGGGATCTTCAGATCGCGCACGGGCAGTTTTCCTGACTTTGGGTCAACTTTGTGTACCTATAACATAAACCAGTCGTTGTGATTACACCAGCGGCGCATATCCGCTATGCAATCGCACTTTGCGCTTGCAGAAAACCTCTGACTACGAGGGTGTTTATTCATATTTTTCAGCCAGTAATGAACGTATCCACAAATTTGCAAATGCGGCATTTCATCAATTGAAGGCAGTTTCGAACTGAACTAGGTCTCGGTCTAAACACATGTGAATCACAGGAGATTGAACATGAAATCCGGTGCCAAACTGCCCGATGTAACCTTTCATACCCGCGTTCGCGACAGCTCGCTCGAAGGGCCCAATCCGTTTCGCTGGGAAGACATGACAACAGCAGATTTCTTTGCCGGCAAGCGTGTGATCCTGTTCTCGTTGCCTGGTGCGTTTACGCCGACATGTTCGACCTATCAATTGCCGGGATTTGAAAACGGGCATGCTGATTTTACGGCCAAGGGAATTGATGAGATCTACTGTATGTCCGTGAATGACAGTTTCGTCATGAACAAATGGGCAAAGGACCAAGGCTTGGAAAAGGTCAAGGTCATTCCCGATGGATCTGGTGAATTTACTCGCAAGATGGGGATGCTGGTCGACAAGGACAACCTTGGGTTCGGCATGCGGTCTTGGCGCTATGCAGCCATCATCAATGACGGTGTTGTTGAAGCGTGGTTTGAAGAGCCTGGTCTGATGGACAACTGCCCCGAAGATCCATATGGCACGTCCTCACCGGAAAACCTGATGGAATATCTGGAAAAAGCTGCTGAACCAGCGCTAGTCTAAGCAAAGACAACATGTTGATTTCAGGCCCGCTCTTGGCGGGCCTTTTCATGCGCGCGTGGCCGATACAATCTTTTCGCCCACATCCTGAATGACCTGCGCCAGTCGACCTGACCAATCCTCCTCAGATGTTGAATTGCGCAGCACCAACCCTACTGTGCGGGCCGGCTGCGGAGCGCCGAAGCGCAGCAGTTTCAAACCGGACACAGCCTCGGTTTCCGAACGGGCGGCCAGTTCCGGCATCAACGTCAGGCCAAACCCTTCCGCGACAAGGCGCGACAAAGTCGCCAACGACGATGCCCCCATGTTGATCTGCCCACTGCCGCGGTCCTGACCACAGACCTCCAGCGCTTGATCGGTCAGGCAATGCCCGTCTTCCAACAGCATCAATTGCGCCGCCTTTAGATCCAGGGGCCGCAGCATCTCAGGGCTGGTGGTCACCCTTTCCAACCGCGCCGCACTTCCAGCCAGCAGAAACTGGTCCTGAAACAACGGAATCTCTTGAAACTCACGTCCAGCTGCGGGCAATGCCAGAACTGCGGCGTCAATATCGCCACTGCGCAACAGCGCCAGCAAACGGTCGGTCCGTGCCTCTCGAATCTGCACTCTGAGCGAGACGTCGCCAGCCCGTAATCCCGCCAAAACACCGGGAAGCAGATAAGGCGCTATCGTTGGAATGATCCCGATCGAGAGCGATCGATGCCCGCCAGAATGGTCCCGGGCAAACTGATCCAACCGATCCGCAGCCCCTAGAACCTGGCGCGCATGATCCAGCACATCGCGCCCCAGCGGGGTCAGCAAGATGTCCCTTGCCTGACGTTCAAACAGAATACCACCCAGAGTTTCCTCTAACGCTTTGATCTGCACAGATAGCGCTGGCTGTGAAACATTACATAGCTGAGCCGCTCGACCAAAATTTCGTTGTTCGGCAACGGCTTGAAAGTACTGGAGCTGTCTTAGTGTGAAACCCATAATCCCTGATTATCAATCCAGCGCAAATTCGCAAGCAATCCAAATGGATTTCACCCGATCATGCAGTCACGCTCGGCTTGATCCTCGTAGTGGCGCTTGAGACGTTGCAGCGCGATACGAAGCACGATTTTTCCGGATCTCGCAGACCATCCCATTCGCTTTTCTGCCAGCTCCAACCCTTCGAGATAGCAGCAACACCTGAGGGCAACATCACTCAGACCCGGGCCAAGATCACTCAAGGCACGCGCGACCCGATCCCTTGCATCAGATGACCCTTTGCCGCCGTGAGAGGCACTGTCGAAGCTTCCTCGCGCGCCCCCTGTCAGAAAGCTGTCCCAGTTTTGTGTGACCTGCGGGCCGATTTGCGCCAACTCAAAATCCTCACGAAGACGTTCGCCGGCGCTGACCAAAGCCTCATCCAGAAAAGGTTTTCCATCGCGATCCCGGCGGCGGGACAAGGCGATCAGCGGGCTTTCGGCCGTACTGTAGCGCATGCGCCGGATGCGATCAGGTTGAGCACCCGAAGTGTTCGCCTGAAATGGGCTTTGCACCTCGGCCATTCCGAATTCATTGCGCGCGCGCGCCTTGTTCTCTGCCTCGGCCACCAACAGACTCAACGCGGTTCGACCAGACGTTGATATGCGATACCGGGATATCCGCCCGGGATTGTCGCAGGAAATCCAATCCTTCAACGCCAGAGCCTGCGCAATCTTGCATTCTACAACGGCCGTTCTTGTCGCCCCCGCCTCACCGGTGTCGCGTACAACCACGGCCTTGTCCATATCCTCGGCCACCGCAAGAACCGACCCGGTTTCACACAAGCGTCGGAGAATACGCAAAGCCTCGCGTTCGAATTCTTCTTCTTCCCTGGTTTCGTTGATCTGGGGGGAAAGTGCGCGCCGGTCATTTGCCACAGAAAAATGCGTCTCGGCCAGCGATTGCAAGGCGGCATCTACCAACGGGTCGTCTCGCCGCGTTTCAATACGACGGATTTGCCTGAGGATGGTTGATGCATGGCACCCTGCCGACCTCGCAATATCTCTAATAGACCGACCGGTTTCGGTATGAGCAAGGTATCTTTGTGCCCCTTCTGGTACCCATGCCGGAACGGCGAAAGCCACGTTGTTTTCCATAATCATTTACCCTCGTCGACAAAACAGACTGCCACTTTTCGCCCTCAGAGTTTGAGTTAACCAAATCTAACTAGAGATTCTTTCGTTACTCGTTCGTTAACCCCGAAGGGCGGGAACCAGATTTGATTCAAAAAGATAAACAGTCGTGAAACCATCGTTCGGAGTGAGTTCAATCAAGGCAACGCCCGCTAAAGTTGTGTGACAAGCAAGGCGTCAGAACTTGAACAAGGGACACACGACATGCAGGACCTGATGACCATGATCGCAACTCTCCACCGCCCGCGCCTTTTGGCCCGGGCCGCGAAATTCGGGGCGCTGGATTACAATCGGGATCGGCATTTACAACGCATTCTGGGCTATGGCCCACTGCCGGGAACAGGGTCGGCCCTTATGCGGTTGATGGAAATGGAGAAAGAGGTGAATGAGCAGCGAAAAGAAGAGGATGCAGCCTATTCTCTGGTCCGACATCTGGATCTTTTGATCGCGCTATTGGGCGAGGCGCAGCTGTATCAGGCCAGCCGCGCCTCGCACCTGAATTGATCAGGTGAAGGCATCCGGCATGGAAGCTTTCTTCTCAGCAACATAAGCCTCCAGCGCGGCATTTACGTCCGGATCGATTTGCGGCTGTTGATAGTTGGCCAACAAATGCTCGACCCGCGCAGTGGCGAGTTGACGAGTGTCACGGGACCCTTCTTCCTGCCAAGTCTCAAATGGCTTGTAGTCCAGCATTTCGGATTTCCAGAAGGCTTCCTTGAAGTTGGCCTGCGTGTGATCACATCCAAGATAGTGGCCACCCGGACCAACCTCGCGGATAGCGTCCATGGCTTGAGCGTTTTCGTCATACGTCACGCCCTTGGCCAACCCGTGCAATACGCCCAGTTGATCGGCATCCATGACGAATTTTTCGAAATCCGCAACAAGACCACCTTCCAGCCAACCGCAGGAATGCAGCATGAAGTTCACACCAGACAACAGACCCATATTCAGTGAGTTCGCCGTCTCATAGGCGGCTTGCGCGTCCGGCAGTTTCGATCCGCAGAATGACCCGGCTGACCTGTAGGGCAAGTTCAAACGCCGTGCCAACTGGCCCGCGCCGTACGTAATATGTGACGCCTCAGGCGTTCCAAATGTCGGCGCGCCCGAGTTCATGTCAATGGACGTCACCATGGCGCCAAAGATTGCCGGCGCGCCCGGACGGATGATCTGGCTATAGGCGACACCGGCCAGAACCTCGGCCAGCACCTGTGTCAGTGTACCTGCCACGGAAACCGGGGCCATCGCTCCGCCCACGATGAATGGCGAGATGATGCAGGCCTGGTTATTGCGCGCATAGACCTCAAGCGAGCCCATCATCACATCGTCGAAAGTCATCGGCGAGTTGATGTTGGTCAGTGAGGTCATCACTGTGTTTTCCTGAACGAATTCCTTGCCGAAGAGGATTTCGCACATTTCAACCGAATCCTGCGCGCGGCTTGGGTCGGTCACCGACCCCATGAAAGGCTTGTCCGATAGCGTCATATGCGCTTTCAGCATGTCCAGATGCCGCTTGTTCACCGGGACGTCGGTGGGTTCGCACACTGTACCGCCCGAGTGGTGCAGCCACTTGGACATATAGGCCAGTTTCACAAACTTGTTGAAATCGTCCATGGTCGCATAGCGACGTCCGCCTTCGGCATCACGCACAAAGGGCGGGCCATAGACAGGTGCCAAGACCAAAGTGCGCCCGCCGATCTCAACCGATTTCTCAGGATTGCGAGCGTGCTGTGTAAACTGACTGGGGGCTGTCTTGATCAGCTCACGCGCCAGACCACGCGGGATGCGCACGCGTTCACCGTCGATATCTGCCCCAACATCGCGCCACCGGTCAAGAGCGTCGGGGTTGTCAACAAAGTTGACACCGATCTCTTCCAGTACGGTCTCTGCATTGGTTTCGATGATCTCCAACGCTTCTTCGTTGAGAACTTCGAAATTGGGAATGTTGCGTTCGATATACTTTGCTGTTTCGATCCGAACCGCGGTACGCTCCGCCCTGCGGGCGGCTCCACCTCCACCGCGACCCCGGCGACGTGCTGCTGCTTCAGCCATGTTTTTTCCCCATGATCAGGATGTCTTGATTGAGCTCCTGTCTATCCCGCGGTCGATGACAACCGTTGGAAGATAACGGCGATTGGAACATAAAAGCGACATGGCAGCTGCTTTACTGCCAAACGCGACGCCTAGAATTTAAGCATCAAGTCTCGGGAACAATCTCCCAGTCGACACTGAGAATACCAGGTTCAAGGATAAGAGGCGCCGCAATCTTATGTTGAATATCTTCCAACTGTTCCTCGCTGGACACGAAAATCTCGAGGGTTTGAATACCGTCGTGGTCTTCCGCACCTCTTTCGAATCCAACAATTCGCACGCCATTTTGCGCCAGAGCTTGCAAAGCTGATGCTCGTGTTTGAGTCTGATCACTGGCAGCACACCGCACCAAAATGCGGAATTCCTGTGTAAGCGGCACACCGGCCCGCGTTGTGCGCTTCAGCCATTTCACTAACGGCCTTAGTCCCAGGTTCACGAAGATAACGAACCCGGTCATCATCAGCGCAAAAATCCAGGCACCGCTGCCAGCCATCATTCCCACCGCTGCAGAACACCACAATGTCGCGGCCGTGTTCAGACCATGAATGGTGAAACCGTGCCGGAAGATGATACCAGCGCCTAGAAAACCGATCCCCGAAACAACTTGGGCGGCCACCCGGGTCGGGCTGACTTCGTCCGGATAAAGCGCTGAAAACACCACAAACGCAGCGGCACTCAACGCCACCAAGGCATTCGTCCGCAGGCCTGCCATCCGTTGCCGAACCTGACGTTCCGACCCGATCAACGCGCCGCAAAACAGTGCGAGGGCCAGATTCAGAGCGGCAATTTCAATAGCAATTGGCACGCGCACCTCCCAATTCGTTTTCGCCAACTCTCCCGGTTGGCCGAAGATCGTCATATTTCTGTTACAAATTATTTACAATAGGCCAGTCATTACTGTGCGCCCTATACCATCTGTGGTAGCTGGAAGATGACCTTGCTCTTGCGAAATCACCGTGCTTGGCCTATGGCGCGAACATGAGTGAAAAATCCCATGACCGCCTCCTGATCATCGACTTCGGCAGCCAGGTGACGCAGCTGATTGCTCGCCGTCTCCGCGAACTGAATGTCTACTGCGAAATTCATCCTTATCAGAACGTCACGATGGACTTCGTGCGGGAAATGTCCCCGCGCGCCGTGATATTTTCAGGTGGCCCGGACAGTGTGACTCGCGAAGGCTCTCCACGTGTTCCGCAAGAGATTTTCGACTATGGCGTGCCAATCTTGGGAATCTGCTACGGTCAGCAGGTGATGATGCATCAGCTTGGCGGTACGGTCGAAAGCGGCCATGGCACGGCCGAGTTCGGCCGCGCCTTCGTCACCCCGAACAAGACGGTGGATATTCTGGACGGCTGGTTCGCTGACGGTGATGAACAGGTCTGGATGAGCCACGGCGACCATGTCAGTGAAATCGCTCCGGGATTCGAGGTGTTTGGCACCTCGCCGAACGCACCATATGCCATCACCGCAGATCCGGATCGCCACTTTTATGCGGTGCAATTCCACCCCGAGGTACACCACACCCCGAAAGGCGCGAAACTCTACGAAAATTTCGTGAAATTGGCCGGGTTCAAAGGCGACTGGACCATGGGTGCCTATCGCGAAGAGATGATCCGCAAGATCCGCGATCAAGTGGGCGATAAGAAAGTCATTTGCGGCCTGTCGGGCGGCGTCGACAGCTCGGTCGCGGCAATCCTGATTCACGAGGCGATCGGCGATCAGTTGACCTGTGTGTTCGTCGACCACGGCCTGCTGCGCAAGAATGAAGCCACCGAAGTCGTTGGCATGTTCCGCGACAACTATAACATCCAGTTGATCCACGCCGATGAAAGCGATTTGTTCCTGGGCGAGTTGGACGGTCAGAGCGATCCTGAGACCAAGCGCAAAATCATCGGCAAACTGTTCATCGACGTGTTCCAGAAACATGCTGACACGATCGACGGCGCCGAGTTCCTGGCGCAGGGCACGCTGTACCCCGATGTCATCGAATCCGTTTCATTCTCGGGCGGCCCATCGGTCACGATCAAATCGCACCACAATGTGGGCGGCCTGCCAGAAAAGATGGGCCTGAAGCTGGTTGAACCTCTGCGCGAGCTGTTCAAGGACGAGGTTCGCGCACTGGGCCGCGAACTGGGCCTTCCGCCCAGCTTCATCGGACGCCATCCTTTTCCCGGACCCGGCCTTGCCATCCGCTGCCCTGGTGAAATCACCCGCGAAAAACTGGAAATCCTGCGAGAGGCCGACGCGATCTATATCGACCAGATTCGCAAGCACGGCCTTTATGACGATATCTGGCAGGCCTTTGTCGCCATCCTTCCCGTGCGCACGGTTGGGGTCATGGGCGATGGCCGGACCTACGATTATGCCTGCGCCCTACGCGCGGTGACTTCGGTCGACGGAATGACAGCCGACTATTATCCGTTCAGCCATGAATTCCTCAGTGAGACTGCCACGCGCATTATCAATGAGGTAAAGGGCATCAACCGCTGCACCTATGACATTACCTCAAAGCCTCCGGGCACGATTGAGTGGGAATAACCAAACAGATTCACGAACGTGTTGATCAGGTTGCGCTCGGTGAAGTGCTCCGCGTTCAGATCTGATAGAGCAGCCACCCTGCCCCAAGCTGATGCTGCACCTCAGTTGCGAAGTCAGCCGCAAACAAATCAGGCACCGTTGGGCTATTAGCCGCCTTGTGACTCAAACTAGTCACAACGACGTTTGACTTGCATTCCGCATCCCGATCTCACAGCATGTTTTGCTAGAAGACCCCGAAGACAATACCGGACCTTTTTTAAATAGCAGTATCGCACCAAATTGTAGCAAGTAGCGCCCAAGGTATTTTATGGCACTGATCAAGAACATTTTTTTCGTTTGTCTGTTAACTTTAACGATGTTGGTCGCGCTCGAAGTCATCCTGTTTGCCGCATTTTCAGTACGGGACCTGGTAAGTGACGGCAGGGCTTCAAAAAAGACCGACAACCCGAACCAAAACGAAGAAACGTTTCAATTTCAAAACGACACTGAAAGCTTTCAAGGTTACCCCTACAAAGCCTTCGTTGGCTGGGAATCCCCCATGATTTCCAGCAAAACCCTGAACATCGACGAAGACCTGAGGCGCGTTACGACGAACCCTGAACCAGAAAGTGCAACGAAAGTCCACTTTTTCGGCGGGTCTACTATGTGGGGCCACAGCGTTTCCGACAAAAACACAATCCCCTCACAGTTTGCGGGATTGTCTGGAAAAACGTCTATCAACTACGGTGAGCAGGCATACAATTCACGACAAAGCCTCAACCGGCTTCTCAACAATCTGTCAGACATTCAAAGCGGGGACACTGTGGTTTTCTTCGACGGCGTGAATGACGTTTACCACAACTGCCTTGGCTTAAACTCCGCTAACGGCCATCCCCGCGAAGGCTTCATAAAGGCGGCTTTGGAGAACAAGTCACAATCTACCTCGGCGCTTTGGAGCATAATTCAGTCCTCATCTATCAATCGCTTTGCCAGAGGCATCGGGCAGAAGTTGGATTCTAACTCAAACGACAAAAACTTCTCAGAGCTCAACCGTTGTAACGAAGAGGAATACGCGGAAGACGTAGCCAGTTTCCTTGTAGACAGTTGGGCCGCGACCGAAGCCATCGTCCGATCCAAAGGCGCGCGGTTTGTATGTGTGCTTCAACCGAACCCTTACACGTTGAGCTCGGAACCCTTCAGCCATAACGCCAATTACGAAACTCAAATCCATCAAGTGTATCCGAAGATACGGGAAAAAGCGCAAAACCTTGGATGTTTCAGAGACTATTCGGCACTTTTTCAAGAAGACCACTACATCGATCATTGCTGCCATGTGAACGCCAAGGGGAACCTGGAAATAGCCAGGCAATTCGCAAAGGACCTGAACTAGCGTTCTGGGCGCTGATCTGTCTTCCAAAAGCCATCAACCCTGGAAAATACTGATTTTGGGTGACTTTCCGGTAAATCCAAGTCAGACAAACCTCTGACAGGCAAGATAACGCATACGGAGGCGTCAGGGTGGAGAGTTCGTCACCTCAGGTCGGTAAAGCGGCTGCTTGGATGATCGGGGCCATCGCGTCTTTCTCGTCAATGGCGGTCGCCGGGCGCGAGCTAAGTCTCTATCACGATACATTCGAAATTATGATGTACCGCAGTTTTGTGGGCTTTGTCGTCGTCGCGCTGGTCCTGACTGCGACTGGCAAATGGTATCAGGTCAAAACCAAACGTCTGGGCCTGCACGCTGTAAGAAACACACTGCATTTCACCGGGCAAAACCTTTGGTTCTATGCGGTCGGCGTAGCTCCTCTGGCGCAGGTTTTCGCGCTTGAGTTCACACAACCCATTTGGGTCATCCTGCTATCACCGCTTTTGCTAAAAGAACGCCTGACACTACTGAAAATGACGGCCGCTTTGATTGGGTTCGCAGGAATATTGGTTGTGACCCGACCTGGGGCCGCACCGCTAAGCCCCGGCATCTTGATGGCCGCCGCGTCAGCCATATTCTTCGCGTTTACAACTATCACGACCAAAAAGCTCACGAGATTTGCCAGTATCGGATGTATCGTGTTCTGGTTAACGGCCATGCAGGCGGTGCTGGGCACCGCGGCAGCTGGGTTTGACGGGCAGATCACCATTCCCAATGCACAAACGGCTCCGTTTTTGCTGCTTGTAGGACTGGCGGGGTTGTTGGCGCATTTTTGCATCACAAACGCTCTGGCCATCGCGCCCGCGACTGTCGTGATCCCTTTTGACTTCGCACGCCTGCCCACCATCGCTGTGGTCGGTATGATCCTATATCACGAGCCGATCGATCACTGGACGCTTTTGGGTGCGGCAATAATTTTTGCCGGCATCTTTTTGAACGTGTGGTCAGAGAATCGTAACAGTTTGGCAACAGTTCGTAACGTAACAACCCTCAAGTAACGCATGGTCACCAGTTGACGTTAAAATGAGTCACGAGTGAGTATCGGGCACCACAAATAATGGGCCCGGCGACGCACACTCAGGCACTGCCAATAAGGCCCACGAGAGACAGTATGGGAGGAATAAATGAAAAAGGCGCTTCTACAAGCTTGCGCCCTATGCGTAGGGGCAACGACAGTGCAGGCGGGTGGCTTGGATCGCAGTGGTCAGGGCATCAATCTTATTTTTGAAGAAGGCACGGCCGTTCAGTTTCGACTTGGCTACACCAATCCTACAGTGTCAGGCACGCTAGGCGGAGTAGATTCTGGAAATATCGCGAAGGACTTCTTCACGCCCCACCTGGGCTACAAAACTTCGCTGACCGAACAGCTCGATTTCGCGCTCGTGTATGATCAGCCCTTTGGCGCTGATGTGGCCTACGGTTCGAATTATCCATTGTCGCAGAACCCTACGTCAGTGGCAGGTGGCCGTACCGACGTTTTGCGTGCCTCAGCCGATACAGATGCGGTTACCGCATTGTTTCGGTACAAGTTTGACGGCGGCTTTAGCGCAATAGGTGGCTTACGCGCGCAGCGCCTGACAGGCAACGTGGCTGTTCCCGCTGCAGCGGGTTATGAAGTCGACATCGATCCGGAAATCGATTTTGGATACGTGGTCGGAGTAGCATGGGAAAAACCAGAAATTGCCGCCCGGGTCGCCCTAACGTACAACTCCAAAATCACGCACAATCTGTCGCAAACAGAATCTAACAATGTGGTGCCTCCAATTCCTGCGGGTCTTTCTGTCAACAACACAGAAACGGAAGTAGTAACACCGCAGTCGGTGAACCTCGACTTCCAGACGGGCGTGGCACCGAAGACGCTTTTGTTTGGATCAATACGTTGGGTTGATTGGCCGCAATCTATCTACGCCCCGCCTGTGTATGTTGGCATAACCGGAAACAACCTACTTGACTACGACGATGCTACGTTCACCTACACACTTGGCTTAGGCTATCAGTTCTCAGAGGAATTTTCCGGAGCAGTTACAGTTGGGTATGAGACTTCTACCGGCTCCACTGTTTCAGACTTGGGTCCGACTGATGGTTTCTGGAGCGTCGGTTTGGGCGGCACTTATTCGATCGAGCAAGCGAAGATTTCCGGTGGAATTCGCTATACCGATATTGGGGATGCTACGACAAACCAAGGAGCGCGGTTCACTGGAAACAGCGCTTGGAGTGTCGGTGTTCAGGTCACCTACGCCCTAAACTAATCAGCGTTAAGTCATGGATGAAAAGCCCCGCTGTTCAGCGGGGCTTTTTTTTTCGCAAGTTTCGGGTCGCTTCAGTAGTACCCAAATGAAAGAGTGGTGCCATGGAAACTCAAAAACACCTCTCTCGTCGCGCTTGGTCTGAACTTTTGTTGCTGGGCTTGATTTGGGGCGCGTCCTTTTTATCGATTCGCATCGCTTTGGATACAATTCCGGTAATGACATCGGTTTTGCACCGCACTTTCTGGGCTATGTTGGTGCTGTGGCTTGTCGTTCTAATTCAACGTCACAACATACCAAAAAGCCCCAAGGTCTGGCTGGCTTTTCTGGTCATGGGCCTTCTGAACAACGCTATTCCCTTTACATTGATGGCATGGGGCCAGCTGTATATCGACACTGGGCTGACGGCGATCCTGAACGCGGCCACGGCGGTTTTTGGCGTCCTGATCGCAGCCATGTTCTTCAAAGATGAGCGTCTGACAAAAGCCCGCCTAACAGGCGTCGGGCTGGGATTTCTGGGCGTGTCGATCGCGATCGGCATACAGAATTTCTCAAATTTCAACCTACAAAGCACAGCCCAACTCGCGATAGTTGCCGGAACCATCTCATATGCGTTGGCTGCTGCATGGGCCCGCAAGTCATTGTCTGGCCTTTCGCCTATCGTCGCAGCAGCTGGCATGCTGACCGGATCGACGCTGCTGATCCTACCGGTCACATTGATGGTCGACGGCATGCCCACCTTGACCCTGCCTTTTGTGACATGGGTTGCCATCGGCTACTACGCCATCATAGCGACCGCTGGCGCGTACCTGTTATACTACCGCGTGCTTGCCATGGCTGGCAGCGGCAATCTGATGCTGGTCACCCTGGTTATCCCGCCCGTTGCCATTGTTCTGGGCGCTGCGGTGCGGGACGAGGCCCTTGAACCGAGGGCTTTCGTCGGGTTCGCAGTCCTTGCGTTGGGCCTGTTGATCTTAAATCGTTCTGGTTCTCGCAATTGACGCCGCCTCCTGCCCGATTTAGCAAAGGCTAAAAAGGGACAGTGGCAAATGATCTACGGCTCGGCAAAAGACTGGCGCAACGCGCCGCGAAAAAAAGTGTTATTTTTCGGCATGTCGGGTCTGGGCAAAACCTATGTGTCAAACATCCTGAGGGATTCCGGCGGTTGGTTTCACTACTCAATCGACTACCGTATTGGCACCCGCTACATGGGCGAATACATCACCGACAACGCCAAGGCCGAAGCGATGAAAGTCCCGTTTCTGCGCGATCTGCTGCTTTCGGATTCGATCTATATCGGCTCGAACATATCATTTGAGAACCTGACCCCGGTGGCGGCCTATCTGGGCAAGCCAGGGAACCCAGATCTCGGCGGGCTTGAAATGTCAGAATACCGCCGCCGGCAAGAGCAGTTCCGCCTGGCGGAAATTCACGCCCTGCTGGATACTGAGTATTTCATCGACCGTGCGCAGCGGTTGTACCAATACCCGCATTTCATCTGTGATACCGGCGGATCCATCTGCGAATGGGCAGACCCGGACGACCCAGGCGATCAGTTGTTGACTGAATTGTCCCGACACACCCTTATGATATGGCTGAAGGGTGACGAAGATCATACCGCCGAGTTGATAAAACGCTTCGACAAAGCCCCTAAGCCGATGTCTTATCAGGGCGAATTTCTTACCCGCGTCTGGCAAGATTACCTGGACCAACACGGCTGCGCCGAGTCTGATGTTGATCCCGATGACTTCATCCGCTGGACCTATGCTCAAGCTCTCGCTCATCGTCAGCCCAGATACGAAGCCATGGCGAAGAACTGGGGTGTCGCAGTCACTGCAGGCGATATCAGCAAGGTGCGCGATGCCCCTGATTTCGATGAGTTGATCGAACGCACCCTTGAGACCAGGCGCAATTGCGCCTAACTACCAGCTTTCTATGACCTCTTTAAAAGCCTGAGCATATGCCCATAAAGATCCCTTCAGACCTGCCCGCTTATGACGTCCTGACCAAAGAGGGCGTTATGGTCATGGACGAAGATCAGGCAATGCGTCAGGATATTCGCCCCTTGCGGATCGGGTTGCTTAACCTGATGCCCAAGAAGATCCAGACCGAAAACCAGTTTGCCCGCTTGATCGGCGCGACCCCTTTGCAGATCGATCTGTCGCTAATCCGTATGACTGAGCACAGGACCAAGAATACCGCAGCGGTTCATATGGCTGAGTTTTATCGCCCCTTTCAGGAGGTGAAGGATCAGAAATTTGATGGTCTCGTCATAACCGGCGCGCCTATCGAGCATTTGGATTTTGTCGATGTGACTTACTGGGATGAAATCAGCGAAGTCTTCGACTGGACCCAAACCAACGTTCATTCGACATTTGGCGTCTGCTGGGGTGGGATGGCGATGATCAACCATTTTCATGGTGTAAAAAAGCACATGCTGGACGCCAAGGCCTTTGGGTGTTTCCGGCATCGAAACCTGAACCAAGCCTCTCCGTTTTTGCGCGGGTTTTCCGACGATTGCGTTATTCCTGTCAGTCGCTGGACTGAAATGAAGCAGGCCGAGATTGATGGTGCACCCGGTTTGACCACGTTGCTGGGCAGCGATGATGTTGGCCCTTGTCTGGTCGAGGACAGATCGCATCGGGCGCTCTATATCTTCAACCACTTCGAATACGATAGTGATACGTTGAAACAGGAATATGACCGTGATGTGACCAATGGCACGCCGATCAACGTGCCGATCAACTACTACCCAGACGACGATCCAGCCCAGACTCCGCAGAACCGGTGGCGCAGTCATGCGCATCTTTTGTATGGGAACTGGATCAATGAAATTTACCAGAGCACCCCTTTCGATATGAATGACATTGGCCGTTAAACTCCTGATATCTTTTGGCCTTGCAGTGTTGGGCCTGGCGCTATTCACCATCTGGCGCGCGACGCAGCAAGAAGCGCTGGCCGAAGCCGCGTTTCCGCCAGAAGGTGAAATGCTGGATATCGACGGTGTCGCGATTCATGCTGTTGTGATGGGCAAAGGCCCGGATGTCGTGTTGATCCACGGGTCCAGCGGAAACACCCGTGACATGACCTTCGCCCTCGCCCCGATCCTGGCCGAGCACTACCGTGTTATCGTTTTTGACCGGCCCGGTCTTGGCTATTCCGCCAGTTTCAACCCGGATGGTGAAACCATCATCGAACAGGCGGATGTATTACAGCGCGCTGCTGCACTGCTTGGGGCCGACAAACCGATCGTGGCCGGGCAAAGCTATGGTGGGTCAGTTTCGTTGGCCTGGGCCATCACGCGCCCTGACAACATCTCGGCACTGGTCCTGATGGCTCCGGCCGCGATACCGTGGGAAACACCTCTGGATGGGTTCAACCAGCTCGCCTCAACTTCGGCAGGGAGTTCACTCGCCCTGCCCTTCATTACGTCATATGTTCCTGATTGGTACGTAACGCAGGCTCTGGACACTGTCTTCGCCCCACAAAAAGCTCCTGATGGCTATGCCGAACATTTCGGACCTCAATTGACTGTTCGCCGCGCCTCAATGCACGCGAATGCCAAACAGCGCGCAAACCTTCTGCATGAGATCACCCAGTTGCAACCCAGATATGGCGAGATTTCTGTTCCGACCGAAATCGTGCACGGCACGGCAGATGATACTGTCGGGCTGGATTGGCACTCCGAACGTCTGATCGAGCAAATCCCGGGGGCGGAACTGATCGCACTGCAAGGCATTGGACATATGCCGCAGGTTGTCGCCGCACCCGAAGTTGCTGAAGCAATCGACCGCGCCGCCCGACGCGCAGGTTTGCGTTAAGACGACGCCTAATCCATAGTAAGATATGGATTTTCTTGCGAGGTAGCACATGGCCCGGTCGGAAAAAGGCTCTATCGAAAAATATTACCGCAAAGGCGCGCCCAAAAGCGTGCGCGAAGAAATCAAAAAGGCCAGCAAGGGCGATATCCTGAACCCCACCTATCCCTACGCCGAAAAAATGAAATCCAGCGACTACCAAGAACAGATGGACGCGCTGCAGATCGAGTTGGTCAAGATGCAGTCTTGGGTAAAGGAGACCGGTCAGAGGGTTGCCATTATCTTTGAAGGCCGTGATGCGGCGGGCAAAGGCGGAACCATTAAACGCTTTCGCGAAAACCTGAACCCACGCGGTGCCCGTAACGTCGCATTGTCCAAACCGTCGGACACAGAACGCAGCCAATGGTACTTTCAACGTTACATCCCGCATTTGCCTGCGGCGGGGGAAATCGTGTTTTTTGATCGCAGTTGGTACAACAGAGGCGTTGTTGAAAACGTCTTTGGTTTTTGCACACCCAAAGAAAGAGAGCGGTTTTTCCGACAGGTTCTGCCGTTGGAGACAGGTTTGGTTAACGACGGCATTCATCTGTTCAAGTTTTGGCTGAACGTTGGGCGGGCCGAACAGTTGAACCGTTTTCTGGCACGCGAGACAGATCCGTTGAAACAATGGAAGTTGAGCCCGATTGATGTCGCGGGTCTGGACAAATGGGACGGGTATACACAGTCCATTTCTGAAACGCTGACACGATCTCATACCGACAGCTGTCCATGGACAATCATTCGGTCTGATGACAAGAAACGCGCCCGGCTTGCGGCGATCCGAACCGTACTTCATGCGCTTGATTACGAAGAGAAAAAGACCAAAGATCTCGGCGCAATTGATCCGAAAATCTGCGGCGGGCCGGAAATCTGGGACGCATAGACTTGCAGTCCTTAGCTAAAGCAGTTTCTCGCATGAAATGACACATCGCTGCCGCATTTCTGCCGCCGAGAAGCCGTCGACATGCATCAAGGTTCCTACTTAAAAGCGAGATACAGACAGGTGCTCTCGATGGTTGAGGAAGTATTCGCGGCGCTGCGGCATCCTTTTGAGTTGTTCTTTGATCCGACAAACCGCTTGTCCTTGCTTCATTTGGGGACAGCGCTGGCGGCGGCCATTTTCGTTTTCTATCGAACCAGAAAGGCGCGGCAGGGCAAAACCTTCAAAGATCTGCTCAATTGGTTGCTTCCTTGGGATGTGCTGACACATAAGTCAGCAAAAGCCGATTACGTCATGTTTTTCTTGAATAAATCCATCATCGGCGCAATCTATGCATCGATCTTGTTGCAAGTTCCGTTCTGGTACAATGTCGTCGAGAAAATCTTGGGACCTGCAACCGAAGGACCATATGATTCCTCGCTCGCTGTGTCAGTATTCTATACAGCGGTGGCTGTCCTCGTATTCGATGGGGCTCTTTGGTTCGGGCACTATATTTTTCACAAGATCCCCTTTTTGTGGGAATTCCACAAAGTCCACCACTCGGCCGAAGTCATGACACCGCTGACGGCATCTCGCATGCACCCGGTTGAGGAAATCATCTCGTCTTTACTAAGCGGCTTTTTCGTTGGGGTTGCTGTGGCATTGCTTGACCAGTTTTTTGGCAGTGGTGGACGGGCGTTTACCTTGTTTGGACTAAACATCATCGTCTTCGTATTTTTCATAGCTGCCTTCAACTTGCGTCACAGCCATGTCTGGCTGCAATATCCTGACTGGGTGCAGCATGTCTTCGTGAGCCCTGCACAGCATCAGATTCATCATTCCAAGGCCCGTAAGCATTGGGATAAGAACATGGGCTTTATCTTTGCGATATGGGACTGGAGTGCCGGAACACTTTACTCACCAAAATCGAAGGAAAATATTGAATACGGTTTGGGAAATGGCGAAGACGGAACATGGAACGATCCCGTCGTTTTATATCTGCGCCCGTTCCGAAACGCTTTTGCTCTCTTAAAAAAGGATCCCAGAGGTGCTCTTACAGGATCCAACGCCGAAGCCCGCTCGGAACAAGAAGCCACACATGCGAGCTCTGCCGAGAGCAACTAATCCTCATGTTGTGAAATAATGGGTCTGCGACCTCTCAAGCGTTGGACGAACCTATCCTGATACACTATCTCTTTGGTCTCAATTGTCTTTAGCACAAAGGTGCCTGAGCCCGGGATGACGAAACGCGGTTATCACCATGGAAACCTGAAACAAGCCCTGATCGAGGCTGCTTTGTCTCTGATTGAAGAAAAGGGTCCAACGGGTTTCACACTTTCTGAGGCGGCCAAAACTGCGGGCGTGACACCAGCGGCTGTATATCGTCACTTCCAAGGCCGCGAAGATCTGATTGCAGAAGCGGCGCGGCAAGGCTTTGAGATGTTCGCCGATCTGATGCAATATGCCTATGACAAGGGACAGCCGTCAGCCCTGGCGGCTTTTGAAGCCACCGGCCGCGCCTATCTGGCCTTTGCACGAAAACATCCCGGCCATTATATCTCGATGTTCGAAAGTGGTATTTCCCTGAACCGAACCCCGGAATTGTCGCTGGCGGCGAACCGTGCAAAAAGCGTGCTTGAAAAAGCTGCTGACGATTTGTCCCAGCATATTCCACCGGAAAAGCGCCCTCCTGCTGCGATGTTCAGCGCACATATCTGGGCAATGAGCCATGGCGTTGTTGAACTCTATGCCCGCAACACGGGTGCGACGTCCCCTTTTCCGCCTGAAGACCTACTTGAAAGCGGTATTGGCATTTACCTCAGGGGATTGGGTTTGGTTCCTCAGGACAAGTGACCCTAAATCTAGGCCGAACCGAACCCAACGTGGATGAATTTCTGAAGGCCGACGACCGATCCCACGATGGATCCTGTCCCTAGGTGCGATGAACTGCCTCGATCCAGTCATAGCTTAATGAGGTCGGCTAGTCGTTTAGAAGCCATCGTATTTTTCGTAAAGCGTCTGCTCCTCGCGACCACTCTGGCGTTACCCTACAGAGAACATCACGGCTTTATGTCAAAACGCTTATTTTGTTAGCTTTATTGATGTTTTTGGGACTACTGACTAGGAGTTCAGGCAGACGCTCGCGTTCCTGCCTTAGCTAAACCTTTGAGTCATCTGCCTTGCCATGGGTCCGGTCGTAGGAAGATACCTTGGGCTGTTGATGCGCCGCGCGAACATCTTCTCCGGGATCATACACCTCGATCAGCAACGGATAGCAGGATGCAGCGTCGGACGAATGCTCGGATGAGCAATCGCCGCCAGGACATGCTGAGATGCCAACCACAAGGTCGATTTCCGCATGAAATTCCAGATAATCACCGGGGCGCCCTGGGCTTGCTTTCATGAAGTACTGACCAGTATCGCGGGTAAAACCGGTGCACATGAAAACATTCAAAACGTCATGCACGTACACCTCCGCTTCGTGCAAGGGTAAATCACAATGACTTGCTAATGCGCGCGTCAGGTTGGAATGGCAGCAATGGTGATAGTCGTTGCCCGACAGCAACCTCCCGGTGTAGGGATCGCAACGCGTACCAATGACGTCATGCACTGATCCCCCAAACTCGTCAAAGCCATACCAGTCAAGGGTGTCCTCGACGATGGTCGCCATTGGGCGCATAGTTGGAAAACTTGACCACATTCGGTCGCCGGTCGACAGATGCGTGCCATGCAGTGCCCGTGTTTTTCCCGAGTAGAACCGCTCGGTCAGGTCATGCTTGTTCCAAAGGTTCAAATCACCAACCTGCGCGCCGTCGACCGAAACGATGCGAAAGAACGCTCCGGCAGGTACGTCTATGCAAGCCGCATCTCGTGGCAGCGCCGTAGTTTCTGCAGATTTCTTAGCCTTTTGCCTCAGGTCACTCAGACCCTTCAAATCAGGTTGGTCGAGGCTGTCCGGCGGGTAACAGATCACCGGCTGAATACCCTTGCGGACATTGGCATCCTGAGGCGGCGTGAAGCTTGGGTTTTCTGATTTCACGAGAGACTTCCAACTGTTTTGTGACAGGCGCTTAACGTCACCAGAGATAGGACAACTTCATACGAGATGCCATCCGGGTTGACAGATTCAAAATCGGCTCATCGCAATGCCTTGCCGCCACACCAGTTGGCCAGCCATCTCAGCAGCGCCATGCGTTGCGATCTGTGCCAATTGTGAGGACCAGCAATGAGCAGTCCTATTTGTGCACAAGAGCATTGAAAACCGTCATAGTGATTTATCCGACGTATTCGCCTACCAGCGGCGTCAGTTTGCATTCCAAATAATAGCCGCTGCACCCATGCCTGTTTCTTCCATCGCGGATACAAAAGCGCTATTTCGAGTTTGGAAAGACCACCAATGACAGTCAAGTAAATGGCGGAGAGACAGGGATTCGAACCCTGGAGACGGTCTCCCGCCTACACACTTTCCAGGCGTGCGCCTTCGACCACTCGGCCACCTCTCCGTGAAGGCGATATGTGAACCAACACAATCAGATTTGCAAGGCCCCAAATCGGGGAATTTGGTGCCGCCTGAGTAAATAAATCACGCAAATGAGTCAGCGGGTCACACAGAGAAAACAACCTCACTTTGTGATCGAGGGGATCGTCGTTGGACTATGGATCAGAACTCCTCACCACCATCGGGATCCAGATCCGACTCTTTCATTTCTATTGGGCTGGTCGAGTCTCTTCGGGATTGCCCTTGCGCGCTGCCCGGCGTAGTTTCAGGTGCGTTATCAGAAGATTGCAGAACCTCTGGGTTCCGCAACCACAAATCGCGCTGGGCAAATGGAATCTCGATCCCAGCCTCGGCGAAGCGGCGGTTAATCTCGTGGTTCATGTCGGATTTCACCGACAAAACCCAGTTCACGTCCCGCAAGATCGCCCGTATCTCGAAATCCAGGGAGTCGGCCCCGAAGCCCTGGAACACCACACTGGGCGCCGGGTTGGCCAGAACCATCGGGTGAGTGTTAGCAACCTCTCTCAATATCTCCTCGACCTGTTTTGTATCGGTCCCATAGGCCACGCCAACCGGCACGATCACCCGGCCAATCGTGTTCCCTCGTGTGTAGTTTGTCACCACTCCGCTGATCAGGTCCGAATTCGGGACAATCACATCCGTTCTGTCAAAGGTCTCGATTCGGGTCGACCGCACCGAGATGTCGCGCACATAGCCCATCATCCCGTTCACGTCGATCCAGTCGCCCTTGGAAATCGGGCGTTCGACCAAGAGGATAATGCCAGACACGAAATTCGAAACGATAGTTTGCAGACCAAAACCGATGCCCACGGACAACGCACCGGCAACGATGGCAAGCGACGACAGGTCAAAACCCGCCACCATGATGGCGACCAAAGCGGCCAGAAAGACGCCGACATATCCTGACCCGGAAACGATCGCATTCTGGCCACCCGGGTCGATACTGGTTTTTGGCAGTAGTGAGTTTCGCAGCCCGCTTTGCAAAAGTCGCGTTAAGGCATAGCCAATCGCAAATACTGCAACAAATGTCAGAAAGTTGGTCGGTGAGATCGTCACGCCGCCAATGTCGAAACCCTGCAACAGCCGAGACCACGCTTCGAGCAAATCCGCCTCGCGCGCTCCCCAATAGACTGCAAGGATCGGTAGCGCGATGATCGTCAGGGCGAATCCAATCAGCACCGCAAAAAGCGAATCTCCGGCACCTTCGCCCTGCCCGCTTACCCAACCATAGATTTGGCAGAAGAAACGCTGGAAGATGATCAATGCGGCAATCAAAACCAGTGTTTTGACGGCTGGAAAGACAATGGCTTCGGCGGCATTTGTATAGCCCAGAAGTGC
Organism: Ruegeria sp. CK2; assembly: GCF_056536585.1. NCBI lineage: Bacteria > Pseudomonadati > Pseudomonadota > Alphaproteobacteria > Rhodobacterales > Roseobacteraceae > Ruegeria > Ruegeria sp. CK2. The sequence goes on from NZ_JBQFPW010000001.1 coordinate 34,813, forward strand.
CAGAAAGGGTGCGGCCATGCCCAGCATGAACAGCGCCCGGCGCAAAAACTCGACCAGTTGGCTGAAACCCGCTGCCCGGGACGAGGTGTTTTGTTCAGACCCCTCCTTCTGAATGTCGTTTGTTCGTATGTGACGTGCACGCAGCAGCAACAGTGCAGTTGCCACAATAATTGGAAAACTGACCACGGCCCGTGTCGCATCGGAGATGTTTTCAATCTTCTCGAACAGCTTTACCAACTCATGCAGGATCAGCATGATCGCCAGCAAATCCAGGTAGATACGAAGCTCTGTGATTTTTCTGACCGAAAGGCGTTTGAAGTTGTTCGCTGCACCCATCAGATAGATTTGGCGACCGATCCAGTCGTAAGACAGCACAATTGCTGCCCAGTAGGGGATTTCATCAACCAACAGCGATCCGCGCAGGCCCAAAACATCGGTGAGGTAGAGCGCCACAACCACTGCCAACACACCGATCCATGGCAAGATGATCCGAAGCAGCGAAATGACAAAGGTCCAAACGCCACTGCCAGAACCGCCAAACTGCCGCAGATACTCACCACCCTTCTCTGACCAGTATTTGCCAAAGACCAGCAAGACCGTAGCGATGCCCAGCAATATGAAAATCACCAACCCACGTTCGCGAATTTGCTCGCGAACAACGTCGGTCTTCATATTCTTGACCGTCTCGTTGATCAGGCTGCGGGCCGCACTTTCGACATCCACCCATGCCGGGGCCCAATACGCCGGGTTTATTGGCGATGGGCCCTTCTCCAAAAGCTCCTTGGTTTGTCGATCACGGATAATCTGGTCGATTTCGCTGATCAGCCCGTTGGCGCGGCTATACGCTTCTTCCGAGATGATGCGCGGAACGCGCAAGCTGTTCAGCTGGTTTTCAAGGTGCTGGCGCAGCTTGGCAATGTCTTCTGGTTCAGTTGCATCCCCTTCGGGCTTAGGCCCCAGGGCTTTAAGCTGCCCTTCCAGTGTCTCAATCCGCTCGGTATTTTCTCCGCGAGATTTGTTAAAGGTATCTCGATAACCGTTTATTTCTGAACGCAAATTTTCCAACGCCGCGCTCGACGCCCTGTTGACGTCGATCACGGCCTCGGCCCGGTCCGCCGTTCTTATCCATGTCTGATAGTATTCGCTTTGCCGATCTGACAGCTGCGCATCTGCAATACTACCAAACCCGACAAGCGACAGGATAACGAGAGCAAGAAACAGGCGGACCTGTCGCAGCATCATACGTCCTCGAATACGCCTGGAATGCTACGCGGCGCTTCGGTCATCCAGTCGGGTACGGGCAGCTCCTTTTCACGGAGGAATTCCGGGTTGAACAGCTTGGACTGATAACGCGTGCCGTAATCACACAGAATGGTCACAATGGTATGGCCCGGTCCCATTTCCTTAGCCAAACGCACTGCGCCAGCCATGTTGATCGCGGTTGATCCGCCCATAACAAGGCCTTCTTCGCGCAACAAGTTAAAGATGTAGGGCACCGCTTCATTGTCGGTGATTTGATAAGAATGGTCGGGTGTGAACCCTTCAAGGTTTTTGGTCACGCGGACCTGCCCGATGCCCTCGGCGATCGAGCTGCCTTCCATCGCGATCTCGCCGGTTGTGTAGTAGGAAAAGAGCCCTGCTCCCATCGGATCGGCGAGGCCAATTTTGACGCCTTTGGGCTGCAGGGCATCGGCCACGCCTGCCAACGTGCCGCCAGATCCGACGGCGCAGATGAACCCATCAACCTTGCCACCTGTCTGTTCCCAGATTTCCGGGCCGGTGGTTTCCACATGGGCTTGTCGGTTGGCGACATTGTCAAACTGATTGGCCCAGATTGCGCCATTTGGTTCGGTCTGCGCCAGTTCCTCGGCCAGACGGCGAGAGTAATGCACGAAGTTGTTCGGGTTGCGATAAGGTGCCGCTGGCACCTGCACAAGCTGCGCCCCCGCCAGGCGCAGCATGTCTTTTTTCTCTTCGGACTGGGTTTCCGGGATCACGATCACAGTCTTGAACCCCATCGAAGCACCCACAAGCGCGAGCCCGATGCCAGTGTTCCCCGCAGTGCCTTCGACAATCGTGCCTCCAGGCTTCAGATCGCCGCGGGCGATGGCATCGCGAATGATATAAAGCGCGGCACGGTCTTTAACGGACTGGCCCGGGTTCATGAACTCGGCCTTGCCGAGGATTTCGCACCCGGTTTCGTCACTGATGCGGCGCAGCCGGATCAACGGTGTTTTTCCTACTGCGTCAGCAAGATCTCGTGCAATGCGCATGGCACCCTCATGTCATTATGTCTCAACGAAGATTTACAGATGCAGTGTCCCAACCACAAGCGTCATAGTCATGCGCGCAGGCGGTCCCTGTGACGTGCCAACCAATGGGCGAGCGTCAACAAGGGCAAATCCTTGAAAACACTCTGATCAACAAGGTTCATGAATTCTTCGAACGGCAGAATCTGCGTGCGGATATCCTCACCCTCAGTTTCCACACCGCCTACCTCGGTGGTTTCGGTCAATTCGCCCACTCCAACGTAGAGATAGACATACTCAGTCGACGATCCGCTTGATGAATAAGCGCCACCCGCATATTCAAGCTTTTCCAAGGTGATTTTCGCCTCTTCTGTCGCCTCGCGATACGCGGTTTGCTCGGGCGTTTCTCCGGGATCGATCATTCCGGCGACGGGTTCCCACATCCAGGGTTCCGGGTCATCGATCAAAAACAACGGCGTTCTGAACTGCTCGACCAACAGGACCGTGTCGCGCACCGGGTCATAAGGCAACACAACTACGGCACTGCCTTGCAACAGTGCATTGCGGCTTAGCACAGGACCCATCGAGCCGTCGTGCTGGCGATGCTGCAGTTCGATTTCTTCCAATCCGAGGTAATCAACATAGGCCCGGGTATGACGATGCACGACGACATCTTCGGCCACATTGCGTGGATCACCGGTTTTGCGTTGTCGCGCAAACAGCTTGGCCCATGCCCGTGTCTGGATCGCAGGCATGCTGCGCGAGATCGCGCGGGCGTCGACCTTGCCGAAATAGGCCATTTCTTCTTCAGCGGCGAGCGTAGTTACCTCGCCCAGCCGATCGACCCAATTCTGCAAAGACCAGGGATCGCTAGGTATCCACGCACCGGGAGCTGGATAAAACACCTGCGCGGAAGCTTCGCTATCATCCTGCAGAACAACAGTGACCGGTTCTAGATCATAGTCGAAGCCGCCTTCGTAAAACGCCAGTCTCGCCAAATCCTCAGCCGTCAGTCCACGCACAAGGATACCTTGGGCATTTGCCCGGGCTTCCTGCAGGATCATTGGAAAGTCCTGCCCCTGAACTGCGTAAACCATATGGTCAGGAAGGATTGCTGCATCCATGGACAGCGCGTTGGCGTCGCGCCCCAAAACACGGTGCAGCAAGGGCTCGTGCCGCAACGTTCCATATAAGAAAAGATCAGACACAATTCAGACTTTCACGCCGGACAAAGATATCAGCGCCAACGGCGGCTTGCTTCTTCAGTTGCCAATCCAGCAGCCACAGCGCCAACGCCCAATGTCACGAGGATTTCGGGAACCAGCAACAGCTGACCATAGTCGAGCCCGATCTTGAAGATGGCCAATAGTGCCTCGAAGGGGCCGTCGTAGCGGTGACGCATTGCCAGACGGAACATCTCGTAGCAGCCTTGTACAAACAGCGCCCAGAAGACCAATGAAGCAACACCCGTCAAGCCATTGTTTACCCCCGCTGTCCAGCCACGACCTGCGCGCTTGCCCATGATCTTCCATCCACAGATCCAGCCCAACGCGATGTTTACAACGGTGAAATAGCCATAATCTTTGCCTTCTTCACCATTTTCTATGATCATGCTCGACACCAAGAAGGCTATTACCACCAGACAAATGGCGGCAACTAGACGTGAGGCACTGGGCATTCTGAATTCCGTTCCTTAACTGGGCTTTGCTACGGTGATCTGTGTCACATCACAATTGCCTGTGTCAAAGGCCGCTCCACATGCGGTCAAATAATAATTCCACATGCGGCGAAAACGCTCATCAAAACCCAATTCTGATACTTGATCCCATTTGGCATTGAACGTCTCGTACCAACGCCGCAAGGTCAGGTCGTAGCTTTTACCAAATTCTTTGGATCGCACTAGTTTCAACCCCGCCTGATCAATTTGTTCACGCAAAACCGTCGGCGATGGCAGCATCCCACCCGGAAAGATGTATTTCTGAATGAAATCAACACCATTCTTGTAGAATTCCCAGCGGTGGTCTCCGACGGTGATGATCTGAAAAGTGGCTTGCGCCCCGGGTTTCAGCCTTTCGCGAACCGTGTCAAAGTAAACCGGCCAGTACTTCTGGCCCACCGCTTCGAACATCTCGATCGAGGCAATCCCGTCATAGTGCCCACGCTCATCTCGGTAGTCTTGCAGCTTGAAATCGACAAGATCAGAAAGTCCTGCCTTTTCTATACGTTGAGAGGCGAATTTCAACTGTTCTTCACTGATGGTCAAACCTGTTACGCGAAGGCCACGCTCTTTCGCGGCATATTCGGCGAACCCACCCCAACCGCAACCAATCTCAAGGATGTGGTCACCGGGCTTGGCACCCATTTCGTCAACCAAGCTTTCGTATTTCGCGGCTTGTGCTTTTTCCAAGCTTTCCTGCCCTGTTTCAAACAGCGCGCTGGAATAGGTCATCGTGTCGTCCAGCCATAGACCGTAGAAGTCATTGCCCAGATCATAGTGGTAAGAAATGTTCTTTTTGGCCTGCGTCCGGTTGTTACGGTGCAGCCAGAAGCGCAACCGCTCGTAGGCCTGAACCAGAAACTTACCCGTGAAACCATCATACACTGTTTCAGTTCCCAGATGGACCAGATCCATAAAGGATCGCAAATCAGGCGTGCTCCAATGTCCGTCCAGGTACGCGTCGGAAAACCCCAGCTCTCCCTCGCGGATTAGTCGGGCAAAAACATCAGGGTCGTGGATATCGACCTGAGCAACGGGACCTGGTTTGGCGCCCTCAGTGCGAAACGTACGGCCATCTGGCAAGGTGATATCCAGACGGCCAGACTCCATCTTGCCCAGCATCTTGAAAACCTGCGCGAAATATCTGGGCAGATTTTTTTGCCCCTCAGTCGTCATAAAGATCATCCGCTCTCCCCTTTGCGGTGCCTCTGGAAGGCTAGGCCGCGATTCTGTTTCTGGCAAGTTTTCAGTTCCTTACTGGCTTTTTCGGCATTCATACGCGGCCAGCGCACGGCGTCGCCCATCTGGCAATGCGACGACAGGTTTTGGGTAATCTGTGTCGGGCCGGATGTTCCACGATCTCGGAACGGCATCGAAATAGGCAAGTGCGGTATCGCTTGCATCGGCCTGACCCTCTGCAATCCACCGCCGTATGTAAGCGCCATCGGGATCAAACCGCTCCTGTTGTGTCTGTGGATTGAATATCCGGAAAAACGGCGACGCGTCGGGGCCTGATCCGGCCACCCATTGCCACCCCATTGCGTTAGCAGCCGGATCCCAATCGATCAGGCAGTCCGCGAACCAATCCATGCCAATCTTCCAGTGAGTCATGAGATGCTTGGTCAGGTAGCTGCCGACAATCATTCGCGCGCGGTTGTGCATACGCCCGGCGACATACATCTGCCGCAAACCCGCATCGACGACCGGAATGCCTGTTCTGGCCTGCTGCCAAGCCACCACATCAGGATGATTTGGATCGATATTCCAGGGAAACCCATCCCATTCCGGTTTCCAATTGCCGGTCAAAAGGCGTGGCGTGTGATACATCAGGTGGTACGCAAACTCACGCCAAACAAGCTGGCGCAAGTACGCCTCAGTCCCGGACACGCCCGTCATGGCGGCGCGCTGCACCCTGTGCCACGCGGTACGTGGCCCGATTTCACCTAATGAGAGGTACTCTGACAGGTTCGATGTCCCATCCCGGTCCAACCTGTCCCGATCGTTGGAATACCCGCTAACGCGGTCCAGAAAACCGTCCAGATGATCAAGCGCCGCCTTTTCACCCGGCTGAACATACGGCCTGACGACGAAAAGCCCGCGGTTCATAGCCGTTCCTAACTTCCATGAAGCCAGATCATCAGAAGCAGGCCATTGCGTCGGCGCTGGCAGCCGCGTCGGCGCCGCATCTGGAACAGAAACCTCTCGCGACTGAACAGCCCGCCACATTGGCGTGAAAACACGGAACGGCTGTCCCGCTTTGGTTGCAACGGTCCAGGGTTCGAACAGAAGATGACCGGCAAACGACTTTGCCTGCACGCTTTGAGCGCTCAAAGTCGATTTGATCATTGTATCGCGTTCGATCGCTTCTGGATCGTAAGCACGAGACCAGTAAACGGACTTGGCCCCGGTTTCGGAGATCAAATGCCGCAATTGATCCAAGGCATTGCCGCGACGCAGGATCAGCCGACTCCCAATTTGCCTTAGCGACTGGTCAAACGCTTCCAACCCCAGCCCAAGGCGCCACTTTGGTGCTGGACCCAAATGCTGGACCAGGTCGTCCAATATGAAGATTGGTATGATGGGGCGGCCTGTTTCCAAAGCCGCCTTAAGTGCCGGATGATCCGACAGGCGCAAATCCCGTCGGAACCACAAAATAATCGGAGACTGCCCCTGTGACATACTTGTCCTGATGTTTTCTTCTTTATACGAGGCCGAGCAAAATTTAGATCACAAAACGCGTTCAAGTGCCCCTAAAAGTTGATCAATTTCATTTTTCGCGGTGTAATGCGTGAAACTGATCCGAAGAACACCCTGCGCTGGATCGACACCCATAGCTTGCAACGGTCGCGACGCATAAAAGTCTCCGCCGCCAGCCATGATACCATGCTGCGCAAGTTCCGCCGCAACTGGTTCTGCTGGGCGACTCAACGACAACGCGACCGTCGGCGCCCGCACAGACGCATCTGACGGGCCAATCAAACGGACGGCATTTCGATCTTTCACAGCGTCCAGCACAGGTTGCAGCAAAGCAACCTCGTACGCCCGCATCAGATCATGAACAAAGACTCCTTGCTCGGCTGCGCCTGTCTTTGGCCCACCGTGATGGCCACACAGCTGTTCCACATAATCCGCCATCCCGGCGCTTGCTGCAATCTGAGCATGATCCGGGCCGGCCGGAGTGAACCGTTTGTACAAATCATCGCCGTTAAAATAATGCGCCTGGTTGGGCAGCAGCTCTCCAAGTGTACGGCGAATGACCATGCAGCCTTGATGCGGCCCATAGGTCTTGTAGGCAGAAAACAGGTAGATGTCCGGGCCTAAATCGCCGACATTCGGGAACCCATGCGGCGCGTATGATACGCCGTCCACGCATACAAATGCACCTGCAGCATGGGCGATTGCAGTGATCTCGGTCACCGGATTGATCTCACCCACCACGTTCGAACAATGGGGAAAGCAGACAAGACGCACTTTTTCATCCAGCAGGTTTTCTAGATCTTGTGGGTTCAGCGACCCGGTATCAGGATCGATCTGCCATTCCCGCACCTCGATTCCTGCGTCTGCCAGACGCCGCCACGGGCCGGAATTGGCCTCATGGTCCTGATCAGTCACAATTATGGCCTCGCCTGGTTTCATCCACTGCCGGAACGCCTGCGCCAGAACATACGTGTTTTGCGTGGTCGAAGGGCCAAAGCTCAACTCATCCGTATCTACACCCAGAATCGTGGCCATCCGGGTGCGTGCCTCATCCATCTCTTGTCCGGCAAGCCGGCTGGCCTCGTACGCGGCGTAGGGTTGAACCTTGCGCTGAGTATAAAACCGCGTCAGCCGGTCAATAACCGGCTTGCAAGTATATGATCCGCCTGCATTTTCGAAAAACGCTTGCCCTGCCAGGCTGGGTTCGGAAAAAGCGGGAAACTGTGCCCGAACGAAATCGATATCCAGAGAGCTCATCGCATCTCACTCCTCAGTCATGCTGCACATCAAAGAGGAGCCGGCGCATGTTTCCGGACACCTCAGAAATCATGGCAGGTCTTCCAGCCTCGCCGAAACCTTGGTCACCAACTCATGGCATCGGCAGTTCTATGGATTGATTGCGAACCCTAGGAACGAGGTTACGTTGCCGGTGGACCCCGCGCAGGTCAAGCGTGGCATTCAAACAAAAAAGGCCGGACCCATGGATCCGGCCAATTGCAAATCTCTGGTCGAAATCGTCAGCCTTGAACCTTGGTATAGGTCCCCTCGCCCGCCAGAATGCCGCGGAACCCGCCGGGTTCATCCAAGCCGAATACGATCAAGGGTAGGTTGTTGTCCCGCGCCAATGCAATGGCCGAGGCGTCCATGACCCGCAGGCGTTTGGCCAGAACATCGTCATAGGTCACTGTGTCATAGCGCACCGCATCCGCATGTTCCTTAGGGTCCTTATCGTAAACACCGTCAACGCCATTCTTGCCCATAAAAATAGCCTCGCACGCCATTTCGTTGGCGCGCAGCGTGGCAGCGGTGTCCGTGGTGAAATACGGGTTGCCTGTTCCCGCGGCGAAAATGCAGACCCGCTTCTTTTCAAGGTGACGCACCGCGCGGCGGCGAATATAGGGCTCACACACTTCATCCATGCGAATGGCCGAGATTACACGGGTGAACACCCCAACCTCTTCCAATGCAGATTGCATCCCCAGCGCATTCATGACGGTGGCCAGCATCCCCATGTAATCCGCTGTCGTCCGCTCCATCCCCTGGGCCGAGCCGCTGAGGCCACGGAAAATGTTGCCACCGCCGATAACCATGCAAATCTCGACGCCCATATCATGCACTGATTTGACCTCTTGCGCGATGCGCTGGACCGTTGGCGGGTGCAAACCGAATCCCTGATCCCCCATCAAAGCCTCACCCGAAATCTTCAACATCACGCGTTTATACGTTGTTTTAGGGGCTTCTTCGGTGTCGATGGATGGGGAAAGGCTCATATTGCGCTCCGGGCTGGCACGGGTTTATTTTCCGGCGCAAAATGAAGCAAAAGCGCCGCAGGTTCAATGCGGTTGGTAAGGAATGAGGCAACCCCGAATGACCAGCCGTTCAGCATCACAAATCCTAGACCGCCTGCCCCCGATCCCAGAGGGTAAACCGGTGCTGATCGCAGGCCCCACTGCATCGGGAAAATCAGCGCTGGCCTTGCAGATTGCCGAGACCTTCGGCGGCGTCATCGTGAACGCCGATGCCAGTCAGGTCTATGATTGCTGGCGGGTCATCTCTGCCCGCCCGTCCGCCGAAGAAGAAGCCCGCGCCCCACACAAGCTTTATGGCCACATCCCCTTTGATCAGGAATATTCGACCGGGCACTGGCTGCGCGAGGTTGTTCCTTTGCTGACAGGCGATCAACGCTCAATCATTGTAGGTGGCACTGGCCTGTACTTTACTGCGTTGACCGAAGGCATGGCGGAAATTCCAACCACACCCGCGGATGTGAGGTCATTGGCCGACCAGATGTCGCTGACCGAACTAATGGCAGGCGTTGACGATCTGACACTTGAACGGCTGGACACCAACAATCGTGTCCGTGTGCAACGCGCCTGGGAGGTGCAGCAGGCGACCGGGCGCAGCCTGCTATCTTGGCAGTCTGAAACACCCGCCCCGGATCTGGCTTTGTCGAATGCCGTTCCCATCGTCTTTGATGTCGACAAGGCCTGGCTGCTTGGTCGGATCACCCGGCGCTTTGATCAGATGCTGGAAATGGGCGCCTTGGATGAAGTAAGCGCCATGCGCGATCGATATGACCCGTCACTACCGGCTTATAAGGCGATAGGTGTTCCCGAACTGACCGCGTATCTTGACGGAGAGATGACGCTGGATCAGGCTCGAGAAAAAGCCACAATCTCGACCCGGCAATTTGCAAAGCGACAACGGACTTGGTTTCGCGCCCGGATGAAAGAATGGTATCATATTGATTTCTCAAGGTGATACTTTGGTAAGGCGTTTTCTTTCCTGCGAGACGCTCCGTGATCGTCGAAATTCGATAGTCGGAAGGATAACCCGCGCTTGCTCATCAAATGTCTCACTTTGATAAGTGGGCGAATCCCCATCGGATTGTTCTGGCATAGCCCTTTAAACTCGTATCAAAGATGTCGTTTTTTTGCCATCTATGACGATTTCGAACATTGACCTGATGCAAATTCTGGTGCCGAATGCGCCTATGGGGATGCTGAGAATCCAAAAAAGAAAACCCATCGACCTACCTTTCGGCGCCTGCTGCGCCGGGTAGCTCTGATCTTCACAATAAAAAAACTGTGTCACAGGGAGATGCATTTATGACAAATCAAACAACCACCGGAGCACCGGTACACTGGGCGGCTGAGATGCACGCTCAGGAGTATCGGGACGGTAAGTTAAATCGCCGCGAGTTCCTAACTCGCACCACAGGGCTGGGCCTGACGGCCGCCGCAGCCTACGGCATGATCGGTTTGGCTGCACCTGCCCGCGCGGAAGGTGAGGACGCCAAGCAGGAAGGCGGTACAATCCGCGTTCAACAGGAAGTACGCGCTTTGAAAGACCCGCGTACCTATGACTGGTCTCAGATCGCAAACGTAACCCGTGGCACTATGGAATATCTGGTCGAGTATAACTCGGACGGTACATTCCGCGGCATGCTGCTGGAAGGCTGGGAAGTCAACGACGATGCGACCGTTTACACATTGAAAGTCCGTCCGGGCGTCAAATGGAACAACGGAGACGATTTCACCGCCGACGACGTTGCCCGCAATATCGCGCGCTGGTGTGACAAGAGCTCGGAAACCAACTCGATGGCGGGTCGTTTTGCGACCTTGATTGACGCTGACTCAGGTCAGGCAATTGATGGGGCCATCGAAGTTGTGGACGCAAATACGGTTAACCTTAACCTGCCCAACTCTGACATCTCGCTGATCGCAGGTATGGCCGATTATCCGGCCGCTATCGTGCACAGCTCGTTCAGCGAAACCGATCTGCTCAACAATGTAGGCACCGGTGCCTACCTGATTGAAGAGCTGGAAGTTGGTGTGAAAGCATCGCTGGTCCGCAACGAAGACCACACCTGGTGGGGCGAGGAAGTCTTTGGCCGTCCGGCGCTGGACCGCATCGAGTACATCGACTACGGCACCGATCCTTCCGCCTGGCTGGCTGCCTTAGAATCCGACGAAGTCGACATGCTGTACGAGTCGGTCGGTGAATTCATCGATGTGATGGACAGCCTCGGCTATGTGAAATCGGAAGTTGTCACGATGAACACCATCGTTGTTCGACCGAACCAATTGGCCGAAATCGACGGCAAAAAGCCCTATGCGGACAAGCGTGTGCGCCAGGCTCTGCAGATGGCCGTGGACAACGCGGTTTGTCTCGAACTCGGATATGGTGGCCGTGGGTCGCCTGCTGAAAATCACCATGTTGGCCCGATCCACCCGGATTACTTCGAACTGCCTCCACAGAAAGTCGACCCGGAAGGGGCTCGCGCTCTGATGGAAGAAGCCGGAATGGCCGATTTCGAGCATGAGTTGATGTCAATCGATGATGACTGGCGCCGCAACACTACTGACGCCGTGGCCGCGCAGCTGCGTGACGCGGGCATCAAGGTCAAGCGGACGGTTCTGCCAGGCAACACCTTCTGGAACGACTGGGCCAAGTACCCATACAGCTCGACCAACTGGAACCACCGTCCCCTGGGTGTTCAAATCTGGGCGCTGGCCTATCGTTCGGGCGAGGCCTGGAACGAATTCGGCTGGGCCAACCCTGATTTCGATAACTTGCTGACCGAGGCACTGGCCATTGCCGACGCTGACAAGCGTCGCGAAGTTGTCGCCAAAGGCGAAGCGATGATCCAGGAAGAAGGCGTGACCGTTCAGCCGTACTGGCGGTCGCTCTATCGTCACATGAAGGATGGCCTGGTGGGCACTGACATGCATGTGTCGTTCGAACACCATCACTACAAGTGGGGTTGGGCTGCGTAAAACCCGCCTGCTCACCCTCCGGGGGCGCCTGACTTGGGCGCCCCCTTACAGCCGCAGACTTTCCGACACGGGATCGGACGTCCGAGGCCAGAAAATGGTCCACTGATCTGCGGAACACCCGAATAACAGGGGCCAACATGGGACTATTCATCCTCCGACGGTTCGGCGTCATGCTGTTAACAGCACTGTGCTTGACGTTCGTGGTTTTCTTTCTGACCAACCTCTATCCAAACCTCGAAAAACTCGCCAAGACGCAGGGAAACCAGCGTATGTCCGACGAACAGGTCGAGACATGGCTTGAAAACAGAGGATATCTGCAGCCGACCCTTATCAAGTATGGCCAGTGGCTGGGCGTAATGCCGGGTTACCAAAAGGTTCAGGAGGATGGGCAGGTCTTGGGCACCTGCACGCGCCCCGGGTCAACGGCCGACAACACCCCGAGGTTCTGCGGTGTTCTGCAAGGGGATTGGGGATACTCCAGTGTGTTTAAGGACGAGGTTGGCAGCATCGTCGGCAAACGTCTGGGCAACACCGGCTTTCTGATGCTCTGTGTTCTGGTGCTGATGGTTCCATCTGCCCTTATCGTCGGAGTACTGGCCGGGATGCGTGAGGGATCAGCGCTAGACCGGTCCTTGTCCACTTTCTCGATCATCACAACGGCAACACCGGAATATGTGTCGGGCGTGATTTTCATCGCGATCTTCACCTCATCCACAGTGGGCCTGAAATGGTTCAAGGGGACAGCGACGCAGGCGATGGACAATCCGACCTTCGAAAACTTCTTCCTGCCGGTTCTGACCATTGCACTTTATGGGATGGGGTACATCGCCCGAATGACCCGAGCGTCGATGACCGAAGTGATGACGGCCCAGTACATCCGAACCGCGCGCCTAAAAGGCGTGTCCTTCCCAAACATCGTGATGAAACACGCATTGCGCAATGCGTTGATCGCACCTTTCACCGTCATAATGCTGCAGTTCCCATGGCTGCTGAATGGTGTTGTGATCGTTGAGACCTTGTTCAACTACAAGGGCTTTGGCTGGGCGCTGGTTCAGGCTGCAGGGAACAATGACATTCAACTGCTGTTGGCGATTTCGGTCGTGTCGGTCTTTGTGGTTCTGGTGACGCAGCTGATCTCCGATATCGGCTATGTCTACCTCAACCCACGCATCCGTATTTCGTAAGGGAGATAGAACATGGAACCTCTTACCTGGACCGGCTCTATCGCCTTTCTAAACCCGCTTTTGATGGTTGCCCTTGCTGCATTGATCCTGTCGATTGTGATCTGGATTGTCGGAAGCATTGTCCTGCCGGAAGAACAAGTTACCGTAAACCCGGATGGAACGATAACATCCAGCAGCGGTGTACGAAACCTGACAAATCTGGCCTTGCGGTACAGCTTTGTAGCCTGTGTGGCATTGGCAGTTGGTTACTTGGTGCTGGGCATCCTCATGGGCACAAGCGCCGGCATTGTCGGGGCAATATCCCAACAATTCCTGCCCGTCTGGATGGCGCTGATCATCATGTTTGCCATGTCTATCGCCTATAAACGGCGGCTGGGTCTTTATGGCAAACTGTATGACAGCCCAATCGGTATGATCGGGTTTGGCCTTGTGATGTTCTGGGTGTTCACCGGGATTTTTGGTGCACTCGACCTGATCGTGACACAGGACCCTCTGGCACAGGTCTCGGGCATGAAGAACAAGGTCCCCGGGACGCCGTTGCCGAGCCCTGAAGACGGGCAATACGCCTGGTATCTTCTGGGCGGCGACAACCTTGCCCGCGACGTCTTTAGCCGAATGGTCAAAGGGGCCTGGATTGTGGTGCAGATCGCACCTCTGGCAACCATGTTTGCCTTCATGGTCGGTATTACCCTTGGACTTCCGGCAGGGTATTATGGTGGTCGCCTGGACACGTTCCTGTCCTTCCTGGCCAACCTGATCCTGGCTTTCCCGGTCATCCTGCTGTTCTATCTTCTGGTCACACCGGAAATCGTGGCAACCGGCGTGCCGAACTATATGGCGGCCGTGTTGTTCGTGTTCCCGATCCTGTTTCTGACCGTTTTGCTGAACTCGCGCTATTACACAAGACCGAGTTTCCGCACGCCTCTGTTGATCGGTGTGTTGGGGGTAACGGTCTGGCTGTACTTATCGCTGATTTCTACAAACGGGTACGTGATCAACACGGATGATTACAGCATCTGGGGCCTGCCGACCTATCTGGATCTTTTCGACGTTCCAGGCGGCATTCTGGTGGTGTTCGTTTCGGTGGTCTTCGTGAACTCACCCACCGTGTTTCGCATTGTCCGAGGTTTGGCATTGGACATCAAAACCCGCGACTATGTTGCTGCGGCACAGACCCGCGGCGAAGGCCCTTGGTACATCATGCTGTGGGAGATCCTGCCAAACGCGCGTGGGCCGCTGATCGTCGATTTCTGTCTGCGCATTGGCTACACCACCATCCTGCTGGGAACCTTGGGGTTCTTCGGATTGGGGCTGCCGCCGGAAAGCCCAGACTGGGGTTCTACGATCAACGAGGGGCGCAAGCTGCTGTCGATCTATCTGCACCCTGCCCTGCCGCCTGCCTTTGCGCTGTTGTCTCTGGTTCTTGGATTGAACCTGCTGGCGGACGGCCTGCGTGAGGAAAGCCTGAAGGACTGATGTGATATCGGCCGGGGGCTTTGCCCCCGGACACCCCGGGATATTTTTAGCCAGATGAAGGGGTTCCCCCGGACTCTCGCGAGGAGATACTAGATGAGCAAAATGGCGGAATATGACGGCCCGATCCTTGAGATTGACAAGCTGTCGATCTCATTTTTTACACGTCTTCGGGAAATTCCCGCCGTGATGGATTTCTCGGTCAGCGTTCAACCCGGTGAGGCTGTTGGGCTGGTAGGGGAATCCGGGTGCGGTAAGTCTACTGTGGCACTTGGCGTAATGCAGGATCTCGGCAAAAACGGTCGGGTCGTGGGAGGCACGATCAAGTTCAAGGGCCGCGATCTGGCCGAAATGAGTTCGGAAGAACTACGCGACATCCGCGGCAATGAGATCGCCATGATCTATCAGGAACCGATGGCGTCGCTGAACCCGGCGATGAAAATCGGCAGACAGCTGATGGAAGTGCCGATGATCCACGAGGGTGTGGGCCAGGATGAGGCTTATACCCGCGCGCTGGAAGTGGTCACCGATGTACGTCTGCCCGACCCCGAGCGGATGTTGAATTCTTTCCCGCATCAGCTGTCGGGCGGTCAGCAGCAACGTATCGTGATCGCGATGGCGCTGATGTCAAAGCCTGCGCTGTTGATCCTGGACGAGCCAACGACCGCGCTGGACGTGACAGTCGAGGCCGCCGTAGTCGAGCTGGTTAAGGATCTGGGCAAGAAATACGGCACCTCAATGCTATTTATTTCGCACAACCTGGGTCTGGTTTTGGAAACCTGCGACAGGCTTTGTGTGATGTATTCCGGTGAGGCGGTTGAACGCGGATCGATCAAAGACGTGTTTGACGAGATGCAGCACCCGTATACACAGGCGTTGTTCCGGTCGATCCCTTTGCCGGGCGCGGACAAGAACTCTCGGCCACTGGTGGCCATTCCCGGCAACTTTCCCCTGCCCCACGAACGTCCGTCGGGATGCAACTTTGGCCCGCGATGTGACTATTTCGAAGAAGGGCGCTGCGATTCACAGAATATTCTGATGGAGGCTGTTCCGGGCAATGATCGGCATCACACGCGGTGTCTGAAATTCCAGGAAATCGACTGGAACGCCCCGATCACATTGGCCGAGCAGAAGGAAAAGGGTGAAATTGGCCGGACCGTCCTGAAAATGGACAACCTCAAGAAATACTATGAGGTGGCAGCAAATGCCCTTTTTGGAGGCGGTACAACGAAAGTTGTGAAAGCCAATGAAACCCTGAGTTTCGAAGCACATGAATCCGAGACGCTGGCCATTGTGGGCGAATCCGGTTGCGGAAAATCCACGTTTGCCAAGGTTTTGATGGGGCTTGAAACCGCAACGGATGGCCAAATTCTTCTGGACAATCGCAATATCGAAGACGTGCCAATCGAAGACCGGGACGCCAAGACCGTGGGCGAGGTTCAGATGGTGTTCCAGAATCCGTTCGACACCCTGAACCCTTCGATGACGGTGGGCCGCCAGATCATCAGAGCGCTGGAGATCTTTGGGGTTGGCAATACCGAGGCTGAGCGCAAAAAGCGAATGCTCGAGTTGTTGGATCTGGTGAAACTGCCCCGCGCCTTCGCGGAGAGGATGCCAAGGCAATTGTCCGGCGGCCAGAAACAGCGCGTTGGTATCGCGCGGGCCTTTGCCGGGGATGCACGTATCGTTGTGGCAGATGAACCTGTCTCAGCGCTTGACGTGTCTGTTCAGGCCGCGGTGACCGATCTGTTGATGGAAATTCAGCGCGAGCACAAAACGACCCTGCTGTTCATCAGCCATGACTTGTCCATTGTGCGCTATCTCAGCGACCGGGTTATGGTGATGTATCTGGGTCATGTGGTCGAACTTGGGACAACGGATCAGGTCTTTTCACCGCCCTATCACCCATACACCGAGGCCTTGCTGAGCGCGGTTCCTATTGCCGATACGTCAATTGAGAAGGAACATATCGTTCTGGAAGGCGATATTCCATCCGCGATGGACCCTCCTCCGGGGTGTCCGTTCCAAACGCGGTGCCGCTGGAAATCCGAAGTGCCGGATGGTCGATGCGAGTCGGATGTGCCGCCAGTGAAAACACTGGCAGACGGGCACCAGGTCAAATGCCACCTGGCAGACGACGTGCTGGCCCGAATGCAGCCGGTCATAAAGATAGCCGCCGAGTGAATGAACTAAATTGACCCAAAAGGGCCGGTCAGTGACCGGCCCTTTCCTATTTCGCCCCATTTTCATCTTGGAAAGACGCATATGAGGCAGGTCGTGAGTGATAATCGCGAGAGCTTGGTCTTTATCCTGTCTGCACGTTATTTCCGAAGTACATGAACTCCTGGTTCATTCCCTTCACGTCACCAGCTTCCAGCTGCAAACTGGCACTGTCCAGCATCTTGTAACTCGGCTGAACCTTGACCCATTCATCAGCAGATTGCAGCGTTGTCAGCGTGTAGGAAGTGACGTCGTTCAGGTAATGCGTCGGAATGGTGATTTTTGGCTTTAGCTTGGCCACGATGTCGTTGCCTTGATCAAAGCTGAGGATATGCTCGGACCCGTCTACCGGCAAGGTCAGGACATCAACTTCACCAATCGAGTCCCAAAACTCCTGCGGCGGATTGTGGCGATTATCCCCCCAGATCAACGTGCGGATGCCGCCGGTTTCAACCAGATAGACGACCATATCCATGTGGCCAACATTGTTGGGCGGGCAAGCCTCGGCGCCAAACTCGGCCAACGCATTTGTCCAGTCATACCACCCCGGAGCGACGCAGGCATGCTTGTCGGCAAATCCGGTAATCTTCAGATCTGCAAATTCGAAATTGCCCGCCATTCGGTCCAACACCATGGTGGAACTTGGGCGCTCAATCGCATCGTGGTCGAAATGGGCATGGGTGGACATCGTAATATCAACCGGAATCTGCGGAAACTCGTTCCTGAACCACAATCCCCACGCGCCAGACGGATCATCCCGCCAGGGATCAAACAGAACTGTGGCCCCATTTGGGGATGTAATCTTGATGGCACAATGACCGTAGTAATCGATCCCAACGGTCCCTGTGCTGGCCTGACCCGTAGCGCCTTGCAGATCAATCACGTGGTTGTTGTTGCCAGGTTGCAGCCAGGCTTGAGATTGGGCTTGGGCAGGCTTTGCCCCAATCAGCGATGCCCCTGCACCAACACCGGCTGCACCGGCTGCCATGAAAAACGACCGCCGCGACAACCCGGGCGCAAGCGCATCCCTGTTCCCTTTCACAATCGTGGGCTTCAGATCTTTGCGATCCATGTTTGATCCTCTCTGCTGGGTTGGCGCGGCGTGTCCCGCGCCCTGCCAAAGAGGGTAACAAGTCATCTAACCTTGGCTCAGACCGGAAAAATCTGGGGGGAATATGGGGCCAATCCCCATATTTCCTGATCACGAAATCGCGAGCAGATGGCTCCGCAGGTTTTGCGACCGCCCATCAAGGCCAAGCTTGCGACGGATGTTATTGCGATGAAAATCAATGGTCGACGTTTCGCGCGACAGCGCTTTTGCGATGTCTTTTGTCGTCTTTCCAAACATGACCATTTGCGCAACTTCAGTCTCAGTCGGCGTCATGACCGCAAAAGCGTCTGTCAGCTTATCCGACATTGATGAGGTAATTTCATTAAGATTGTTTTCCGCCAATTCCAGATACACATGCTGGGCTTCATCTCGCCCCAGATGGCTGCGAACCTTGTCGAGATAGGGCAAGACCCTGTTTCGAACTTGCTCGACGATCTCATGGTCGCGGCTTTTGCGGTCATCATCCAAACTGGACAGCAAAACCCGCAACGCCGTGTTGGTTTCCTGCAATTCGCGCGTGCGCTCTGCAACGCGGTTTTCAAGCTGAGTCAGTGTTTCGTTAAGCTTTTCCTCCAACGCACGGCGCAGGTAAACCTCTTGCAACAAAGCCAAATCCGATTCGACGATGCGAGCGAATTGGCCCAAACCTTCCCGAAACAAAAGCGCCTGACGATTGCGTTTCCGATCCAAGACACAAATAGTGCCAAACACCGTTCCATCGGGCCACTTCAGCGGCAGACCGATATAGAATGACATCCCATGTTCCAAATCGTCATTATCGGCCCAAGCCGGATCACAGCTCGCATCTTCGACGACAAGCTCTCCGTCGAGCTCAAAGACTCCCTGGCAATAAAGCTTAGGGTTCAACTGGAAACTTAGCCCGACCGGATAGGGATTGTCTGGATGATGGGAGGTTATGAGAACCGCGTGTTCCGGCGCATCTGTTTTCATAATCAGGCTGGCAGGCACATCCGCCAGCTGCGCGACCAGATCGACTAGCTGCTGCCAGTTGACCAAAGTATCCTTGGGAATTTTCGAGCGATCACGTGGCATTCAGAGCCTCCCCTTTGCCGGGCAGTTCTCTTTCAGACTAGATTGCCAACCGGGCAGCAATCAAGAAACGGGCGCTCTGCACTGCGGCATGGCGGCGCTCAACCACCCCAGATCACTTTCACGTAGTTCTGGGTTTCTTTGTAGGGTGGGATTCCACCATGTTTTTCAACCGCCTTCGGACCTGCATTGTAGGCGGCCAGCGCAAGGCGCCAGGACTTGAACTTACGATACTGCCACGACAGATACCGTGCGCCGCCTTCAAGGTTTTGCTTGGGGTCATGTGGGTTCACGCCCAACAGCTCTGCGGTCTGCGGCATAAGCTGCGCCAGCCCGAGCGCGCCCTTGTGAGACTTGGCGTGTGGGTTCCAGCCACTTTCCTGCTGCACAAGACGCAAAAAAAGCTCTTCCGGAATACTGTGCAGCCGGGCCGCGTCGCGGGCCATTGACAGGTATTGGCCGCGATAGTTGCCGGTGTAGCGTTTGTTGAATTTCCCTTGCGCCGCCTTGGGCTTCAAACGCTCGGACCCGCGGTACTGTGTCGCCGCACGGGAATCCAACACTTTGGCCTGCTTCAGAAAAATGTCCTTACGGCTTTTAGAGGACAGCGTCTGCGCTTCCAAAGGACCTGAAACCAAAGCAAGGCACAGGGCACACAAACCAACAACCAGAGAACGCATAAAAGCCTATCCCGCTCGTTCCAAAATCAGTCGGAGTATATGTATTCCAGTCAAAAATGAAAGCTTGGTAAATGGTGTCGCAAGAATTCTTGCCGACTGTTGTCGTGATCAACTGTGTTTTAACCATGATGCAGGCCGTATAGGGTCGCACAGACACGCAGCGCCAGATTCGGCGCATCTAAGTTAGAACAGAACGGGGAGTTTCATGGCGGGTTCAGTCAATAAGGTCATTTTGGTCGGCAATCTTGGCCGCGATCCCGAGGTCCGGTCATTCCAGAACGGCGGAAAAGTATGCAATCTGCGCATCGCCACATCAGAGAACTGGAAAGACCGCAATACTGGCGAACGGCGGGAACGTACGGAATGGCACTCGGTCGCCATTTTCTCGGAACCCTTGGCCCGTATTGCCGAGCAATATCTGCGCAAAGGCAGCAAGGTCTATATCGAAGGTCAGCTGGAAACGCGCAAATGGCAGGATCAGTCTGGTCAAGACCGGTATTCAACCGAGGTTGTTTTGCGCCCCTATCGCGGCGAGCTGACCCTGCTGGACAGCCGTGGTGGTGACAGCGGTGGCGGTCAATCTGGCGGCTATGGCGGCGGCCAGGCCGGTGGAGGCTATGTCGGCGGAGACCCATATGGGGCCCCATCCAGCGCACCTGCCCCGGCATCCGGCGGAATCGACGACGACGAGATTCCGTTCTAAACGAAACGGAGACATCAAATGACATGGTCCTTCTCTCTCGGACGGTTACTCGGCTCCGAACTGAGGGTCCATGTCACCTTTTTCCTGCTGTTGGCCTGGATCGGATTCGCCGCCTATTCCAGCGGCGGATGGCCCGCAGCAATCGAAAATCTGGTTTTTGTGCTTGCTTTGTTTGCATGTGTAGTCGCGCATGAATTTGGTCATGCCCTTATGGCGCGGCGCTATGGGATAAAAACCCCCGACATCACCCTGTTACCCATTGGCGGTCTTGCGCGATTAGAACGGATGCCAGAAAAACCGATGCAAGAGGTCTGGGTGGCGCTTGCCGGGCCTGCTGTCAACGTCGCGATCTGGGTCATACTTGTCATACTGGGTGCTGGGATGCCTTACGAGGCTATCACTCAGATCGAGTCCGCCAATGTCGGGCTTCTGGACAGGCTCGCCTACGTCAATCTGCTTTTGGCTGCCTTCAACATGATCCCGGCATTCCCGATGGACGGCGGCCGAGTGTTCCGCGCCCTACTGTGCCTTCGGATGGACCGCGTCAAGGCTACGCGATTGGCGGCCCTCGGGGGTCAGGTTGTTGCGGTCGGGTTTGGCTTTCTGGGGTTAAGCTCTGGCAACCCAATCCTGATCCTGATCGCCGTCTTTGTTTTCGTCGCAGCCAACGCTGAAAGCCAGGACGTTGCCCTGAGGTCTGTCGCGCGACGCGTCTTGGCACGCGATGCCATGATTACCGAGTTTCACGCTCTGTCTCCCACTGACACACTTAGCACTGCGGCGCAGGCCGTTATTCATACCACTCAGCATGAGTTCCCAGTTTTGGATACAGACGGCTCGCTATTGGGGTTTGTGACCCGGGATCGGTTGTTTGCAGCGCTGGCAGGTGATCATCCCCGGTCGGAATTGGCAACGTCGATCATGGAGACCGCCATTCCCCAGATGGGCTTAACCGCCGGCCTTGAGGCCGTGTTGGAAGAATTGCACAAAGGCGCCCCCGCCATCGCGGTTCTCGGTCGAACCGGGCGTATGATTGGCTACATCACGCGCGAGAACATAGGTGAATTGATGGTGATTAGAGGGCGTTAAAGCTATTTCTTATCAAGCCGTTTGAAGCGCATCTTCAAGTGCAGAAAAAACCGCATCGCGCGGCACATCAGCGGTAACAAAGGCCTGCCCGATACCTCGGGCCAGAATAAACCGCAATTGCCCATCCACGACTTTCTTGTCCTGTGCCATCAATTCCACCAAAGGCGCGGCACCAGGCAATTCACCAGGAATGTCGGTCAGATCAGTCTTCATCCCCATAGCCCGCAAATGTGCCCGCACCCGGCTTGGATCTTCCTGTGAGCACAAGCCCAGACGCGACGACAGCTCAAAAGCCAAAGCGCAGCCAATGGCAACCCCTTCGCCATGAAGCAGCCTGTCAGAATAGCCGGTCGCAGCTTCCAGCGCATGGCAGAAAGTATGGCCCAAGTTCAGCAGCGCGCGGTCGCCTTGTTCCGTTTCGTCGCGGGCCACAATGTCTGCTTTCATCTGAACCGAACGAGTCACCGCGCGAACCCGAGACGCCATATCACCCGACGAAACTGCAGACCCGTTTGCTTCAAGCCACTCAAAGAAATCCGCATCGCCCAGCAGGCCATACTTCACAACTTCTCCGTACCCGGACAGGAAATCCCTTTCTGTCATTGTGCCCAGCACCGATGTATCAGCCAGCACCAGCGAAGGCTGGTGGAATGCCCCAATCAGGTTCTTACCTTGTGGTGCATTGATCCCCGTTTTCCCGCCGACGGAACTATCCACCTGCGCCAACAGAGAGGTGGGAATTTGCACAAAGCGGACGCCCCGTCGCAACACGGCAGCAGCAAAACCCACAAGATCGCCAATCACACCGCCGCCCAAGGCCACGACCACGTCCCGGCGCTCGACTTTTTCGGCCAGCAGCCATTCGACAGTGCGTTCAAAATGCGGCCAGCTTTTGGTGGCCTCCCCAGCTGGCAAGGCAAGTGCAGACATCTCGACACCCGCAGCGTTCAGCCCCTCGCGCAACGCGTCCAGATGCAGCGCTGCTACGTTCTCATCCGTGACAACCGCAACCTTTGGGCGTTGCAGCAGAGGTGAAATCCGCGCACCGGACTGGGCCAAAAGGTCAGGTCCGATCTCGACATTATACGAACGCTCGCCCAGCTCTACATTTACGGTCTGATGCATTTACTTCCGTTCCAAAACATCGGGACGCGTCATCAAAGCGACAATCACCCGATCCACCATTTTGTCGATTGAGACCTCACCGTCTGAGGTCACTGTCAGATCAGCCTCGGCATAAACCGGTACACGCGCCTCATACAAGGTTTTCAAGGTCGCATGCGGGTTCTTGGTGCGCAGCAATGGTCGCGTGTCTTTGTGACGAACCCGGTTCCACAACACATTCAAATCTGCCCGCAGCCAAACAGACGCCCCCTGTCGCGTGATCATTTCACGGTTTTCCTGAGACAGAAAAGCACCGCCACCAGTTGACAGGATGCCCTTTTCCTCGTCCAGCAAACGGCCGATGACCTGACTTTCCTTGGCGCGGAAAAACTGCTCTCCATCCCGTTCAAAAATTTCTGGAATGGTCATATTCGCTGCCGATTCGATCTCAGCATCGCTGTCGAGGAACGGAACGCCCAACCTGGCTGCCAGAGCGCGACCAACCGCGGTCTTCCCAGCACCCATCATCCCAACAAGGACCACAGTTTTGTGCAGATAAAAGTGCTGCCCTGTGTCCGCCGAGTGAGTGTTATGCTTTATTTCGCTCATTCTTCCGTGAATGACGTGATCTTGGAAAGAATGCCAGTTATAACTTGGCCAAAATCAAAATTTGAGGCAGCGTGACGCCATGAGCCGTGTGATCAAGTTCCTGATATATTTAGTTTGCCTGGGGTTCATCGGGCTGGTGGCCTATGCCTATGTCGGCCCGTATTTTGGCGCGGATTTTTCGGCCCCGCAAAGTGAAATCCGAGAGCCGGTCGTCCTGGATGTCGACTAAGCAAACGCTTCTGGCATTGGTATTGGCGGGTTCTGCGCAGGCGCAAGAGCCGCTGTCAGTCATTGAATGGCTGAC
This sequence comes from Ruegeria sp. CK2, assembly GCF_056536585.1. NCBI lineage: Bacteria > Pseudomonadati > Pseudomonadota > Alphaproteobacteria > Rhodobacterales > Roseobacteraceae > Ruegeria > Ruegeria sp. CK2. Next base: position 58,282 of record NZ_JBQFPW010000001.1, read on the forward strand.
CGAACCACCAGAAAACCTGCCTGGCACCGTATTACTTGAACCACCCGTGGCACAGAACGGAATTCAACCGAATATCGAGGTGACACCGCTTGAGGCATTGTCCCAGCCCTTGGGGCTTGTATCCTCGTCCGTGACTGGCCTGCCGGTCGATCTGTGGCAAGGCAGCGATCCCGAGCGGTTGGCGGAGTTAATTTCGCGCGTTCCCGTCAAATACAACCCTTCAATGCAGCGCCTGCTGTTCACATTGCTGCTGTCCGAAGCCCGGGCCCCCGCTGGTCCCAGCGCGGATGAAACCCTGCTACTGGCACGGCTGGACAGGCTGATGCAGCTTGGTGCGGCGGATCCCGCGCAATCATTGGTGCAACTCGCTGGCCCAACGAACACGCGAATGCGGTTCCAACGCTGGTTTGACGCGACGCTGTTGACCGGAGATGAAGACCGCAGCTGCACGGCCTTGATTGCGCAACCGCATCTGTCGCAGAACTATGCCGCGCAGGTGTTCTGCAAGGCACGACGGGGCGATTGGGCTTCGGCGGCTCTAACGCTTGAGGCAGCCCATGCGTTGGAAATCCTGCCGCCCGAAGAGCTGGCGGTTCTGGATCGGTTCCTAAGCCCTGAATTGTTCGAAGGCGCAGCCTATCTTCCCCAACCGGACGACCCAGATCCGCTTAGTTTCCGTTTGTTCGAAGCGATTGGAGAGCGCTTGCCATCGGCTCCGCTGCCTCGGGCGTTTGCAAATGCGGACTTGCGCGATGTTGCCGGGTGGAAAGCACAGATCGAAGCAGCCGAACGTCTGACACGAATTGGGGCTTTGACGCCAAATCAGTTACTGGGTCTTTATACCGAGCGTGATCCGGCGGCGTCTGGTGCGGTTTGGGATCGGGTTGCAGCGATTCAACGCTTTGAAAGCGCGCTGGAGAGCGGAAGTCCCGAAGCAATCGGCAAAACACTACCCCAAGTTTGGAAACAGATGCGCAGTGTTGGGCTCGAAGTTTCTTTTGCCGAGCTGTTCGCCAACCGTCTGGCAAGTGTCGCTTTGCCCGTGCCCGCGACAGAGAGCTTGCGCTGGCGCATTCTGATGTTGTCCGAGCTCTATGAAGAGGCTGCATTGGCAGCACCCGATCGCTCAACTGACACCCAGTTCCTGGTCGCTCTGGCTCAGGGTGATCCGGGACGTGCGGTTTCGCCATCCCCGCTGGCCGATGCTGTGTCACAGGGTTTCGAATGGGCCGCGCCTGTTCCATCTGACATTGATGCTTTGTTGGCAAATGGTCAGCTGGGTGAGGCTATTCTGGAGTCCATGCATCTGTTTGCTCATGGCGCGCGCGGTAACTTAGTGGATCTGACTGCCGCGATCGCCGCCTTTCGACGCGTAGGCCTTGAAGACACGGCCCGACGCGCGGCCCTTAATCTACTGATCCTGCAAGATCGTTGACGATGGGCGCCCCGGCTTCACAGAATCTGTGGATTTCCACGTTTCTTCAGGCTCAGGCCGCCGAATTGGGCGCTGCTACGAATACATTACTGGCCTATGGGCGAGACTTGAAAGACTTTGCAGCTTGGCTCGACCATCGGAAAGTGGGGTTCGATCAAGCGGATCGTGACGAGATCGAAGCTTATCTGATCGATTGTGATGCGCAGGGTCTGTCGCGATCCACCCGCGCCCGGCGGCTGTCGGCAATCAAGCAGCTATTTCGCTTTGCGTTCGAGGAAGGCTGGCGCGACGCGAACCCCGCTATTCAGATCAAGGGTCCGGGTCGGCAGAAACGCCTGCCAAAAACACTGGATGTACCCGAAGTGGATCGCCTGCTTGAGGCCGCAAGAACGACCGGACGCAGCAAGGCGGACCGGGTGCGCAATACCTGTATGATGGAAGTACTCTATGCCACGGGCATGCGTGTGACCGAGCTCGTGTCGCTGCCCGTCTCGTCGGCGCGCGGTGATCCCCGGATGCTATTGGTTCTGGGCAAGGGGGGAAAAGAACGCATGGTGCCCCTGTCGCCACCTGCCCGCGATGCACTTACGGCATGGTTGAGCGTGCGCGATCAAGCTGAAGATCAGACTGTAGCAGATGGTGGTCAACAGTCTCGTTTCCTGTTTCCGTCACGTGGCAAATCCGGGCACCTGACACGGCATCGGTTTTTTCTGCTGGTCAAAGAATTGGCGGTTCAAGGCGGCGTTTCGCCGGAAAAAGTCACCCCTCACACCCTGCGGCACGCCTTTGCGACACACCTGCTGGCCAACGGCGCGGATTTGCGTTCAATCCAAACGCTTCTTGGCCATGCTGACGTAGCCACGACCGAGATTTACACCCATGTTCTCGACGAACGTCTGGCTGAACTGGTGTTGCAGCATCACCCGCTGACGAAAGACCCCGACGCTGAAAAGGGCTAACCCCTTGATCGGACGGGGCAGCATCCCCATAACGAATGCAGGAACACGAACAAACAAGGACCGATGGAACCTGATTCTTCCCTGATCGACAGCGCCTTTTGGGTAACCTCAGGCGCTATTGTGCTTTTGCTTTTCCTGTCGGGCTTTTTCTCGGGATCTGAAACCGCATTGACCGCGTCTTCACGCGGGAAACTGCGTGCGCAGGCCGACAAAGGCTCGCGTGGCGCACAAAAGGCTCTGAAACTGACCGACGACAATGAACGCCTGATCGGGTCGGTTCTGCTGGGCAACAACCTTGTCAACATTCTGGCGGCATCACTGGCCACTGCCCTGTTCACGCGACTTTTCGGTGAAAGCGGCGTGGCGCTGGCGACACTGGTCATGACCCTATTGGTTCTGATCTTTGCCGAAGTTTTGCCGAAGACCTATGCCATCACGAACTCGGAAAAAGCAGCCTCCGCTGTGGCACCAATTATCAGTGTCGTTGTGACCGTCTTCTCACCCATCGTGGCGGCGGTGCGTCTTTTGGTGCGCGGTGTATTGCGCCTGTTTGGTGTGCAGATCGATCCCGACAGCAACATTCTTGCCGTGCGCGAAGAAATCGCAGGCGCGTTGCAATTGGGCCATTCAGAAGGCGTCGTTGAAAAAGAAGATCGGGACCGCATTCTGGGTGCGCTAGATCTGGGTGAGAGAGCTGTTGAAGAGATCATGTTGCACCGCTCGAATATCGAAATGATCGATGCGGACGCGGCACCCGAGGCGATCCTGAGACAATGCCTGGAAAGCCCGCACACGCGTTTGCCTGTGTTTCGGGACGAACCTGAGAACATCGTGGGGGTCGTCCATGCAAAAGACCTGTTTCGTGCGATGTATGCGCAAGCCGGGGGCACAGATGGAGACCCTAGCCGACTTAAGTCGTTCGACATCTCCAAAGTGGCGAATGACCCGTATTTCGTCCCGGAAACAACAACGCTTGACGACCAGATGCGGGAATTCCTGCGCATGCACAGCCACTTTGCACTGGTCGTTGATGAGTATGGATCACTTCGTGGCCTGATCACTTTGGAAGATATTCTTGAAGAGATCGTTGGTGAAATCGCTGATGAGTTTGACATCGATGAAGAAGTTCCTGTGACCCGCACAGATGACGGCCAATTCCTGGTCGAAGGCGCCATGACAATCCGCGATGTCAACCGCGCGCTGGATTGGTCTCTGCCCGATGAAGAGGCCAATACACTGGCCGGGCTAGTCATTCACGAGGCGCAGATGATTCCGGTTGTGGGTCAGGTCTTCTCATTCCACGGGTTCCGGTTCGAAGTGACCGCGCGCGAAGGAAATCGCGTTACCGGCCTCAAGATCCGCCCTTTGTGATACTTTTACAGACAATCAGGATCGGCACGTAATTTAGTGCCGGTTTTGGCTTTGGCGTAATCTCCCTAAGCGACAGGTTTTGTCGTATTTGATATTGCGTCCTCGCCCCCTCCGATCAGACTGACAAAAATAGTTCGGAGAATTCCATGAAACTCGAAACCCGTGTGGCAGTCATAGGCGGCGGTGTCGTCGGTTGTTCTGTTCTGTATCACCTGACCAAACTGGGGTGGTCCGACGTGATGCTGTTGGAACGGTCCGAGCTGACCTCAGGCTCGACCTGGCACGCGGCGGGTGGATTTCACACGCTGAACGGCGACACCAATATGGCGGCGCTGCAGGGCTACACAATCAGGCTGTATAAGGAGCTGGAGGAGATCACCGGCATGTCCTGCGGGCTACACCATGTCGGTGGTGTAACATTGGCCGACAACCAGGACCGGTTCGATATGCTTTTGGCGGAACGGGCCAAGCACCGGTTCATGGGGCTTGAGACGGAAATAGTCGGCCCCGATCAAATCAAGAAGATCGCCCCGATCACCAATACGGACGGCATCATCGGAGCGCTTTACGATCCGCTGGACGGCCATCTTGACCCGTCCGGCACAACCCACGCCTATGCTAAAGCCGCGCGTATGGGCGGAGCCACGATTGAAACCCACTGTTTGGTGCGAGAAACCAACCAGCGTCCTGATGGGACGTGGGATGTGGTCACCGACAACGGCACGATCCACGCGGATCACATCGTCAATGCAGGCGGATTGTGGGCCCGCGAGGTCGGTGCAATGGCCGGAGTCTACTTCCCGCTGCACCCGATGGAGCATCAATATCTGGTCACTGATGCGATCCCACAAATCGAAACCATCATCGATGCCGGAGGTGAACACCCGCATGTGATGGACCCTGCTGGTGAGAGCTATTTGCGTCAGGAAGGCCGGGGCCTGTGTATCGGGTTCTACGAGCAAACCTGTAAACCGTGGGCGGTCGATGGCACACCGTGGGATTTCGGCCATGAGCTCCTGCCCGATAACTATGACAAGATCACCGACAGTATCGAATTTGCCTACAAGCGCTTTCCGGTGCTGGCCGAGGCGGGTGTCAAATCAGTGATCCACGGCCCGTTCACCTTTGCCCCTGACGGCAACCCTCTGGTCGGCCCGGTCCCCGGGATGCGAAACTATTGGTCGGCTTGTGGCGTGATGGCCGGATTCAGTCAGGGTGGTGGCGTTGGACTGACATTGGCACAGTGGATGATCGAGGGCGAACCAGAACGCGACGTCTTTGCCATGGATGTGGCCCGTTTTGGCGATTGGATCAGCCCGGGTTACACCCGCCCCAAGGTGATCGAAAACTATCAAAAACGTTTCAGCGTCGCCTACCCGAACGAGGAACTCCCCGCCGCACGCCCCAACCGCACCACGCCGATGTATGACATCTTCAGCGATCTGGGCGCCGTATGGGGTCAGCAATACGGGCTGGAGGTTCCAAACTACTTTGCCCAAGACGATGAGCCCGGGTACGAAACCCCATCCTTCCGCCGGTCAGACGCGTTCAAGGCAATAGGCCGCGAAGTGCTCGCGGTGCGTGAAGGCGTCGGGATCAACGAAGTCCACAATTTTGGCAAATACCGCATCAACGGACCTTCCGCGCGAAACTGGCTCGATCGGGTCATGGCCGGGCGTATCCCCCAGCCAGGCCGTGTGTCCCTGACACCGATGCTGTCGCCCAAGGGCAAGTTGATTGGCGATTTTACGGTCTCTTGTCTGGATGAGGTCACGTTCCAACTGACCGCCTCTTATGGAAGTCAGGCTTTTCACATGCGCTGGCTCCAAGAGCATCAAGAGAACGGTGTCACAATTGAAAACATCAGCGATCGGTTGAACGGCTTTCAGATTGCCGGGCCAAAAGCCAATCGGGTTTTGGAAAGCTGTACGCGTGACGATATGTCAGACCTCACATTTCTGGATGTGCGCCCGATGACCATCGGCATGACTGATTGCATCGTGCAAAGGGTCAGCTACACAGGTGATCTCGGTTATGAAATCTACTGTGACCCGATAGCTCAGCGGCAGCTGTGGTGGACGTTGTGGCAGGCGGGCGAACCGCATGGCATGGTGCCGTTTGGCATGCGTGCGATGATGTCCCTGCGTTTGGACAAGTTCTTCGGGTCATGGATGCGAGAGTTCTCACCCGACTACACAGCTGCGGAAACCGGTTTGGACCGGTTCATCTCGTTTTCCAAAAACACAGACTTCATTGGCCGCGCGGCGGCAGAAGTCGAAAAATCCACGGGTAGTGCACGCAAGTTGGTGGCATTTCAGGTTGATGCAGACGATGCCGACGTCAATGCGTATGAGCCGATTTGGCTGAATGGAACAGTTGTCGGGTTCTGCACATCGGGGGGATATTCCCATTTCGCGCAAACATCCGTCGCGCTGGGCTTTTTGCCAACAGAGCGCGCCACTGATGGGTTGGAAGTCGAAATTGAGATCCTGGGCAAGATGCGAAAAGCCCGTGTTATCTCAAAACCACTGTTTGATCCGGATGGTCGCCGCATGAGGGGATGACTTGTCGATCTGCCAAAGGCATGGTGACGGGATGAACGATATTCCCGTCATAATGCTGGCCGCAGGACAATCCCGTCGCATGGGCGGTGCCGACAAGCTGATGAAAGAGGTCGATGGCGTACCATTGGTGCGACGATCGACCGAGATCGCAATGACTGCTGGTCCTGTCATTGTCGCCCTGCCTCCGCGCCCTCATCCTCGGTTTGATATTTTGGCAGATCTTGAAATACTGCGCGTTCCAATCGCTGACGCGGCAGAGGGCATGAATGCCAGCCTACGCGGGGCCTTGCGGCATGTAACCACTCAAGCCCCAGCCGTTTTGGTGATGTTGGCAGATCTACCTGAATTAACCTCTGTGGATTTGGCCACTGTGATTGGCGCGCGCAAAGACCAGCCAGACTATCTGATCTGGCGCGGTGCGACTGACAAAGGTAAACCCGGCCATCCCGTCCTGTTCGACCGCAGCCTGTTCACTCAACTCGGCAAACTGCAAGGAGACGAGGGAGCGCAATCAGTCGTGCAAGCACACAAAGACAAAGTGCATCTGGTGAGCTTGCCCGGACAGCACGCATTGCGAGATTTGGATACCGAGGAAGACTGGGACGCCTGGCAGGCAAACCGGACCCTTTAAATGAGCGCGGCCCGGTCATTTAAGACCGGGCCGGCTACCCAAATTAGGACTACCACTTTTCACCAATCAAATAAGCGCGACCAACTTGCCTTTGAAGACACATTGGTATGGAGCCGCAAAACCTAAACAAGACCCCCTCGTTAACATGCTGCTAGCGCTCATAAATGATCGAGCTAGCCATCGGCACCCCCTAGCGCCTCAGGCCCTCCGTAACTGGGCAAGTTCATATTTGCCGATCCGATGCCTCGAAACAACGTAAAATTGGAAGAAACGGTTAATTTTGGCCAAACGCGGTTGGCTTTTGCGCAACATCTCGCCTGAGGTGATTCAGCTTTAAGTTGACAACATTTTCCGCCTCTGAGTGCAAACCCAATTAAGCATTAACGTATTGCTCATTATGCTAACTCTTCAGGTTATTTACTGGAAAAATTGACGGGTTTCGATCAACCCCTACAACCTTAAGTCGATGACCTATGATCGCGCAAAAACGACGTTTCAACTGTAAGCGAAACATAACCAATTCAACTTGTTTGAAAGTTTGACAGCTGTTTCGGCAACAATCCTCTGATTCGCGCAGCCTAAAACAGACGGATTTTTCGAATCCTCTGCCATCTTCGCCGGAAGTAGACACCGGATTTATGGCAAAATTAAGTTTTCTTAATTGATCGGTCAGGAACGGCAAAGATTGGTCATCCATGTCTTGTTTCAACGCGCGGCCGACATCGTGCGCATCAAACAGGAGACCAAAATGAGCACCCGCAAATCCTCGCTTCTTTTACCGCGTGCATCCAACTGGATGGGCGTCAGCGCCCTGAGCGCCGCAATGCTTGCAACCACCGCCCTGCCCTCGTTGGCGGACGAAGCATTGGCCGATCTGGTCGAGGCTGTATCGCCATCGGTTGTGACAATCATTGCTGAACAAGACGCCACAACAACACCAACGCAGAGCCAGGACTTCGATTTAGAGAGCCACCCGTTCGGAGAGTTCTTCAAACGCTTCGGCGGACCCGAAGGATTCAACACACCTGAACGTGGACCGTCACAGGGTTTGGGATCAGGTTTTGTCCTGGATGAGGAAGGTTACATTGTCACCAATCATCATGTCGTCGACAACGCGTCCACCGTCACCGTAAGGCTGAGCGACGACCGTGAATTCGAAGCCGAAGTGGTAGGAACCGACCCACTGACCGATCTTGCCGTACTTAAGATCGATGCGGGCGAAAGCCTTCAGGCCGTAGATCTGGGCGACAGCGATGTCATCCGCGTCGGTGAAGATGTCGTAGCGATTGGCAACCCCTTCGGACTGAGCTCGACCGTCACTACAGGCATCGTTTCGGCCAAAGGGCGCAGCATCTCACAAGGACCTTATGCCGAATTCATTCAAACGGACGCGGCCATCAACAAAGGCAACTCAGGCGGGCCCCTGTTCAACATGGAAGGCGAAGTGGTTGGCGTGAATTCGGCCATCTATTCGCCCAGCGGCGGCTCGGTCGGTCTTGGTTTTGCTGTCACGTCCAACATCGTCGACCATATCACAACCGATCTGCGTGACGATGGTGAGATCAGCCGCGGCTGGCTGGGCGTATCGATCCAGAACGTCAGCCCAGAGCTTGCGGCTGCCCTTGGTATTGAGGCGTCAAGCGGTGCGCTGGTTTCCGATGTTGTCTCTGGCAGCCCGGCGGATGGTGTATTGCTGCAAGGCGACGTGATTTTGTCGTTCAATGACGACGCCGTTGATTCAAGCCGCGATCTGCCCATTCTGGTTGGAACCACCAAAGTCGGCACCAACAGTGTTCTGACCGTCCTGCGCGACGGCAAACAGGAAAAGTTGGAACTGACAATCGGCCAATACCAGACTGCCGAGGCAGACGTGGACCGCACAGTTGACAACAATGTGTCAGGCACCGCGTTAGGCGTAACCGTTGCACCGTTGACGGAAGCAGCCCGGGCTGAAATGGGCGTTGGAGACACCGTGGATGGTGTGGTTGTCACCGACCTGAAGCCCGATAGCCCGGCGGCCAAAGCGGGTCTGCAACGTGGCGATGTGATCGTAAAACTCGGGTCTCAAGACACCGCGACGCCGGACGCGTTGAAGGCTGCGTTAGACAGCGAAAAAACCGACCCGGCACTGGTGCTGATCAATCGGGGCGGCAGCCAAATCTTTGTCGCCGTTGAGATCGCCTGACCCGAGAGCCGCGCGCGCCACATGATGGGGAAATCTGGCGCGCGCCTCACCCCGGCGGATTTGATTTGTCCGCGATCCGTCGGGCTTGCCGGATGTGCACAGGGCGCATCCGGCAAGACCAAACCATGTGCTTTGTTCAAAAATTGTGTTTAAATCCCGATAGAAAGGATCCCCGATCATGAGCCGTCGCCTGCTAATTGTCGAAGACGATGAAGATACCCGTGAGTTCATCGCCAAAGGGTTTGGCGAAGAAGGGTATGTGGTCGAAGCTGCCGCCGACGGCCGCGAAGGATTGTATCACGCCACAGATGGTGGCTTTGATGCGGTCGTTCTGGACCGGATGTTGCCCGGGTTGGATGGGCTGTCCCTGATCAAATCCATGCGTGCGGCCGGTCTTAAGACGCCGGTTCTGATGCTGACCGCCATGAGCGCGGTGGACGAACGCGTCAAAGGGTTACGGTCCGGCGCAGATGACTATCTTGTCAAACCCTTCTCCTTTCAGGAGCTGCACGCCCGAATCGAAGCATTGTTGCGCCGCCCGCAAGAGGCCGAGGAGACGCCTACCCTCACCTGCAAAGACCTTGAGATGGATCTGCTGACCCGTAAGGTTACCCGCAACGGATATGAAATCACTCTGACCCCGCGCGAGTTCCAGATTCTTGAGTTTTTCCTGCGCCGCAAAAACCGTGTGGTGTCACGCACCATGCTTCTGGAAGGGGTTTGGGATTATCATTTTGACCCCAACACCAATGTGGTCGACGTTCATATCTCTAAGCTTAGGCGTCAGCTTGACGAAGGCGGAGACATACCGTTGATTGAAACCGTCCGCGGAGCGGGTTACATGATGTCTGATGGATAACCTACGGCTTTCCCTAAATAATTCACGGACTCGTCTTGTTGCCGCCAGTATGGTTCTCAGCACCATTCTGACGGCAACAGTATTGGCGTTGGTCTATGTAACAGCCAATCGCAGCATTGAATCCGAAACACGATCGGTCGTGTCCGCAGAACTAACCGGGTTGGCAGATGAATACGAAAGGCGCGGGTTGATCGGCCTGATATCAGCCATCGAGCGGCGCTTGCCGAGTGCCTCGGAACGGGATGCATTGTATCTTTTGACGGACCGAAACGGCGTCAAACTTGTCGGAAACCTGAAGTACTGGCCCGCGGACATCACAGCTGGGAGTGGCTGGGTTGATCTGGAACTGCGCCGCGCTGACAACGATCAACTGGTGCCTGTCTCTGCAGCCTCCATTCGGCTACCTGGTCGCGAGCGTTTACTTGTCGGGCGGGACGCCGTTGCGCGCCAGCAATTCGACCGGGTCTTGTTGCGCTCAGTTGTTTTGGCCCTGGGAATTGCGCTGGTTCTGAGTGTTTTGACAGGCTGGCTTTTTACCCGTCTGGTGTTCTCTCGGCTGTCCGACATCGCCAATACGGCCGACAATATCGTTTCGGGCGATCTATCCAGACGCATGCCACTGCGCGGAACCGGAGATGAGTTCGATCAAGTCGCCGGGACACTGAACAACATGCTTGACCGGATCGAAGAGTTGGTCAGCAACCTGCGCACAACGTCCAACTCGATTGCCCATGATCTGCGGTCCCCGTTGTCCCGACTGCGGCAGAGGGTCGAGGCCTTAGCAGACCCCAGCAAAAGCGATCAGGAACGAGAGATCGATATCGCCCGTGCAACCGGCGAAATTGACCATGTTCTGAGGGTGTTGGGACAATTGACCGAAATATCGCGCGCCGAGGCTGGTCTGGGCCGAGAGCAGTTCGAAGAGGTGGATCTGCAACAGTTGGTAAGCGACGTGGTCGAACTTTATGAGCCCGTCGCGGCAGATCAGGGCATCCGGCTAGAAATCACCGGTCAGGCCGCCCCTATTCAGGGACATCGCCCACTGTTGTCACAGGCTTTGTCCAACCTGCTCGAAAACGCTATGCGTTATGCCCCGGAAGAAACAGTCGTCACGATCTCGATTGCCGAGGATGGTGGTTTCACACGTCTGAGTGTCCGCGACCGAGGACCCGGTGTTCCGGCGGAAGATCTATCCCGGCTGCAATTGCCTTTTGTGACGCTTGATCCGGCACGCACCGAACGCAACGCGGGCCTGGGGCTGGCCCTGGTGGCAGCCATTTCTCACATGCATGGTGGTGGGTTCGTGGCGCGCAACTGTGAGCCCGGTCTTGAAACAACACTCAATCTGGCGCATCGACCCTAGGTCGGCACACCCTCGATTGCCATCATCTTGTTTTTATAGCGTTTATCTTCTGTCACATCCGCACCGAACCAGGTTGGTGGGATATATGACAGCGCCTCGGCTTCTGTAGCAAACTCAACTTCGACCAATCGCAAAGGTGCCAGATCGCCGGAAAACACGTCCAGTTCAAAAATGTGCCCGTCAGGCAAGTGTCCGGTATAGCGCTCTTTTTCGACCCGCCGCCCTTTGGTTTCAGGCCAGAATGTCTCGAATTGCTCGGCCGAGATTTCGGCTTCACGCTCAACCCGCGCCAGGTTACCTCCGCCTTTGAGCGTCAGGAAATAACTGTCATTTTTCTGGCGCAATCGCAGCTCGGTTGAATCATCTGGTGACGTCAAATACCCCTGACGCACCAGTGCTTTTTGCGTCCCGCTCAGATCTGGCAGCTCTGCGACAAGAAACTTGCGTTCGATTTCCATACTCATTTGGATGACACCACTCCGTTTTCCAACTCGCCATACAACGCTTGATACGCAGCACTGGCCGGGCTGCGCCCGGCATAGGTACTGACCGGTGCGCGATGCTGCCCCATTTTTTCGATGTCTGCCGCGAAAGGTACAGAGGTCTGCAGGAACCGCTTACTATACGCCGTGCGCATATTCTCCATTGTCTCGTGGTGCAGAGTCTTGCGCAGTTGCACCATGGAAAAGAACGCTCGCAGCTTTTTCTTTCTCAGTTTGTTTTCGTCAAAAAAGCGTATCAGCTGTTCGAATGTCCGTTCTGACAATGTCGTTGGGATGACGGGCACAATGATCTCATCTGCCGCCTTAAAGATGTTCTCGGACAGGGTCGAAAAATTCGGAGGGCAGTCCAACACAATCACGTCATAGTCGCTGCCAGCCGACGTTAGGGCTTTTTTCAGGCGCGAGCGTTTGTTCCGCATTCGACACAAAAACACATCGAAGTCGCGAAAGGTCAGGTTGGCGGGCAGCACGTCCAACCCTTCGAAGTCGCTGGCCCTAATGGCGTTCGTGAACCGTTTGACGTCTTCGAAAAAACGGGCTTCGGTCAGTTTTTTCGAGGGTTTGACCCGAAAATAGAAGCTTGAGGCACCTTGCGGATCAAGATCGCACAGCAAGACCTGTTTGCCTGCCTGCGCATAGGCATGGGCTAAATTCACCGACGTCGCGGTTTTGCCGACGCCCCCTTTGTTGCTGTAGCAGGCAATGATCTTCATCCCTCACTCCTCTGTCTGATGAAACAAGCTGCGAAACAGATGTCGAATGTCCGGCCCATCGAATTGCTGAAAGCTCGACATAACCCGATCCCGCTCGGCCCGTTGGCGTTGATTCATCATGGCGATAAGGCCACCCGCGGCCAGTCCGATCTGCGCATCAACGCGACCTTGTGTCGTGCTGTAACGGGAAACAAAACTCAGCAAAGCCGCTTGCTGTACTGAGAAGTCGTTAAACAGGCCAAGGTTATCCTGCAGCCTTTTCAATGGCTTGATGATGGCTTTGAAGTCTTTGGCGTCGAACAGTGGCACAAAGAACTCCATCAAATATCGCAATTTCTTGCAGTCGATCCGAAGATCATGCACCAGATCATCCGGTGTGTTTTCGCTGATGCTGCGCGCCAGTTTGCAGACCTTGCGATAACGTTTCCAGATCAACGCGCAGGCGTATTCATAAGCCCCGCGCTGTGCATTTTTGCCCGGTTCCAATTGACTGGGGCCGTCAAATACTGCGCTCAGATCCTTCATTGTCTTGTCGTATGCGGCGCTTCGTAACCGCCGCTTCAAGCGAGTAAATTCCTGCCCGCGCTCTTCCTGAAATTGTTCAAACATTGTTTGCAATCCTGCATGAAGATTAGGCGGGATCAGTTTGAAATACATGTCTTTTTCTAAAAGATAGACATCGAGATCGCGCATACGTCCCGTCGATGCCATGAGCTCTGAAAAGAGCCGCTTTAGTTCAACGGTCTGACTTTCAGAAAACACCCCTTTGAACAAACTAATGACCGAGCGGATTTTCCGTAGCGAGACGCGGTAGTCATGCAGGAATTCGGTATCGGTGTCCGCGATCACGCCTTCTTCGTTTTGCCGTGCGACCGCCAAGTATGTGCGGATGATATCGGCAGCGACCTCGATTGAGGGTTCGTTTTTGCCAAGATGAATATCGGGCTTGGCATGATAGGGGCGCATATCGGGAAAAAGCCCCTGATACACCGCTTCGAACCGTTCATCTTTTGCCGCTTTCTCGGCCAGAGCTGCACAGACCTTTGCAAACACCCGTTCGTATCCGCGCAACTTTTCGATCCCGACAACGGTCACTTGGCCAACATCCGTCGACATCGACCAAACAGAACCGCGTACTTGTGTCTTTTGCAGATCATCCAGAATGGCCAACGAGTTGGTTTGGATTTCGCCCTGCCCGACTGCGATCAACGCCCGCAGAACCGGGAATCCTTTCAATGCACTGCTTACAGGACCAGCTGGCAGATCCTGGGCAAACTGGTCTTTAGCTTCGCAGTGTTGGATGAATGACTGCCCATCGCTTCGCAAAAGCTGCAACATCCCATCGCTCTGGATCAAAAACCGACCCTTGGCCCTTAGCGATTGATCATGACAGTCTAACAACGTGAAAGATCTTGGTGCGGAATTGGGTTCGATTTTGACCGAAAGATGTTCAGGCATCTGGTCGAGTGTTGTTTCATTAAACAGGAATGGCAGTACGAAAAACCCTGCATTTTTCATCTTCATGAATTGCCTCTCCGAGGTCTGTCATGATGCGTACTGACCTCAATGAAAGCATGAGAACGCAGTTCAATCTGCCTATCAACAATAATCTGGACTGAACTCATCAATACGCGGGTGACAGCTAAAGACTGCGAGGCTAAGACAAGAAAATGACTGATCCTGTCTCAACCATTCGAAACCTTGGTCCGGCTTTTGAACAGGCCTGCGCAGAAGCTGGTATTCATTCAGCAGACGAATTGCGAGAGTTGGGCGCCGATGAGGCCTATAGCCGATTGCTGCGGTCCGGTACCAAGGCCCATTTCATTGGGTACTATGTGCTGGTCATGGGGTTGCAGGGTCGCCCTTGGAACGATTGCAAAGGTGACGAGAAAAAAGCCCTGCGGCAGAGGTTCGACGCGATCAAGGCCAGTGCGCGTCCAGCACCAGAAAACCAGATGATTTCAGAACTGGATGCGATCGGCGTGCGTGTTGCGGCCAACGATCTCAAGCTGGATTGATTGGCCACAAAAAAGGCCGCACCCAACAACGGATACGGCCCTCAAATTCTTTTAGAATGGCGGATTAGCCAACCAGTTCGATGCCCGAAAAGAAATAGGCGATCTCGACGGCCGCTGTTTCCGGTGCGTCCGACCCGTGAACCGAGTTTTCGCCAACAGATTCAGCGAATTCAGCGCGGATGGTGCCGGGCGCTGCGTCTGCGGGATTGGTTGCGCCCATGACTTCGCGGTTCTTTGCAATGGCGCCTTCGCCTTCCAGAACCTGAACAATGACCGGCTCGGACGACATGAATTCGCACAGTTCGTCGTAGAACGGACGCTCGGCATGCACGTCATAGAACTTGCCAGCCTGGGCTTTGGTCATGTGGATACGCTTTTGCGCGACGATGCGCAGACCTGCGTCTTCGAATTTGGCGTTGATCTTGCCTGTCAGGTTGCGGCGGGTTGCATCAGGTTTGATGATCGAAAATGTGCGTTCCAGTGCCATGTCGGCCTCTCCTTACGTGATGGCGCGGGGTTCGCGCCGAAATCCATCGCGCGCCGCGTAACATGGTATTGGCTTCGTGAAAAGTGGAATGATGGGCCGCCCAATTGATTGACCGTTAGATTGTATCCGGCAACGGGTCGCGAAGGTCGACCCAGCATACATAGAGCACCGCCAATAAACCAGCGAAGCTGCTGGCACACATCATTCCCAACACCAGGAACGGTCCGTTTTCTGCGCTGACCAGTGCGCCGGTTAGGGTCGTCAGCACAGCCCCAAATGCAACGATCATTGCGCCAGACAGGCCTGCTGCACTGCCTGCAAGCTTGGGGCGGACAGACATCAACCCGGCCGAGGCGTTGGCGTTTGTCAGGCCATTGCCGAAGCCCACAAAGATGGCCGAGCCGAAGAAAACCCAGACCGAACCAAGACCCGACAGAAAAAGCAGCAATCCGCAGAACGGCCCTACAGACGCAATCACGCGTCCAATCAAGATCATTGTTGTCAGTCTCGTCCTCGCCGCAATACGCCCGGTGATGAAGTTACCGACCATGAAACCTCCGGTGATGATTCCGATCCCCAATCCCAGCATCGCAGGGCTAAGATCGAACCACGCCGCCGCCACCAATGGCGCACCGGTGATGAAACTGTAAAACCCACCGATCGAAAACGCTGCACACAAGGCGTAGCCCCAAAACCTGCGCGCCCGGAACAGGTGCGGGTATTCGCGAAGTTGCGCAGCAAAGGTTGATGATCGATCTGTATTGGTTTCACCCATATCCGCCCAAAGCAGCGCCAGCATCCCTGCCCCCAGTGTCGAATACAGAACAAACCCGGCGCGCCATCCAAAGAGCGAATCCAACGCGCCGCCGAGCATTGGTCCAAGCATGGGTGCCAGTGCCATAGCCATTGCCACATAGCCCAGCTTGCTGGCGGCCTCATTTGGGGGATACATGTCGCGGATGGAGGCGCTGGATAAGACAGGCCCAGCAACGACCGCAGCCTGCAGTAAACGAAACCCCAGGAATACCCAGATCGACTCGGCCATTACGCATCCGACGGACGCGCACGCAAAGATCGCCATGCAGATCAACAACACAGGCCGCCGCCCATATCGATCTGACAAAGGCCCCATGATCAGTTGCAGTACGGCGGATACTGCCAGATACCCTGCGATCGACAGATTCACCACGGCATAGTCGACCTGAAAATCCTCTCCCATCCGTGCGAGTGACGGCAGGAACATGTTCAGTGACAACACCGATAGGGCTGTTGCAAAGACCAGTGTGACCAGAGATGGGGGCGATTGAGCCGGGCGCATGACGAAAACCGTTGTAAAATGCCAACCGGAACAGCGCTAACACATCCCTTGCACCTTGAACATGGCAGGCTCTGGCGGCGCCATCAACGCTCTGTTAAGAGCGCCCTATGTTACGGATCGAAAATATCACTTATGCCGTCGAAGGCCGCCCCCTTATTGACGGGGCCAGTGCCACCATTCCTGATGGCCACAAGGTAGGTCTTGTGGGGCGTAACGGCACCGGGAAGACCACCTTGTTCCGGCTGATCCGGGGCGAATTGGCACTGGAATCGGGCGATATCGCGCTTCCAAAACGGGCGCGGATTGGCGGCGTGGCGCAAGAGGTTCCCTCCTCCGATGTCTCGCTGATCAACACGGTCCTGGCCGCGGATACCGAGCGCAGCGCTTTGATGGTCGAAGCGGACAGCGCGACCGACCCCAATCGCATCGCCGAAATCCAGACCCGGCTGGTGGATATCGACGCCTGGTCCGCCGAGGCGCGCGCGGCGTCGATCCTCAAGGGCCTCGGTTTTGATGACGAGGATCAACTGAAACCCTGCTCGGACTTTTCGGGCGGCTGGCGGATGCGCGTTGCATTGGCGGCTGTGCTGTTTTCGCAGCCTGATCTGTTGCTGCTGGACGAACCGACCAACTATCTGGATCTTGAAGGCGCGCTGTGGCTGGAAAGCTATCTGGCCAAGTATCCGCACACTGTCATCATCATCAGCCACGACCGCGGGTTGCTGAACCGCGCAGTTGGATCGATCCTGCATCTGGAAGACCGCAAGCTCACTTACTACGCGGTACCCTATGATAAATTCGCGGAACGCCGTGCCGAACGACTGGCGCAGGCGGAATCCGAGAATGCAAAGTCCAAGGCGCGTATCGCCCACTTGCAAAGCTTTGTGGATCGGTTTCGATATAAAGCCTCCAAAGCGGTACAGGCCCAATCGCGGCTGAAGATGATCGAACGCATTCAATTGGTCTCTACCCCGCAAGAAGCCGCGCTGCGCGCCTTTTCCTTCCCGGAGCCTGAGGAGCTTTCTCCGCCGATCATACAATTGGAGAGCGGTGTAACCGGGTATGGCGACACCGAAGTGCTGCGCCATTTGAACCTGCGTATCGATCAAGATGACCGCATCGCCTTGCTGGGCAAAAACGGACAAGGCAAATCGACCCTGTCAAAACTGCTATCGGATCGCCTGCCCCTGATGGCGGGCAAAATGACCCGCAGCAGTAAGCTGCGCATCGGCTATTTCGCGCAGCATCAGGTGGATGAGTTGCATGTGGACGAAACACCGCTGGACCACCTGCGCCGCATGCGCCCCGACGAAGCCCCCGGTAAGTGGCGCTCACGCCTGGCCGGGTTCGGCCTGGGGGCCGATCAGGCGATAACCGAGGTCGGTCGCCTGTCAGGTGGTCAAAAGGCGCGCCTGTCACTGCTGATCGCCACCATCGACGCACCGCATATGCTGATCCTTGATGAGCCGACCAACCATCTGGACATCGAAAGCCGCGAAGCCTTGGTCGAGGCGCTGACGGCCTATTCCGGTGCCGTCATTCTGGTCAGCCACGACATGCACTTGCTTGGATTGGTCGCTGATCGCCTTTGGCTGGTGTCGGATGGAACGGTCAATCCGTTCGAAGGTGATCTCGAAGCCTATCGCTCGCTACTGCTGGGCCGTGACAAACCAGCCAAAACCAAGCAACCGACGGCAAAACCCAAACGTCAGTCCCGAGAAGCGGTTCTGGCCCTACGCGCCGATCTTCGCAAATGCGAGGACAGGATTGCGAAACTCGCAGAGATGCAGGACAAACTCTCGGCTAAGCTGGCCGATCCAGCGCTCTACGAAGACGATCGCGTCAGCGATCTGGAAGTATGGAACCGGAAGTTTGCCGAAGTCACAGATGCGATGGAAAAGGCCGAAACCCTTTGGGTCGCCGCCGCCGAGCGCTTGGAACGTGAAGAGGTGACAAGATGAGCCCAATTCCGGTTAAAGAGACGCAGGCGATGATCGCTGGCATGGAGCCAAAACTGCAGCCCGGTTTATATGCCTTTACTCTATGGCCAGAGGGTAAAAAATGGCCAGTCGGAACTCGGGCCAGCTGTGTGGAAGATGAAGGTCTTTCCCTTATTGTACCGATCAATGCGGCGAACGGGGATGCAGTCGCAATGCGCTGCATCACTCTTCAGGTCCATTCTTCGCTTGAAGGCGTCGGATTGACGGCTGCAGTTTCCACTGCCCTGGCGCAGGCTGGCATTCCAGCCAATATGGTTGCAGGATTTCACCATGACCATGTCTACGTTCCGGGCGACTTGGCGACGAAAGCTGTTGATGTCTTGAAAAACCTTCAGAAAGCTGCCGATACATGATCGAAACAGCGTTCCTGATTACGTCATTCACCACATTGCTTGTGGTAATAGACCCTCCGGCTCAGACGCCGATCTTTGTGGCGTTGACGCAGGGCATGGATAAAAGCATGCGGCGAGCCATCGCTGTCCGGGCCTGCCTAACGGCGGCGGGTATTCTGGCCATGTTCGCAGCTTTCGGCGAGGCTGTGCTGGGCTTTGTCGGCATCTCGATGGAAGCGTTTCGCGTGGCGGGCGGCGTTCTGCTGTTCCTGACCGCGCTGGACATGTTGTTTGAACGTCGCACCAAACGACGAGAAAACAGCGCCGAAGAAGAAGAACACCCCGACCCGTCGGTCTTTCCGTTGGGCATCCCCCTGATCGCCGGACCCGGAGCCATTGCCACCATGATCCTTCTGGCGGGTCAGCAACCGGGCATCGAGGGGCTTTTTGTGGTCATCGGCATGATGATCATTGTCGTTGCCATGGTGTTTGTGACCTATCTTACCTCGGGCGCCGTGGCGCGACTGTTGGGAAAAACCGGTCTAAATGTCCTGACTCGTCTGCTTGGAATGCTGTTGGCCGCCCTTTCGGTTCAGTTCATTCTGGATGGCCTCAAGGCCTTTGGCTTTGCGTCGTGAGACCCCATATTAATATGAAGATGACTTATTCCGGGTGACGGTATGGATGGTTATGAAATCGGGCGTTTGACCTATTTGGTCTTGCTGGGCGCGGCCTTGCTGATGTGGTTCTTCACCCACAACCGACAGTCGCTGGGCAAGACCCTGCAGCAGGTTATGGCCTGGGTGTTTATTTTCATTGGGGTCGTCGCTTTGGTGGGGCTTTGGGACGATATCCGCTCGACCGTGGGCACCACGCCTCAGATGGCGGTGTCCGGCAACACCATCGAAGTTCCCCGTGCCTTTGACGGGCATTATTATCTGCCAATGCTGGTGAACGGAGAGCCCATCACCTTTCTGGTCGACACCGGCGCCAGTCAGATCGTCCTGAACGCGCAGGACGCCAAACGTGTGGGCATTGATCTGGACCAACTGAATTATCTGGGCCGCGCGTCGACCGCGAACGGAGTGGTGCGGACGGCCCCTGTGCAATTGGATAGTCTCGCGCTGGGACCGATCCTTGACAACGGCGTCTCAGCTTGGATCAACGAAGGCGACTTGGACAAGTCGTTGCTCGGCATGGATTACCTGCACCGTTTTTCCAACATTCAGTTTGCCGATGGTAAGTTGATCTTGTCGCGCTGAACGCTCGAATAGCTATGCCATGTGGCTGGCCGATCTGACGCAAATGCCGTGACGCGTGGCAGCTGACTGAGCCAGAAGAACCCTCGGGTGAAAGCACGAAGATCACGCAACTTGTGACTGGTCAAAACCTGGCCCGCACCCTAGCGTCGCGGCATGAGCCATCCAATCCATGACAGCCGCTATTCCTGGCTTCGCCTTCTGATCACGCTCGCCATCGCAGCCGTGGCGAATGTCGGGATGTGGGCGGTGATCGTGGTCATGCCCGCCGTCGAAACACAATTCGGTGCCGGGCGGGCCGAGGCGTCGATGCCCTATACGCTCGCCATGATCGGCTTTGCCCTGGGTAACATGTGGCTGGGGCAGTTGGTGGACCGGTTGGGGGTGACCAAAGCATTGATAGGCGCATCGATCCTGAGCGCCATCAGCTACCTGCTGGCAACACTTGCACCTAACATAGCCCTGCTGTCCGTCGCGCATTTGCTGCTGGGATTGGGCACTTCGATCGGCTTTGGACCCCTGATCGCCGATATCTCACACTGGTTCATGCGCAGACGCGGGATCGCCGTGGCGCTGGTCGCCAGCGGAAACTATCTGTCCGGGGCGATCTGGCCCACTATGCTGTCAGGTATTCTGGCGCGGGATGGCTGGCAGCAAGTCTATCTGACACTGGCGGTACTGACACTGGTTGTTGTCATTCCCCTGTCCCTGCTGTTGCGCCGGCAGGTCCCAGTCGAGGCGCACACAACCGCCGCTGCCACTGCAAAGATCAATGCGCGCAGCGTCGGAATCTCACCAAGGGCGTTGCAATACATTCTTGGACTGGCAGGCATTGGATGCTGCGTGGCGATGTCGATGCCGCAGGTTCACATCGTGTCCTACTGCGTAGGTCTCGGCTATGGGCCCGCTGTCGGCGCAGAGATGCTGTCCCTGATGCTGCTGGGCGGCGTGGTGAGCCGCATCGTTTCCGGCCTGGTGGCTGACCGGTTGGGTGGCGTCCATACACTGCTCATCGGGTCGATACTGCAATGCATAGCCCTGTTCCTGTTCTTACCTTATGACGGGATGGTCTCACTTTATGTCGTCAGCATGCTGTTTGGGCTGGCGCAAGGTGGAATCGTACCCAGCTATGCGCTGGTGGTCCGCGAATACATGCCTCCGCAAGAGGCTGGTGCGCGCGTGGGTTTTGTCATGATGATGACCATTCTGGGCATGGCCTTGGGTGGGTGGATGTCGGGGTGGATCTATGACGTCACAGGCAACTACCAATTGGCATTCGTGAACGGGATTTTATGGAACGGTCTTAACATTGCCATCATCGTGATGCTTCTCAAAAGGTCTCGGCCCCGCAGACAAGAGGCACTCGTATGACAACCCTATCGCGTCGCGGCGTTCTCGCAGGGCTCGCTGCCCTGCCCTTCGGCAATCCCGCGCGCGCAGCGCGAAAGCCTTACGCCCTTTCGCCAGACGGCACCCATGTCAGCTTCATGTTTGACCTCTCGGGGATCGCGCAAACGGGGTCTATGCCGATCCGGTCGGCTGACGTTCAGATCGACACGCACAATTTACAAAACAGCGAGGTGGATGTGGTCCTGGATGTTGCGAAGGCAAAAACCCGGCTGCCATTTGCCAGAACGCCCATGCTCAGCCCTGGTGTCCTGAATGCAGAGCAGCATCCAACTATCCGGTTCTCCTCGACAAGTGTACAATTAGGGCCAACTGGGCGGATATCGGACGGCGCCCGCATCACAGGAAACCTGACCGTGCGAGGTGTAACTCGGCCTATCACATTGAACGCCAGCCTGTATCGACAGGCGGGTACAGACGAGGATGATCTTGATCGTTTGTCCATCCGGCTGACAGGTGGGTTGAATCGCCACGACTTTGGGGCGTCCGGATACCCTGACCTGGTTCAGGAAACCGTAGGTCTGGACATTCATGCTGAAATCATGCGTGTAACGTGATGCCAAATGGGTAAAAAACGACGCAATTGAGTCGAATAGATGCGCGCATCTTGTGATGGCGTCGCCAATCTGGGACCACTATGCGCACGATCATTTCTTTTGCCGCCCTTTTTCTTTCCGTCATTCTGCTGCAGCTTTCGACAGGCGGCGTTGGGCCGCTGGATGCAATCTCGGGCATAACACTGAACTTCACGACCGAGCAGATCGGTATTCTGGGTTCGGCACATTTCTTAGGGTTTTTTATTGGATGCTGGTGGGCGCCCCGCCTGATGGGCAGTGTTGGGCATTCGCGCGCCTTTGCAGTCTGTACCGCGCTGGGCGCCATGGGGTTATTGGGCCACACCTTGACCGACAACCCATATATCTGGGCCGCGCTGAGAATTGCGTCAGGTACATGTGTGGCCGGATGTTACACGGTCATTGAGGCCTGGCTGAATGCCAAAGTCACTAATGAGACGCGCGGGCGCGCCATGGGCACCTATCGCATCGCGGATATGGGCGCGTCTTTGTGCGCACAGTTGATCATCGCTATTCTGCCACCGGCCTCTTACGTCTCATACAACCTGTTAGCGATCCTGTGCTGCGCATCGCTTTTGCCACTTGCACTGACGCGGGCCAGCCAACCGAAAACACCCGACGCGCCTCGCCTGCGTCCGAAACTGGCCTGGCAAAGCTCTCCGTTGGCGGTTGCAGGCGTAATCGTGGCGGCGCTTAGCTCAGCCTCTTTCCGAATGGTTGGGCCGGTCTACGGACAAGGGGTCGGCCTGGGCGTGGATCAGATCGCCTTTTTCCTTGCTTCTTTCGTACTCGGCGGCGCCTTGGCGCAATACCCGTTGGGGTGGCTCGCAGACAAATACGACCGTCGCTGGGTTCTGATCTGGCTCTCTGCCGCCGCGGTGCTCAGTTGTGGTGTCACGATGGCGGCTAGCGGTGCTGGCACAATCGGAGTGATGCTAGCTGCCGGATTCTTTGGCTTGACGACATTCCCGATCTTTTCTGTCTCATCTGCGCATGCCAACGACTTTGCGACCACCGAGCAAAGGGTCGAGTTGTCTGCTGCATTGATGTTCTGGTACGCGTTAGGGGCAATCGCGTCGCCCTATGTCTCATCAACGTTGATCCAGCAATTCGGACCAAGCGCATTGTTTGCCTTTGTCGCGGTGGGTCATTTCGCGCTGATCCTGTTCGGTCTGGCACGGATGCGATCACGCCCGACACCGGATGAACGCACAAATTATGTCTATGCCCCACGAACTTCGTTCACTATCGGGCGCCTGCTGAAACGGTCACGGGAACACGACGACTAGGCGCTTTGAAGCCCGTCCCTAAGCCGAAGCAGCAACTCTTGTAATCTCAATAGCTCAGCCTGGTCCAGTCCGGTGTCTTCAATCATGCAGGCGGTGATTCCAGGTGCTTCGTTTCCAAGCGACGCCCCCTGATCTGTCAACGTAACATCGACCGCCCGCCTGTCCGTTTGACTGCGGGTTCTAGTGACGTACCCCATGGTTTCCAACCGTTTGACCAAAGGGGTCATGGTGCTGGTTTCCATACCTAACTGTTGCGCCAGCTCATTTATGTTTTGCCCGTCCCTCTCCCACAGAAGGGTGAGCGTAATGTACTGAGGATAGGTCACCCCCAGCCGTTTCAGGTACGGCGAGTAAGCACGATTGATCGCGTGCGACGCGGTGTAAACTCCAAAGCAGAATAGCTCGTTCGCTCGGGTCGGGATCTGGGCATTATCCATATTTTGGCTCCAAATATATCGTGCACGATATTATTCTTGACTTCCAATCTCGCCTCGTCAACTCTGCATTTAGGTCGCACACGATATAATGGAGGGCAAGATGTCCTGGCTACCCACACTTAAAACCGAAACACCTGAAGAGGGGTACGAGCTTGCCATCAAGCTTTCACGCATGGCCGTTAAACTGACGCAACCCGATGATGAGGCCCGAAACCGGATGCGCCCCGACTATGCAAACAACGCCGACAGCCTGATTGGCGCATCCCAGGTCGTAGCGGTTAATTTTCAGACAGTTTCAAAGGCCAATAACTTCTGGATGTGAGTTCGGGCATCTTTAGCAAGCCGCTGAATTGAAAAGGGCCGGGAAAACCCGGCCCTGTCTTCGTCTTAGTGATCTGTCCGCGGTTCTTCTTCGATCGCGTCCACGTTTTCGGGCTGATCTACAGTCGGCTCTAGTGCGCCGTTCACAACACCGCTGACACCATGCTCCATCGACAGACCCAGCTCTTCACCGAGCTTCTTGAGCGCGGGCATCTGAACGGCCATCCCCATGATCGAGTCCAGCGCCTGATTGACCACTGGCTTGTCACCTGTTGATGCACTGCGCCCATTGGCGCCACCGATACCACCAACCTGATGGATCTTGATCGAGTCGATTTTCTCGGCAGGTTTGACCATCTCCGATATGATCGACGGCATGGCTTCAATCCGCGCCAGATCAACTTTCATGCGGATCTGATCCACTGACAGAGCATTTTCGGACTCGACAATCGCACGTTTACCTTCCGCCTCGGCTAACATGTCGTTCTTCTTGGCCTCAGCCCGAATGTTCAGCGCATCGGCTTCGGCCTGCGCCTCTTCGCGGCGGGCTTCGGCGCGGTCAACGGCGGCCTCTTTGTCAGCCTGCGCGGCCAAGCGGATTGCGGTCGCCTGACGTTCAGCTTCACGAGTTGCTTCAATCAGCACGATCTGCTTCTGACGCTCGGCTTCTGCCACCTGACGGGCGGTTGCCACTGCTTCGGTCGCTTTGGTCGCTTCGGCACGAGCCAGATCGGCAGATGCACGCGCGCGGCTTTCCTCTTCGGATTTCTGCGCGATGATGATCTGACGTTCCTGTTCGGCTACTTCGATCTCACGCTCTTTGGCGATCTCCGCATCGCGGATCTTGCGCTCGCGTTCGATCTCTGCCGAGCGGATGGCTTCTTCCCGCGCGATCCGGGCGCGTTCGGTCTCACGCACCGAATCTTCGGTCCGGGCCGCTATCTCGGCCTCCTGCGCCACGCGCAGAGTCTCAACCTGCTGCGTCTGCTCAATGCGCGCCTGTTCTTCATCCTTTTCGATCAACAGCTTCTGACGCTGTGCTTCCATCGAAGCGCGGCGCACTTCAACCTCGGCATCGGCGTCAATCTGCGCGCGTTCTTTCTTTGAGGTCGCGATCACCTCGGCCAGTTTACGCATACCCACGGCGTTAAAGGCGTTGTTCTCGTCGAGTGCTTCAAACGGTGTCTGGTCCAGAGCGGTGAGCGAGACGGATTCCAGCGACAGACCGTTCTTAAGAAGGTCTTCGGACACTGCATTCTGCACCTCTTGCACAAAGTCGGCGCGATTTTCGTGCAACCCGTCCATGGTCATCTGGGCGGCCACGGCACGCAGACCATCGATCAACTTGCCTTCGATCATCTCGCGCAGTTGCTCGACATCAAATGTGCGATCACCCAACGTCTGAGCAGCGCGAGCGATACCCTCTTCGGTGGCCATCACGGAAACGTAGAACTCCACTCCGACATCGACACGCATCCGATCCTTGGTGATCAAGGCGGCCTCGTCACTGCGTTGAACTTCAAGGCGCAGGGTCTTCATGTTGACCGGGCTAACTTCGTGCAGCAACGGCACGATGATAGCACCCGCATCCATGATAACTTTCTTTCCGCCCTGGCCCGTCTTTACCAAACTGATTTCTCTTGTTGCACGCTTATACAATCGAGCCATCACAAGACCAATTAACAGCATTGCGGCCAAAACGACCACAACACTAATGAGTAGGAATGAAGCTTCCATGCAAAATCCTCCGATTTTTTGGGTTTGAAATATGGTTAGTCTGACAAGCCGACCAGAACGAACCGGTCGCGCCGTCGGTCGCGTAGAACCAGCACATCTGTGCCCTGATCCAGCGCATCCTTGTCCTGCAGCGGCTCGGCGCGCAGGTAGTGGGTATTGCCAAAGCGATCCATGACCCGAACCTCGGCCGGGCGGCCGCGTGACGCGGTGCCTTGGGTGATGACACCCCGGCGGCGGGCCAACATCCGCTCAGACATCGCCTCGGTCTCGGTCTTGGGCAGCAGGCGGGCAAAGACACCGCCAAAGCCACGGGCAAACCACAGGCCAAAGGCACCGGCTGGGATCACAGCCACCCAAGGCGGCAGATCAAAGCCCAGCACATCGCGCAGCGCCAGTTGCAGGCCAATACCCGACAGGCCGAAGCCCGCCAGCAGAACCACAAGCCAGATCATGATGGGTATCTTTCCAACACCCAACCACGCCATTGGACCCGCCGCAGAGGTATCGGGCACATCGCTTTCGACCTCTGCCAGTTCGAAATCGCCGAGATCGACATCCGGGTCGATATCCAGACCTAAATCACCAATGTCCAGATCGGGGGCATCCACCATATCCAGATCGATTTCCCCTTCGCCAGCTAGCAAGCTGCCACCCAAGACCAAAGCGATCAGTTCCACTGCCAAAAGGCCGAACAGAAGCGCAAGCGCCAGAGTAAAAGGCGCAAATGCACCCTCGAGTAGGAAGTCGAACATCAAATATTAGCCCTCGCTTTTGTATACATCAGTATACATTCAATATGGGAAGCCATAACGAGAATTCAAGAGGTTGTGAGGCGGCGCTCAACCTGCGGTTATTGCGAAGATCATGTCAGATACAATGCGAATTCCCGATTTTCCGTCTTTTTTCTGCTCGTAAGGTGCGAAAGTGACATCCATGCGACGGGCGGGCTTTTGCTGGCCGATTACATAAGGTAGACGGGCGCGCAGACAGATACGTGGAAACGCAATATGGCTCGGATTCTCATCACCTCGGCGATCCCTTACATCAACGGGATCAAACATCTCGGCAACCTGATCGGCTCGCAATTGCCGGCGGATCTGTATGCACGTTATCAGCGTGGCCGGGGGAATGAGGTGATGTTCCTGTGTGCCACAGATGAACACGGCACCCCGGCTGAGCTGGCCGCGGCCAAAGCCGAAAAGCCGATTGCTGAATACTGTGCCGAAATGCACGGCGTACAGTTGGACATCGCCAACCGCTTTGGGCTGAGCTTTGATCACTTTGGCCGCTCGTCCAGTGATCAGAACAAAAGGCTGACGCAACATTTCGCGGGAAAGCTGGATGAAGCTGGTCTGATCCGCGAAGTAAGCGAAAAACAGGTCTACTCAAACACTGATGGTCGCTTTCTGCCCGACAGGTACATCGAAGGCACCTGCCCCAATTGCGGCTATGACCGCGCACGAGGCGATCAGTGCGAAAACTGCACCAAACAGTTGGACCCGACCGATTTGATCGATCCGCGTTCGGCCATTTCCGGCTCGACCGATCTTGAAGTGCGCGAGACCAAGCATCTGTACCTGCGCCAATCGGCGATGAAAGATCAGTTGGATGCCTGGATTGACAGCAAGGCCGATTGGCCGATCCTGACCACATCCATTGCCAAAAAGTGGCTGCATGACGGTGACGGGCTGCGGGACCGCGGCATCACCCGTGATCTGGACTGGGGTGTTCCGGTCAAAAAAGGAGATCAGGATTGGCCTGGGATGGAAGGCAAAGTCTTCTACGTCTGGTTCGACGCGCCTATCGAATATATCGCCTGCGCCAAGGAATGGGCTGATTCCACTGGGAAACCCGATGCCGAGTGGGAACGCTGGTGGCGCACGGACAAAGGTGCCGACGACGTTCGCTATGTCCAGTTCATGGGCAAGGACAACGTACCGTTCCACACGCTTAGCTTCCCAGCCACCATTCTGGGGTCAGGCGAGCCGTGGAAGATGGTCGACCATCTGAAATCATTCAACTACCTGAACTATGACGGCGGCCAGTTCTCGACCTCTCAGGGGCGCGGCGTGTTCATGGATCAGGCGTTGGAACTCCTGCCGGCTGACTACTGGCGCTGGTGGTTGCTGAGCCATGCGCCCGAAAGCAGCGATAGTGAATTCACCTGGGAGAACTTCCAGCAATCGGTGAACAAGGATTTGGCGGATGTTTTGGGCAACTTTGTCAGCCGCATCACCAAGTTCTGCCGATCCAAGTTTGGCGAAGCCGTGCCCGAGGGTGGCGTATATGGCGAGCGGGAAAATGCGCTGATTTCGGAATTGACGCGCCGCATCCGCGCCTATGAAGGCTTTATGGAGGCAATGGAAGTTCGCAAGTCGGCGCAAGAGCTGCGCGCTATTTGGGTGGCCGGAAACGAATACCTACAAGCCGCAGCTCCCTGGTCGACGTTTAAGGAAAACCCGGAACAAGCGGCAGGGCAGGTGCGCCTGGGTCTGAACCTAGTCCGTCTATACGCTGTACTGAGCGCGCCGTTTATTCCAAACGCGTCTGCCCGGATGCTGAGTGCCATGAACACGCTCGCGACTGATTGGCCGGATGACGTTGAGACTGCACTGAACGCGCTGCCTGCGGGTCACGCATTCACAGTGCCGGACGTACTGTTCGCCAAAATAACGGATGACCAACGCGAAGATTGGCAGGCCCGATTTGCAGGCACGCGCGGTTAAAATCCCGCCAAGTTGCGTCATGACAACGGAGGCCTAATCGGCCTCCGTTTTTTAGTTTGTTTTGCAGCATCGCCGCCCGTTGCTCAAAGCGCATCGACCTAAGTCAGGGAACTGACGAGATAATTTAGACTGCGCACCAGAAGCACTCGTACTCAAGAAGCTTGAGATATGGCAACAAAAGCGCCATCCTGAGTCTGAATTCTATCGACTCGCCGCGGTGTCAGGTGTGCCCGGTCACTTAATCCTTAGTTTGAACGAGGCATTTTCCATGGCCCTTACACTTAAATCCGTTGACCCCAGCAATTGCGGACCCGCTTGGGCGATAGGAAAGCAGTTTGCTTTGGTTTTCTGTCTGGCCATAGCGCAACCGTCTCTGGCGCAAGAAGGGCAAGGCGATGCAACGCCCCCCAAGGTTTCAATCGCGGCGGCCTATACACAGGAAATCACGGATGAGGCGGTTTTCATTGGCCGTGCCGAAGCAATCGACAAGGTCGACATCGTCGCGCGGGTCAATGGGTTTCTGGATAGCCAGGATGTGGAAGACGGCGCTTTGGTCCAAAAAGACGACCTGTTGTTTACGATTGAGCCTGACCTCTACGAAGCCACGTTGGAGGCCCGCAAGGCTGATCTGGACCGCGCCGAAGCCAACCTTGAGCTGGCCAGGGTCGATTTGGCGCGAAAGGAAGAACTGTACAAACGCGATGCCACTCCAGAATCAGAACGTGACATCGCCCGTGCCAATGAGCTTGTCGCCGAGGCCGAAGTTAAAGCTGCCAAGGCTGCTATTCAACAGGCAGAGTTGGACCTGAGCTATACGCGAATTCAGGCACCATTCGCCGGGCGCATTGGTCGCGTGACCACGAGCGTTGGCGATGTTGTAGGGCCCAACAATCCCGCATTGGTCAATCTCGTCAGCGAAGCACCGATCTACGTCAACTTTTCGCTGAATGAAAAACAGTTCACATCGATCCTCGAAACTTTTAACGAGAATGCGGCGTCGCTGTCGGAAAGCGAACAAAGCCCCAACGTGCACGTAACACTGCCTAACGGAACCGATCTGGATGAAACCGGAAAAATAGTGTTTGTGGACAACCGCATCGATCCTTTAACCGGCGCGATAACCATGCGGGCCGAGTTCGACAATACCAAACGCCTGATCCTGGATGGTGCATTCCTGAGTGTTCACATCGAAGCGTTGGAGCCAACGCTGCAGGTTCTCATCCCGCAGGCGGCTTTACAGCGGGATCAACGGGGTGAATTCGTACTGGTTGTCAATGACAAGCAGATGGTCGAACAGCGCTACATCACCACTGGCGACACAGTCGGTACGGCAATCATCGTTTTAGATGGGTTGCGCGAAGGTGAGAGTATCATTGTCGAGGGTCTTCAACGGGTACGCCCGGGCGTCGCCGTAGATGCGGTCGTCGCCTCTGAACAGCCGGGAGAATAACTGATGTTCTCAGCCCTGTTCATCAGCCGGCCCAAGCTGGCGCTTGTCATCTCGCTTGTCCTGACAATTTTGGGCGGTATCGGATATATGGTCCTTCCGGTGGCGCAGTTCCCGGACATTACCCCCCCGGTGGTCAGTGTTACGGCCACCTATACCGGCGCCAATGCCGAAACCGTTGAAAACACCGTTGCCGCCCCGATTGAGGCGCAGGTCAACGGTGTGGACGACATGATTTACATGACGTCCACGTCATCAGATAACGGGTCCTACTCGCTGAACGTCACCTTTGAGGTCGGCACAGATCCTGATATCGCGTCCGTAAACGTGCAAAACCGCGTCGCGCAAGCGACCTCCTCCCTGCCGACCGAAGTTACGTCCTCGGGTGTTGTCACGCAGAAATCTTCGACCAACATGCTGATGTTGGTCACACTGACCTCGCCCGAAGGCACCTATGACAGCGTTTTTCTATCGAATTACGCGTCGATCAATCTGCGCGATGCGCTGGCCCGTGTTCAGGGCGTTGGTAAGGCCGACGTTCTGACCAACTTGGAATACGCCATGCGGATCTGGATGGATCCCGATAAGATGGCGGCCCTGTCCATTACGCCCGGTGACGTAATCAACGCCATTCGCGAACAGAATATCGAGGTGTCCGCCGGCTCCATTGGGTCTC
This sequence comes from Ruegeria sp. CK2, assembly GCF_056536585.1. Taxonomy (NCBI): domain Bacteria; kingdom Pseudomonadati; phylum Pseudomonadota; class Alphaproteobacteria; order Rhodobacterales; family Roseobacteraceae; genus Ruegeria; species Ruegeria sp. CK2. Next base: position 88,894 of record NZ_JBQFPW010000001.1, read on the forward strand.
CCCCGGTGCCCGAGGGGCAGACATTTCAATACACGATCAAATCCAAGGGCCGCCTGACGTCGGCCGAAGAGTTTTCCAATATTGTGATCCGCACCGGCGAAGCCGGTGCTATCGTTCGCGTCAAGGACATCGCCAGAACCGAGTTGGGCGCCCAGTTCTATTCAGCGTCCGGATATTTCCAGGCAGTTCCGGCCACCGTGATCGGCATCTATCAGGCCCCTGGTGCCAATGCGCTGGCCGTGTCCGAGCGGGTTCAGACTGAGTTGGAGCGCCTGTCACGCTCTTTCCCTACTGATGTGGAATACGATGTGCCCTTCAACACCACGGACTTCGTCGAAGCCTCTTTGAACGATGTGGTGTCAACGCTGATCCTGACTTTCATTCTGGTGATCTCGGTCGTGTTTGTGTTCCTAGGCAGTTGGAGAGCGACAATCATTCCGGCAGTCGCAATCCCGGTCTCCCTGATCGGAACATTCGCGTTCTTGCTGATGTTTGGCATGTCGTTGAACACGATTTCTCTGTTCGCGTTGGTGTTGGCTATCGGGATCGTGGTGGACGATGCCATCGTTGTTGTTGAAAACGTGGAACGCATCATTGCAGATGAAGGCCTTCCCCCGGCCGAGGCGACCCGAAAGGCAATGGGTCAGATCACAGGTCCCGTCATTGCAACCACCCTGGTTCTGCTGGCTGTGTTCGTTCCAGTGACCTTCATGCCCGGCATCACGGGGCGGCTTTATTCTCAGTTTGCCGTCACAATCTCGACCGCTGTCGTAATCTCGTCGATCAACGCGCTTACCCTTTCGCCTGCGCTGTGCGGCCTCGTGCTGCGCGCCCGGTCCGGCCCCCCCAAAGGAATTCTGGCCCTGTTCGAAGGGCTGATCGGCACGGTGCGCAGCGGCTATGTCGCCATTGTGCGCAAGCTGCTGATCATGCCAGTGATCGCACTGGGACTGATTGTGGCGCTGGGTATGGGCACCGGGACGATCATGTCCAACACATCAGCGGGTTTCATTCCGCTTGAGGACAACGGCTATCTGTTCGTGGATGTGCAGCTGCCTGACGCAGCGACCCTGGAACGCACGGAAACAGTTACCAAACGTGTGGACGAACAAATTCGCGAAATCCCCGGGGTCGCCAGCACCGTTCTGGTTAACGGCTTTTCGATGCTCAATGGCACCATCACCAACGGCGCAGCGATTTTCGTCAATCTCGACAACTGGAGCGAACGGCAGGAAGATGACCTGAGTGCCGACGCCATCCTTGCCAAGATCCTCGCCATCGCCAACGGCGAGTCAGCAGCGTCTATACTGGCCTTTAACCCGCCACCCATTCAGGGATTGGGCATGTCGGCTGGCGTTGAGATGGAGGTTCAGCAAACCGGTGGTGGGACGCCGCAAGATCTGGCCTCAGCGGTCGGGTCCTTTGTGTATGCGGCCAATCAACGACCTGAAATCGCACAGTCTTACACGACATTCCGCGCAAACGTTCCCCAGCTGTTCGTTGATCTGGACAGGGAAAAAGCCAAAACTCTGCAAGTGTCTGTTTCAGAGATTTTCCAGACGATGCAGGCTCAGTTGGGATCGTATTATGTGAACGATTTCAACCTGTTTGGTCGGGTCTATCGCGTGATGATTCAGGCAGACGGGACATATCGCGACAATGTCGAAGATATCTCGAACCTCTATGTGCGATCCACCCAGGGTGACATGGTGCCGCTGGGCACGCTGATTGATGTAGAAAACGTGTTGGGGCCGGTTTTGCTGAAACGCCACAACCTGTTCCGATCCGCCACGGTGACGGCGGTTCCGGCGCCAGGACTATCCAGCGGGGATGCGATCAATGTGATGACCGAGGAATCCGCGACCGCCCTGCCCCCGGGCTACGCGTTTGAGTGGACCGGAACGGCGCAGCAACAATTGGCATCGGGCAGCATTGTGATCGTGATTCTGGGGCTCGCCATTCTGTTCGGCTATTTGTTCCTGGTTGGCCAATATGAAAGCTGGTCGCTACCGGTGTCTATCCTGCTATCGGTCGTCGTCGCCTTGTTCGGCGCGGTTGCTGCGGTGGCGATCGTGGGCAGCGATATCAACCTGTATACGCAGATCGGGATGATCATGCTTGTGGGTCTTGCGTCCAAGAACGGCATTTTGATTGTCGAATTTGCGATGGAACAACGCGCCAAAGGCCTTTCCATCAAAGAGGCAGCGGCAGAAGCTGCCCAACAACGGTTCCGGGCCGTGATGATGACAGCATTGTCCTTCCTGCTGGGCGTTGTCCCGCTGTTGGCGGCAAACGGTGCTGGCGCGGCCAGTCAAAAAGCCATCGGTGTCGCCGTGTTTGGTGGCATGCTCGCGGCAACTCTGGTTGGCGTTATCCTAGTGCCGGTCCTGTACGCCCTTATGCAGGGGCTCAGAGAATGGCTGAAGGGCAACAAAAACGACCCGGGCACGCCCGAAGAAGCAACCTGATCACTATAGTGATCGAACAAAAAAAGCCCCGCAGATACTGCGGGGCTTTTTTACTTCTCAGAAACTGATTGGAAAGTTCTGGACCGCTAAGTGCGCGCACTATGTAAGAATTGTGCCTCGGTTCGGGCCCGTCGAAGGGACGTTACCGTGTGGATCAACATTTCCGCTTCTGCGGGCGGGGCTTGCTCAACTCGTTTGTAGTCGGTTCCGTCGTTTTTCCGTGTCAGAAGGCCGCAAGAAATCATGCTCCGCCGCAAGATTGCCGGATCGCCGAACATGTGTTCACGGTTAAGATGCGCATTCACATCGCGCTCGCGAAGCGCCTCACCGGCAGGCAAAGCGGCCCACAGCGCCCAGAGCGCAAGCGTTTGCACGGACCGTTTCGATGGCCACTGGCGTAGACGCCCATGTTTGTCGAACTGCAACAGCGCACGTTCGACCGAACGCATGTCGAGAGGGGGTTTGTGTCTTTGCACCTCCAACCGCCGTTGGGCTGCATTTTCAGATCGCATATGCTGAACATTTTGAAACCCGGCTGCCCGAGCGATCATATTCATCAGCGTCAGATGCGGCGGGCTCGCTTCGGCAAGTTGCCCGGATAAGGACTTGGTAAACACCGTCAGATCATCTGCGTGCAGGGGTAAAGGGGTTTTGGTCATCGTGCATCCATCGCGGGCGTTTTGCTCGATCGTCGGTCGCTGGCTTAACGAAACAACGCCCTGGTAATTGCGATGCCGTTTGAGAATGAATAGCAGGTTTAGCACTCTGGTAAGAGCAGCGACGCCTCGGTGTCTGCCGACCGTGCCCGTTGGGTAGCACGACCGGAGACGAATTCAAAGCACCATTCAAACAGGACCTACAAAGCCAGCGCTAAGCGGCGCTTTGGGTGTTTTGCCGTTCACCCATCCACTGGTCCAACCGGGCGATTTGATCCGCGGACAGGCGAAGCCCCAGCTTATTGCGACGCCAGACTACATCTTCCGCGTTGTGCGCATATTCTTTGTCCATCAGCCAAGTCACTTCGCGGGCACTCAGGGTCGCACCAAAATCCTCGCCCAGATCCGAAGCCTGGTTGGCATCACCAAGCACCGCCGTGGCCTCAGTGCCATAGGCCCGGATCAGGCGTGCGGCCCAAGGTTGGCCGAGAAACGGGTAGTCAATCATCAGCCGAGCTATCTGATCCTGCACACCGGTCACCGGGAAATCACCGCCCGGCAGGGCAACGCCTGCCGTCCAGGGACCTGGCAAATTCGGGAAATGCTCAGCAACTTTCTCTAGCGCGCTTTCGGCCAAACGACGATAAGTTGTGATCTTGCCACCAAACACGTTCAGCACGGGCGCTCCGCCCTGCGCATCAACTTTCAAAGTATAGTCCCGCGTTGCCGCGGTGGCGCTGCTGGCCCCGTCATCATACAGTGGGCGCACACCGGAATAGGTCCATACGACATCGTCTCGGGTCACCGGCTTCTGGAAGTACTTTGAGGCAAACGCACACAGATAATCTTGCTCGGCTACCGTGCACAAAGGAGGAACAGATGGGTCGGAATGATCCTGATCAGTCGTGCCAATCAGGGTAAAATCCTGCTCATACGGGATCGCGAAAATGATGCGGCCGTCTTCGCCCTGAAAGAAATAGCACTTGTCATGATCATAAAGCTTGGGCGTAACGATATGGCTGCCGCGCACCAAACGCACACCTTCACGAGAGTTCACGCGGATCTTGGTCTGAATGATGTCGCCCACCCATGGGCCACCCGCGTTGATCAACATCTTTGCCCGGATCAACCGGGTTTCGTCACTGTCTTTGTTCCGGATCGTGATATGCCACAGGTCGTCTACCCGCTCGGCCGAGGTGACCTCGGTCCGCACCATGATCTCTGCGCCCCGGGATTCCGCGTCACGGGCGTTTAGAACAACCAGTCGCGAATCCTCGATCCAGCAATCGGAATACTCGTATGCTGTCTCAAACTTATCCTGAAGGGGTTCGCCTTCGGGCGCTGTATGCAAGGTCAGCGAGGTCGTGCCCGGCAGGATCTTACGACCACCCAGGTGGTCATATAGGAACAATCCCAACCGGATCAGCCAAGCCGGACGACGCCCGCGCATCCGCGGCATAACCGTGCTTAGCAGTTTTGACGTCGGCGTTTCAGCATCAAACCGCATGTCTTCGTGATAGGGCAGCACAAAGCGCATCGGCCAACTTATGTGGGGCATCGCGCGCAGTAGGGTTTCACGCTCGATCAGCGCCTCGCGCACAAGGCGGATTTCGAAGTACTCAAGGTACCGCAATCCGCCGTGGAACAGTTTGGTCGACGCGGACGACGTAGCGGACGCCAGGTCGTTCATTTCGGCCAGCATGACCGATAATCCGCGACCGGCTGCGTCCCTTGCTATACCGCACCCGTTAATCCCACCGCCGATGATGAACAGGTCGGTGATCTGGCTGTCTCGCTTGTCCACGGCAGGATGATCCTTTGTGTTTAGACTCGAACGTGTTCGTTTAATAAACTTTTTCTTTCGTTTATATTCGTTCGCTAGCGAAGACAACACCAAAGCAGGGCATCCTTTGCAATATCAGATCAGGCAACGATTAAGTCATAGGTCGGGCCGACTAACGCGAGCATAGAAGACACTCACATAGAACAACGCGAGTCCTTGCAAATTTTCCGAAAAAGAACAAAAACGAACAAATCGAAGATTACTGGAGCCGCTTATGCCGCTTTCTTTTCGCCAGTCCGACATTCTGAATATGGCCAAACAAAACGGCCGCGTGGCGGTCGACGATTTGGCCGCGAAGTTCGGCGTAACGGTCCAGACCATCCGCAGGGATCTGTCCGAACTGTCCGATATGGGCGAACTGGATCGGGTGCATGGCGGCGCGGTTCTGCGGTCAGGCGTTTCGAACATCGGGTATGAAGACCGCCGCAGCCTAAACGAAGGCGCCAAAACCCAGATTGCACAAATCTGTGCCGCGGAGATTCCGGACGGTGCATCGGTGTTCATGAATATAGGAACGTCGACAGAGGCTGTTGCACGCCAGCTATTGACCCACAAGAACCTCATGGTGGTGACCAACAACATGAATGTCGCCAATATTCTGGTCGAAAACCCAGAATGTGAGATCGTTGTCGCAGGTGGAATTCTACGCCGTTCGGATGGTGGACTGATCGGCAACCTGACCGTTTCGACCATCAGGCAGTTCAAATTCGACTATGCAATTGTAGGATGTTCCGCGCTGGATACCGATGGCGATCTCTTAGATTTCGATTTCCAGGAGGTCCTTGTCAGCCAAACCATTATCGAACAGGCGCGGCGAACATTGTTGGTTGCGGATCACTCAAAGTTCCAGCGCTCTGCCCCGGCGCGCATCGCGTCACTGCGTGACATCGACTTCTTCTATACAGATTCTCCCCTGCCTGAGGATCTGGCCCGAAAGTTGGTGGAGTGGGATACAGCACTCCGCGTGTGTACATAAGCCTCATCACATTTCGCTAAAAACGCGAATTCCTCTCGGTATCCTTGCAAGACAAGGTCGAGCCTGACAGTATCCCTAAACATTGCGATCGTAGCACGGAATGGGAGAACCGGGCCATGATAGCGCTTTTATTTGCGTTACTTACAGCCACCATGGGGCTGAACTATTTCAAGATGACAACGGCTGCCAACACGCTGTTTTTCATCACGCTGGCGTTGAGTGTTTACTGGCTGAAGTTCCACGCGACCAGCCAACTAACCATTCAACTTTAAGGGGCCGTGATGACATCTGAATTGTCCAGAACACTGAATGCCTTTGGAATGCTGGCTGTCAGCTTAGTACTGGTATTGGCATTTTTCTATCAATTGAAACTCTATGAATTGCCCTGCCCGCTTTGCCTGTTGCAGCGTGTTGGCTTCGTTGCCGTCGGTGTTGGTCTGGGCCTCAACCTGTTATACGGGCCACGCCCTCAGCATTATGCGATCATGTTGATCGCGGCGCTATATGGGGGCAGCGTTTCTGTGCGCCAGATTTTGCTGCATATCGTACCGGGTACAGGGCACTATGGCTCACCCGTATTGGGCCTGCACTACTATACCTGGGCCGCGATCTGCTTTTTCCTGATCCTTCTGGGCACGTCAATCATGTTGATGTTTGATCGCCAATACGCAGATCGCACAGACGCAACGGAAAGGTTTGGCGGCAGCTTACTTGCAAAGGTGGCTTTCATCATCATGCTGGGCCTGGCGGCACTGAACGCCGTCTCGACATTGATTGAATGCGGACCTGGCATCTGCGCCGATCCACCGACCAGCTACAAATTGATTGACGAATTGGGCACCAACAACTGAGGATGGGACAACCGTCCTGAAACGAGGAACGCGCATGGGACTTTTGGGCCAGCCGCTGGGCTACTACGACTATCTGACATTTGTCGCACTGATCCTGCTTTTGGCGGCCGTGATGGGGCTGTTTCTGTTCATCATGGGTCTGCCCGGACGGATCGCGATCAAGCGCAACCACCCGCATGCCGAGGCCGTAAAGATCATGGGTTGGATGGGCTTTTTGGCCGTCGTACCTTGGGTACATGCCTTTATGTGGGCGTTCCACGACGGCATGACAGTCGACATTCGCCGCCTGCCCGAGGACGAACGCGACGCCATCAGAAAAGAGATCGAACGGTTAGGCGGTACGGTCAAAGAAGAGTATCAGTCCCAGACTGGCGAGACGCAGAAAAGCTAAGGCCGAAGGAAACAAAACACTATGTTCGTCGCACTTGGCATTACGCTTTTTTACATCATTTTCGTCTGGTTCATTTTCTTCAAGGCGCAATGGCTGAAATTCAACATCACCTGGGGGATTGTTTCGTTCTGGGTCGGCGCGCATTTGCTGCTGATCTTTCTGGTCGCGCTGCGGTTTTTCCAGCCCTTCTCCGTCGACAGTCATGTGGTGCGCTCAACAATCCAGATCGTGCCAAAATTGACCCAGCCGACAATTCTGACCGAAGTGCTGGTCGAACCAAACACACAAGTCACCAAGGGCGATCCATTGTATCGCTTTGACGACACGATCTTCTCGCTTGCGGTCGACAACGCCAATGCCCAGCTGGTTGCGGCGGAACAAAATGCCAAGATTCTTGAACAGGACGTGATCGCCTCGACAGAATCGGTCGAACGGGCAAATGCGCAGCTTGCTTACGCCCTGACGCAAAAAGCGCGTTATGAAAACCTGGTCCCTGCGGGCGGTGCGCGGCAGGACGAACTGGATCGCTGGAATGAGCAGGTCACCGAGGATCAGGCATCGGTCAAACAAGCCGAAGCAAATCTTCAGAAAGCACAGCTGGCTTTGGAATCGCAAATCGACGGAGTCAACACAGGTATCCTTCAGGCACAAGCCCAGTTGGCCGAGGCCGAGTACTTCCTGGAAAATACGACCATCTATGCCCCCGAGAACGGCATGATCGTTTCGCAACAGGCACGCCCCGGATTGGTTGTCGGAGACGTCCGGTTGGGTGCCATTGCCAGCTTTGTGACCGAAGACAGCCCCTATATTCTGGCGACGTTTCGACAGCAGAACCTAAAATTTGTTGAACCGGGGCAAGAGGTTGAGGTGGCTTTGGACCTATACCCGGGCGAAATTCTGCCCGGCAAGGTCGAGGCGATCTGGTGGGCCACCCGCCAGGGGCAGTATCTGCCATCAGGCCGCCTGCCCGGTTTTGAGCTGCCAAAGCTGCCTGGCCGGATCGCGGTACAGATCACCGTAGATGTTCCCAAAGAACGCACATTCCCTGCAGGCGGCCACGCGGCGGTCGCGATTTACACCGGCCAGGGTAAAACCTTTGAGTTTCTGCGACGCATCAACATCCGCCTCTACTCATTCGCCAACTTCATCCGACCGCTGGATATTTAAGGACACGCATCATGACACGGGCCAAATCCTTTCGCAGATTGATGGGGACTGCCCTTTGCGCCGCCGCGCTTGTTGCGTGCACCCCTGTCGGCCCCGATTTCGTCCAGCCGAATTCGCCCGTCGTCAAACAGTGGATCGAGGTGAACAGCCCCAGTGTCGGCCAAAGCGGGCTGACTTCGCGCAGTGCACCGGTGGTCAAATGGTGGGAGACGTTCAACGATCCGACCCTGAACAAGCTGATCGCCGAAGCTTATGCGCAAAACCTGACTTTGCAGGTGGCTGGTGCCCGTGTGCTGCAGGCGCGCGCGCAACTGGGCATCGCATTCGGAGAGCTCTACCCTCAGTCACAAGCAATCGGCGGATCGCTGGAACGGCGACAGATCAGCGATAACCTTGCCCCTGTCGCAGACATCAACCGGATCATCCCATTGGATACCGAGTTTTCCACGTCGCAGGTTGGATTTGATGCGCAGTGGGAACTGGATGTCTGGGGCGCACAGCGGCGCGGTGTCCAAGCTGCCCGGTCGAACCTGGCCTTGCAGGTAGCCAATTATGACGACGCGCTGGTCACACTGACCGGCGATGTAGCAGCCCTGTACGTCAATATAAGGGCCTTGCAGGAGTCGCTGTTCGTTGCGCGCGACAACATCAAGCTGCAACAGGAATCCGCAGACCTGACCCAGCTTCGTTTTGACAATGGTGTCACGACCGAGCTGGACGTGCAGGAATCCAAGGCGCTGTTGAACAACACCAAAGCTCTGGTGCCCGAGTTGGAAAGCGATCTGCAGCAAACCAAGAACGCATTGGCGGTTCTGTTGGGTGCCACCCCATCGCGCATGACCAGTTTGCTGGGCAACTCGGGACGGATTCCATCGGCCCGGTCCAATGTCTCGGTGGGTGTTCCAGCAGAGTTGCTGCGCCGCCGCCCAGATGTACGCGCGGCTGAGTTGGCCGCTGCCACGCAATCAGCACAGGTAGGGATCGCCATGGCGGACCTGTATCCGCAGTTTGTGCTCTCTGGATCTATCGGCTTGCAGGCCTCGGGCGGACGCGACCTGTTCAGCTCAAACAGCGCCACCGGGCTGGCAAGCGCGGGCGTTGTTTGGAACGTGTTGAACTACGGGCGGATCAAGAACAATGTGCGCGCGCAAGACGCCGCCTATCAAGCGCTGATCGCCAATTACCAGAACACCGTTCTAACAGCCTATTCCGAGGTCGAAAGCGCCATGGTTGCCTATGCCCAAGCGCGCAAACAGGTAGGATTCTATCAACAGAGCGTGGACGCGTCGCGTAAGGCCGCTGACATAGCCGTCAGTCAGTACAGGGACGGGATCGCCAGCTATTCGCGCATCCTGAACACACAAACTGCTCTTTTACGGTCGCAGGCCAATCTGATCCAGGCGCGCCAACAGGTCTCGAGCAATCTGGTCGCAGTTTACAAAGGCTTGGGTGGCGGCTGGCAGATCCGTCAAAATCAGGAATTCCTGCCCGAAACGGTGTTGGCTGAAATGGCATATCGGACCGACTGGGGGGACCTGCTGGAACAGGCCCCAACACGCGCCAGCCTGAACTGACAGCTATTTCGTCAGTCCGCGCAACCCGCCCGAGATCAGAATGTTTACCTCATACAGAATCCGCGGTGCCGCAAGGCCGCCGGGGCTGGCTAAGTAATTTGGGCTCCATTCCGGGTCGAATTTTTGCTTGAACGATCGCAGCCCTTCGAAGTGATAGAACTGCTCACCATGTTCATAGACGAATCCTCCGATCTTGTTCCAAATCGACGCCAGTTGACGGTTTTCGATCCCCGAGAAAGGCGCCGCGCCCAATGAGAACCAGTGAAATCCCTGCTCGGCCCCCCATGCCATCATCTCTGCAAAAAGCGCATCCATGACAAAGCTGGGGCTGTCAGGCTCATACCGCATAAGATCCAGCGATAGCTCGGATTTATTGCCGCCCTGAAACAGATTGGCAAAGGCCATGATCTTGCCTGTTTCGCCGTCTCTCAGAACTGCATGGTCGAAATAAGACAGGTAATCGTCGTCGAACCCGCCTAGGGCGAACCCCTTCTCGGCCCCGGCCTTCTTTTCCAACCAGCGATCTGAAATCTGACGCAGTTCCGGTAGTACAGGCGCAAGTTCTTCCTTGGGTATAATCTCGAACACATACCCTTCTCGCTCGGCCCGGTTCTTGGCTTGCCTAAACCGCTTGCGGGGCTTTCCATCCAACGAGAAATCTTCCAATGGCACGCGCGCGACCTCTCCGATTTTCAGGATCGAAAGGCCAAGATCCAGAAACGTGGGCAGGTACTTGGTCGAAACACTGTAGAATGCACAGAGCTTCCCTTCACGGTCTGCCATCTCACGCAATTGCCAGATCAGTTGCTGTCCAGCCGTTTCATCTCCAACAGGTTCACCTTTTGAGATAATGGCGTTTCCAGTATCGGCATAGGCGATAAAGGCAGACTCGTCCGGTGATATCAGAAACTGCTTGTCACCCGTCAGGGAAATTTGGGACTCGGTGTCCTCACTTTCCATAACAAGCTTTTCAACCGCCTCGGGGATGCCGACGCGCGCTGGCGCAGGGATTTCACGACCAAAGAGTGAGGTCACCGCGACGACGCCAAGGATGACAGCCACCACAAGGCTGGACCGTAGAAAGCGTGATGCATCGCCGTTCCACGCAAACTCCCACCACAAGGCGTTTTGATACTGAACATGAGAATAGGCAAACAGGCCGACCCAGAAGATGACCGCCAGCAAGGCGATAACGCTGACCAGCCACGGGACGTTCAACCTAAAGATCGACGCACCGCTGACGCGATAAAATGCACCTCGGAACGTGGCAAGTAGCGCAATCGTACCCAACATGCTGATCGCTTCGTGAGTGTCCAAACCTTTGGCCAAGGAGGCCACGAAGCCCGCCACCATCAGGAGCATGGCGACAGCCCATGCGCGATAGAGTTTGCGGAACAAGCCGCGCGACACCAGGATGAGCAAAACGCCCACGACGCTGCCGGCCAGATGCGACGCCTCGACAAAGGACAGGGGCAGAAACTCGCGCAAGACGCCCAGGTTCTGGCTATCGGATGGTAATGCACCCGAGACCAGCAGGATCACACCGGCGATAGCCGCCACGCCTGCTGCAACCATTGGCACGATCGGTCGGATGACGCGATAGACCCATGTCGCCGCCCCGCCGATCCGGCGGCGTTGGGTAAGGGCCGAAGCCACACCGATGGACACGCTGGCAATTCCAAAGGGTAGGAAGGTGTAAACTACGCGGTACAGCAGTAGCGCAGCGATCACGTCAGACCGGCCTGACGCACCGAGACCGGCAATCAGTGTCGCCTCGAATACACCTATGCCGCCGGGTGCATGGCTTAGGATTCCGACAGCAATTGCCGCCACGTAGATTGTAAAGAAATACGGAAATCCGACGCCCAGATCATCTGGCATCAGAACGTACAGCGCCATAGATGCACCAAACAGGTCACCAAGCGCGGCCAGAGTCAGTAGGCTGGCTAGTTTGCCTCCGGGTAGATCAAACCCGACCCCGGCAAAAGCCAACCGGCGCCCACCGCTGGATAACCAGATGAACAAAACCACCAAGCCGGCCAGCATGGAAAGCCCGATGATAGTTTCGGTCGTTTCGCTGATTGGCATCACCTTGGAAATTCCGTCAGGGTGCAGCGTCAGCAGGACACCCAAAATCAGAACCAATCCCATCCAGAAGGCGACCCAGGACGTGGCAATCACCCCAGCCACACGCCCCAGATCCAGCCCTAGCGATGCGTAGATCCGATACCGTATCGCAGTTCCAGTGATGTACGAAAACCCGAGGCAGTTGGAGACTGCGTACCCACTTGCACCCGCCATACCGGCCACAGGTAATGGCACCTTGCCACCTGCAACGCTTTGAACCGCAAAGACATCATAAAAAGACAGAGAAACAAAGCTGAATGCGGTCCAGCACAGGGCGAAGAACATCAACTTCCATGAGGTTACCGCAATGTCGGTTTGCACATCTGACCATTTCACATGCGCAGACAGATCATGCAAAATCGTCAACGCCATGAATGTGACAAAAACCGGTATCGCGATCCGTACCCAAGGCTTTTCAATAAGCGCCGCGAGCTTTTCCGCCCAGTTCTTAGCGTTGGAGTCTGCGCCTTGATCTTGTGTCGTCATGCTTAAACCACCCACCCGAACCTTTGTCGCCCGTGACACTCGCGCCTGCCGATCTACAGACGAGGCTTACGTCACCCTCATTGAAATTCTGTCACGATTTCCTTCAAACTCAAAGCATTACAAGAACCCTGAGCGACCAGGTCTAAAACCGGCCCTTGCGTGTTGAAAGCAACAGGTTCGTTTCGGATCGATTGATGCCTTCCATCCGTCGGATTTGAAACAGCACTTCGTCAAGCTCTGCCAGCGTTTCCGTGCCGATCTCGGCGATCAGATCCCAGCTTCCGTTTGTCGAATGCACCGCACGGACCTGACGCATAGCTGCAATTCTGGCCATGGTTCTTTCCGTGCCTCGACCTTCGATTTCCAACATCATCAGACCACGCACCGGGCTTTGCGCCACATCACGGCGGGTTAGAACGGTAAAGCCAACAATCTCACCCGATTGCTTCAATCGTTGCAGCCTGCTGCGCACCGTCGTGCGGGTCACACCAAGGATTTCAGCAAGCTCGGACAAAGATGCCCGGGCATCTCTGTGTAGGGCGCTCAGCAAGCGAGTGTCCAAATCGTCCATATTTCATTCCCATTTCGGATTTCTTGTTTTCATTTTGAACAATTTGCTTTCTTCACGCAAGACGCATCGACAGGCTAAATGAGCACATGGATATGAAAGACATAATACTGATCGGCGCACCCATGGACGCCGGGAAACGCCGACAAGGTTGCCGTATGGGCCCGGACGCTTATCGCGTCGCCGGTCTGCAAAACGCACTGACGGACCTTGGTCATACCGTAGCCGACCGAGGGAACGTTCACCCCGAAGACGTCGATGTGCCCGAACACTCACACTTGTACTCGCTACCTGAATGCATCGGCTGGACACGGGCCTTAAGCAAGGCGGCACAGGACGCAGCACCCAACGGCGTTCCGATTTTTATGGGCGGCGATCACGCCTTGTCGATGGGCACTGTTGCCGGGATGGCCGCCCACGCCAAGCAAATCGGACGCCCGTTATTCGTGCTCTGGCTTGATGCGCACAGCGATTTTCATACACCCAACAGCACAGGCAGTGGCAACCTGCATGGCACGCCCGTCGCCTATTTCACCGGGCAATCCGGTTTTGATGCTTTCCCACCCCTGCCCGATGTCGTCCCGACAGACCGGGTTGGCATGATCGGATTACGTTCGGTCGATCCGGCAGAACGCGCCGAGCTTGAGCAAGAGCGCGCCATGCTGGCCGACATGCGCAGCATCGACGAGAACGGCATCAAGGCCCCGCTCATGGCGTTTTTGGACCGTGTAAAGGCTGAGAATGGTATCCTGCATGTCTCACTGGACGTCGACTTTCTTGACCCTGCCGTCGCCCCTGCTGTCGGCACCACCGTTCCCGGCGGTGCAACCGAGCGTGAGGCGCATCTGGCCATGGAATTGCTACATGAAAGCGGATTGGTCTGCTCGTTGGATCTGGTCGAACTGAATCCGTTCCTGGATGAGCGTGGACGGACCGCCAAACTGATGGTCGACCTGGCCGCCTCGTTGATGGGCCGCCGTATCTTTGACCGCCCGACGCGGAGCTTTTAATGTTATCCCTGCAAGCCCCTTCTGCGGTCGTTATGATCCGCCCTCATGCCTTTGCCTCTAACCCAGAGACACGGGATGACAATGCCTTTCAAACTTTGGCCAACCGGTCAGCGGCGGCAACATCCGCCGCCGCGCGCAACGAGCATGACAAGGCTGTCGCGCAATTACAGACCGCCGGGGTCACTGTTCACGTCTTTGATGACCATGGCGATCTGGACACCCCAGACAGTGTTTTTCCGAACAATTGGTTTTCCACCCATCCGGGTGGTCACGTGGCGATCTATCCGATGTTTGTGCCGTCCCGTCGGCGCGAACGCCGCGCGGATGTGATCGAATTGCTGAAGCAGGAATACCGGGTTCAGGACGTTATCGACTACTCTGGTCTTGAACAGGACAACCTCGCGCTCGAGGGGACCGGGGCGATGGTTCTCGACCATGTCGGCCGCATTGCCTACACCGTCAAGTCCAACCGCGCCGATCCTGTTCTGTTGGAAAGGTTTTGCACCCACTTCAACTATGAACCGATTGCATTCGAAGCCCGCGACGCAGCCGGTCGGGACGTGTATCATACCAACGTATTGATGGGGATCGGCACGCATTACGCGTTGATCTGCTTGGACATGATCCCGGACGCCGAACGGCGCGCCACAGTCCGGGCACGACTGGAAGAATCCGGTCGGGCGGTCATTGATCTGTCTCATGGCCAGATTGCTGAATTCGCCGGCAACGCAATCGAACTCTTGGGAGACGACGGCCTGGTTCTGGCCCTATCCAGCAGGGCGCTCGCCTCTTTGACGCCCGACCAAATCGAGAAAATCGAGGCCAGCGCAAAGCCGCTGCCGCTGTCGGTTCCCACAATTGAAACAGCCGGTGGATCAGTGCGCTGCATGATTGCAGGCGTTCACCTGTCCCGCCGATAGGAGCGCGATATGAAACCTTCTGACAAGGCCCTTGTGCCCTTTGTTTCCGTCGACAACATGATGCGGCTTGTTCACCACATCGGTGTCGAACAGATGATCACGCAGATTGCTGCGCAGATCGAATCCGATTTCAAGCGATGGGAGAGTTTTGACAAAACCCCCCGCATTCCAGCGCATTCCCCCCATGGTGTGATCGAATTGATGCCAACCTCGGATGGTGAGGCCTATGGTTTCAAATACGTCAACGGCCACCCCAAAAACACCTCCGAAGGGCTGCAAACCGTCACGGCGTTTGGGTTGTTGGCAGATGTTTACACCGGTTACCCCACCCTTTTGACCGAAATGACAATGCTGACGGCGCTTCGCACGGCCGCAACATCCGCTCTGGTTGGAAAATACCTGGCACCCAAGAATGCATCCACTATGGCAATGATCGGCAATGGCGCTCAGTCTGAGTTTCAATGCTTGGCCTTCAAGGCCATGTGCGGGATCAACACCGTTCGACTATATGACGTTGATCAGAACGCCACAGCCAAATGTGCAGCGAACCTTCAGAACAAAGGTTTGACCGTGGTGGCGTGCAAAACGCCCGAGGACGCGATCGAAGGTGCTCAGATCATCACCACCTGCACGGCAGACAAAAAATATGCAACGATCCTGACCGATAACATGGTTGGCCCTGGCGTTCACATCAACGCCATCGGTGGCGACTGCCCGGGCAAAACCGAATTGCATCGGGACATTCTTCTGCGGTCAGAGATTTTCGTCGAATACCCCGAACAAACCCGCGTCGAGGGGGAAATTCAGGCGCTGGACGCAGATCATCCGGTAACCGAGATGTGGCAGGTGATGACCGGGCAAGCGAAGGGTCGCAACGATGACCGCCAGATCACTCTGTTCGATAGTGTCGGGTTCGCGATCGAGGACTTTTCGGCGCTTCGTTACATCAAGAATGCCATTGAGAGCACTGATTACTTTGAACCTTTAGACATGCTCGCAGATCCTGATGACCCTCGTGATCTGTTCGGAATGTTGATGCGGGCACAATAAAGAACCCGCAACATCACTCTACTCACCCCGGTTTTCGCCGGGGTGTTTTTTTATCCGGCCAATGATGGCAAGTAGAGCACGATGCCTGGAAACGCCACCAACAAGGCAATCGTCACTGCATCAGCGATGAAAAAGGGCGTCACGCCTTTAAATACGTCCTGAACGCTGAGGTCTGGACGCACCCCGGCCACCACAAAACAGTTCAGGCCAATGGGTGGTGTGATCAGACAGAACTCGGCCATTTTCACGACCAGAATGCCGAACCAGATGGCACACATGGGGCCAGACATGCCAAATGCGCTTTCGGCAGCGCTGACAGCCTCTCCTCCGTTCAAAGCCATTACGGCAGGATAAACCACCGGCAGTGTCAGAAGAAGCATACCGATCGCGTCCATAAACATGCCCAGAACGGCATAGGCCAACAGGATACAGATCAGGATCAGCATGGGCGACATTTCCAACGACGTGATCCAGTCTGAAAATGCACCAGGCAAGTCCGCAAACCCCAGGAAACGCACGTAAATCAGGACACCCCAGATGATCGAGAAGATCATGGCCGTCAGTTTAGCGGTTTCCAGCAGGGCTGATTTGAATTCGGGCCACCGCATCCCGTGGAACAGGGCGAAACAGAACACGATGAACGCGCCGATCGCACCGCCTTCTGTCGGAGTGCCCCAGGCTTTGTCTCCAAACGGGTTATAGACAAAGCATATGATGATCAGGATGACCGCCACGATAGGCAGCGCACCAGGAAGCGCGGTGAAACGTTCCTTCCATGTAAATCCTGTCACAGGGGGGCCGACATTCTTGAAAACAACGGCGATGCCAACAATCAGCAATCCGTAAACAAGTGCGGAAAACGCGCCCGGTATGAACCCAGCCAGCAGTAGCTTGCCGACATCCTGTTCAACGATAATGGCGTAGATCACCAGAATCGCGGATGGCGGGATCAGCGACGCCAACGTGCCCCCTGCCGCCACAACCCCTGCAGCAAAACGTTTGTTATACCCGACGCTCAACATCTCGGGGATCGCGATGCGGGCGAAGACGGCTGATGTTGCTACCGACGCTCCGGACACAGCTGCAAACCCAGCCGTTGCGAAAATCGTGGAAACGGCCAACCCGCCAGGAACCCAGGCGACCCAACGTTTGGCTGCCTCAAACAACGCTCGGGTCAGACCTGCGTAGTAGGCAAGATACCCGATCAGGATAAACGTCGGGATCAGGCTGAGCGTATGTGAGGCAACCTTGGAGTGCGGCACCTGTCCAGCTGTTTTCACGGCAACGGTCAGAGCCTTGCCAAAACGATCAGGGTCATAGCCGAACTTTGCCCAGAAAATCCAGACGAGCCCGATCAGCCCGGTCAGAGCGGCTGCAAAGGCCACGCGCATGCCTGTAAGCACCAGAACAAGCAGCCCGCCTGTCACCCACAGGCCAATTTCAATCGTGTCCATGTCCTAGTCCTGCCCTTCGAACTGCTCGGCCTCGGCGGCCGCTAAGGCTGCGGCATCCTGAATCAAAGGGACAGCGACTGGTGTTTTCAGCCCCAGCACAAAAGCCCGCCCATAGCCCCAGACCTGCAGGGCCAGCCGTAGACACAAAACCGAGAAGGCAATCGGTGCCAACAATTTGGCAGGCCAAAGAGGGATACCGATGTCAATGGAGCTATCCCTGCTCCACAGCGGGGCACCAAAATCAAAGGACCGGTCGAAATGGGACCAACTGCCCCAGACCAGTGCTAGCATCAGGACAAGGATCAGGATCACCGAAATCAGCTCGAACAACCACAACGCCCTGCCACGCAGGCGCGAGATGACGATATCCATCCGAATATGCCCACCGTCGCGCTGAACGTATGAGATGCCCAGGAAAGCAATCAACGGCATGGCTTGTTCGATCCAGTCAACATAGCCGGGCAAAGGCGCGTTTAAGGCGTTGCGCCCACCGACGGACACAACGGCCAACACCATCAATCCAAAAACCGCCATCCCGCTGATCAGCGCCAGAAATTTTTCTGCGCGCAGCAAATGCTGATCCAACTGGCTGAGGCGACTGCCGTCTTCCAGCACCGTGGCTTGTCCTGCCATTCCGGTGATCCCCTATTCTTGAAAAATTCCGGGCGCCCTATAGAGACGCCCGGTTGCTGAGATCAGTTGCCGCCGCGCTGCTGCTTCAGCGTCAACTGCACCAGATCGTATAGGTCCTGCCCAGGCAGACCTTGTGCGGTCATGTCTGCAATCCACTGTTCACGGATCGGATCAGCAGCTGTGGTGCGGAATTCATCGATCACGGCATCGTCGATCATGACCTTCTGAACACCCTTCTCTTCCAGAACACTGTCCCATTGTTCAAGCAGGCCGCCATAGTTCGCCAGATAGTGATCAATGGCCTCATCGATGGAGCTGTTCAGCGCTTCGCGATGTTCAGCAGGCAGCGCTTCGTAAGCGTCGATGTTCACCACAACCGGGCAATTGACCGTTCCGGGGTTCAGGTTGGCGGTCCACCAATCGGCTTCGTTGATTGTGCCAAAGGACAGATGCGCGTGCTGGGCAAAGGCCACAGTATCGACGACGCCGGATTCCATTGCGTTATAGGCTTCGGTCGCCGGAACGGATGTCGGCACACCACCAACGGCCTCGAAAGCCTGGCCAAGACCACCTGTGGCCCGGACGCGCATTCCGTCGAAATCAGCCAACTCATCACGTGGCTCGCCCGTTCCGACGATATTATACTGAGGCATGGGCGACGTCATGATGATGCGCGCATTCCATTGTGCCATCTCGTCCTTAACGGCAGGATGATCATAGACGGCGTGGCTAACTGCGACTTCTTCGTTCAGGTTGTTGACGCCAAGGAACGGCAATTCCAGAACAGTAATCGCACGGTTTTTGTCCCGGTGGTAACCCGCGCAGAACTGAGCCATCTCGAAGGCACCAATTTCGATGCCATCCAAGTTTTCCTTGGGTTTGGACAATCCGCCGTAGCTGACGTTGATCGTAAAATCTCCGCCGGTTTTTTCGCTGACCAACTCGGCCAGTTTCTCGACATGCTCGGTAAAGGCGCGGCGTTTGCCCCAAACGGACGCGTTCCATTCGGTGGCTGCGGCTTCGGATACGAAGGCAACGCCAAGGGCGGCGACAGCTGCACCGCTCAACATCTTTTTCATCGTAAGTTCTCCCATTGTGCGCCCCTTCCCGAGGCGCTTGCAAAAGAAGCTAGCGCCAACATTCGGATGTGCCAACCCTGGATAAAGGCGGGCAGATCAAGGACCGGTTCGGTCAGGTGTTCTTTTCCAGACTGGTCAGGTCTGATGAGAAACCGCTTCCAGGTGCTGCCTGCACATTCACACGCAAAGACTCGTTACATTCAAACATTTGTATTATTTGTAAATTTTCCACGCCTGAAAAATTTATTAACAGCGACTGTCAACGACGAGAAATTTATTTACAAACAAATCCAAGGATTCCTGCTATTTATTTATTTCTTTTCTGAACCCCGTATTATTCCGATCGGGGAGGAACGGGATCGACATTGCCCGATCGATTGGCAACAAAGATCCTAATTTAGTCCAGTCCAGAGGGAGGAGCCTCAAAAATGACAACCGCTGCCCAGGCAGATGCCAAGACATATCCGCCATCCGCAGAAACTGCTGCCCGCGCACATGTTGACGCTGACAAGTATGCCGACATGTATGCCGCCTCGATCAAAGATCCTGATGCTTTCTGGGGTGAGCAAGGCAAGCGCATTGATTGGATCAAACCGTTTTCTCAGGTCAAAGACGTCAGTTACGATTTTGGCGCAGTCAAAATCAACTGGTATGCAGATGGCACGTTGAACGTGTCGGCCAATTGTCTGGACCGCCACTTGAAAACGCGTGGCGACGAAACCGCCATTATTTGGGAACCGGACGATCCAAACGAGGCCGCACAGCATATCTCCTATGCCGAGCTGCATCGCCGTACCTGCCGGATGGCCAATATTCTGGAATCTCTGGGCGTACGTAAGGGCGATCGCGTTGTCATCTACATGCCGATGATTCCCGAAGCTGCCTACGCCATGCTGGCTTGCGCGCGGATTGGCGCAATTCATTCGATCGTGTTTGCTGGCTTCTCACCCGATGCTTTGTCGGCACGGATCAACGGCTGTGACGCAAAAGTAGTCATTACCGCTGACGAGGCCCCGCGCGGAGGTCGCAAGACTCCGCTGAAGTCCAACGCGGATGCAGCCCTGCTGCACTGTAAAGACACGGTGAAATGCCTGGTGGTCAAACGCACTGGCGGCCAGACCACTTGGATCGACGGTCGCGATTTCGACTATAACGAAATGGCGCTGGAGGCCGATGACTACTGCGCCCCTGCTGAAATGAGCGCCGAAGATCCGTTGTTCATTTTGTATACGTCCGGTTCAACCGGTCAGCCAAAAGGCGTCGTACACACAACTGGCGGCTATCTGGTCTACGCCGCGATGACCCATGAAATTACCTTCGATTACCATGAAGGTGATGTGTATTGGTGTACCGCTGACGTGGGCTGGGTCACCGGGCACAGCTATATCGTATACGGTCCGCTGGCCAATGGGGCGACCACGCTGATGTTCGAGGGCGTTCCAACCTATCCGGATGCGTCCCGCTTTTGGCAGGTCTGCGAAAAGCACAAGGTCAACCAGTTCTATACGGCCCCTACAGCTTTGCGCGCCCTTATGGGGCAAGGCAACGAATGGGTCGAGAAATGCGACCTAAGCGATCTGCGGACCCTTGGCACCGTCGGCGAGCCGATCAACCCCGAGGCCTGGAACTGGTACAATGAGGTTGTCGGTGGTGGTCGCTGCCCCATCGTAGATACTTGGTGGCAGACTGAGACCGGCGGTCACCTGATGACCCCTCTGCCAGGCGCACACGCGATGAAGCCTGGCTCGGCCATGAAGCCCTTCTTCGGCATTGAACCGGTGGTTCTGGATCCGCAATCGGGCGTCGAAATCAATGGCAATGGTGTCGAAGGCGTTTTGTGCATCAAGGACAGCTGGCCAGGTCAGATGCGGACCGTCTGGGGCGATCATGAGCGGTTCGAGAAGACCTATTTCTCGGATTACAAAGGTTACTACTTTACCGGTGACGGTTGTCGCCGCGACGAAGACGGCGACTATTGGATAACCGGCCGTGTCGACGACGTGATCAACGTCTCGGGTCACCGCATGGGCACCGCCGAGGTCGAAAGCGCGCTGGTAGCGCATGCCGCCGTGGCAGAGGCCGCAGTGGTTGGCTATCCCCATGACATCAAAGGGCAAGGCATATATTGCTACGTCACGCTGATGAACGATCGTGAACCCAGTGATGAGCTTATGAAAGAGCTGCGCACCTGGGTCCGGACCGAGATTGGCCCGATTGCATCCCCGGATGTGATTCAGTGGGCCCCCGGCCTGCCTAAGACACGGTCTGGCAAGATCATGCGCCGTATCCTGCGCAAAATTGCCGAGAACGACTTTGGATCACTAGGTGACACTTCGACCCTTGCGGATCCGTCGGTGGTTGAAGACTTGATCGAAAACCGGGCGAGCAAGTGAGGGTGTGATGGATACAGCCACGACTACCTCACCCGCCGTTCTTATCCTTCTCGGCCCTCCGGGCGCCGGGAAGGGAACGCAAGCCCGCATGCTGGAAGACAAATTCAGCCTGATTCAGCTGAGCACGGGCGACCTGTTGCGGGCGGCTGTTGCTGCCGGAACCGAAGCTGGCAAAGCTGCGAAGGCCGTGATGGAGGCTGGCGATCTGGTCAGCGACGAAATCGTCATTGCAATCCTGCGCGACCGTATGGCCGAGCCGGATTGTGCCAAGGGCGTTATTCTGGATGGCTTTCCGCGTACAACGGTTCAGGCCGAAGCGCTGGATGGGTTGCTGTCTGAAAACGATCAAAAGATCAGTGCGGCTATCAGTCTTGAAGTTGAAGACGCAGAAATGGTGATCCGCATTTCAGGCCGCTACACCTGCGCAGGTTGTGGCGAAGGGTTCCATGATCAGTTCAAGCAACCAGCTGTTAAAGGCAAATGTGACAAATGCGGTCACACCGAATTCAATCGACGTGCCGATGACAACGCCGAAACTGTGGCTTCACGGCTTGAGGCATATCACGCCCAAACCGCACCGCTGATCAATCACTACGAAACACACGGCGTCCTGCAACGCACGGATGCCATGGGGAAAATCGATGATATCGCCAGTGCTCTGGAAGGGATCGTCAGCGACGCAATGAGCTAAGGGGGAGGAGACAAGCCCAAGGGCTTTGATCCTGAAACAGAATACTTCAATGGACCCGCCTTGGCGGACCAGAGAGGTTTTGCCTGACACCAGCTGGTGCTTGGCACAATCGAGACGCGGCCCGCGGCGCTAGAGGTGTTGGGCACGGGTCGCCCAACGAGGAAGCGAAGGAGGAACCGCAATGGCGGATCAATCATCTAACTCCGCGCAGACTGCCGAGTCCGATAAGGGCTATTGGCAGGCCAACCTGCGCCTCATCTACATCAGCCTCGCGATTTGGGCGCTGGTGTCGTTTGGATTCGGCATCCTGCTGCGTCCGATGCTGTCGGGGATCGCCGTTGGCGGTACCGATCTGGGCTTTTGGTTCGCGCAGCAGGGATCGATCCTGGTCTTTCTGGTGCTGATCTTCAACTACGCCTGGCGCATGAATAAGCTGGACGCCGAATATGGCGTTGAGGAGTAAACCCCATGGATCAGTTTACCATCAACCTACTATTTGTCGGCGCGTCCTTTGCGCTCTACATCGGCATCGCGATCTGGGCCCGTGCGGGTTCCACATCAGAGTTCTACGCCGCCGGTCGCGGCATTCACCCTGTCACCAACGGTATGGCGACAGCGGCAGACTGGATGTCTGCGGCTTCGTTCATCTCGATGGCGGGCCTAATTGCCTTTACCGGCTATGACAACTCGACCTTCCTGATGGGTTGGACCGGTGGCTATGTGCTGCTGGCGCTGTTGCTGGCGCCGTACTTGCGCAAGTTCGGCAAATACACCGTGTCGGAGTTCATCGGCGACCGCTTCTACAGCCAGACAGCCCGTATCGTTGCGGTGATCTGTCTGATCGTTGCGTCGGTGACTTACGTGATCGGTCAGATGACCGGTGTGGGCGTGGCCTTTGGCCGCTTCCTTGAAGTGTCAAACACCACCGGTCTGCTGATCGGCGCGGGCGTTGTGTTTGCCTACGCGGTGTTTGGTGGGATGAAAGGCGTGACCTACACGCAGGTCGCTCAATACTGCGTGCTGATCACCGCCTACACCATCCCGGCGATCTTCATCTCGCTGCAGCTGACCGGCACACCTGTTCCGGCGCTGGGTCTGTTTGGCGACACTGCAAGTGGTGAGCCACTGTTGACCAAGTTGGATGCGATCGTGACCGAGCTGGGCTTTAACGAGTATACAGCCCACCACTCAAACACGTTGAACATGGTATTGTTCACGCTGTCGCTGATGATCGGTACGGCCGGCCTGCCGCACGTCATCATGCGCTTCTTCACAGTACCGAAAGTATCTGACGCGCGCTGGTCCGCCGGTTGGGCGCTGGTGTTCATCGCACTGCTGTACCTGACCGCCCCTGCGGTTGGCGCCATGGCACGCCTGAACATCAGTGACATGATGTGGCCCAATGGTGGCATCGAAGGTGGCGCAGTTTCGGTCGAAGAAATCGACAACGATCCACGCTATGATTGGATGGCAACTTGGCAGAAAACCGGTCTGCTGGACTGGGAAGACAAGAACGGCGACGGCAAGATCCAGTACTACAATGACAAGTCCGAAGCCATGACTGCCATCGCGGAAGAAAAGGGCTGGGTCGGCAACGAACTTACCAATTTCAACCGTGACATCCTGGTTCTGGCCAACCCAGAGATCGCCAACCTACCCGGTTGGGTGATCGGTCTGGTCGCTGCCGGTGGTCTTGCAGCTGCTCTGTCAACCGCTGCGGGCCTGCTGTTGGCGATCTCGTCAGCTGTGTCCCACGACCTTGTCAAAGGGGCCATCAACCCGCAAATCTCGGAAAAAGGAGAGCTGCTGGCGGCGCGGATCGCAATGGCCGTTGCCATCGTCGTGGCTACCTATCTTGGTCTGAATCCACCGGGCTTTGCGGCGCAAACCGTGGCCTTGGCGTTTGGTCTGGCAGCAGCCTCGATCTTCCCGGCGTTGATGATGGGGATCTTCTCGACTCGCATCAACAACACCGGCGCGGTTGCTGGCATGTTGGCAGGTCTGACCGTCACTCTGGTCTACATCTTCCTGCACAAAGGCTGGCTGTTCATTCCGGGCACCAACTCATTCACCGATGCTGATCCGCTGCTGGGTCCGATCAAGTCGACCTCGTTCGGTGCCATCGGTGCAATGATTAACTTTGGGACTGCCTACGTTGTCGCAGGCATGACCAAAGAGACCCCACAGGAGATCAAAGATCTGGTCGAAAGCGTTCGCATTCCCCGTGGTGCGGGTGCAGCTCAGGATCATTGAGCCTGATGCGGTCGTTGGATAACCTCTAAAGGCCGCGTCTTTCGACTTACTGTTCCCGCCCGGCATACCACCGGGCGGGATTTTTCTAAAAGAAACCCGGAGGCACTGATGACATCGTCGCAAAGTCGGATCATCCGGTTTCTGAAATCCGTTCACCCCTATGACGCCCTGCCCGACCCTGTGATGAACGATCTCGCACAAAAAATCCAAGTGCATGAGATCGAAGAGAACTCTGCGGTCTACGAACTGGGCCAGGAGTTGCCCGGGGTGTACATCATCTACGAAGGACAGGTCGAAATCACGGATGAGAACGGCGCCGTCGTATCTCATCTGGGATTGCGGAACTCCTTTGGCGAGCGTGGTCTTCTGAAAGACGGGATCGCCCTTACCAACGCCCACGCGCATATACCAACTGTGCTTTTCGTCGTGCCGACCGGGATGTTTCATTCTTTGATCAAAGAATATGACATTGTATCCCGGTTCTTTAACCGAAAACGGGCCAGCCGTACGGGCCCTCAAAGCCTTGCCACCACGGCAATCGACGTGCTGATGGCGCCTGCCCCAGAAACATGTGACGCATCCATCCCTGTGCAGAAGGCCGCGCAGATCATGCGGGACAAGCGTATATCTTCCCTTTGCGTGACAGAGGGCGACGGCCTGGTGGGCATTGCGACCCTGCGCGATATCTCAAGCAAGTTCGTGGCCAACGCCATGCCCGACACCACCACGATTTCCAAGATTATGACGCCCGATCCCATCACCTTGTCACCCAGCGACATCGGCTCGGATGTTCTCCACGTAATGATGGAACGCGGTATCGGCCATATCCCGATCTGCGAAGGTGGGCATCTGATTGGCATTGTGACGCAAACAGACCTAACCCACTATCAGGCCGTCAATTCCGCTGAGATGGTGCGCCGGATCGCTCGCGCAAAATCGGCCGAAGAGATGACCTTGGTCACCGCAGAGATCCCGCAGCTATTGGTACAGCTCGTGGCAGGCGGAAACCGGCATGAAATCGTAACGCGTCTGATCACTGACATCGCAGACACAGCCACCCGTCGCCTTTTGGCCTTGGCCGAACGGAAACTAGGGTCACCGCCCGCCCCTTATCTGTGGCTGGCCTGTGGCTCTCAAGGTCGGCAGGAACAGACCGGTGTGTCGGATCAAGATAACTGCCTGATGCTGGATAACAGTGTGACGGATGCCGACCTACCTTATTTTCAGGAACTGGCCAGGTTTGTCTCAGACGGGTTGGATACATGCGGATACTTCTATTGCCCCGGTGACATGATGGCGACCAATCCGCGCTGGTGTCAGCCCGTTCGGGTCTGGCGCGATTACTTCCGAGGGTGGATCGCAAAACCAAATCCCGAAGCACAAATGCTGGCCTCAGTCATGTTCGACCTGCGGCCCATCGGTGGCCAGTTCGAGCTCTTCGAGGACCTGCAGGCTGATACGCTGAGTGCCGCCAACGCGAACTCGATCTTTGTGGCCCATATGATTTCCAATTCTTTGAAACACACGCCGCCGCTGGGGCTGCTGAGAGGATTTGCGACGATCCGATCCGGTGAACATCGCAACACGTTGGATCTAAAGCACAATGGTGTTGTACCGGTCGTCGATCTGGCGCGGATCTACAGCCTTCAGGCACAATTGACCGAAACGAACACCCGCGCCCGTTTGAAAGCTGCAGAATCCACGGGCCTCCTCAGCCCATCTGGTGCCCGGGACTTGCTGGATGCCTATGATCTGATCGCAGAAACGCGGCTGGAACATCAGGTCAGGCTGGTCAAATCCGGCGAAAAGCCAAACAACTACCTACCGCCGTCGGATTTGTCCGACTTTGAGCGAAGTCATCTTCGGGATGCGTTTGTTGTCGTAAAAACGATGCAATCGGCGGTTGGTCATGGCAAGGGAATGCTGAGCTGATCGCAGTGTGA
Organism: Ruegeria sp. CK2; assembly: GCF_056536585.1. Lineage (NCBI taxonomy): Bacteria > Pseudomonadati > Pseudomonadota > Alphaproteobacteria > Rhodobacterales > Roseobacteraceae > Ruegeria > Ruegeria sp. CK2. The sequence continues at coordinate 115,427 of NZ_JBQFPW010000001.1, forward strand.
TCGGCTGAGGTTCAGAACACTGCGGGCGGCATAGTCCGAAGAACGGAGAGACGAGATGTTTCTGGAATTGATCGGCACAGTCTTTGCAGGCATTGCGTTTGCGGGCGTTGTGATGGCGCTGAACAAACTCAGCGGCGGCCGTCTGCCCCGCTGGGCGGCACCGGTCGCTGCGGGTGTGGGCATGATCGGAGTAACCGTCGCCAGCGAGTACTCGTGGTACAACCGACAGCTCGAAAACCTGCCCGAGGAGTTGGCGATCATTCAGGAAGTGGAAAGCCGCGCCTTCTATCGTCCGTGGACCTATGCGGTGCCCTTCGTAGATCGATTTGCCGCCATCGACACAGTGTCCGTGCGCACCAACGATCAAGTGCCGGACCAACGTCTGGTCGATCTGTATTTCTTTGGCCGCTGGGCTCCGGTCTCGAAAATGCCCGTGGCTGTAAACTGCGCCGAAAACCGCCGCGCCAATCTGGCGGATGGTGCCGAATTCGCCGATGATGGGCGCCTGTTGAACGCAGATTGGTTCACCGCCGGATCAAGCGACCCCATCATCGAGGCCACTTGCGGAGTGTAGTTATGCTGACCCGTCTGAGCCTACGGATCAGAATTTTCTTGTTCTTCTGCTTGCTTGCCTTGGGCGGGTTGGTTGTCAGTTCCGTCGCGCTTTGGGTCAGTTATGTCCGGTTGGACAATCCAGAACTGCTGACCGCCTTTGTGTTTGCTGAAATTCTGATCGGATTCGGAATGCTGGCAATGGTTGCCGGGGTTTGGCTTTTGTTTGACGACAACATAGCCAAGCCTATTGAACGACTTTCCGCCGAACTGCGTGCCCGGGCGCATGCCGGGGTTAGTACAGATATGGACCTGCAAGCCGCCAGGTATCTGGGCGATCTGGCCCCCGCTGCGGCAGGTCTGGCCGATCAGCTTTCTGACAAGACCCTCAACATCGCCGAGGCGGTCGCCGTTGAAACCGCACATTTAGCAGCAGAAAAGCAGCGATTGACCGCCCTTTTGACCGAGATCCCGGTGGCCATGTTGCTGGCCAGCCCGACCCATAAGATCGTCCTGTATGATGCGCAGGCTGCCGAAGTCCTGGCTCAGATCTGCCACCCCCGCCTGAACGCTTCGCTGTTTGAGTACCTGAAACCGGGGCCGTTAGAGGACGCCTATTCCAAACTGGTGAAAACCGGGATGGACGTGGAATGCAAGCTTATCAGCATTGACGAAAACCAGAGCTATTCGGCACGCATGAAACCGTTGGGTGATGCTCCAGGATACATGTTGATTTTCGAAGACAGCACCGCGCGCATCTCGCCTGATGCCGCGCGCCCACTGGTTTATGATTTTGAGCTTCTGCACACTGCAGCAGAGGACGCGTTAGAAAACCGCGCCTTGCCCGATTTGTGTTTTGTTGTCTTCGACACCGAAACCACCGGCTTGCTACCGCATAAAGACGAAATTGTCCAAATCGGCGCGGTGCGGGTCATCAAGGGTCGGATCGTTGACTCGGAACAGCTGAATATGCTGGTGAACCCGGGCATTCCGATCCCGGCCGCCTCGACCAAAGTACATAAAATCAATGATCGGATGGTACAGGGCGCACCAGATATTGCCAAAGCCGGAAAGGTGTTTCATCAGTTTGCACGCGACGCGGTGATCGTCGCGCATAATGCACCTTTTGATATGGCTTTTCTGCGGCGGCACGCCGATGACATGGGCGTCGAATGGACCCATCCCATTCTGGATACGGTCTTGCTATCGGCGGTTTTGTTTGGCGCCAGCGACACGCATACGCTGGATGCGCTATGCGAACGGCTGGACATCACCATTCCTGACGCGTTGCGCCACACAGCGCTGGGGGATGCCCTTGCGACGGCCGAAGCTTTGGTCAAGATGCTGCCCATGCTGCAAGCCCGAGGCGTGACCACATTTGGCGCGGTCTTAGTTGAAACGCGCAAGCATGGACGGTTGCTGGAAGACCTGAACTGATCCGGACAGCCTTGCGGGCGCTGTCAGCTTTCCATGGACAATCTCTTCGGGTCATGGCACCTGATGCGCGAGCACAGAACGAGCGCGTCATGACCGAAAGAACCTTCTCACCCGGCCCGGATCAAAGCGGCGCGTTCCGCGAGGCATTGGGATGTTTCGGCACCGGCGTAACCGTTATCACGACAAATACCGAAAACGGCCCGCGCGCGATTACCGCAAACTCGTTTTCGTCGGTGTCGCTTGATCCGCCTTTGGTCTTGTGGTGTCTCGCCAAAGACTCCAACCGCTTTAATGCGTTCAGTAAGTGCCAACACTATTCCATCCATGTTATGGCGCAGGATCAACAGGATCGCGCCTTGAGATTCGCGCGTGACGGAACAGATTTCTCGCACGCTGAATGGCGAACGGATGACGCCGGACGTCCGCAATTGACCAATTGCCTGGCGCGGTTTGATTGCCACCTGCACGCCCGACACGAGGCAGGTGACCACCTGATTGTGGTCGGCCATGTGGACCAGGTGATGTATCGCACAGGCAAAGGTCTGATCTTCAAGCGCGGCCAGTTCGGCGGCTTTGTCGACTTGATCTAATCGTCCAGCGAGCCGTGAACGGCCAACGCCTCCAATTCGGCCTCTTGCGGGGTGATCACTCGAAACGCTTCACGTACACCTGTGTCCGTCAACTCACGTGAAACTGTCAGCAATGTATTTGGATCGTGGGCATCGCAAAGCTCTGACATATGGTCAATTTCAGCTTGCGCGACGCCCATTGCGGCCTCGGCTGACGGTGCGCCATAGAATTGCACAAAATGCTCGGCCAGGTTCTGTTTTGCCCGTTCGATTTCCGCTGGTTCAATCTGTGTCACGGCCACGAAGGTGACGCGCCCGAAAGTGTCCAGACCCAGCCAGCCGTTGGCGAAAGCCTGACGTGGCTTTCCTTCCAGATCCCCCGGGCCCCAGTTGGAAAACTCGAACCCGCCCGAGATGCACCATTCACCCGTGCGTGCAGGAGAGTGAAAGACGTTCATATCACTTTCATCAAAGTGAATAGCACGGGCCAGTTTCATCTGTCAGTCTCCAGCAATTGTGTGAGAGGGCGCAGATGCGTATCTGATCCATTCCGGATGAGCATTCCAAACCGCTCATCCGTTCCTAGAAAGACACCCTCTTCTCCCAGCGGTTCTCCGACGCCTTGCAGCAATCCCAGCCATTCGCTGTGCAAAGGTGCATTGCCATCCTGTTGCCAGCGGTTCAGCCAGGTCAACATGTGGCGTGACCAGCTTTCGACCAGCTGTGAGGCCGACACATCGGCGCAGCCCTCGTCATAAAGCGCTGTGACGTCCGGCGTATCTCCGGGGGCATCACTGGTCTGCAACAAGGACAGTTCCCACCCCACAACAAGCCAATCGGGAAAATCTGTCGGCTCGGTCGTGGACGCTGCAACATCGAACTGCCCACATTTGGCACCGTTCACGCAGATCAGCCCGTCCCACCCAAGATGCACTGCAACTTCGGGTGGGGCCAAAGCGCCCAGCGCGTTCTGAAACCCTACTGCGCATAAGGGCAGCATAGCCATCGCATCCTGCAAGGAAACCTCGGGGGCAAACACGATGGCTACACGCAGCCTGTCAGCCTGGATGTTGTAAACAACGGCCCCTGCATCGCACCCGAGTGCGGCCATTGACTGCGCGCGCTCAAAGGGATCTTCCCCTCCCTGCACAGGGTGGCCTGATAGCAGTGGTGGGAAGACGAGCTCGCTCATGCAACGCCTTTTGTGATCAGATCGCGCGCAATTTTTCGGAACGCTTCGGCCTGTTGGCTGTCAGGCTTGCTGACCACGATTGGTGCGCCACCGTCCGCGGCGACGCGGATATCCAGATGCAGTGGGATCTCTCCCAACAACGGAACGCCCAGCGTTTCGGCCTCTGATGCAACGCCGCCATGGCCGAACACATGCTCTTCGTGCCCACAGTGCGAGCATATGTGCGTGGACATATTCTCGATCATTCCGACGATTGGTGTCTGGAGCTGGTTGAACATGTCGATCCCCTTACGAGCATCGATCAACGCTACATCCTGCGGGGTTGAAACCACAATGGCACCATCCACTTTGAACTTTTGGCTCAGCGTCAGTTGCACGTCGCCGGTCCCGGGCGGCAGGTCCACGATCAGAACGTCCAACGCGCCCCACTGGACCTGGCTCATCATTTGTTGCAAAGCGCCCATCAACATAGGTCCGCGCCAGACAACGGCCTGCCCTTCGTTGGTCATCAGCCCCATCGACATCATTGTGACGCCATGATTGCGCAGCGGCAGGATTGTCTTGCCATCCGGGCTGGCCGGACGACCAGAAACCCCCAACATCCGGGGTTGCGACGGGCCATACACGTCAGCATCCAACAGACCGACACGACGTCCTTCTGCGGCCAGTGCACAGGCGAGATTGGCTGAGACAGTAGACTTGCCCACACCACCCTTGCCAGAAGCTACGGCAATGATCCGATCTACGCCGGGCACGGCTTGCGGACCAGTTTCCGACGGCCGAGGCTTGGGCTTCAATTCAGGCGGCGCCTTGTCTGAATGCGCCGTCATCATCGCCGACACGTTACCAACACCCTCAACCATCTGTGCGGCCTGTTCGGCAGCCGCACGTACTGGCTCCATCCGTTCGGCCTGCTTGGGATCGACCTCAAGCACAAAGCGGACGGTATCGCCTTCAACATTCAACGCGCGCACCACGCCAGCGCTGACAATATCCTGCCCGGATACGGGGTCGGTTATCTTTTTCAGGTTCGCAAGAACCGCATCGCGGACACTCATGCCTCAATCCCTTTGAACTGCGCCACCGTGTGGTTGCTTTTCATTGCATGTGTCTCCGTCTTTAACCGTTCATTTGACGCATTTGCCCCTTGCCCGTTAGGCTTGGTCATGCGCTTTGTCCTTTTGTGCCTGAGCCTGACGCTCACCGCCAGCCCCTCTTGGTCGCAAGAGGCAATTGGCCTCGCCGCCCCGGCCGAGGTTTCGGGCTCTGGCCTGTTGCAACATATTCTGCCCCGCTTCTCTCTCAAGACCGGCATACGCGTGATCGCAGATGAATCCGGTACAATGTCCATTACGACTACACCATCCGGAGACCCTGTCTTTGCCCGTGACGGGATTATCTACCACCTGAACATTGACGACGATCCCCGTCAGGATCGGTTCCGCGAGTGGATGCTGTCCGATATCGGCAAGCGTACAATCGAAAGCTATGCGCCCCCTCAGGGCTCGGCGTTCAGCGCGAGTTTTGAAATCACTGCAACAGAAGAAACCACGACCTTGGATGGTGACGCTGTATTGGGCGAGAAGCTGTCGATGACCCATTGCGGGCGATGCCATGTGATCGGACCCAAAAACCGAATGAACGGTTTGGGTTCGACCCCGTCTTTTGCCGTGTTGCGCGCCATGCCGGATTGGTCGGATCGATTTGAAGCGTTCTTTGCATTGAACCCCCACCCGGCGTTTACGCAAATCGACGGGATCACGCCTCCTTTTGACCCGGAACGTCCCTCGCCCATTTATCCGGTTGAAATGTCGGTGGACGATCTTGAGGCGATCCTTGCCTTTGTCTCGGTCATCAGCGCAGCCGATCTGGGCGCGCCTCTGCAACATCAGTGATCTTTCCGTTTTGAAAGATAATCGTCTGTCGTAACGACACGTGGCTTTGGTTTGGATTGAAACGGATTATCCTTAAGCTGAAACTGCGCATTCACCCTGCAATCATCGCACATCTGGATCATGCGCGCCTGCTCGGACGTGGCAAACATCGGATGTGTTCCTGACAGCTTGTCCATAATGCGCTCGACCGTCGACTTGACCCCAAACAAAGCGCCGCATTCGACACAGGCAAATGGTTCCTCTTCATTCAGCACTTGCTGGGACAAGGCCGCATCGCTCAGATCAAATTGGGGAACCAGGGTTATGGCAGTCTCGGGGCAAATCGTCCGACACAGCCCACATTGCAGGCACGCGTCTTGCTGAAAGTTCAGTTGCGGCATGTCCGGGTTATCGATCAACGCACCCGAAGGGCACAGCGATACACAGCTGAGGCACAATGTGCAGGCGTCAGTATCTACCGCAACGGCCCCATAGGGCGCATCTTTCGGCAGTGGCAGCGGGGCCTCGGCCTGTGGGTTCAACGCTTGTGCAGCAAGCCGTGCGATCTGTCTGCGATTGCCCAGCGGTAACACCGGATCGGCCAACGGGGCCGGAACCGTTTGGTCATAAAGACGGTTAGACATTGCATCGGGATCGGCGTCATCAATCAGGCCCAATCCAGCGTCTCCGGCGATGGCCTGCGCCAGCTCAAGCTCACGATCCAACGCATCCCGTTCGGTTGTTGGCGACAACAGGACATCGACCCGCGCAAACCCATGCGCTAAAGCGGCGAGCATCTCGGCATGGCCAAATCCTGAAATCACGCCAAGCTCCAAGGGGATGACATCCGCTGGCAAGCCCCGTCCAAAGCGGGCGGCCAGGCGGATCTTCTCGGCCCCATGTGCATCATGCACCAACAAACGCGGCGCGACACCCCCCGCGCGGCGGTAACTGCGGGCCAGAATGTGCATCCGTGACAGCAGCGCCGATACCGGAGGATCTTCATATGTGATTGCGGTTGAAGGGCAAACCGCAGCGCACGCTCCGCACCCGGCGCAAACCATTGGATCGATTGAGACATGTTCACCCGCGGGTGTGATCGCCCCAGTTGGACAGATATCCAGACAGTTCGTGCAAGCAACCTGTTCGGCCCGGGAATGAGCGCACAAGGTTTCTTCCATGCGGACGTATAAGGGTTTCTCAAAAGTTCCGACCAGTTGCGCCGCTTCAAACGCCAAACGTTCAACTGCAATTGTATCTCGGGGGTCGGCGCGCAAATAGCCTTCGCGTTTGGCCGGGGCCGACACAAAAGCCTTTCCCCCGGTTAGGTCTATCAGGATGTCACAAGACGACCGTGCACCGTCCCGAGGGTCGGTCCAGCCAAACGGGCCACGCCCACCAGGTTCTAGTTGTTGCAACGCATCCAATTTGATCAAAAAACCACCCAATGCGCCTTGGACCGCCCGAACCTGGCCGCGGACCACGTCATAAGCGCGCGAAACAGGCTGAGAGTCGTCTGAAACCACGACCGTGACAGCCAGCGTTGCAGACAGCCGCTCTGCAAGGTCAAACGCCACATCTCCAGGACCGATAATGCAACAAGTGCCTTCGCTCATCACATCTACGCTTTGTGTGACCGGCAGCGGTAAAAGGGCCTCGGCAGCCAGGGCGGCCATCTTCGCGGACGCATCCTGCCCTTGTTCCGACCATCCCGCGCGGTCGCGCAGATCGACGAAAGCTGGGGTTTCCATGTCCAGATCTGCAGCGAGATCGCGAAACACATCCTGCTCCTGCCCACAGGCGATCAGAACGGCTTCGCCATCTTTCATAAGCTCAGCAGCGGTGCTCATTTCGCGAGTACACAAAGCGGTATGGACCTTCGAGCAAGCGACATCACAGGCTAAAGCGATCTGGTCCGCATCCAGTGATTGCGTCCCCTCGCAATCACAGAGCAATAGTTTGGTCACCATATTCCTCCCCCGGACAGCTTCCATTCTAACAGGACATTAGGCTGTACCCCCCCAGACGCAATGTAAACCCTGCGGGCCACGTCGTTTTCAACAACCCGACACATCGTTAACACCTAAAAACAGGGGCGTCCGACAACAAGATCACGAATACGTAACCACTTCTAAGACTAAGGTCGTACACTGCGGGCTTGGCACGAGGCCATTTTGTGTACCATAGTGGACGCAGGGGAAGGCTGGGGAGAGCCTTCCGGGGAGGACGCGTGGCAAAAGCCGCAAGCCAAATCGAAATGCCTGTTGGCGTAATCGTGCGCAAGACACCCGGCGTGACCCGTTGGGCAAAATGGTGCTGGCGCGCGGTTGCCGCCTTGCCCGGTGCCGGACCTGCCGATTGGCAGGAGTTGCGGCGCGAAGGCGACGCCATCGAATACCATGCCGCCACACTGCCCCTGGTGCTTTGGGCTGACGAGGCTGAGGCCTATATGGTCAACCTTTCTGACGGGCAGCCTTCGATCTATCTGGTCCTGCGGGATGAGATAAATGGTGAGCGACCGATGGACGCTGTTTTGATCACAGCCTCTCCGTTCGAAGGTCAGGATTATGCTGATACCGGCGAAGAGATTGTAGAGAAGATCCCGATGTCCGAAGGCCTGATCGCCTGGGTTCGGGATTTCGCCTTGGAACATCACCGCGATGAGGTTTTCGTCAAGCGCCGTCGCGACAAGAAACGGACGGACCTTGTTGAAGACGGCAAAGGCGACGCCCGCATCCGGCAGGACTCGGACGTTTACCGCGCCCCGCGGAGGGTCGTGCAATGAGCGAAGCCCGCGATTTCTGGTCCCGCCGCAAAGCCTCCGTTCAGGCCGAGGTTGACGCCGAGCACGCAGCTGTCGAGGCACAGGTTGTCGCCGCGCAGCAGGCTGAGCTTGAAGAAAAGACCGATGCCGAGATACTGGCAGAGCTCGACCTGCCCGATCCGGACGAGTTGCAAGCAGGTGACGATGTCTCAGGCTTTATGGCCAAAGCAGTGCCTGACCGCCTGCGTCGCCGCGCATTACGCCGGTTGTGGCGGCTAAACCCTGTTCTGGCCAATGTGGACGGGCTGGTGGATTACGGTGAAGATTACACCGACGCCGCCTGCGTGGTCGAAAACCTGCAGACCGCCTACCAGGTTGGCAAGGGAATGCTGGCACATATCGAAGCTTTGGCTGCCACCGAAGACAAAAGCGAGACCGAGGTGGAAGCTGAACCCGAGCCGCAGGAGCCAGAAGAAGAGACGGCACCAGATCCTGCGCCACCTGCGCAGACCGTCGAATTGGCCTACGCGGACGAGGTTGAAGAAGCCGAAGTTGCCCCTGCTCCGCGTCGTATGACATTTAAATTTGAAGGATAGCGAAATGGCCGCAAACAACGCACAAAATCTGGAGGTTTCGGCCGAGGATCGCCTGCGCGCGGATTTCTACAATTTTCTTGGATTGCTGCTCTCAGGTCCGCCCGATCAGATATTGCTAGATCAGATGCGCGGGCTGTCGGGGGATGAAACAGATTTGGGACAGGCCATCCAGGCGATGGCCCGTGTTGCCAAGGTGACCAAACCGCCAGCGGCTGAACGCGAGTTCAACGCCCTTTTCATCGGCCTTGGACGCGGAGAGCTTCTGCCTTACGCCAGCTTCTACCTGACAGGGTTCCTGAACGAAAAGCCATTGGCGCAGTTGCGCAACGATATGGCCGCGCGCGGTGTGACGCGCGCCCAGAATGTGTTCGAACCCGAGGATAACATCGCCTCGCTGATGGAGATGATGGCAGGGATGATCGTGGGCCGCTTTGGCGCACCCGCTTCGTTAGATGAGCAAAAAGAGTTCTGGAACAAGCACATCGGCCCGTGGGCCGCGCATTTCTATTCGGATTTGGAAGCCGCTGAAAACTCGGTTCTCTATGCCTCGGTCGGTACGGCCGGTCGGGTCTTTATGGAGATCGAACGTGAAGCGTTTCGAATGACGGCGGCATAGCCCGCCATTCACCGGTACCCGACGGGTGCCACACCGCAAATGGGAAAGGAGACCCCCATGAGCAAGACCAAGGAAGAAGGTGCCACGCGCCGCGACTTCCTCAAACTGGCCGGAACCGCAGCGCCCGCTGCCGTTGCCGCAGTCAGCCTGAGCGGAGATGCCGAAGCAGCAGAGCTGCCGACGGATGAGACCCGCATGCAGGACACCGCGCACACGCGCGCATATCTGGACAGCGCCCGGTTCTAAACCGGACGGCGTCATACCCGACAGACGGTTGCGATTGGCCCTGACGTCGGTTTCGAGAAGTACCAAGCCAGCCATGGCTTACATGGCCAGCAAGGGAGGAAAGAAATGCTTAGGAAAAAGACCAACGGGGTTGCGAGACGCCCCCAGCGGACAAGTATCCTGTCCCAGGTCGGCGAGAAAACCGTCGATCGCCGCGCGTTCCTGCGTGGCTCGGGCCTGACGATCGGCGGCCTTGCCGCGATCAGCGCTACGGGTGGAACCGTAACGCCAGCCAGCGCCCAGACAGCGGCCAATCAGGCCGTCGAAAACATCAAATCAGTCTGCACCCACTGCTCAGTGGGCTGTACCGTCGTTGCCGAAGTGCAGAACGGCGTCTGGATCGGGCAGGAACCCGGCTGGGACAGCCCCTTCAACCTGGGTGCGCACTGCGCCAAGGGAGCCTCGGTCCGCGAGCACGCCCATGGCGAACGCCGTCTGAAGTATCCGATGAAAAAGGAAGGCGGCGAGTGGAAGCGCATCAGCTGGGAAGAGGCGATCAACGAGATCGGCGACGGCATGATGTCTATTCGCGAAGAATCCGGGCCAGACAGTGTCTATTGGCTGGGTTCAGCGAAGCATAACAATGAACAGGCCTATCTGTTCCGCAAATTCGCCGCCTATTGGGGCACGAACAACGTGGACCATCAGGCCCGTATCTGCCACTCGACCACCGTTGCGGGTGTTGCGAACACATGGGGCTACGGCGCCATGACCAATTCGTACAACGACATCCATAACTCCAAAGCCATCTTCATCATCGGCGGCAACCCGGCCGAGGCGCATCCGGTCTCACTGCTGCACGTTCTGCGCGCGAAAGAACAGAACAATGCACCGCTGATCGTCTGCGACCCGCGCTTTACCCGCACCGCAGCGCATGCCGATGAATATGTCCGCTTCCGCCCCGGCACCGATGTGGCGCTGATTTGGGGGATGTTGTGGCATATCTTCGACAACGGCTGGGAGGACAAAGAGTTCATCCGCACCCGTGTCTGGGGCATGGATCAGATCCGTGAAGAGGTCGCCAACTGGACGCCGGAAGAGACCGAGCGCGTCACCGGCGTACCGGGTTCACAGCTGAAACGCGTGGCGCGGACTATGGTTAACAACCGCCCCGGCACCGTGATCTGGTGTATGGGTGGCACCCAGCATACCAATGGCAATAACAACACCCGCGCCTATTGCGTGCTGCAGCTTGCGCTTGGCAACATGGGCACCTCGGGTGGTGGCACCAACATCTTCCGCGGCCATGACAACGTGCAGGGCGCGACAGATCTTGGTGTTCTGTCCCATACCCTGCCCGGCTATTACGGCCTGTCGAAGGGCGCTTGGGGCCATTGGGCACGCGTTTGGGGCGAAGAACCCGAGTGGCTGGCTGGTCAGTTCGCCACGATCAAGGACAAGGAGGGCAAGGACAAACCGCTGCAGAACGAGCGCGGCATCCCGGTCTCTCGCTGGATCGATGGTGTTCTGGAAGACCCCGGAAATATGGATCAGGACAACAATGTCCGCGCCATGGTTCTTTGGGGGCACGCACCGAACTCGCAAACACGCGGGACGGAAATGAAGACGGCGATGGAAAAGCTGGACATGCTGGTCGTGATCGACCCGTACCCAACTGTTTCCGCTGTTATGCATGACCGCACCGATGGTGTTTACCTGCTGCCGGCCTGTACGCAGTTCGAAACCCGTGGCTCGGTCACGGCCTCGAACCGCTCGCTGCAGTGGCGCGATAAGGTGGTCGATCCGCTGTTCGAAAGCCTGCCGGACGAGGTCATCATGGCCAAGTTCGCCAACAAGTTTGGCTGGGCCGACCGCTTCTTCCGCAATATCGAGATGGAAGACGCCGAGACCCCGAATGTCGAGAGCATCACGCGCGAGTTCAACTCGGGCCTCTGGACCATCGGCTATACCGGTCAGTCGCCGGAGCGTTTGAAAAGCCACATGGCCAACCAGCACACGTTCGACAGAACCACGCTGCAAGCCATCGGTGGACCCAACGACGGCGAGTATTACGGTCTGCCCTGGCCTTGCTGGGGTACGGCAGAGATGGGTCATACAGGGACACCAAACCTCTATGACATGTCGAAACCGGTGGCCGAAGGTGGTCTGACCTTCCGCGCCCGCTTTGGCGTGGAACGTGATGGCGACAACCTGCTGGCCGAAGGGGTTTACAGCGCTGGGTCGGAGATTCAGGATGGTTATCCCGAATTCACGATGCAGATGCTGATGGATCTTGGTTGGGACGGAGATCTAACGTCCGAGGAACGCGCAGCAATCGACGCCGTTGCGGGGCCGGAAACCAACTGGAAAACCGACCTGTCCGGCGGCATCCAGCGGGTTGCAATCGAGCATGGCTGTGCGCCCTTCGGGAACGCCAAGGCCCGCGCGGTTGTCTGGACCTTCCCGGATCCAATCCCACTGCATCGCGAACCGCTCTACACGAACCGGCGCGATCTGGTTGAGGACTATCCGACCTACGAGGACCGTCAGGCCTATCGCCTACCCACGCTTTACGCATCGATTCAAAAGAACGACTTTTCAAAGGATTACCCAATAATCCTCACGTCTGGTCGTCTGGTCGAGTATGAGGGCGGCGGCGATGAGACACGGTCAAACCCGTGGCTGGCTGAACTGCAACAGGACATGTTCGTCGAGATCAACCCGCGTGATGCCAACAACCTTGGTATTCGCGACGGGGCTCAGGTCTGGGTCGAAGGTCCCGAGGGTGGCAAGGTCAAGGTGATGGCGATGCTGACCAACAGGGTCGGTGCCGGTGTTGCCTTCATGCCCTTCCACTTTGGCGGCCATTTCCAGGGCGAGGACCTACGGGACAAGTACCCCAAAGGCGCTGACCCCTATGTACTGGGTGAAGCTAGCAACACTGCCCAGACCTATGGCTATGATTCAGTGACCCAGATGCAGGAGACCAAAGCCACTCTCTGCAAGATCTGGTCAGCGTAAGGAGGAATAGAGAAAATGGCAGCAAGAGCAAAATTTCTCTGCGACGCCGAACGCTGCATCGAGTGCAATGCCTGCGTCACCGCGTGTAAGAACGAGCACGAGGTGCCGTGGGGCGTGAACCGCCGCAGGGTGGTGACGATCAATGACGGTGACCCGGGCGAACGCTCGATCTCGGTGGCCTGCATGCATTGCTCGGACGCGCCTTGCATGGCGGTGTGCCCGGTCGACTGCTTCTATCAGAACGAGGAAGGGGTCGTACTGCATTCCAAGGACCTGTGCATTGGCTGTGGTTATTGCTTCTATGCGTGCCCGTTTGGCGCGCCGCAATACCCACAGGCGGGCAACTTCGGATCACGTGGCAAGATGGACAAATGTACCTTCTGTGCCGGTGGTCCCGAGGAAACGCACTCGACTGCAGAGTTCGCCAAATATGGTCGCAATCGGATTGCCGAGGGCAAACTGCCCATCTGCGCCGAGATGTGTTCCACCAAGGCCCTGCTCGCCGGTGACGGCGATGTGGTCTCGGCCATCTACCGCGAGCGCGTCGTCGCGCGCGGGTTTGGTTCGGGCGCTTGGGGCTGGGGCACCGCCTACGACCAGAAAGACGGCTGATACGCCACTTATGTGAGCGACAGATGACCCGCCCCAAGGTGGGTCATCTGACTGGGAATTTTGACTGAGGTTCAGATGTTCCGCCTACTCATCGCATTTCTGTTCACCGTTGGATTGACTCAGAGCGCTATAGCGCAATCGAGCGACAATGAAGTCGTCACACAGACCGACGAACGCACCTCGACCGGAGGCGCGACGACGTTGGAAGACATTCTCGCACGTCAACGTGGCGAGAAGGTGGACGACAGTTATCGGTCCGAGAACACCGGGCAAGGCAATGTCGAAGGCCTAATGGGTCAGTTTGGCGCCCGTGGTGTTGCGTCGGACAGCGATGTCTATCGGGCGCTTCGGTATGGATCGGCTGATGTGACCGTGTCATCCCGAGGGCCCGCCGATAGCGTTTTGATTCAGGATGGCGGTATGTGGTGGCTGAGCTTTCGCACTGGCCCCTTGCGTGACTACGGAACTTATATTCTCGGCGGTATGCTCGTTGTCTTGCTGCTGTTTTTCCTGATCCGTGGGAAAATCAGAATTGATGGCGAGAAAACGGGGCGGACCGTGACCCGCTTTAACGGCTTCGAACGGTTCGGCCACTGGCTGTTCGCCGGGTCGTTTCTTGTATTGGGCGTTACCGGCCTGCTGACACTTTATGGCCGCGACTTCCTGATCCCTATCTTCGGAAAAGAAGGCTTTGCGATGGTCGCCCAAGGGTGCAAATGGCTGCACAACAACCTTGCCTGGGCATTCATGTTGGGATTGGTGATCGTCACCGTGAACTGGATTGCGCATAACATACCCAACCGCACAGACCTGAAATGGCTGGCCGCCGGCGGCGGGTTGTTCACCAAGAACAGCCATCCCCCAGCCAAGAAATTCAATGCCGGGCAAAAGATCATTTTCTGGCTTTGCATTCTTCTGGGCGTATCGATCAGCCTGTCGGGCCTCTCGCTGCTGTTTCCGTTCGAGATGCCGCTCTTTGCCAAGACGTTCTCAATTGCCAACTCAACCGGCCTGCCCCAGATGCTGGGCCTGAGCCTTCCCGCGCAGATGTCACCTCAGGAAGAAATGCAGTATGCCCAGCTCTGGCACGTGATCGTGGCCTATGCGTTCATCGCGATCATCCTTGCACACATCTATCTTGGATCAGTGGGCATGGAAGGTGCGTTTGATGCCATGGGCACCGGCGAAGTCGAAGAACAATGGGCCCGCGAACATCATTCGCTATGGCTTGAAGAAGTTCAGGAAAAAGAGGCCAGCAAGGCATCGGCCTCACCCGCCGAATAGATGCGGGGATTGGTGCTGGTCCTGGCGCTGCTGCCCCTGCCCTCCTGGGCAGAGTTCTTTACTCTGAAAGGGCATGGCGGACCGATCATGGGGATCGCCACTGCACCTGATGGACGCATTGCAACTGCCAGTTTTGACAATTCCGTCGGACTGTGGACCGGGCAGACCCCGGAATGGCTGGAAGGGCATGAGGCCGCGGTGAACTCGGTCGCCTTCAACGGCACCGCGATCTACTCTGCGGGGGACGATTTCACCCTGCGCCGTTGGCCCGGTGGTGGGATCGTCGGTCAACATAAGGGCAAGATTGTCGGTTTGGCCGCCTCGAAAACCCATGTCGCCACAGCAAGCTGGGATGGAACGATTGGTCTTTGGCCGGTTAACGGATCAGACCCGAATATGCTTGGCCCAACCGGCAGTGGCGTCAACGCTGTGGTGTTTTCAAGCGATGGGTCGGAGCTCTATTCAGCGGGAATGGACGGAACCTTGCGCATTTGGGATGTGGCCAACGGACAGGAAACAAACCGATTGGTGGAACATGGATTCGGCATCAATGAGCTTGTTTTAAACGCGCAAGACAATTGGATCGCGTATGGCGCAGTCGATGGCGTGACCCGCATTCTAGACCTGGAAACCGGGGAAGAGCGCGATTTCACATTGGACCGACGCCCGATCCTGGCGCTTGCCCTCAGCCCTGACCGAAATCTTTTGGCCGTTGGGGATGGCGAAGGCTACATCATGGTCATCGACACCGTCGAATGGCGCATCGCTCAGGATTTCCGGGCAACCTTGCGTGGACCGGTTTGGGCGCTGGCTTTTTCGGTCGATGGCGAGAATCTTCATGCAGGCGGCATTGATGAGGCTATGTACAGCTGGCCGGTTACCGCCTTATCGGATCAGAAACAAATGGCGACGGCGCAACCAAGCTTTTTGAAAAACCCTGAAAAAATGGGGAATGGGGAACGGCAGTTTTCGCGAAAATGCTCGATCTGTCATAGTCTAACGCCAGATAGTGCGCGACGCGCTGGCCCAACCCTTCATGGCATCTTTGGGCGATCTGCTGGAACGCTGCCGGGATATTTGTACTCGGATACGCTGCAAGACTCTGATATCATTTGGAATGACGAGACGATAAATGCCCTTTTCGACGAGGGCCCAGACCACTACATTCCGGGATCGAAAATGCCGATGCAAAGGATTGCCCAACCGCAGGACCGAGCCGATCTGATCGCCTTTCTGCGCCGTGCAACGGCAGACCAAAACTGAACCGGAGGAGATCATGAAAGCCTTTCTCACCGCAATCGCGGCGATGGTCGTCATCACAGTTGCAGCACCGTTTGTGCTGGATCAGATCGGGTTTAGTGCCGCAGATGCGGGCTCTGGCTCTGCCGTGCGTCTCGACTGAATGTCCGAATATCTGACCACCCGGGAACTGGCCGATCTTCTGCGCATTGGCGAGCGGAAGGCCTATGACCTTGCTTCATCCGGCGAGGTCCCTTGTGTCCGCGCCATGGGGAAGCTGCTGTTTCCCAGGGCCGAAGTCATCGCCTGGCTCAATGCCTCACGCTCGGGTCCGCAGGTGGCGGAACCGCCTCTGCCCCCGATCGTCGCAGGCAGCCACGACCCTTTGCTGGACTGGGCGCTGCGAGAAAGCGGATCAGGTTTGGCCACCTATTATGACGGCTCATTCGACGGATTAAGCCGCCTTGGCGCCCGCACGGCTCAGGCTGCCGCCCTGCATATCCACGAGGAACACGGCTTTAACACGCAATCCTTGCGCGATGCGCTCGGCGAAGCGCCGGTGGTTCTGTACGAAGTGTCCCGAAGAGAACGCGGATTGCTGCTGGCACCCGGTGTCTCGGATATTGCGGGGTTCGACGACCTCAAAGCCCGTCGGATCGTCTTGCGCCAGAACAGCGCTGCCAGCCAGCGGCTGTTTGACGCGCAGCTTGAGGCGCATGGAATGGCCAGAGACGATCTGGAGACCCTACCCACCTGCGCCCGTACCGAAGAAGAACTTGCCGTCGCCCTTCACGACAGCAAAGCTGATGCTGGATTTGGCTTGGGTGCGTTAGCGGGGCTGTACGGGTTGGGCTTTGTGCCCACCCACACTGAACGGCTTGACCTGGCGATCTGGCGACGCGCCTATTTTGATCCACCGATGCAGAAGCTATTACGCTTCATGCGGTCTGATCGGTTTGCACAAAGGTCTGCTGAATTCGGCGGTTATGATCTGGCGCAGATGGGTGATGTTCACCACAATGGCGCCAGCGGATGAGCACAGTGCTGTTCATTCACCGGCGTTTGGGAAGAAAACCTGCTGCCCATCCAACATGTAGGACGCGATCGCCGCTTGCCCGTCCGGTCCGATCAGCCAATCAATAAACCGCTGCCCGGCATTTGCCCGCACGTGCGGGTGAGTTGTTGGGTTGACCAGGATGACGCCATATTGGTTGAACAGGCGCGTGTCTCCTTCGACGAGTACCTCAAGGCTGCCTTTGTTGCCGAAGGACAGCCATGTTGCCCTGTCGGTCAGGGCATACGCATCCATTCCGCTGGCAACATTCAACGTGGCACCCATGCCGGATCCGGTTTCCCGGTACCACGTGCCTGATGCGTCTGTTGGGTCAACACCAGCAGCGCTCCAATGGCCCATCTCGGCCTTGTGCGTTCCGCTGTCATCCCCGCGCGAAACAAACGGCGCTTCGGCAGCTTCGATGGCGGTCAAAGCCGTCAATATATCAGCCCCTCCCCCAACCGCAGCCGGATCGGACTTAGGTCCAACCAGAATGAAGTCGTTGTACATGAGGTCAAACCGCTCGACCCCCCAGCCGTCGGCGACAAACTTTTCTTCATCAGGCTTGGAATGGACCATCAAGACATCACCGTCACCGTTGACGGCATTTCTGATGGCCTGACCCGTTCCCACTGCGACTACACGCACTTCGATCCCGGTTTCCGCCTCGAACCCTGGCAGAATGAAATCCAACAGGCCCGAGTTCTGGGTCGAGGTTGTGGATTGAACCACTATGAAAGGCTCCTCGGCCCAAGCGGGTCCAACCACCAGCCCAAGGGTCACCAATGCCGCCCGAATGCAATCCCGGAACATCAAATTCTCCGTCTCTTTGTTTTAAGTAATCAATCCGCCTGCCAAATAACGGCGCGATGCTTCGGTTTTTGGCGCAGCCAATACCTGTTTCGCTGGGCCATGTTCAACGACATTCCCGGCCTGCATCATCACCACATCCGACGCCAAACGACGTGCCTGTCCGATATCATGAGTCACCATCACGATCCGGACACCCTTTTTCGACGCGCGCAGAACCATCCGTTCGATCATTTGCGTGGCGCCCGGATCAAGCGCACTTGTGGGCTCGTCCAGCAGCAGAGTTTCCGGGTTCAGAGCCAGTGCGCGCAATATGGCAAGGCGCTGCGCCTCACCGCCAGAAAGAGATCGGGCAGACTGTCGCGATTTGCCTTCCAGGCCACCCTCGGCCAACAGCTCAACAATCCGTCGCTTGCGGTTCGTCCAACCAACCTCCTGCCGCCTGAGAACAAAGTCCAGATTGGCCGCCACCGACCTCCGCAACAACACCGGCTGTTGAAATACCATGGCCTGACGGGCCTTGTGATCCGAATTTAGCGAGGTGCCATCCTGCGTCACTTGCCCCTGGTTCGGTGTGATCAACCCATGCAGACAGCGCAACAAAAGGCTTTTTCCAGATCCGTTGGGACCCAAAATCAAAGTGGGGCCCGGACCGTCCAGTATCAGTTCGGGAACATCCAGCAGCGTTTTTCCGTTGCTCTGAACTTGTAACTCACGCACTCGTAGACACGTCGTCATTTCCGACACCAGGTCACGCATGATGCAATCCTTCCAGCTCGGCCCGCAGACTCAGCGCGCTGACCATGGCGTTCACGGCCACGGCAATGCCAATCAGGATCGCACCTAGGGCCAACGCGAGCGCCAGATTGCCTTTTGAGGTCTCCAACGCGATGGTCGTGGTCATGACACGCGTGACGTGGTTGATATTGCCACCGACGATGATCACCGCTCCGACTTCGGCAATCGCGCGTCCGAAACCAGCCAACAGAGCCGTGACCAGCGCAAGGCGTGCGTCCCATAACAACACAGGGACAGAGGACAACCGGGACACTCCCAAAGACCTGAGTTGCTCGGAATATTCCTCGGCCAACATCTCGGTCACTTGTCGCGTCAACGCGGCGATGATGGGCGTGACCAGAACCACTTGGGCGAGGATCATAGCGGTTGGTGTGTATAACAGTTCAAGCACACCCAACGGCCCAGAACGCGACAACATAAGATATACCAGCAGGCCCACAACTACGGGCGGGAGCCCCATCAGAGCGTTCATCAACACAATCAGCACCCGTCGGCCCGGAAACCGTGCAACAGCCAACGCCGCCCCGACAGGCATACCGATAATCGCAGCAATCAACACGGCAAACATAGAAACACGCAGAGACAAGAGCACGATTGCCCAAAGCTCTGAGTCTCCTTCGAAGATCAAAGAAAGGGCATTGCTGAATTCTGACGCAAAATCCTGCATTTTCTACGCACTGAGCCTCACACCGTATGAAATGCTTGTAATTTCACTGAAATACTACCGCAATTCCCACTCAAGTACAGTTACGAATCCGACATCGTGAACGAAAAACGCGGCCCGGATTGGACCGCGTTCATCTACGTTACTAAGGGGTGCTTTAGTTCAGGGCCGCATCCGTGATTTGATGGGTCCAGGCACCGTCGGGCTGCTGGGTGATCACCGGATCCGAACCACCTGCAAGCAACGTACCTACTGTGCGCTCAAAATCTGCAGGATCCAATGCACCGTTTGAGCCTGCCGTCAGCTTGGCAATCTCGCCCATCATGCGTTTCTGATGCTCTTCGGTCTGCGCACCGGTTTCGTCATTCTCAAGCACAATATCAGCCGCTTCATCCGGGTTTTCTTCGGCGTATTTCCACCCCTTCATCGAGGCACGGACGAAGCGCTCCATCTTGTCGACAAAGGCAGCATCGCTCAGGTTTTCCTCAAGCACATACAAGCCATCTTCCAGCGTCGCCACGCCCTGGTCCTCGTATTTGAAAGTCACAAGTTCTTCCGGAGCAACACCCGCGTCGATGACCTGCCAGTATTCGTTATAGGTCATGGTACTGATGCAATCGGCCTGACGCTGTAACAGTGGGTCAACGTTAAAGCCCTGCTTCAGTACCTCGACACCACTTTCGCTTTTGCCGCCGGTGTCGATGCCCAACTGGCTCATCCAGCTCATGAACGGGAATTCATTGCCGAAGAACCAAACGCCCAGCGTGCGGTTCTTGAGGTCCGCAGGTTCGGCAATGCCAGCATCTTTCCAGCAGGTCAGCATCATACCCGAGCTTTTGAACGGCTGCGCGATGTTAACCAAAGGCAGGCCTTTTTCCCGTGCGGCCAAGGCTGCTGGCATCCATTCGACAGTCACGTCGGCCCCGCCCCCCGCGATCACCTGTGTCGGTGCGATGTCCGGACCGCCGGGCAGGATCGTGACATCCAGACCCTCTTCTTCGTAAAAGCCTTTGTCCTTGGCCACGTAATAGCCTGCGAACTGCGCTTGTGTGACCCACTTGAGCTGTAACGTCACCTCATCCGCAGCAAGCGCTGCGCTGGCGGCCAGGCTAAAGGCGGCAACCGCCCCGCTGAGTAGCTTATTCATCTTCATTTCTCCTAGTTGCTAATTGCGCCCCGTTCACGGGGTCTGTTGAAGTATTTCCTTTGTTATCCGCGTTGCGATGGGTGCCAGAACGTCACCGCTTTTTCGATCATCGCGACCAATCCGTAAAACGCTGTACCAGCCAGCGCGGCCACAACGATCTCGGCCCAGACCATATCGAGCGACAATTGCCCGACGCTGGTTGATATCCGAAACCCCATGCCCAAAGTGGGCGAGCCAAAGAACTCTGCCACGATAGCGCCGATCAACGCCAGAGTGGTGGAAATCTTCAACCCGTTGAAAATGAATGGCATCGCGGCAGGCAGACGTAGTTTCAGGAAGCTTTGCCAATAACTCGCCGCGTAGGTCTCCATAAGATCACGCTGCATGGCCGTGGCCTCGCGCAGCCCGGCGACGGTGTTCACCAACATGGGAAAAAAGACCATAACCACCACGACGGCCGCCTTGGAATGCCAGTCAAACCCGAACCACATCACCAGAATGGGCGCGGTCCCAACAATCGGCAAGGCCGCCACGAAATTGCCAACCGGCAACAGACCAAGGCGCAGAAAATCCCAGCGATCCACCGCAATCGCCATTAGGAACGCCGCGCCACACCCAAGGAGGTATCCGCTGAGTGCCCCCTTGATTATGGTCTGAACAAAATCTGCCCACAGGATGGGTAAGCTGTCGGCAAAACGCACGGCGATCACAGATGGTGCGGGCAGAATGACCAAAGGTACTTCGAGCCCGCGCACCAACAACTCCCATATCCCAATGATTGTCAGACCAAAGATCAACGGAGCCAGAAACCGGACCATACGCGTGTCGGCTTGCGGTCCGCTGGCCAGACGACCGTTCAACCACCAGCCAAGCAGCCAAAGACCGAATGCAAATAGCACCAACATCATTGCGCCATCCCCATCCTCTTAAGCACTGATCGCTCCATCAGGCCAAGTAGCCCGACCAGACACGCAGCCAGAATGGCAGCCGCAAACAGAGCCGACCAAATCTGGACCGTTTGACCGTAATAGCTGCCCGCCAACAGCCGCGCACCCAATCCAGCGACCGCGCCGGTTGGCAACTCTCCGACAATTGCGCCGACCAGCGACGCGGCGATACCGATCTTGAGCGACGTGAACAAGTAAGGCATCGATGCAGGCAGACGCAGTTTCCAAAACCCCTGCCCCCTGGTTGCGTTGTAGGTCTGTAGAAGGTCAAGCTGCATCGCATCTGGGCTGCGCAGGCCTTTGACCATCCCAACGACGACGGGGAAAAAACTCAGATAGGCCGAGATCACTGCCTTGGGAATAATCCCCTGAATGCCCACCGAATACAGAACTACTATGATCATCGGTGCCAACGCGATGATCGGAATGGTCTGACTGACGATGGCCCAGGGCATGACCGACAGATCCATCACACGGCTATGCACAATCCCAACGGCCAACAGAATGCCCAGCCCTGTGCCAATCGCAAATCCCAGCATTGTTGCGCTGAGCGTGACCCAGGCGTGATAGATCAAGGACCGTTTTGAAGTAATCTTTTTGAGAACAGTCGTTTCCCACAGCTCTACCGCGACCTGATGTGGCGCGGGCAGACGCGGGCGGTCCTGTGCCCATGTGGCCGGAATGGCAAAGTTGTTGTCTAGTGTCAGGCCGATCTCGCTCATATCCCGACGGTCTTTGGCCGACGGGGGCTGTACTTCGGCCCCAGCGCGTTCCTGTTCGGTCAGAACGCCTTTGATGTTCATTGGAACACAGGCGGCGTACCAAAGCACGACAATCGCGGCGATCACGGTCAGGATTGCAAAAACCTGCTTCATGCCCGCCACTCCATCCGGATTACCGGCAAAGTCTCGGGCGGTGTCGGCGGTTCCATTCCCGTTGCCTCAAACCCTTCGCGCCGATAGAATCTTTGTGCGGATTTGTTTGGCTCATGGGTCGTCAGCCAAAGGTAGTCGCGACCTGTCTTGGCTTTGTCTAACAATTGCTTCCCGATCCCTTGTCCGGTTCGCAGACAGTACAAGGCACCGACTTTGTTTTCTTTGGGATCAACGGACATGTAACAATCCACCGGGTCGCCTGCGACCCAGATTTTCCGGCTTGGGAAAGCTTCGCGGATCAAGGCCGTCATCACTTCTTCCGGCAGCTCGTCCGGCATCCAATCAGTCTGCGCCGCCCATGTCGAAATGACATGCCCACAGGCCGAAATGTCATCCTGCGTTGCTCTTCTTATGTCGGCACCCGCCATCAGACGTCATCTCCGTGCCCGGCCCGCAAACCCTCGCGGACTCGGTGGGCGACTTCGATAAACTCTGGCGTATCACGGATGTCCAGCGGCCTTTCCTTGGGCAACGGGCTGTCAATCACATCGGTAATCCGCCCGGGCCTGGGGCTCATCACTACAATCTTGGTGCTCAGATAGACCGCCTCTGGGATCGAGTGCGTTACAAAGCCAATGGTCTTTTCCGTGCGCGCCCAAAGGGCCAACAGTTGTTCATTCAGATGATCCCTTACGATCTCATCCAGCGCGCCAAACGGTTCGTCCATGAGAAGAATGTCAGCATCAAATGCCAGTGCGCGCGCGATGCTTGCACGTTGCTGCATGCCCCCCGAAAGCTGCCAAGGGAATTTCCCACCGAACCCTTCGAGATCAACGAGTTCCAGGACGTTTCTGACCCGCTCCGCTTGCTCTGCAGCCGAGTAGCCCATGATCTCAAGCGGCAGTTTGACGTTCTTTGCAATGGTCCGCCACGGGTAGAGACCCGCAGCCTGAAACACATAGCCATAAGCGCGGTTCCGGCGCGCTTCATCAGGGGTCATACCATTTACGGTAAGTGTCCCCCCGGTCGGCGCCTCAAGCGCCGCGATACAGCGCAAAAAAGTAGTTTTGCCACAGCCCGAGGGCCCGATGAAACTGACAAATTCACCCTTGTCGATAGTAAGGTTCACATCTTTGAGTGCATGAACCGGCCCGTCATTGGTCTGGAAGGTGAGGTCGAGATCGGCAGCTTCGATAACGCTGGCCTGCTGCTCTGTCGTTGTAGTCACTTTCACACTTCCTATTTTTTCCGCTTTTTCAGCATCTTTTCAATGGTGAGCAACCCAAGGGCCACGCCAAACGTTGTCGCTAAAGCCGAAAGCACGACCGGTGAAAAATCGACCAGCGGTTTCAGCGATACCGGCACGCCCCGTGACCCGACAACTAAAAATGCGCCGATCCCCAACACGATCACAACTGATGTGAGGACTGCGATCAAAAATGCCTGAGCTTCTGGGATTCGTGTTTTCAGTATGTCATGGACCAACAGAATCAACGGGGTCAAAACGATTGTTGCCACCGGAACGACAAACGCACTCGCCAAAAGTCCCCATCCCCCAATTGCAACTATCAAATCCCCGATCGATTGGGGGCAGATAAAGTCGCAGCGCGTCCCGAACAGTTCAAAGTAGACAATCGTCCAGAGGACAGCGTTGCACAGGAAACAACTGACAAAGACCACAAGCGCAAGACGCTTCGCCAGCTTCCACGGAGAAGTCATAGGTCGAAAGTTAAGGCTCATCGCCCCCACCATCAAACACCCGTCGCCGGTATACCCGACCGCTCAACCGGCCGCGGCGCTGTCAGCTCTTTCCACGTACTCAGCGCTTTGTTGACATGGCTGTTCGGTTCCCGGGCAACAAAGTCGCCATGACCTTCCTCCGTTCGAATTTCGCCGTCATGCACCGCGACCTGACCTCGTGTGAGTGTGAAGCGCGGCAGCCCTCTGACCTCTTTGCCCTCAAACACATTATAGTCGATGGCAGATTGCTGGCTGTCAGCGCTGATCGTCTTGGATTTCTCCGGATCCCAGACGACGATGTCCGCATCCGCACCAACCAAAATTGCCCCCTTTTTAGGATAGCAATTCAATATCTTGGCAATATTTGTTGAAGTAACCGCAACGAACTCGTTCGGAGTCAAACGTCCAGTCCCCACACCGTTGGTCCATAACATCGGCATCCGGTCCTCCAGCCCCCCTGTACCGTTGGGAATCTTGGTGAAGTCCCCAACGCCATAGCGTTTTTGCTCGGTCGTAAAGGCACAGTGGTCAGTCGCCACAACGCTTAGTGAGCCTGATTGTAGACCAGCCCACAAACTGTCTTGATGCTGCTTGTTACGGAAAGGCGGGCTCATGACACGACGCGCAGAATGGTCCCAGTCAGGGTTGAAATACTCGCTCTCATCCAGCGTCAGGTGCTGGATCAAAGGTTCGCCCCAAACCCGCTTGCCCTGCATCTTGGCGCGACGGATCGCTTCGTGCGCCTCTTCGCAGGACGTGTGGACGACGTAAAGCGGTACACCCGCCATATCGGCGATCATGATCGCGCGATTGGTGGCCTCTCCTTCAACTTGCGGTGGACGGGAATAGGCGTGTGCCTCCGGCCCGGTATTGCCCTCAGCCAGTAGCTTGGCGCTCAGTTCCGCGACCACATCACCATTCTCGGCATGCACCATTGCGATACCACCAAGTTCGGCCAACCGCTTGAACGAGGAAAACAACTCGTCATCATTCACCATCAGCGCGCCCTTGTAGGCCATGAAGTGCTTGAATGTGTTGATGCCGCGCGTTTCGATCACCGTCTTGATGTCGTCAAACACCTGTTCGCCCCACCATGTGACAGCCATGTGAAACGAATAATCGCAATTCGCACGCGTCGATTTGTTGTCCCAGCGCTTCAGCGCGTCCAGCAGGCTTTCACCCGGGTTCGGCAAAGCGAAATCGACCACCATCGTAGTCCCGCCCGCCAGCGCTGCACGCGTACCGCTTTCGAAATCATCACTGGAATAAGTGCCCATAAACGGCATTTCCAGATGCGTGTGCGGGTCGATCCCGCCGGGCATCACGTAACAGCCGGTGGCATCCAGTTCCTTGTCGCTTTTAAGATCCAGACCGATCTCGGTGATGACACCGCCTTCGACCATAACATCCGCCTTGTATGTCAGATCAGCGGTAACGACTGTTCCGTTCTTGATCACAGTGCTCATTTTCAACTCCCTGATGCGGTCTTCGCCGCTTGCTTCATCTGGCCAGAAATATCCCGGGGGAGTCGCCCAACGGGCGACGGGGGCAGCGCCCCCCTATCCCACAATCTCTGCCGTTTCGACGACGGCATGCAACAGAACATCCGCCCCTGCTGTGGCCCAGTCTTTGCTGATCTCTTCAGCTTCGTTGTGGCTGAGCCCATCAACACAGGGGCACATGACCATGGCCGTCGGCGCCACCAGGTTGATCCAGCAGGCATCATGCCCCGCGCCCGAGATGATATCGGTATGGGAATAGCCCAACCGCTCGGCAGCGCTGCGCACTGCAGCAACGCAGGCCGCGTCGAATGTTACAGGATCAAACCCGCCAACTTTCTCGAACTCGATCTGCAGACCCATTTCTTCGACAATGTCTTCCGCTGCAACACGCAGGCGGTTTTCCATATCCGTGATCACGTCCAGATCAGGTGATCGCAGATCAACCGTGAACACCACCTTGCCGGGGATGACGTTGCGAGAGTTCGGATAAACATCGATATGCCCCGCCGCGCCAACCGCATGTGGCGCGTGGGACCATGCGATTTCATCCACTTTTTCCAAGACCCGCGCCATCGCCAGCCCAGCGTTCTTGCGCATCGGCATCGGGGTTGACCCGGTATGTGCATCCTTGCCGGTGATGGTGATTTGCGTCCAGCTTAGGCCCTGCCCGTGCGTGACGACGCCGATATCCTTTTCTTCGGCTTCAAGGATTGGTCCCTGTTCAATGTGCAGCTCGAAAAAAGCGTGCATCTTGCGTGCGCCAACCTCTTCATCGCCGCGCCAGCCGATCCGGTTTAATTCATCGCCGAACTTTTTCCCCTCGGCATCCTCGCGGTCATAGGCCCAATCCTGCGTGTGCATGCCGGTAAAGACGCCCGAGGACAACATAGCCGGGGCATAGCGCGTGCCTTCTTCATTGGTCCAGTTGGTCGCTATTATCGGGTGTTTCGTTTTGATGCCCAAATCATTCAGGGTACGGATAATTTCCAATCCGCCTAACACCCCCAGCACACCATCGTATTTGCCGCCGGTCGGCTGCGTATCCAGATGCGATCCGACATAGACCGGCAAGGCCTCAGGCTCGGTGCCCTCGCGCCGGGCAAACATGTTGCCCATCTGGTCCAGTCCCATTGTGCATCCAGCGTCCTCGCACCACTTTTGAAACAGGGCACGCCCCTCGGCGTCATCATCCGTCAAGGTCTGACGATTGTTGCCGCCCGCAACACCGGGACCGATCTTGGCCATCTCCATCAGACTATCCCATAGCCTATCGCCATTAATCCTGAGATTTTGCGCCGGAGCTGCCATAGTCTTTCCCCTATTGCTTGCGATTTGGCTCGCTTTTGGTGTCTTGATTTGACCATCTGGTCAAACTCACGCTATCACGGGTTCGACATCAGTCAAGAAATTGCGCGACATAGCCGAAATTTTCGGCGTATTTCGCATCTGCATGACGGAAAAAGAGACACGCTGGAAACATGCCCAAAGACCGCGCACCGACCCGAATACAGAAAAAGAATCGCGCTGCGATTATCGAGGCCGCCCTGAATGTGTTTTCAGCGCATGGATTTCGCGGTGCAACCGTGGATCAGATTGCGGCCGAGGCAGGCCTGAGCAAGCCAAACCTTTTGTATTACTTTCCGTCGAAAGAGGCGATCCACACGGCATTGCTGTCCGGCTTGCTCGACGTCTGGCTTGCCCCGCTACATGATCTGGACGAAACCGGAGACCCGCTGCAGGAAATCCTGTCCTATGTTCATCGCAAGCTTCAGATGAGCCGCGAGTTACCAAGGGAAAGCCGCCTGTTCGCCAACGAGTTGGTGCAGGGCGCGCCGCGCATTCACCAGGCATTGTCGAATGACCTGAGGGTTTTGGTCGATGAGAAGTCCGAAATTCTGACACACTGGATGGACCAAGGAAAGATTGCGCGTCTTCATCCCCACCACCTGATCTTCTCAATCTGGGCGTTGACGCAGCATTACGCTGATTTTGACGTGCAAGTTCGGGCAATCCTAGGGGATGAAGATCCCTTTGAAGGTGCTGAACCGTTTATTGATACGCTGTATCGGAAGCTTCTTACTCCATAAAAAAGGGCCGTGAACCGGCCCCTTTTTGCGAGATTTGCAACCTCTATTCAGCCGCTTTGGCCATTGGGTTATTGGGATGTGTTGTCCAGTTGGCATATTCTTTCTGCACAACGGTGCCCGTGCGCGGATCCACTTCACCGGCGTCCATCGGCACCATCGAGATGCACCCCTCAACCGGGCACACATCTACGCAGAGGTTACAGGCGACGCATTCTTCGTCGATCACTTCGAATACACGGTCAGGCGTCATTGAAATTGCCTGATGGCTGGTGTCCTCGCAGGCGGCATAGCACCGGCCGCATTTGATGCACTGATCCTGATCGATCTTCGCCTTGGCGATGTAGTTGAGGTTCAGATACTGCCAGTCCGTCACATTCGGAACCGCGCGGCCAACAACTTCAGAGACGTTGGAATATCCTTTTTCATCCATCCATTCAGACAGCCCGGCAGTCAGTTCATCAATGATCTTAAAACCATATGTCATGGCCGCCGTGCAGACCTGAACATTGCCGCATCCCAAAGATATGAATTCCGCTGCATCGCGCCAGGTGGTCACGCCTCCGATGCCCGAAATTGGTAGACCATGCGTGTCAGGATCGCGGGCAATCTCAGACACCATCGACAAAGCAATCGGCTTGACCGCCGGCCCGCAATATCCGCCATGGCTGCCCTTACCATCGATCGAGGGTTCAGGGCTGAACGTGTCCAGATTGACGCTGGTGATCGAATTAATCGTGTTGATCAGCGACACCGCGTCCGCACCGCCATTTTTGGCTGCAGCAGCAGGCTTGCGAACATCAGTGATGTTTGGCGTCAGCTTCACGATGACCGGCCGATCATAGTATTTTTTGCACCACCGGGTGACCATCTCGATATATTCAGGTACTTGCCCAACGGCGGCGCCCATACCGCGTTCGCTCATCCCGTGGGGACAGCCAAAGTTCAGTTCAATTCCATCTGCCCCGGTTTCTTCGACGCGCGGCAGAATAGCTTTCCAGGCCTCTTCCTCGCACGGCACCATGATCGAGGCGATCAAGGCGCGGTCCGGGTAGTCAGCTTTCACGCGGGCCATTTCTTCAAGGTTCACTTCAAGCGGTCGGTCCGTGATCAGTTCGATGTTGTTGAGACCCAACAACCGACGATCTGCGCCGTAAATGGCGCCATAACGCGGACCGTTCACGTTTACGACCGGCGGCCCTTCGGACCCCAGAGTTTTCCAAACGACACCACCCCATCCGGCCTCAAAGGCGCGGCGGACGTTGTATTCCTTGTCAGTCGGCGGTGCTGAGGCCAGCCAGTATGGGTTAGGGCTGGAAATTCCCAGAAAGTCAGTTGTCAGATTGGCCATGGGTACTCCTTCCCGGCTCCTCAGCCGGTTTTCTTGAAAATCATTTCCGTCGGGCGAATGCGCCCGGCTTCAAGGTTTGCGACATAGTTTTGGAATTTTTCAGGTGCCGTCTCGCCCATCATCAGGTGAATCCCCAGCGGCGCTGGTCCGCTTTCGGCAACACGTTCAAAGACCTCTTGGAAAAATGCGATCGCGAATTCCGTGCGATCGTTTTCCGCGACCAGTTCCATGCCCGCAGCCGCCGCCGCATTCTTGTAAACATCAGGCGAGTCGACGAACGATGTCTCGGGCAGCGTCGACCACGGCAGTGGGAACGCCAAAGGCTCTTCAACGGACCCACCCATAACATCGAACAACGCAAAGGTCCCGTCTGTGGCCAGAGCGCGCGCCACTTCAGAAAACAGCCCGGCCTTGTCATCGATATTCATGCCAACATGCAACATCACGGCCAGATCGAAACCAGCATCCGGTACCGGTAAATCCAACGCACTACCTACCTGAAAGCTCATCTTCTGCGACAGGCCGACAAGGTCGCTAAGCGCAATCGCCGTCTCGACAAACTCCGGTGTCAGATCAACTCCGGTGACGTTCGAGTCGTAATGATCCACGACGTACCGCGAAGTGCCACCAATGCCGCAGCCAATATCCAAGACGCGCGTGGCATGGGTTGGTGCAAGCTGGGCAAACAAATGATCCGTCGCCGCAACTCCGCCCGTGTGGAACTCATCACCAGCCTTCAGGTCCGCGACCGTCGCCGCATCAGGATCAACGCCACTGGCCTGCAAGGCGTCGCGCACCCGTTCTGTCAGGGCACCGGTTGTGTAATGTTGAGCAACTGCATCTTCGATCTGGGACATGGGGATACCTCAGCGATATAGGAGAGTTGGATGTCTCACCCTATCACGAAACAAGCGTTGCGTGGATGTCCATCGCGGCATCCCGACCCTCGGCAACCGCTGTCACGGTCAGGTCTTCCCCGCCTGTGGCGCAGTCTCCACCCGCCCAGACACCGGTAATCGACGTCCGCCCTGCACCGCTGACAGCGATCTTGTTTCCGTCCAAGGTCAACCCTTCCGGTGCACCTTCCAGGGTTTGGCCAATCGCCTTGAGAACCTGATCCGCCTGCACCCGGATAGTTTCTCCGGTCCCGGACAGTTTTCCGTCTTGGCTGGCGGTGTATTCCAACTCAATCTCTGCTGCCGCGCCATTTCCATGGATTGCAACCGGCTGGACATTGGTCATGATCCGCACCCCGTGCGAGGCTGCAAGGTCCTGCTCGTACCGGCTGGCCCCCATTGCATCGCGACCGCGACGATATGCTATCGTCACATGTTCCGCGCCCAGCAGTTTGGATTTCACAGCCGCGTCTACGGCCGTCATTCCGCCGCCAATCACCACGACATTGCGCCCGACGGGCAGATGCGCCAGATCTGACGCCTGCCGTACGTCCGATATGAAATCGACCGCATGTCGCACGCCCTCTTTCTCGGCACCTTGCGACCGCAGAGCGTTCACGCCGGCAAGGCCAATGGACAAGAAGACGGCGTCATAGTTTTCCTGCAGCCCTTGCAATGAGATCGTCTCACCAAGAACCGAGCCCGTTTCGATTGCGATGCCGCCAATCTTCAGCAGCCAATCAACCTCGGCCTGCGCAAAATCATTAGTCGATTTGTAGGCTGCGATTCCGTATTCGTTCAGGCCGCCCGGCTTGGGTTTGGTTTCGTGGATCACCACGTCATGGCCCAACATCGCCAAACGGTGCGCACAGGCCAGACCCGCAGGCCCTGCCCCGATCACCGCGACTGTCTTGCCGGTCACCGGCGCGCGTTCAAAAGGATGTTCGCCTGTGGCCATCAGGTCGTCGGTGGCAAAGCGCTGCAAGCGTCCGATCTCAACCGGTTTACCCTCGGCCGCTTCGCGCACGCAGGCTTCTTCACACAGTGTCTCGGTCGGGCACACGCGGGCGCACATGCCACCCAGAATGTTCTGTTCCAAGATCGTTCGCCCGGCCGCCTGCGGCTGACCTGCCTGAATCTGGCGAATGAAAAGCGGTATATCGATATCCGTCGGACAGGCCGTGATACATGGCGCGTCGTAGCAAAAATAACAACGATCAGCCGCAACCGCAGCTTCGTGCGGCGCCAATGGCGCATGCAGATCGCTGAAATTCGAGGTCAGCTCATCGCTGGAAAGCCGCCCGGAGACAATGCCGGGTGCCATCTGGCCCTGTGCCATCACTCTACTCCCTGTAGATATGTTCGTTATGGCACCAGCTTGCCACATTCTCATTTTTTATCAATTGGTAAAATTTGCCAAATGGTCAAAAAATGAAAAATCCGGGCCACAGACCCGGATTCCAGCGAAAATCGCCTCAATTTCGTGCAGCTTTTAACTCAAACCATGCTGCTCAGGTGACCGGATTTGGTCCAAACACGTGCTCCGCCCTCTCCTGCGATAGCCTGAGATTGCGTTCCCGGCGGCAGGCGCAGCCAATCCCAAACCGAGAATTCTTCGCCCCCTTCGGCAAAACTGCCGTCCACGACAAAGACCTCCAGCCCCTGATCAGCATCCAATTGGACGACCTCACCGGCGCGCCAAGTTTGAACCCGCACATCCTCATGCGCGTCCTGAAACAGCTGCAGGTCACCATCACCGCTGATCGAGCGATGAACTTCTGTTCGGTCTTGCGGATCGAACTGATGCAACTTGACCAGAATTGTCGCGCCTGCCATCGCTGATGGCGTATGCGACGTGGTCGGCGGGTTGCGCACATAACTACCCACGGGGAAATCTCCGCTTTCATCCTGAAACACGCCGTCCAGAACCAGATACTCCTCGCCACCATCATGCGTATGCGCGGCAAAGGCGCTGCCGGGGGCAAATCGTACGATCGTGGTCGCACGCGCAACTTCGTCTCCGATCCGGTCCAGCATCTTGCGGTCTACCCCGGTTGCTGGGGACGCCACCCAATCGGTCTCATCAAAATGGACCGCAACACGTTTGGTGAAGTCTGCATTGACCCGCATCATCTCTCTCCTGAACAGCCGTCATGTCCCAAAATGGATTGGTTTGATCGAAATTCAAACCAACATCTTTTGACGCCCCTTGTCGCTTACTGTAATTCCGATGAGAGGGGCCGGAAAACAGACCCCCAACAGGATCGGGCTGGAATGCAGGCACCTACGCAGAAATTCAACATCGTCGTCATTGGGCAAAACAATCGCCTTCAATACGAAGCTGTGTTGTTCGCCGCGTCCCTGCGGCATTCGTCGCCCGACTTCGAAGGGAAACTGTATGTCGCCACCCCCAAACCGGGGCCGCGTTGGAGCCAGAACCCAAGCCTTCAAAACGAAGATGTTCTAAAGGTGTTGGGTCAGTTGGATGCCGAGATACTGCCGTTTGACTCGCACGTTTTCGGTGAAAGCTACCCTTATGGCAACAAGATCGAAGCACTTCTTGCCATGCCCGAAGGAGAGCCGTTTGTGTTCTTTGATACCGACACTCTGATAACAGGTGATTTGAACGGCGTGCCGTTCGACTTTGACCGACCCGGCGCGTCGCTGAAGGTCGAAGGTACCTGGCCAAAGCCGACACTCTATGGACCCGGATTTGACGGGATTTGGCGCGCGCTCTACGACCGTTTTGGGCTGGATTTCAAAAGCTCGGTGGATGACAGCCAGCCACATGATCACTGGCGTCGTTACCTGTACTTCAATGCAGGGTTTTTCTTCTACAAATGCCCGCGTCAGTTCGGCGAACGGTTTCTTGAATACGCCCTGGCCATCCGCAATGAAGCCATACCCGAGTTAGTCGGACAAAACCTGGATCCATGGTTAGATCAGGCAGCTTTGCCCCTGGTGATCCATTCCTTTGGTGGCGGGCGGGATGCCTTGCCGGACGGTTTGCTGGATGGTTCGGTCAGCTGTCACTATCGCCTGTTCCCGCTGCTCTATGCCCGCGAAAGCGATCATGTGATCGAGGTTCTGGAAACGGTTGTGGCGCCGAATAGGGTGAAAAAAGTTCTGAAAAACTACGACCCATTGAAAAAACTGGTGGTTCAAGGCAAAGGCAAGAAAATTCGCGAGATGTTCGATCAGGACAACCTGCCGAAACGCGAGCAGGTGTATCGCAACCGGATCAAAAGCAAAGGCCTGTGGATGCGCTGACAGGATCGTTGTGCGCAGGCGGGCAATGCCCTACAGATTCGACCAAACGAATTCCAATAGGAGATGTTC
Source organism: Ruegeria sp. CK2 (assembly GCF_056536585.1). Taxonomy (NCBI): domain Bacteria; kingdom Pseudomonadati; phylum Pseudomonadota; class Alphaproteobacteria; order Rhodobacterales; family Roseobacteraceae; genus Ruegeria; species Ruegeria sp. CK2. Next base: position 148,615 of record NZ_JBQFPW010000001.1, read on the forward strand.
AAGATGTCTGATGGCCCGACCTACGGTTTCGACACATTGCAAATTCACGCGGGCGCCCGCCCTGACCCGGCCACCGGAGCACGTCAGACACCGATCTATCAAACGACGGCTTACGTGTTCCGGGATGCGGACCATGCCGCAGCTTTGTTCAATCTTCAAGAAGTCGGGTACATCTATTCCCGCCTTACAAACCCAACCGTCGCCGTATTGCAGGAGCGTGTTGCAACGCTGGAAGGGGGCGTTGGCGCAGTTTGCTGTTCATCCGGCCACGCAGCCCAGATCATGGCGCTGTTTCCACTGATGGGGCCAGGCTGCAACGTCGTCGCCTCAACCCGCTTGTATGGCGGCACGGTCACGCAGTTCAGCCAGACGATCAAACGCTTTGGATGGTCGGCGAAGTTCGTGGACACTGACGATCTGGACGCAGTTAAGGCGGCCATCGATGACAACACCCGCGCGGTATTCTGCGAATCCATCGCCAACCCTGGCGGCTATGTTACAGACATCCGCGCTTTGGCTGATGTGGCCGATGGTGCTGGCATTCCGCTGATCGTCGACAACACTTCGGCCACGCCATACCTCTGTCGTCCTATTGAACATGGCGCGACACTGGTGGTGCACTCGACCACGAAATACCTGACCGGCAATGGCACAGTAACGGGTGGCTGCATCGTGGATTCAGGCAAGTTCGACTGGTCGGCAAATGACAAATTCCCTTCGCTCAGCCAACCGGAACAGGCCTATCACGGGTTGAAGTTCCACGAGACTTTCGGGCCGTTGGCCTTCACCTTCCACGGCATTGCCATCGGCCTGCGCGATCTGGGCATGACAATGAACCCACAGGCGGCGCATTATACGCTGATGGGGATCGAAACCCTGTCACTGCGGATGGAGCGTCACGTCGAGAACGCACAAAAGCTCGCCGCATGGCTGGAGGCGGATGACCGGGTGGAGTACGTGACCTATGCGGGTCTGCCGTCGTCACCTTATCAGGACAGGGTTAAAAAGCATTACCCACGGGGTGCAGGCGCGCTGTTCACATTCGCGGTCAAGGGTGGGTATGATGCCTGTATCAAGTTGGTTAACGCGCTGGAGATATTCAGTCACGTGGCCAACCTGGGCGATGCGCGGTCGCTGATCATCCACTCAGCCTCGACCACCCACCGTCAATTGACTCCAGAGCAGCAAGAGGCTGCAGGCGCAGGTCCAAATGTGGTCCGTGTGTCCATCGGGATCGAGGACATAAACGACCTGATTGCCGATCTGGATCAAGCACTGTCCAAAGCCAGCGCCTGACTATGACAAGGAACGAAACGAACGACCTTGGACAACCCATCGGATGGCCGGTAGAGGGCGACTTTCCGCGCCCGACACCGCCCTACACACCGATGGAGGGCCGTTACTGTTCAGTCGTGCCACTGGATGTGAATCGGCATGCGCCCGGACTGTTTCGGGCGTTTGCCAACGATACGGACGGGCGTAACTGGACCTATCTGCCGTATGGCCCGTTTGAACGCGAAAACGACTTTTTTGAGTGGGCGCAGGCCAATTGCATGGACGCTGACCCGATGTTCCACACGGTTCTGGATCAGGACGATATCCCGGTCGGAATGGCATCTTTTCTAAGGATTGAACCCGCAGCCGGCGCTATCGAGGTCGGACACATCCATTTCTCGCCCCTTCTGCAGCGTAAACCACAATCAACCGAGACCATGTATCTGATGATGCGCCGCGTGTTCGACGAGTTGGGATATCGCCGCTACGAATGGAAATGCGATGCACTAAACGCGCCATCCTGCCATGCGGCCAAACGACTGGGCTTTACCTTTGAAGGCGTGTTTCGTCAGGCGACCCATTACAAAGGACGCAACAGAGATACTGCCTGGTATTCAATTGTAGATAGTGAATGGCCACGTGTTCGCGCAGCTTTCGAGACCTGGCTATCCGCGGACAATTTTGACGACGCGGGCCAACAACGCCAACCGCTGAAAGCCCGCGCAGACGCTTAGGTTTACTCGGAAATCCCGAATTCCATCGAGACAGTGACAGAGACCGAAATCTCGCCGCCTGCAACGGGCACACCGCCTGTATCCGCCATGGCCATCTCACGCATTGCCATCATCGGGCGAACGCCCCCGGATTGTTCCGAAATCGACTGAACAGCGCCCAGCGTTACACTGGCCGCTTGCGCCAGTTGTTCGGCCTTCGCCATGGCTTCACCAACGGCCTTTGCACGGGCCTGCGCCTCGACAGGCTTGGGATCCTGAACACCAAAACTCAGCCCTCCGAAATCATTAGCGCCGTCCTGAATGACCGCGTCCATGATTTGTCCGAGATTGTTCAGATCGCGCACACGCACAAAAACCCGGTTGGATGCCACAAACCCGGTGATCTCGGGCTTATCAGCGTTTTCGCCCAGACGGCCAGACCAAACCGGCGTCAGCGACAGGTCACGGGTCTGAACGTCCCGATCCTCAATTCCCATCTCGTCGAGGCGCGCCAATACCTGCGACACCGCGTCCGATGTGGCCTGCATTGCCGCCGACGCTTCGGCGTTTTCGTTCGTCACACCCAGCGTAATCGTTGCCATATCGGGTGCAACCTGCACGGTCCCAGTGGCATCAACGGTGATGCGACGTTCTTCCGCATGGGCGATTCCCGCAGCCGCGACAGCCAATAATGCGATCAGAAAAGCGAATGTCTTCAATGTCATCCCTCCAATTTTCTTTGTCCAAACATGGGTCGGCAGGGCATTGCCATACAAGAGGTGAGTATGCCTTTTTCTTTCCCTCGGCGGGTTCCTGCTTTAATATCGGTCTGCAGACATAAAGTCGTTTGCATTGACGATGACAATTATGGTTCCTCCGGATTATGAAACCCGCCTTTGCGCTGTCTTTTTCGGCCACCGGAATTTCGCTTAAGCACCAATCGGATGACGATTGGTTCGATATTGGCGTTGTCCCGTTGGATGCGCCTGACCTGACCGAGCAGGTGCAGGCCTTGCGGGACAAAGGGTTTGCGCTGGAAAACGACCTGAGTTGCAAGGTGATCATTCCCGCCGATCAGGTTCGGTATCTGACAATCTCGACCGAGGGTATGACCGCGGAAGACATCGAGCAAAAAGTGCACGACGCGCTGACAGAGGCTACGCCCTACGAGATTTCTGAGCTGTCCTTTGATACAGAAACTCGGGGACCGACAACATATGTGGCGGCAGTTGCGCACCAGACTTTGGCAGAGGCACGGAGCTTTACTACCGATCATGGGTTTATCCCTGTTCGCTTTAGCGCGGAACCAGGTGAAGACGAGTTCCCTGAGGAGCCTTACTTCGACCTGGTCATGGATGCGGTCACGGAACCGACTGAAACAGCTGTTGTGTCCTTGCCGGAACTCGATGAACAGCCTTCAGCACCGGAACCAGTCCTTTCTGATGTTGCCGCGGAACAGTCCGAAACAACCGTTGCGCCCCCCCCCGAAACCGATGAAGAGCCGAAGACACTGAAACCGGCACTCTCTGAAAATGACGATGAGCCCGAACCAACTGTACATGCAATTGCACATGCAGCCGCGCCAGACATGTTTCGGTCTCCCGAGCCTGCCAATACGCCCGCAGGTGATAGTCATGCGATGATACCGGCAGAGGCGAAGCGCTTTGTCCTGCCCACTATTGCTGCGTTGATCTTTATCGGCGTTGCTATCGGTGCATGGTCTTTGCTGGGGTCGCGCACTGACAGCGATCTGACTGAAGCCGAAACAGCGGCACCAGATACATCGCCCCCGGAACCCGAAGTCACTGCAGGGGTGACGCCAGAAGAAGCCGAACCAAATACTCAGGTCGCCGTAGCTGCACAGCCCGAAGTCGCAAATCCGGAACCTTCGACAGAACAGAGTGTTGCAACCCCTGAAGACAGCGAAACGGTGATGGGTGTTCCCACTGTTGAACAGCCGGAACTCACACCCACAGACGCAGCCATTCTGGAAGCCTTGAAGGTTCAGCCAACCCCCGTCGAGGAGATCGAGCGCGACCCGGAAGCGCAGGAAGACCTGGAAACACTCACAGGGTTGAACCTGTCACCACCGGCGTCGCTTATCGAGCCAACTCAGGTCGAGCCTGACGATCTGTATCAGGCGTCCATCGACAAATCTGACCTGTCCAGCGATGCGATTGCCCTGCCCCCAGCTGAAAGCTTCGACACGGATCAGCCATTTGACCAAGCTGCGCTACCCAGCATCGCCGGTACACGTTTTGATCTGGACGAACGCGGCCTTGTCACGCCAACGCCGGACGGCACCCTCAACCCGGACGGAATATTGGTTTATGAAGGCAGCCCATCGTTGGTCCCCCCCGAAATTCCGGTCCGGTTCGAAGAAGAACCGATTGTTGAAGACACTGAATCGCGTCTGGCCCGGCTGCGCCCGCAGCCACGTCCCAATGATCTGGTTGAACAGTTTGAGCGGGAACAACTCGGTGGTCGATCCCTAGAGGAGCTTGCGGTTTTACGTCCGAAACTCCGCCCCAAGTCGCTGCAGGATGAAATCCAGGTGGATCAGACACCCACCGCATTGGCCGTTGTTCGTGTCCCTAGGCCGAAAACACGTCCCGCTGGAATAGCGGCAATTGTTGCCAGCGCGACAAAGCCCAGCACGTCCAATCTTGGCTCAACGGCTGCGGTTGATCAAAGCAACGATACCACCGAAACGGTTCAGCCAAGAACAGTCTCGCCCAAGATTCCGACCACCGCATCGGTTGCGAGACAGGCCACAATAGATCGAGCGATCAACCTGCGCAGACTGAATCTGATTGGTGTCTATGGTACACCCGCAAACCGCCGCGCGTTGGTGCGCCTGCCAAGTGGTCGATACAAAAAGCTGAAGGTCGGGGACAGGATCGACGGCGGTCGTGTGGTTGCGATCGGGGACAGTGAGTTGAGGTACCAGAAAAAGGGCCGCAACGTCACCATAACGATGCCACGTGGCTGAGCCGAGCCAGCAGAAGATTATCGAAGGTTATGAACAGGCCGCGGCTGAGCTTATACCAATCTACGAAAACCTCTCGCCGGAAATCGTCTTGGCACCCGTGCTCGACTATTTGCCCGAAACAGGGTCCGAGGTTTTGGATATCGGTGCGGGTCCTGGGACAATAGCGGCGTGGCTCGCGTCACGTGGAAATCACGTGACGGCGGTCGAGCCGGTCTCGGAGTTTCGGACGTATGGTCAGAAGACGTACCAACACCTGAGTATTTCGTGGTGCAATTCACACCTGCCCGAGCTCACCCATTCTCGTCCATGGCGCCGTTGTTTCGACATTGCGTTGGGCATCGGTGTTTTGCATCACCTAAACCCGCCAGACCAAGATCGCGCTATTCACATCCTTGCGTCCTGTCTCAAACCTTCCGGGCGAATGATTCTGTCACTGCGCCATGGCCCCTGCCCTGATGATCGGCCCGGTTTTGAGATATCCGTCGAAAAGGTCCTGCACAGCGCTGAATCCGCAGGGATGCAAGTTCAGTACACTTCCCACCGAGCATCCATTCAAGATGGCAACCGGCGCGCCGGGGTCACTTGGACCTGGTTGGTTCTGGGCGCACCGGGAGTAGCGTCTTAAGCCGCAGAAATCTCACCGCTTTCGATCTGTTCGCGTTCGATGGATTCAAACAACGCTTTGAAATTCCCTTCACCAAAACCGTCATCGCCCTTGCGCTGAATGAACTCGAAGAAAATCGGGCCGATGACTGTTTTTGAGAATATCTGCAACAGGATGCGTGTTTCACCACCATCCACGACACCCTCGCCATCAATCAGGATGCCGTGCTTCATCATACGGTCCAACGGTTCGGCATGGTCCGTCACACGTTCTGTGGACAGCTCATAATAGGCTTTGTTTGGCCCGGGCATGAATTTCAGCCCGTTTTCGGCAATCGCATCGGTGGATGCGTAGATATCCTCGCTGCCAACTGCGATATGTTGAATCCCTTCGCCTTTATACTTCTTGAGGTAGGCCACGATCTGGCCTGTCTCGCCGCGATCCTCGTTGATCGGAATGCGGATACGACCACATGGTGACGTCAGAGCGCGGCTGAAAAGCCCGGTGAACTTGCCCTGAATGTCGAAGAAACGGATTTCACGAAAGTTGAACAGGTCGCCGTAGAATTTGAACCATTTGTCCATGTTTCCCTTGAAAACGTTATGCGTCAGGTGATCGAGGTAATAAAAACCCTCGCCGCGTGGTTTTGACTGCTGAATCCACTCGAACTCATGATTGTAAGGCGATGTGTCGTAATACTGATCAATGAAATACAGCAGCGATCCGCCGATCCCTTTGATCGCAGGAACATCCATTGTCTTATCAGCCCCTTCATAAGGTTCTGCACCCTTGGAAACGGCGTGTTCAAATGCCTTTTGTGCGTCCACAACCCGCCAGCCCATCGACGGCGCGCAGGGCCCATGTTCTGCAACAAACTTGTCAGCAAAGCTGTCGGGGTCAGCATTCAGGATGTAGGTGATATCGCCTTGCTGCCAAAGCTCGACTGCAGGTTTGTCCTTGTGGCGGGCAACCAGTTCGAACCCCATTTTTGCAAACAGATCGCGCAACTCTTGCGGCTCGGGGTGGGCAAATTCGACGAATTCAAACCCGTCGGTTCCAGCCGGGTTTTCTTCGCTGATGACAGATTTCGGGGCGTTGTGTGGGAAAGGACCCATGGTGTGTCTCCTCGGGAAACAGGAATTTCTTTGCTGATTCAAAAATACGACTTATCCAACGCTGTTTCTGCGCATAGTTTTCGTGTAACCTATAGGTAAATGCGTGAATTACGCATAAAGTAAGAAAAATTTGGGATAATTCCGCATATGCTGGATGCCACAGATACGCACCTTCTGTCTGCCCTTCAAAAAGATGCTCATCTGACCGCCCATCAACTGGGCGAGATGTTGAACCTGTCACCCAGCCAGGCAGGCCGCCGCAGGCAACGGCTGGAAGCAGAAGGGTACATCACAGGCTATGCCGCCCGACTGGATCCGCTGAAACTGGGGTTACAGGTGCAAGGTTTCATTCAGGTCCACCTGGGTACCCATGGGCCGGAACAATCCGCAAGTTTCGCCCGTATGGTCGAAACCCGCCCAGAAATAACAAGCGCCTGGACGATGACGGGTGAGGCAGATTACCTGCTGCACGTCTATTGCGACGATCTATCCGGCCTGAACAGCTTGCTTCATCAGGTTATCCTGCCGCATCCTGCGGTTGCACGGGTTCAAAGCCAGATCGTAATGGACCAACTCAAACGCGACGCGCCCCTGCCGACCTGAGCGGGGCAAGAGGAAGAATATGGACGATTTCCTTTACCAGGCTTCAATCTATCTGGCTGCAGCTGTAATCGCTGTCCCCTTGTCTGCCCGTTTGGGTTTGGGGTCCGTTTTGGGTTACTTGGCTGCCGGTATCATCATTGGCCCTGTGTTCGGCCTGGTCGGCGCCGAAACCGAAAACCTGCAACATGTCGCAGAATTCGGCGTTGTGATGATGCTGTTCCTGATCGGATTGGAACTGGAACCGCGCGCCCTTTGGGATATGCGCGACCGGTTGCTGGGCCTTGGCGGGTTACAAGTGTTGCTGTCCACCACCGTTATTGCAGGGGTGGCAATCTATGCCAATCACCCCTGGTCCGTCGCGCTGGCGGTAGGCTTAACTCTTTCCCTATCGTCAACAGCCATCGTCCTCCAAACCTTGTCCGAAAAAGGCTTGATGCAAACCAATGGCGGCAGGGCCACATTTTCCGTTTTGCTAACACAGGACATCGCGGTCATTCCGATACTGGCCATGCTGCCATTGCTGGCCCTGCCCGCAATGCCGCATATCGAGGCCGATGGATCGATTGATCGTGGGGCGGACGATCTGCACGCCGCAGGCCACCACAGCCTGTCGCTTGTCGAAGGCCTGCCGGGTTGGGCGGTAACTCTGGTAACGATCGGCGCCATTGCTTTCATCATACTGGCTGGCATCTACCTGACTCGGCCTTTGTTCCGCTTTATCCATGCAACGCGTCTGCGCGAGATGTACACAGCGCTGGCCCTTATGATCGTGGTCGGCATTTCGTTTCTGATGACACTTGTCGGGCTATCACCCGCTTTGGGGGCCTTCCTGGCCGGGGTCGTGCTGGCCAGTTCGGAATTCAGGCACGAGATGGAAAGCGACCTTGAGCCGTTCAAAGGCTTGTTCCTGGGGCTTTTCTTTATCACCGTCGGGGCCGGGATAGATGTGGCATACTTCTTTAACGATCCACTCGATTTGATTGGCCTGGCGCTGCTGGTCATTCTGGCCAAGGGGATCATCCTTTATGTCGTGGGCAAGGCCTTCAAGTTGAAAGGGCGGGATCACTGGCTGTTCACGCTGGGTCTGGCGCAGGCAGGGGAATTCGGATTTGTGTTGCTGGCCTTTTCCGCCCAGCAGAACGTCATCCCACCTGATTTGTCGCAAAAGCTGTTGATGATCATCGCCTTGACGATGCTGATCACGCCGCTTCTGTTCATTATCTACGACCTCCTGTCCCGCAAAATCGGCGACACAAAAGCGGAAATGGAACCTGATGAGATTGATGAGAAGGGGCCCGTCATCATTGCCGGCATCGGACGGTTTGGGCAAATCGTCAACCGGTTGGTGCGCGCAAGTGGCTTCAAGACGGTTGTTCTGGATCACGACATCGAAACCATCCAGCTGATGCGCCGGTTCGGCGTCAAAGGCTTTCTGGGCGATCCAACGCGGCCCGAGCTGTTGCGTGCCGCAGGGCTGGAAAAGGCATCAGTTCTGGTTGCCGCGATGGATGATCGCAAAGAAACCACGCGGCTTGTCGCCTATGCAAGGCGCCAGCGTCCGGATCTGCACATCGTTGCTCGGGCGCGCGATCGCACGCATGTATATGAGCTGTATCAGGCCGGAGCCAGCGACATCGTGCGCGAGATGTTCGATAGTTCCCTACGCGCGGGTCGCTATGTGCTCGAGAATATCGGCCTCAGCGAATACGAAGCGGCACAGGCCGAGCAGACGTTTTATCACCACGACCGATTGTCCGTGCGTGATCTGGCTGAACTCTGGATCCCCGGCAAACCTACGGCTGAGAACAAACCGTATATTGAGCGCGCGCAGCAGTTGGAGAAAGACCTTGAGACTGCGCTGCTTGAACTGGCCGAAGAACACGCCAAAAAATCTGCCTGACCCGGCGCCGGGCTGTAGTCAGGCGCTTTCTTCACCCGTCAGAGACGCCTGCTTCGGCGAAGGTCGCCATACCAGAATGGCACGCCACGGCGCTTTTTAGGATGTTGATGGCCAAAGCACCGCCTGATCCCTCACCTAAACGCAGACCAAGGCTTAGCAACGGGTCTTTGCCGATCTTCTCCAGGACTGCCCCATGGGCACTTTCCGCACTCTGATGCCCAGCGACAGCGTGATCCAGTGCGCTGGGTGATATCTGTGCCAGACATGCAGCAGCTGCCGAGCAAATGAACCCATCCAAAATGACCGGAATGCGTAGAACACGGGCGGCCGCAATGGCCCCCACCATCGCTGCGATCTCACGCCCGCCCAGGCAACGCAGGACTTCCAGCCCGTCATCGGTTGCATGCAGGGCCACGCCTTCGGCGACGACACGCGTTTTGTTCGCGAGGCCCGCGTCATCGACACCGGTACCACGCCCGGTCCAATCCGCAGCGTCGCCACCAAACAAGGCGCAGGCAATCGCGGCGGCTGGTGTGGTGTTCCCGATGCCCATTTCGCCCACAACCAGCAAATCGGCCTGGGGGTCGACTGCCTGCCAACCAGTTTGCAGGGCCCGCAAAACTTCTGCTTTGGTCATAGCTGGTGTTTGGGTGAAATCCGCTGTCGGATGCTCCAGATCCAGCGCATGTACGTCCATTTTTGCGCCTGCTGCCTTGGCCAGCTGATTGATCGCGGCACCGCCATGTTCAAAGTTCATCACCATCTGCACAGTTACTTCGGGCGGAAACGCCGAAACACCCTGTGCCGTGACGCCGTGGTTGCCCGCAAAAACGATGACTTGTGGTGCAGTGATTTGCGGTTGGTCATTCCCGCGCCAACCTGCATACCAGATCGCCAGATCTTCGAGCCGCCCCAACGCGCCCGGCGGTTTCGTCAATTGTCCATTACGCTCGGTTGCGCCCTGTACCGCAGCACTATCGGGGGCCGGCGCACTGGTCAGTGCATCGCGGAAAGTCTTCAAATCGTTAAGTTCGGGCAGCATCTAAGCCTCATTGCATCAGAGTGATCCTGCGTGTTTAACCGAAGCATTCGATCCAACAAGACCCTGAAAGGCGCGGGAGTGCATAAAAACGACACCAAACCCTTCTTAGTGTGGGATGTTCCGCTGGCGCTGGTGCTTTTGACACGCCTGCCCCTGCCCCGTTTGCCTGACGCCGTCTTCGCAAGGCAGGCACAAGCTGCATGGGCCTTCCCCTTGGTCGGTTTGGTGGTCGGTCTGCTGGCGTGTTGCGCTGGCTGGGTAGCACTGTCAGCAGGCCTGCCACCACTCGCCAGCGCCGGGTTTGTTGTCGCTGTTCTGATCTGCACCACCGGAGCAATGCACGAAGATGGGCTGGCAGACACGTTTGATGGGCTCTGGGGCGGTTTCACGCCTGAACGGCGACTAGAGATCATGAAAGACAGCCACATCGGAGCCTATGGCGTGCTGGCCTTGTTGATTTCCCAGCTTATTCGAGTCTCCGCGATTGCCGCATTGCTGACGTCTGGTGACATTTGGACAATTCTCGCCGCATGTGCGTTTTCACGCGCCACCATGCCAGTATTGATGAAGATTCTACCAAACGCGCGGCAATCAGGTTTGAGCCACTCAGTTGGCGTACCCGGCGTCCGGTCAGTTGTCGCTTCATTGGGTTTGGCGGCTTTGATTGCGCTTTTGTTGATCGGGGCGCAGGCGCTGGTTCCAGCCATTTGCGCAGGACTAGTTGTCGGCGTTCTGGCCTTAGTAGCACAGGCAAAGATAGGCGGCCAAACCGGAGATATCCTGGGCGCCGCGCAGCAATTGGCCGAGATCGCGTTCTTGCTGGCACTGACTGCGCAACTCTAACTCTGCCAAAGCCAGAGAAATCACACCGCCTTAAGGCACACCACGAAAAAGACCGCCCCAATCAGGAGCGGCCTTCTTTCCCGTCGTTGCCAAAAAGTCAGGCAGCAGCAGCACGCGATGTCAAAACTTCATCCACTTGTTTGGCAGCAGAAATCTCACCTGCGCCCGAAACGGCGGCCACTTCGCGGGTCAGACGCTCCAAGGCGGCTTCGTACAGCTGACGCTCGGAATAGCTTTGTTCGCGCTGATCGTCAGTGCGATGCAGATCGCGGACCACCTCGGCAATCGAGATCAGATCACCCGAGTTGATTTTCTGTTCGTATTCCTGGGCGCGGCGCGACCACATGGCACGTTTGACTTTGGCCTTGCCTTTCAGTGTCTTCATCGCCTGACTGATCACATCCGGTGAGCTGAGTGAACGCAGTCCGGATTCGGTGGCCTTGTTTGTAGGCACCCGCAGGGTCATTTTGTCTTTCTCAAATGAGATGACGAACAGCTCGAGCGAGAAACCCGCGACATCCTGTTCTTCGATCGAAATGATCTGGCCCACACCATGAGCGGGGTAGACAACATAGTCGTTCGGGCGGAACTCAAGCTTTTTCGACTTTGTCATTCAGTTTTTTTCCTTGGTTGCAGATCAGGACACAGGCGACAAAAAGACCACGTGCGGGGACTATTTCAGCCCCGGCAGGCGGCAATAGTGTCATAAATTCAAGACTCCAAAGCGAGCATACTTACGGAGTTCATCCCAATCTCAGTCATCATGTAAGGACAGAGTATATCACAGAATTGCGACACCCGAAAGTTGACCTTAGGACAATTGTCAGAGTTTACCCTGTTTTCAACAGGATAGGTCGCATTTCAGTCGATTTTGGACCGCGCGGGTGCTGCGAATCGTTTATCCGCCCTCACCCGGCGCTTCAGAGAAATACTTCTCCATCTTACCTTCTTCGCCATCGCGTTCTTCAGCGTCTGGCAATGGATCTTTCTTGGTCACGATCACCGGCCACTGTTCCGAGAATTTGCGGTTGAACTCGACCCATTGTTCCATACCAGGTTCGGTATCCGGGCGGATCGCATCCGCAGGGCATTCAGGTTCGCATACACCGCAGTCAATGCATTCGTCTGGGTGAATGACCAGTGCATTCTCGCCTTCATAGAAACAGTCCACCGGGCACACTTCAACACAGTCGGTGTATTTGCAGGCGATGCAATTCTCGGTGACAACATAAGTCATGGTCGGTTTCCTGTTAGCGGCTTGACGTGTAGCTAGTTCAGTCTGAGGCCGTCTTCAAGATCAGATCAGCTGTCAGGCATACGAGAAAGATCAATTGCCCTTCGATCTTTCTTGGTCGGGCGACCTTTTCCCTCAGAACCAGGGTTTTTGGGCTGCGCGTCCTGTTTTTCGGTTATGTCCGTATACAGCATTTGCGCCTCAGGCGCCGGACCACGCCGGGTGCCTAAGGCCTCGACATGCACAACCCGAACAATCCGACCCTGAGGAAATGTCAGAACGTCCCCGGGTGACACGGATTGCGCCGGTTTCAGCACCCGGTTTCCGTTCAGGCGCACGTGGCCGCCGCTGACCTGTTTGGCGGCCAGGCTACGGGTCTTGAAGAACCGTGCCTGCCACAGCCATTTATCGATCCGCAGTTTGGCCTGAGCCTGGGACATTCCGATTAGTTGCCGTCCTTCAAACCCATCAACGCAGCCGCGAAGGGGTTGTCGGGATCAATGGCCTTCTCCTTTTTCGCAGGCCGCGAAGAGAAGGTTTTGGCACCTTGCGGTTTGCCACCCTTCTTGCCCTGCGGTTTACCACGGCCGTCCTGAGGTTTGCCGCGCGGCTTGCCTTTACCCTGCCCTTGCCGTTGATCACGACGCGGGGCCCGGTTGGCCGGACGCTGACGCCCCCAAGTGAAGGTGTAGAACACTTCGACCTCAGGTTCGCCCGCCGCAGGTGCCTCGGCTACCGCCTCGGTGCTTTCGGTGGCCTCAGCTGACGCTTCGGCGGGTTCAACAACCGGCTCCGGTTCGGCCGCAGATGACTTGATTTCTGCGACGGCGGGTTGCTCGGGCGTTTCAGCCGCAGGTTCGGCAGAGGTGGCCTCCGTCGCTTCTGGCGTAGTTTCGGCGGGCGCTGGCTTTACCTTTGCCCGTTCACCTTGTTCAGCCTTGTAGCCAAGGCCCTGCATAAGGTCGGCGAACTGCTCAAGCGTCATACCGGTGATCGACAACATATCGGGTTTGGCTTCAAACCCGCCACGGCTGTCTTCGGCGCGTAGCATATCAGCCAGGCGTTCCAGCATGTCGATGCGGATCGAGCGCTCGCCTGCATCGCGATAGCCGCACATGGTATCGTAACCTTCGGGCGCACCTTTGGCGACGGGCACGGTGACCAAACCCGGAGGTGGCGCTTCCGGAAACTCCTGCAATCCCCCCGCCAAAGCCCAAAGAACCAGACGCAACCGCGTCGGTGCCGGCTTCAACAGCAATGGCATGAAGATGGTGAACTGACCAAAGCGGATACCGTGCTTGCGCAGCGCACCACGGGCATCCTGATCCAGATCTTTGACCTCTTGCGCGACGCCGGCCCGGGGCAGAACGCCCAGACCTTCGACCATGCGGAAGGCAAAACCCTTGGCAAGACCCGACAGTTCTTCATCGCGCGACAGGTTCAGCAACGGCTCGAACAGAGCTGCGACCTTGCGATCAATAAAATGCTGCAGGCGGCGCTGGACCTTTTGTTCGACATCCGGGCCTGCGGCGTCATCCACAAAGACCTCGACAACCGGCTTTAGAGGCTCGGCACCGGCGACCAGCTTGCCGACGGCGTATTCGCCCCACATAAGGCCACCCTGTTCGGTAAAATCAATTTCTGTATCGGGCGCATTGTAGAAGCGATCGGCACGCAGATGGAATTGCGGCGCGAGAGCTTGCAGAGAGGCTGACTTGAGGGTTTTCGCCTCAGCTCCCTGCGCGCTTTTGTCCGGGCTGAACCGGAACCCTTCCAGACGACCAACGAATTCGCCTTCGACGGTCACTTCACCCTTATCATTTACTTCGGCCAAAAGGGCCTCCTTCTGTTTGAGCCGGCGCAATAATACGGATGTGCGCCGATCCACAAATCTTTGAGTCAAACGTTCGTGGAGAGCGTCCGACACCCTGTCTTCTACAGCGCGCGTTTCGGCACGCCAATGGGATTCGTCACGCACCCAACTGTTTCGCTGCGCAACATAAGTCCAGGTGCGGATATACGCCAATCTTTTGGATAATGCATCGATATCACCGTCGGTCCGATCAATCCGGCGGATTTGCCGCGCCATGAAGTCATCAGGTATCGCGCCGCCTTCGTGCAGGTGGCCAAAAATCACCTCAAGTAAGCTGGCATGCTCTGCATGGCTGATCCCGCGAAAATCCGGGATTCGGCACACATCCCATAGAAGACGGACGGATGGACCATCGCTGGCACGGGCCGCAACCTCGATCTCGGCCGACAAGGATTTCAGTACGTTCAGGTCATCGGCTGGGCGGGCTTTGATCAGGTGCTCGCTGTCAGGGGCGACCTCGAGCGAGTTAATCAAGGCGTCGACAGACCCGAACCGCAAAGCAGCATTTCGCCAGTTCAGCTTTTTGATCGGCGTGAATCGGCCGTCCGTGATGGACTGCGCCACGCCTTCATCCAAGGGCGGCGCCTCACCCGTGACCCCGAATGTGCCGTCTGACATGCCACGGCCTGCCCGCCCGGCGATCTGAGCCAACTCGTTCGGTGCCAGTGGCCGCATCCGTCGCCCGTCAAACTTCGACAAGGCTGAAAACGCAACATGGTTCACATCCAGATTCAGCCCCATACCGATGGCGTCGGTTGCCACCAGATAGTCGACCTCGCCGTTTTGATACAGGTCCACCTGCGCGTTCCGTGTACGCGGGCTGAGTGCGCCCATGACCACGGCCGCCCCGCCCTTTTGGCGCCGCAACAACTCGGCAATCGCGTACACATTCTCGACCGAGAATCCGACAATTGCGCTGCGTGATGGCATGCGGCTGATTTTCTTCGAGCCGGAGTAAACCAACTGGGACATCCGTTCACGGCGGTGGAACTGCGCCTGTGGCACAAGTGCCGCGATGGGGCCGCGCATGGAATCAGCGCCCAGAAAGAGCGTTTCGTTGGTTCCGCGTGCGCGTAGAAGACGGTCGGTAAAAACATGCCCCCTCTCAGGATCGGCGCATAGCTGAATTTCATCAATCGCTACGAAATCTGCACCCATGCCATCGGGCATCGCCTCGACGGTGCAAACCCAATATTGGGCGCGAGGAGGAACAATGCGCTCTTCCCCAGTGACCAATGCCACAACGGAAGGTCCGCGAATCGCTACGATCTTGTCATAGACCTCGCGCGCAAGCAGCCGCAGCGGCAGACCGATCACACCGGTACGGTAGCCGAGCATCCGCTCAATCGCATAGTGGGTTTTACCTGTGTTTGTCGGGCCGAGCACGGCCACGATTCGGGATGACCCGTTCACCTTTGCCCCCTGCCCTGGACTTTAAAGTGCCTTGCCTTCGATCTGAGGCTTTAGCCGATTCACGGCATTGGTTACTTTTTCATGATGGGGATGTATAGCCAAAGCACGCGAGTACGCCTCAAAGGCTTTTTCAGGTTGATCCAGAACCTCAAAAATAAGGCCAAGGCCATATATGGCTTGGTAGTTGTTGGGGTTTAGTGTCAACGCATACTCCAGATCGGCAGCCGCCATTCCAAACCGTTCGATCCCAAAGAAGGCCGATGCACGCAGATGCCAGCCTTCGGCGAACTCGGGTGCATGATCAGTCAACGCCGTCAGATGTTCGATGGCAATGTCCACATCGCCGTTGTCTAGCGCTTCACGCCCACGCTCCAATAGTAGATCGGCCGATGACGACCCCGATTGCGACCACAGCGCCTGTAACTGTCGATCGATTCCATGGGCCTGTTCCGGCGTTGCCTCGATCAATTGCTGCAACAACGCGTCCTCGTCCCGCGAATCGGCTTGTTGCGCAATGCAACTGGTGGAAAACATGACTAGGACGCCAAGTGCCGCAACGGTACCTTTGAGATTGTTGATTGCAATGCCCATAACAATGTTCAGTGTAGCGTTGCGGCCGAAGATGTCCATTCACGGCGCATAAACAATATGAGGAAGATCATGAGCGACATTCTGGAAAAAGCCGCAGAAGTTCTGAACGAGAAACTCTCGGGTGGTGACTTTGATGCGTCCGCAAAATTTGCCATCGCCGATCAGGGCTCTATCGTTCTAGATGCAAGCGGTGCTCGGGTGAGCGATGATGACGCAGACGTAACCCTCAGCGCTGATGCTGATACGTTTGAACAAATCCTCAGCGGCGAACTGAACCCAACTGGTGCGTTCATGTCTGGCAAGCTGAGTGTCGACGGAGACATGGGGATTGCCATGAAACTTGCTTCGGTGCTGGCCTGATGGAATTTACGCCGGCCCCTTTATTTGAAGACGTGGCCGGCGGTCCAGCCGGTGGTGTTGCCCATTGGCTTAAAACTACGGATGGCAAGCGCATTCGCGTGGGCCACTGGTTGCCCGATGGCGAAGCCACCGGAACCGTGATGATGTTTCCCGGTCGTACAGAATATGTCGAAAAATACGGTAGCACTGCCCGTGAGTTCGTCGAGCGTGGCTTTGCCATGCTTGCGGTAGACTGGCGTGGTCAGGGATTGGCTGATCGGCTTTTGGACGACCGGCGGGTGGGTCACATTGATCACTTCCCGGATTACCAACATGATGTGCAAGCGACACTTGATCTGGCCACCGAGCTCAATCTGCCGCAGCCATGGTACGTCATTGGCCATTCGATGGGCGGGGCTATCGGACTGCGGGCGGCAATCGAGCACAAGTGCTTTGCTGCTTGCGCCTTTACCGGGCCCATGTGGGGAATTTTCTTCACACCTATCATGAAACCACTCAGCCGGGTGACAGCCTATTGGGGAACACGCTTGGGATTGGGGGAAAAGACACCTCCAACGACAACGCTCGAAAGCTATGTCCTGTCGCAACCTTTCGAGGGGAACGTTCTGACCCGCGACCCTGACACATTCAAGATGATGCAAGACCAGTTGAAAGCACATCCTGAACTGGCCCTGGGTGCGCCATCCAACCTTTGGCTGCGGGAAGCACTGACCGAATGCGAATGGCTTATGGAACAACCTGCTCCGGCGATACCCTGCCTGACATTCATGGGCGCACACGAGCAGATTGTGGACCGTAAAGCGATCCGCGCCCGCATCGTCAACTGGCCCAATGGCAAGTTGGTTGAAATTCCAAATGGAGAGCATGAGGTGCTCATGGAAGCGCCGGACGTCCGGCGGCCTGTCCTCGATCAGCTCGCCGCGCATTTTGTGGCAGCTCAATCAACACGCGCACCAGAAGCGACATTGTCGCGTTGATCAACCACCCAAGAACTGCTTGCTTGTGATCCAGGCGCGCCATCCCTAGATGTTGCGCAAAGCAGTTTTCAATAGGTGATCCATGCGCGACCTTCCCTTTCCCGTCCGTGATGCAAACGCAGGTGGCGGCGCCGATAATCTGGGCAACCTTCCTGAATGGGATCTGAGTGATCTTTACACCTCGGAAGATGCGCCTGAACTGTCCCGCGATCTGGATTGGCTTGAAGGGGAATGCGCATCTTTTGCAGCGGATTATGAAGGCAAACTGGCCGATCTGGACGCCGGGGGTCTGCTGAATTGCGTGCTGCGCAACGAAAAGATCAACGCAATCGCAGGCCGGATCATGTCTTTTGCGGGCCTGCGGTATTATCAACTGACCACCGATGCCGAGCGCGCGAAATTCTTGTCAGACATGCAGGAGAAGGTTACGATCTTCACCACGCCGCTCGTGTTCTTCACGCTTGAGATCAATCGGATCGACGATGATGCGTTAAAGGCGCATTTCAGCGCCAACACGGATTTGGCCCGATATGAGCCGGTCTTTCGGCGTATCCGTGCCATGAAGCCATACCAACTGTCGGATGAGTTGGAAAAATTCCTCCACGATCTGGGTGTCGTTGGCGACGCGTGGGAGCGTTTGTTTGACGAAACCATTGCGGGTCTCACCTTCACGGTTGACGGCGATGATCTGAACATCGAGGGCACCCTGAACCTGCTGACCGAACAAGATCGCACCAAGCGCGAGGCCGCGTCGCGGGAACTGGCATCTGTGTTTCAGGACAACATCAAGACCTTTGCCCGTGTTCACAACACGCAGGCCAAGGAAAAGGAAATCCTTGATCGCTGGCGCAATATGCCGACCGCGCAAACAGGGCGCCACCTATCCAACGACGTTGAACCCGAAGTGGTCGAAGCGCTGCGCGAGGCGGTCGTTGCCGCGTACCCGAAGCTGAGCCATCGTTACTATGAGCTAAAGCGCAAATGGCTGGACCTAGACGTTATGCAGGTCTGGGACCGTAACGCGCCCCTGCCGATGGAAGACACACGGATTGTCGACTGGGCCGAGGCCGAGACGATGGTGATGGACGCGTATAATGCCTTCGATCCACGGATGGGCGAAATTGCAGCGCCGTTCTTCTCAAAAGGCTGGATCGACGCCGCCGTAAAGCCCGGCAAAGCCCCGGGCGCTTTCGCGCATCCCACGGTTACCGATGTGCACCCCTACGTCATGCTCAATTATCTTGGAAAACCGCGCGATGTGATGACCTTGGCGCATGAGCTTGGTCATGGCGTACATCAGGTTCTGGCCGCAGATCAGGGTGAGATGTTGTCATCCACCCCGCTGACGCTGGCCGAGACAGCGTCAGTGTTTGGTGAGATGCTGACCTTCCGCACAATGCTGGATCAGGCCGAAACACCCGAACAGCGCAAAATTCTGCTGGCCGGTAAGGTTGAGGACATGATCAACACCGTGGTCCGCCAGATCGCGTTTTACGACTTTGAATGCAAACTCCACGCCGCCCGCCGCGAAGGTGAACTAACCCCGGACGACATCAACGCCTTGTGGATGAGCGTTCAGGCAGAAAGCCTTGGACCGGCATTCGAATTCATGGACGGGTACGAAACCTTCTGGGCCTACATCCCGCATTTCGTCCACTCGCCCTTCTACGTCTACGCCTACGCGTTCGGGGATGGCTTGGTCAACGCGCTCTACTCGGTCTACGAGAGCGGCGCGGAAGGATTCGAGGACAAGTATTTCGAGATGCTGCGCGCCGGTGGGTCAAAACACCATTCGGAGCTGCTGGCCCCATTCGGGCTGGACGCCAGCGACCCAAAGTTCTGGGACAAAGGCCTGTCGATGATTTCCGGTTTCATTGATGAACTGGAAGCCATGGAGAGATGAGGATTGCCCAAGCCTATAGCGGCAGGGAGACTGTCCGCTTTGCGGGACAAAGCCGCCATTCGTCGCGAGCGAGCGAATGTATGCAAGCAGTAATGAGTATTGCTACAATCATCTAAATGCTTTCCCGGCTTGTTCTGGCTGTTGGTGGATTGTAGCGCAGTGCTAAATCGACACAAGCAGTGCGGCAACACTGGTGACCACTAAGCCCTACACTGTTTTTTCATGGTTTGAGCACCGTTCTGCCCAGATCCCCGCGAATAAAAGACTATTGACCTTGTGACCACTTGCTCGCAAGTCTGCTGAACGTTGATGGGAAGAACCAATGAGCCTCACTCGCCTGATATACTATAGCCTGCGCAATCCATCGGTAAGCGCAGATGTACCCAAGCTGATTGAGACATCTATCCGCAACAACAGGGCAATGAACGTCACGGGTATCCTGCACTACAACAAACACGCTTTTTTGCAGGTTCTTGAGGGCCATCGCGCCGAGGTCAGCGCGATCTATCACCGCATTACCGCAGATACACGCCACATCAACATTATTCTAGTCGAGTGCGTCGGTGTGAACGAGCGAATGTTTCCCTATTGGTCTATGGCTCTGCATGAAGGCATGGACGATACGACAAGAAGCATATTCCTTAGATACTTTGGTAGCACCAAGGTAAATCCGGAAACTGTTGGCCCACAAGAACTGTTGAAAGCACTGCAAGAACTGTCAGCTGACTTGAAACATAATCTACCCGCCGAATCGGACTGATTTCAGTTTCATCTGATGTCAGCGCTTCTACTGAGCAAGACTCCGTTGATGTGACTATGGATTGTTAAGCGTGGGCCTGATCTGGTGGATCCGGGATCAGTCATTCAGGCACCCTCAATTCTGTTCCTCACGAGGGGTGACTGGTGAACCATGCATCACGGCGGGCGTCGATGTGGACCGCGGAACTGGTAAAATGGGCTCGCATGGGACACTCGGACCCTCACTTCAACTGACTGTCCTTTGAGCCCCGGCGGTTGATCCCGCCTCGGGACTGAAACGAACTGTCGCGCTCCTGTTGGCAATCCATGCACAATTTGACGCCGGGCAGTGCAAGACGTCGCTTTTCAGGGATCGGTTCTTCGCATTCTGCACAGTGGGTCAGGCTGTCACCGACGGGTCGCTTTTGCGACCGCATCCGCGCCAGCTCATCAGATATCGACGCCTCGATCTGCTCGCTTACCGCGCCGTCGCGTGCCCAGCCTCCGGCCATGGGTCCTCTCCTGAATAGTGGATGTCAGAATAACCAAGCGACGGGTGGCATGGCAAGCTACAGTGATACTGCCCCGTCGAAGATCTGGTCGATCATGTCTTGCGTTCCGCGCGAAAACTCCAACGGGCATGGGTATTCAGCACCACCTCGCACCGACCGACAGAAGGCTTCAACCTGAAGTTTGTAGTGATCTTCCCCGGGAAAGCGTGTGACCTGCACCTCAAGCCCTGGCCGGTGTAGTTCAACCCGAGCTTCGCCGAACACCCGCGCATTGAAGGGGGCGGTCAGCCGGATTACGCCGCCCTCTCCGTGAAACACCATCTCTTGATGGGGGTGCATGCGGATTGAGACATAGCTTGAATAGGTAAAGCCGGGAAACTGAGCGCGAATTTCGGCGAAACTGTCGATACCGTTTTCCCACCGGATCGCCGACTGGACCGTCACCGGTTCTTGGCCGGTGGCGTATCGCGCGCTGCCAATCACATAGACGCCAATGTCCCGCAGACCTCCCCCACCGGTTTCTGCGTGATTGCGGATATTCGTGGTATCCGTGCGGTTGTCAAAACTGAACGCGCCCGTCACATGCGCAAGTTTGCCGATCGCCCCATCAGCGATGAGCTTCCGGACCATCTGCCATTGGGGATGATGCACGATCATATACGCCTCAGCCGCAAGCAGGCCGGTATCATCGCGTTTCTTGATCAACGCGTCAAATTCGTGGGCCCGCATCGTCATCGGCTTTTCACACAAAACTTGCTTGCCCGCATCCAGCGCCTTCAAGCTCCATTCCACATGCAGGTGATTGGGCAGTGGGATATAGACGGCATCGATGTTTGGGTCGGCGAGCAGGGCGTCGTAGTCATCATAGACGTTTAGATCAGGGCAGAATTCAAGGAACGGCGCGGCCTTTGCCGGATCGGACGTTGCCAGACCAGACAATCGTGCGCCGTTTGCGGCATGGATGGCGGGTGCCATGTATTGACGTGCAAATTTGGCCGCACCCAGTACACCCCACTGAACTGGTTTTTCCATCATACTCTCCATCAAATAGACGCCGAAGCCTTGGGACCCTCAGGAACTCTGCTGACCCAACATCTTTATCAAGCAACCGACGCCAAGTCAGGCTTTTCTCAGTCGCGTGGCATCGTAATCTGCTGATGCATGTTGGGAGAGAGCAAATGAGCAGATTTTTGAAATGGATCGGCGGCTTGATCATGTTGGCCCTGATCGCCGGAGCGTTGATTTTCTTCGTGTTCCTGCCACCATATGTCGAAAACGCGCGCAACAGCGTGATCGATCACGATCCCTACCCGGTTTCAGATGGCGCCGCCGAATTACATGAAACACTGATCATCGGGGATCTGCATGCTGACCCTCTGCTTTGGAGCAGAGATCTGACGGAGCGTGGCACGCGTGGACAAGTTGACATCCCGCGCCTGCTTGAGGGCAACGTCGCGTTGCAAGTCTTTACCGCCGTAACCAAATCACCAGCCGGGCAAAACTATGAGGCGAACTCTGCCGAGGCATTCGACAACATCACCTTGCTGGCCGTCGGGCAATTGTGGCCGCTGCGCACGTGGGACAGCTTGAAAGAACGCGCGATCTATCAGGCCGAAAAGCTACACCGGTTCGAGGCGGCATCGAACGGGCACCTTAAGGTAATCAAGACGCGCGCTGATCTGGACAGCGTCCTGAACGCCCGCTCCAACGGAGAACAGATTGTCGGCGGCATTCTCGGGATCGAAGGGTCCCATCCCCTGGAAGGCGATCTTGCCAATCTGGATGCGATCTTCGACGCGGGGCACCGGGTGTTTGGATTACACCACTTCTTCGACAATGAACTGGGCGGGTCCTTGCACGGGCAGGCAAATACCGGCTTGTCCGATTTCGGCCGTCAGGTCGTCCAAGAACTGGCGCAACGTCCTGTCGTCATTGATCTGGCCCACTCAAGCCCGCAGGTTGCACGTGACGTGATCGGGATGACGGATGTTCCGTTGATCGTCAGCCATGGCGGGCTGCACGGGTTTTGTCCGGTAAAGCGCAACTATCCCGACGAACTGATGCAAGAGATTGCAGCGACCGGCGGCGTTATAGGTATGGGATACTGGGCTGATGTTACCTGTGGGGATACCGCGCCGTCAGGCATTGCCAAGATGATCAAGGCCGCGATCGAAACCATAGGGGAAGATCACGTCTCGCTCGGGTCGGATTACGATGGGTCGGTCGAAACGGCGTTCGATACATCCGAACTTGCGGCAATAACGTCTGCACTATTGGACGAAGGTGTGACTGAGGTTCAAATCCGCAAAGTCATGGGTGAAAACATGGTTCGTGTTTTCAGGGATCGCTTGAACTAGATTAAAACGGCTACTATGATTTTGAATTCAATTTGAATTCCTGCACCAGCTCTGGGTCTGGCTTCGCATTTTTCTCAGAAAACGACCTTAGCCCGCATATCCTGCGGGCTAAGGTCACTAATGATCAGGCTGTCGCCAGCATTCCCTTTTCACGCGCCAATTCGCGCATTTTCTTTTGCAGTTTTTCAAAGGCGCGTACTTCGATCTGACGAATACGTTCGCGGCTGACATTGTATTGCGTGCTGAGTTCTTCCAGCGTCACCGCTTGGTCCATCAGACGGCGCTGCGTCAGAATATCCTTCTCGCGGTCATTCAGGACGTCCAACGCGGCAGCAAGGAGCTCACGACGTGCTTCCAACTCGTCCCGGGCTTCGTAGTCACCGGCCTGGTCGGCATCCTCATCCTCCAGCCAATCCTGCCACTGCATGGTTCCTTCGCCTTCGGAGCCGACCGTCGCATTCAGCGATGCATCGCCACCGGACATCCGGCGGTTCATGCTGATCACTTCCTCTTCGGTCACGCCCAGATCGGTCGCGATCCTTGCGACGTTTTCTGGACGCAGATCGCCCTCTTCCAAGGCGCCAATGCGGGCTTTGGCTTTGCGCAGGTTAAAGAACAGCTTTTTCTGAGCTGAGGTTGTTCCCAGTTTGACCATCGACCACGATCTCAGGACGTATTCCTGAATCGATGCGCGAATCCACCACATCGCATAGGTCGCAAGCCGGAAACCTTTCTCTGGGTCAAATTTCTTGACAGCCTGCATCAGACCCACATTCGCTTCGGAAATCACCTCGGCTTGCGGCAAACCATAGCCGCGATAGCCCATCGCGATCTTTGCTGCCAGACGAAGATGCGACGTGACCATTTTATGTGCGGCTTCAGTGTCTTGCTCTTCGACCCAGCGCTTGGCCAGCATATATTCTTCTTCCGGCTCCAGCAGGGGAAACTTGCGAATTTCCTGCATATAGCGGTTCAGGCCGCCCTCAGGCGTCGGCGCGGGGAGATTTGCGTAGTTTGCCATTTTGATGTCCCTCCGACAAATGTTTACGTCTTTAACATAGGATATGGGTAAGGAACCCAGCCCTTTCAAGAGGTACCGTTAACAGTTTGAAATTAAGCTTCGGTAAAGGAAAGCTAAGAACGTCTTACTCACAATGGTTTGCTAATTATGTCAGCGGATCGTACAGCCTTGCAATCAAGTTTTTCATGTCAGCCGGCAGTTCTGCCTCGAAGCGCAAGATTTCACCGCTGACAGGGTGCTCAAAGCCCAAAATAGCAGCATGAAGCGCTTGACGCGGAAAGGCCTTAACGGCATCGGCGGTCTTATCCCCAAAGGACCGCCCGGCCAACTTACGCCTGCCGCCATAAATCGGATCGCCAACCAAACCATGCCCTGCATGTGCCATATGGACCCGAATCTGATGCGTCCGCCCAGTCTCAAGCCAACATTCAATCAGTGCCAGCCCGGCGGGCTTTCCAAAAGTCTCAACCACGCGTGCGCGCGTCACTGCGTGGCGACCGCCGTGAAACAGAACCGCCTGTTTCTGGCGATCCGCCTTGTGCCGTGCCAGTTGCGTGGTCAGACGCATGATGTTCCCAGACTCGAAATTCACCCCTTTAACACCACGCAAACGCGGGTCATTGGCATCCGGTACACCGTAACAAATGGCGCGGTAATAACGTTCGACGCTGTGTGCCTCGAACTGTGCCGCCAGACCGTGATGGGCGGCATCCGATTTAGCGACCACCAGCAGACCGCTGGTTTCCTTGTCGATCCGATGCACGATACCGGGACGTTTGACGCCGCCCACGCCAGACAGATCGTCTCCGCAATGATGCAACAACGCATTCACCAACGTTCCGTTGGGTGAACCCGGCGCGGGATGGACCACCATACCTGCCGGTTTATTCACGACGATCAGGTCTGCGTCCTCGTAGACAACGTCGAGCGGGATATCTTCCGGGCCAATATGGCTGTCCTCGGCTTCGGCCACAACGATCTTCACCATCGCGCCCTCGGACACCTTGAACTTCGGATCATGCACGTCGACACCGTCGATTTGAACAGCGCCGCTTTCGATCAATCGGGTCAGGCGTGTACGCGACAGGTTCTCCTCGACTGGCACATCCCGCGAAAGCGCCTTATCAAGGCGAGGCGGCGGAGCGGCCGCAATCTGAAACTCTATCTGGCGGGTGCCCATGACTGTCCCTTCCGAACCCCAAGAACCGCTGGAAACGCCGCAGCTGCGACTGCTAAGGCGTATGGTCATGTTGCTGACCGCGGTGATGATTGGCGGGGTTCTAGTGACATTCGCGCTGATTGTCATCCGGCTATCGGACAGAACGCCTACCCTGCCCGATCAGATCGAGCTGCCTGACGGCGCACAGGCGCAAGCGCTGACTATCGGCAACAACTGGTACGCTGTGGTAACTGATGACAATCGCATCCTGATCTTTGACAAAACGACCGGAAAACTGCGCCAGGACATCCCGGTCGAGTAACCTTGCCATGTCAGTTGATGCACCGGCGCTCTAGTTTGGAAACAACCGGGTCCCAGTCCATGCATCGCCCAATTGCTTATCCAATTCGGGCGTTCGCATTTTCCGCTTCCCACCAAATGGGCACAGCGTGATTTCACCAAGATAAATCTTGTCACCAATGGCATAGAGATCCACCCGCGCGAACTCCACGCGTTGTCCAATAGCTTCCGCAATCTGGACCATATCGTCATATCGTTTGGGTCGCGGTTCTGTATCTTCACTAGTCTTAAAGTACAGTTCCTTGGGAATAAAATTGAAGTCCCGGTCATGGATCATCTGGACATGCCCGCGTGAGCGGTCCCGATCCACTTGCACCATTTGCACCTTGCCCGCCACAACCCAGAACTTCCAGTCGATGATGTCCTCACCTTCCGCGGCTAGGTTTTCTTCGATGAAAAAGCGCGTGTCGATCGTGGAATACCACCACTCGGCCGCCCAATATCCGTGTGGAATTGGCTTCTTGCTCCAGCTGGTCAGCTTCTCGTTAGCCAGTTCGCTTTCTTCCTTGCTCATTGGCCAGTTCAAACGGTGATTTTGCCCCTGCCCGTTGTTGCATTTGAGCCAGTATGAACCCGGCTCAAGCTCCAGCTCTTCCGGCAGAACTGGAGAAGAAGAATCCCAGTATCGTTGCACCGGAGTAAGGAGGTTTCCAGAAGGTTGCGGAACAAAGCTTTCCGCGGTCAGCTTGTCGGCGGCCGAAACTTTTGGCATATCGCCAAACAGCTTCATAACAAGAAGCTTTTCAGTGATTGTCTTAGGGTCCGAGAGATCCGGCAGATACCGCTGGTTGTTGGCAAAGCGCGACAATGACATCGAAAGGGCGTTCAACCGGGCTGCGTCGTTCTCGTAGTGATCCCAGCCCCGCTTATGACCAGGACGCGCGGCTTCGTTCACACCGTACAACTCACCCGACTTGATTTTATCCAGTTCGAACTGCGCAACCTTTAGAAATTGCTCTGAAGTGGAAATTTGAGCAACCGACATGATCCCGTTTGTCGCCTGGCTGATCGTCTCTTTGCTTAGCCGCAATTCAGGAAGATTGCTTGGAAACTCTATCTTCTTTGGAGCTTCTTTGCCCTTTCGCGGCAACGGTGCGTCGGCTGGACTGACACCAAGACCACGTAATCTGCGATCCAGGAAAGAGTGCCGCTTGATACCCTTGTTGACCCACCATCGCATCCTGCGTCCCCAAAGGTGCACGGCAAGCGTGTCATCGGTCAGGTACTTGCGGCGGAATTCTCGTGCAGGAATATCATTTGCCTGTCCTGTGTGCCTGAAGGGAAGCGGATAAAATACAGACACTGGACTGGCGTGGTCGATTTCGCCGTGATGACGCAGGAACCATGTCAAAACACCGGGGCCATAAACGCTGTGGGCCTGATCCGAAGCATGAGGCAATTCACCGGCGGCTTTCTGGCGTTCAAGTTCGTGCCTTTCATCGCCCTCAATCCATGGACGGATCGGAAAAGGATCTAGGCTGTAATCGGTATAGGCCTGCAACGCCGGGCTGTCGGCGGGCAGGCGCATGATTGCGTTGCAGATTGTTGTATTGTTGAAATATCCGAAGATGTGATCTGCTTTCGGAATGGGCGCCAAAGAAATCACATCGGTATCGCACCACAAAAAATCGGTTTTCTTCATAAGCTGTAGTCGGAAAATGTCCGATTGGGGGACAGGCGTTTTAAACTGACTGTTTACAATGAACTGTTTCGGTTCGTGAATCTCATTTGCCGACACCAGTTCGATACCTTCCGGAACGTTCTCGACCTCACCGTAGTGGAACAGCACCACTTTGTGCCCGTTTGACACGAAGGACAAAAGGCACATCTGTTCCAAAAAGCTGAGCGGCCCTTCGAGCCAGAGCATCCCAATCGTAGGAAGATTGTTTTCGGCAACCATTAACACACTTCTCCGGGGGCAATTTTGTCAGGGGTCAGGTTGATCTGCATCGGAGGAGCCAACCACAACGGCTGAAATCCGTCCTTGTACACCGCGATCCTGTGCGACAAAGCTTACAGCGGGTTTTTCGACGAGGATCTGATAAAGGTCCTTGTATTCAGGTATTTCCATCAGATTGGTGATCAGGTCTTTGTGCCATCGAAAGGCTT
The DNA here is from genome assembly GCF_056536585.1 of Ruegeria sp. CK2. NCBI lineage: Bacteria > Pseudomonadati > Pseudomonadota > Alphaproteobacteria > Rhodobacterales > Roseobacteraceae > Ruegeria > Ruegeria sp. CK2. The sequence goes on from NZ_JBQFPW010000001.1 coordinate 176,309, forward strand.
TTCTATGCAGCCGGTGCAAAACCTCGTCGGACTTGAACTCTTCCAACAAAGCGTCCACTTCATCCCTGTACCTTAAAATTGTGGTGTCAGGCGAACCGCCACGGTTCCAGCGATCCCAGTATTCGGTCCCCAAAGTTTGCGAGGAATGGTTCGCACGGCCCCGGCTGCGCTTGGCCATATAGGCCTGCGTCGAGCGCACCGCATAGTGATTTATCTGTGCCACTTCAAAACCGAAGGGTGGTGCAACATGGTTTCCGAAGGGCGCGGGCTCTTTCGCGTGGCCACCCGGCACAGACCGGAACATGCCAGCCTGAAAATCGGGTTTGGGGTGCGGGTTGTGCAAGCCAAACCGGGTGTAGAACTCACCCTGCCGGAACAGAGATTTCACAAATCTCCGCCCGGCTCCACCTTGCTCAAAGTCCAGTTCACAGTCGGAAAACTGACCTGTGACAGACTGGTCTCGCAATACGTGCCGACCGTTGTTTGAGAATATTTTCCACGGGATGGATATGACATCTACATCAGGCGTCGCCTCGATAAGGTCGTCGACCTTGTGTTCTCCGACGTGGATGTTCAGAAACTCATCGGCGTCACAGACGTAGACCCACTTTGCCTCTTTCACAAAAGGCAGCCGCCGCGCCTGTCGCAGCGCTGACCGATGGATGCCACCAACCCCAACCCGATTTCGGCGAAACTCCACATGGCCCAAATCCTGCAAACGTCTCAAGATCCGATTTGTACCGTCAGAGCAGTCGTTGGTGTACACAACGATCTTGTCAAAGCCGAGAACCTTGTGATGTGCGACCCATTCGAGGATGTACGGCCCCTCATTCTTCATTGCTGAGATGAGGACTTTTTCAGGTTTGTCCATCGTTTTAACTCAGCCTCAACGCCTAGCTGTCCTTCCCTTTACCCTTGTCTAGGGGGGCAATCTTTTCAATCGCGATCTGAGCGCCGGCTATGGCGCGAATACGCAATTCTCTCGGGTAGCGGCCCAGAAATTCGTTAACTGCGCGGATCACGCCATCGCCCCACCAACCGCGGCGGTGATAGTCATCAAACGCCATGATACCGCCCAGCTTTATCTTTGGAAAAAGCGCCGCCAAATCCGCAGACACACCTTCGTAAGAGTGATCGCCATCGACATAGGCAAACGAGATGCTCTCATCATCAAAAAGCTTCAAGGCAGGAACCGAAAAATCGCGGATGATGCCAACCTTGCCGTCGTCGATTTCTTTTTTGAATGACTTGACCACTTTCTGAAAAATGGCCTCCATCTTTTCGTCTTCCGTCCGACCAACAAAGGCGGTCGTGTGCGAATCTTCACCAATGTGTTTCCAGGGGTCGATCAGGAACAACTGGCTGGGCTCGATAAGCTTCAGGATTGTCGGAGAAAACTCACCTTGCCAAACGCCAATTTCCACGGCCATGCCCCCTTTGGGCAGCCGAGACAGGAATGTACGGCGAATGGCTTCTTTGGAATTCTTGCGCTTGTTGGCCTTGTCCGATTTCGGCTTTTCCTTGTGTCCAGGCATTGCGCCGATGACCTTAGGTTCGTTTGGCATCTCGACCTCACTGTGCTGTCGGGCTTTTGTCAGGATACACAAAACCTGCCCGTCTCGTTAGTTGAGGAACGGGTACCATGCGATGGCTGCAAGGGCCAGAAACTATGTGTCTTCTTTATTTAAAGGCGGCAGTTTGTCGATCCCAAGCCACGGTGGCTGCAAACTGGTGATCCGATATCTGCTGGCATTGCGCCCCAAAAAACTGTGAATGGCGGCAGCCATGCCTTTGTACGGTGCACCGCCACGGCGATAGGATGTAAAGGCTATACTGCCCCCTGGTGCCAAAACCCGGTCAATTCGTTTCAACAGTTGGTTCATAACCCGTTCGGCCCGAACGCCCCGAATGATGACAACGCCGACGCTTTCGTCTTCGAAAAGTTTCAGCATCAATGGCGGTAGCGCCCTGAAAACGCGCAGGCGCCCTTTGATGATTGGTTCGCGAAAGTGTTCTAGGAATGCATAAAACGCTAGATCCAAAGCTTGGAGGTCGGGATCCTGTGTGGTGTCTGGACAAGCAAAACGGTCCCAGGACAGGCCCCAAGGGGCGATGATCGTCAATTGCGAAACCGCTCCAAGCGCCAGAACTTCCTCAACAATTTCAGTCTCAACCTGGCCGATCAGAACCCATGATTTCTTACCGCTGATCGATTTCAGAAAATCGCCGCGCTGCTTTTTGGTCCTCTCGATCTCGGGCGAGGCTGGCGGCAGCAGCGTTGGGTCCTTTGGGTCAAACGGTAAAGATATCTGCTTTGGGTCAGTAATCGCGGCATGTTGCGCCGAAGCCTCTTCATGCTCTAGTGGCGTTCCAAGAGCATCGAGTCTGACAAACCAAGGATAGTTGTTTGGCTTAGCGTTCGACCTCTCTGCCATTTGGCCAAGGCGATTCCATTTTGCGACTTGGGCAAAACTGACCTCGGGATCTCTATAAGTCTCTGGATCGAAAGATGCATTGGCTTCTTCAACGACTCCAAACTTCAGTGCCTTTACATATTGCCCGCTACGGAAGCTCTTATTTTTCTTAATAAAACCCTTGGCAGCATCTGTCTCGCGAATAGCGGCGATGCGATCCTTGTGAAACACTACTGCTTTTTCATGCAGCTCCCCCAAAACTGGATCTGCCCGCAACTGAGAATAGACATCGCGCAGACGGCCTATTTTCGAGAGGATCGAGGATTCCTCGACGGCATTGTAGCAATGCAGGTTCCAATATGCCTGCCCCGTTTCCTCCATCTTAGGATGAAACGACGTGGTTTTTACGTCCCCGCGCAAACGTTTCATCAGGTAACTTTCAATGGATCTGACCGCATAGTGATTCATCCGAAACAACTGCTGGCCAAACGCAGCGCCTGTGGTGGAAAAAGCCCAACCGCGCCGACGCATTGCAGGCGGCAAAGGGTCCCCATCGCCGTCCACCCAAGCGAAGTGTTCGGCTTTACCCTGGACAGGTCCTCGCGGCCTATGGGTATTTATCAAACGGTATGATCCATTGTTGCGGATTAAGGACTTATACGCGCGCAGGTTTTGCGGAATGACCGCACCCAGCTCACCAGCCCTTGTAAACTGTTCGACCACGAAACGATCTTCGAAATCAACAACACCGTTATGTCCAAAAAGCTGCCAAAGCGCCGCAAATCCATCTGCGTGCGGCAAGGCGAGGAAGAGATCATCCAATGTTCCTTCGCCTACGCGGATATCTAAAAACTCGTCGACATCGCAAACCAAAATCCAGTCTGCCTGTTTGTACCAGGTTTGCTGCATTGCATTGGCATAGGCCGACGCCTGTGGTCCCATCTTCCACGGACCCGGATTATCAATGTGCTTCAGAAAACCCAGCTCTTCGCAGCGCATCAGTATCTTTTCTGTGCCATCCGAACAATCGTTCGAACTTACGATGAAATGCGTAAATCCAATCGAAAGATAGTAGGCAATCCATTCCAGAATAAACGGGCCTTCGTCTTTCATTGTGGAAATGACAAGTCTCATTGACATAAACCCGTAACCATTGTGCCAGCTCAAATATCTTCTGCAAAACAACGTCGTCGCCGCGCATAGGGTCTTTAAGCACGTGACTTTGTTACGTTTCCCCAAAAGGCATTGCAAGGGAACAGACGTGATCCAAGAGCCACGGTACTAGATGCTTTGGCATGCCCTGCCGAGTTTGAACTTGCGTGCCGACCAGCGCTTCGTACACCACGGATCGAGACATTGCCCCTGTAACGGTGAACAAGAGGGCGGAACCCGCGCAAAGTTGGTGTTGTTTGTTCTGTAACGGAGGATTGGATGCATGCCGACCATTTATTCCAATGCACCATTGGGCAATAATCCCTACCAACGCATGATCTACAGCCGTTTTGACGACTACGATGTTCGGGTCGTCCGATTGAACGCTTTCTATGCAGGCGAACTGCCCGCAGTTCGAGAAGGCGACATCTACTGGATCCACTGGGAAACTGTGGAATTTGGCAGTCCGAAGAACGAAGTCCCTATCGCCGAACGTTTTCAAAAGATCGATGCCGGACTGTCAGAGCTCAAACAGCAAGGTGTGAAGATCGTCTGGACAGTGCATAACTTCCATCCCCACAACTCGGCCAGAGACATGGAAGCAATTCATGAAGGTCGAAAAATACTGGTTCGGCTCGCTGACAAGATTCACGTTCACACACCTTATGCCGAAGATTTGTTGGCAAAGACCTACGGAATACCCGCGCACAAGTTTGTTCGCGTTGCGCATCCCAGCTATCTCGGGGTTTACGAACCACTCGACGCTACAATGGCGCGGCGCGATGTCCTGCCGTCCGCCGAAAACCGAAGGTTCGTGCATATCGGGAAAGTGCAGGAAAACCGTGGCGGACAATTCATGTGGAAGGCACTAAAGTCTTTGCATCTCCGAGATCAGTCTTGGGAACTCGATATCTCGGGGGCGGTCATCGCAGGTGAACGCCGCGGTCAGCAAGCAATACGTGAGATGTCGAATGTTCGGTTCCATGATAGGTATCTGCCGGATGATGAACTGCGTGACATTGTTGCGTCATGTCATATTTGCGTGGCGCCCTTTAGTAGAATTCTAACATCCGGGTCGGTCAATCTTGCGCTGACATTCGGGTTGCCGGTTATCGGCCCCAACACACAAGCTCTGGTCGATCATCTGCCAGAACAAGTGCGGCACTTCCTTTATGTTGATGGGAATCCGCGTGGTATGATGTTCCAGATGCGCAAGGCCATAGATTTGGATGACGAAGACTTGCTGGCAATGAAAGCGACTTGCATAAACCACGCCTATGAAATCAGGCCCGAAATGCAGAGTGAAGCGTTGAAGACAGCGCTTGACGTGCGCGTTTCATAGATAACGATTGCAACAGGTATTAGACCAAGGACCCTTCGAATGCCTAAGATAGACGCGTTTACCTTTCGTAAGAAACTTCGTTCTGCCGGGCTGAAGGTTGTCGAATTTGAAAATGGCGAATTCGTTGGGCCCAGGCCAGTGATGAGGCGGCTTAACCAGACCGGACTTTCCGTGATCAGCGGTGGCGTGACAGCGTCGAACCTGCAAAGCTATGGGTTTGAGGTGGACACCGTTCTGGATGTGGGCGTGGACGCAGGTACCCCATTTCTCTATGACGCCTTCCCGGACAAAAAGTTTGTGCTGTTCGATCCAATCGAAGAAACCGCAACGCGCGTTGCCCCGTGGCGCGATAAGATCGACTACGATCTGCACATTGTCGCACTCGACTCCGAAGACGGTGAAGCCGAACTGGTCATTCCCACAACCGACCGCAAAAGGCGCTCACTGGCAACGGTTGCAGGGTTTTCCGATGACTATGAAAACCGGATTGTCGATATGGAGAAACGCGTCGTGGAAAAGCGTCGCCTCGATTCCTACTCGGCAGGTATACCAGGTCGGTTTGGCTTGAAAATCGACACGGAAGGGAATGAGCTGGCGGTCATCCGTGGTGGGTTGGAAACACTGAAGCGCACGGAATTCGTCCTTGCCGAAGTTTCCGTAAAGCGGCGTTTCAAGGATGGCTACCGGTTCAGTGAGTTTGTCGCAGAAATGGGCAAACACGGGTTCGAACTGATCGAAGCCCTGCGCCCGGTCGATCGCGCCTCGCCGGACTGCGACCTTCTATTCGTTCCATGGAACTCAAGCTGGTTTGATTTAGACTGAGAAATACGCCCACCAAGTCGAAATGTGCTGCGTTAACCACTGATATTCACGTGGGTCACAACAAAGCGTATTTGACCTTCAGAAAAATGGTGCGGTCGAGAAGACTCGAACTTCCACGGGTGTTACCCCACAGCGACCTCAACGCTGCGCGTCTACCAATTCCGCCACGACCGCACTGCCTGTGACTTGGTACGGGGGCGTATAGACGTTGGCGCTCATGTTGTGAAGAGGCAAAAACACGATGGTTTAAAATCCTTTGGGGCCGCCTTATCTTAGGGATCAAACACCGTCGTAAACGCCTGATCGGAACCGCTGATGACCTCGCCCGACCCACGCCCAGTTGTTCAAGTCGACATCGTTTCGGATGTGGTCTGTCCGTGGTGCATTGTCGGGTTTCGGCAGCTTGATTTAGCGCTTCAGCAATTGGGTATTCTGGCGCATCTCAGGTGGCATCCGTTCGAGCTGAACCCGAATATGCCTCTGGAAGGTCAAAATCTGCGCGAGCATATCGCAGAAAAATACGGCTCGACGACCGAGCAAAGTCAACAGGCGCGTGCGCGACTGACGGAATTGGGGACTACCCTGGGATTTACCTTCAATTTCAACGATGAAAGTCGGATCGTTAATACGTTCTCTGCCCATCAATTACTTGATTGGGCTGAAACGCAAGGTCGGCAACATCCGCTCAAGCTTGCGCTGTTTGAGGCATATTTCACGCAACAGCAAGATGTATCCGATCTGGACGTCTTATTGGCAGCCGTCGAAACAGCTGGACTAGATGCTAAAAACGCACGTGTCGTGTTGCAAACGGGCTCACATGCCGAATCCGTTCGCAAGAAGCAGCAGGTTTGGACCAGCCGAGGTGTTTCCGGTGTGCCTTCGATGGTGTTCGGCGGAAAGTACCTGCTGACGGGTGCGCAAGGTACAGACACTTATGTTCAAGTTCTGCAGCGTTGTTTGGCCGAGGCGGCTTGACCCCTTTCCCCTGCCCCGCTCGCACGATATGAGGCCCGCATGGAATGGAAAATCACGGATGGCCTGATCAGCTATGACGATGCGGTCGCCTTTATGGAGGCGCGTGTCGCCGCGATTGCAGCGGGCGATGCCGATGAATGCGTCTGGTTGCTTGAGCATCCCCCGCTCTACACCGCCGGAACTTCTGCCAAGATCGACGATTTGACGGATCCGGAACGCTTTCCAGTCTATCAAAGCAAGCGCGGCGGTGAGTACACCTATCACGGCCCCGGACAGCGAGTCGCCTATGTTATGCTTGATCTGAACAAACGAGGCCGCGATGTGCGCAAGTTTGTGAAACAGCTTGAGACCTGGGTGATTTCATCCTTGGCAGAATTCAATGTACACGGCGAAGTAAGAAACGGTCGTGTCGGTGTCTGGGTCCGTCGGGACGACAAGCCGCTGACAGCTGCAGGCGAGCCTGCAGAGGACAAGATTGCCGCGATTGGCCTGCGTTTACGTAAGTGGGTCAGCTTTCACGGTATCTCGATCAATGTAGAACCAGAGCTTGACCATTTTTCCGGCATCGTCCCCTGTGGCATCACAGATCATGGCGTGACCTCACTGGTCGATCTCGGGTTGCCGGTCACAATGGCAGATCTCGACGCTGCGCTGCAGAAGACATTTGATGACGCCTTTGAACCGGTCAACGCGTGAAAGTGCCGGGGTATGGCAACGGGCTTCGATTCGCTTTTTGACGTGATGAGAACAACAATCGTTAAAAGCGGCCTCGTCTGTTTCCTAAGGGCAACTCTGTTTACTAAATGTTGACCCGATTTGGGGCAATCTTTAGCCAAAATCCATTTAACTGACATACATATGCCTTGTTAACGAGTAGCATGGAACGACCAGTCTAGAGTGAGTGGTATGTTAAACCGGTGATCCGGGGTTTGCGCCCTGCGAAATCCGATAAGTGTTTGGTTACGAGTCTGCCGTTCCGACCCCAAATCGGAACGGCAATTCGCTTAAAGCCCTTATTCTTCCTGATGCCCAAACCGAGAAGAACCGACGCACGCGCTTTCAGATTGCTCGATTTCCAACGTCGCGTGCCCTATGGCAAAACGGTCTATCAAGCTCTGCCGTACATCGGCGCGTATGCCATCAGCTCTCGACATAGCATCTGCGTCAATGACCAGATGAGCGGTCAAGGCGGGTTGCCGCTCTTGCATGCTCCACAGGTGAACATGGTGCACTTCGCGAACACCTTGTGTTGCTTCAATGGCCGCGGCGACCTCTTCTGGGTCCAAATCAGGGGGGGCGCCCAGCATTAACACACGGATGGTTTCTCCAATCTCGGATTTGACGTGCCACAAGATGTAGATCGAGATCATGATCGTGACTGCCGGGTCCACCCAGGTCCAGTTGAACAGAATAACCGCCGCCCCCGCGATAATAACGGCAATCGAGCCCAGTGCGTCGGCGAGGTTGTGCAGAAAGGCCGCGCGGATATTCATGCTGTCCTTAGCCATGGAATACGTCAGCGCCGCGGTAATCAGGTCGACAACAAGGGCCAGTGTCGCGACCCAAACCACCATCCAACCATTGATGGTTTCAGGTTCAAAAAACCGCATGACGCCTTCATAGAACAGGTAAACCGACAAAACGACCAAGGTGGTGTAGTTCACAAGCGCGGCGACCACCTCTGCCCGGCCATAGCCAAAGCTCATCCGGGCATCAGCCGGTCGCCGGGCAATCTTGCGCGCGAAAAACGCAATGATCAGCGCCACGGCGTCTGAAAAATTATGCAAGGCGTCCGCAATAAGCGAGAGAGATCCCGAAAAAATGCCGCCGACAACTTGCGCAACCGTCAACAGCATATTGACCCCGATCGCCCAGGCCACACGCGCATCGCCCGCGTTTGGGTCCACGTGACCATGTGAATGCCCATGGTGGGAATGTTGATGTGCCATATCGTTTTGTGTCCCTTGTTTCGGCTACACACCGCATGTAATACCTCTAGTCACTAGAGGTTCAAGGGGGTTGGGAAAAATGCATTCAATCGGGGACTTATCGCGACTAACCGGTGTGAAGGTACCCACCATCCGCTTTTATGAAAGCAAAGGTCTACTGCCGGAACCGGGTCGCACGACCGGCAATCAACGCCGATACGATGCTGCAGCCTTAAAGCGATTACATTTCATTCGTCATGGCCGAGATCTTGGACTACCTCTGGCCGATGTGCAGGCCTTGCTGTCACTGGAAGGGGCCAAGGGGCCCGATCTGAACCGGGCCCATGAAATCGCCAAGCGACAGTTGGCGGATGTGCGGGACCGGATCGCGCGGCTGCGTGGTCTCGAGTTGGAATTGGCTCACATTACCAAAGCATGCGATGGGCATCACGATCACGTTTGCGCGGTGCTGCAAGCTTTTACGGATTGTGGTCCGCGCTGTGCAAACCCAGGCGCGGACCCAGACTGATCAAGGCAACACGGCTTTGATCTTGTCGGCATGTGCGCCGATCACATCGAAGTCGCCCATCTTCCCCGGCGGGCGCATGGCAATGCCTTCGTGGCGAGGAAGCACGTGAAAATGCAGGTGAAACACCTCCTGCCCTCCGGCCGCTTCGTTGAACTGCTGAATTGTGACACCATCCGCGTCAAAGGCCTGCTTCACGGCATGCGCCATCTTTTGGACAGTTGCAATGACGGTTGAGAGTTGTTCCGGTGTGGCATCCAGCACGTTGCGACACGCGGTCTTGGGGATCACCAACAAATGCCCGTCTGTACGTGGCATGATATCCATGAATGCCAGAGTATCCTCATCCTCATACACCCGCATCGACGGGATTTCTTCGCGCAGGATTTTGGCAAAGATGTTTTCTGGATCGTAACTCATGTCGCACCTTCCGTGTTGTCCACGCGCCCGTTTTTGCGGCCCATCTAGCAAAGGTCAAGGGATCAAGACAAATCCCTCGATTTCTCAACACCCAAATTCAGAATCGACAAGACTTGCAAGGTTCTGGATGGCAAGCTGAAGCGGTATAGAAACCGGATGGAACATGATGGCAGACCTGATCCTGCGCGGAATGGCAATTGGCGTGATCGCAATCACCATCGTCGTCATAATGCTGCACCAGCGACCACATGGGGCGCTGTCTGTTGTCGCGCTGGGTTTGTGCACAGGTTGCTACTTGCTGGTTTCGGCACCGGTAGAGCTGCCGGGTGTTTTGCGGGGGGCACTCGTTATCGGGGCCACACTGACGCCGATGGCCCTGGCTTGGATGGCGACCATCCAACTTACCGATGAGCGATCACAACGCAGGCCTGTTTTGATATTGGCCGCCCTTACCGTTGTGGCAGCTATGCTTGTACCAGTATTGCCGATGTTCGCGCCGATCCGGGGCGGGTTGGCAATCGCACTGTACCTGGGGCTGATCGTCTTGGCACTGGCAACAGACAGTGATGATCTGGTCAACCAGCGTCGCAGGTTCAGGCGCGGGTTTCTGGCCGCAATGGGCGCGTTGGGTCTGATCGTTTCCATTGTCGAGGTGAGCGGGCTGGATGCGAATTTACCCATCTGGGTGTATCCCCTGCAGGCCAGCGCCATTCTGGTGCTTGTACTTTTATTCAGTATCTGGGCACTGGAACCTGCCTGGGTTCCGCCCACGGATCGCATCCGGCTTAAACCAAGACCGGACCTTGTTGAACGAATTGAACAATCCATGCGTCGCGGCATCTGGCAGCGCGAAGGCCTGACCATCGGCGCCTTCTCAGAAGAGCTTGGCGTGCCCGAACATCAACTGCGTGCCACGATCAACAGCCAAATGGGGCACCGCAACTTTTCGACGTTCATCAATACCGCCCGCATCAAAGCAGCCAAAACCCTTTTGGATGACCCGCAACACGAACGAACGACGATACTTGAGATCGCGCATGAGGTTGGTTTTGCGTCCCTTGGACCATTCAACAAAGCCTTCCGTTCCCAGACCGGAACAAACCCGCGCGACTATCGCAATCGGGACTGATCGATTTCGAAAAATACCGGTTCATTCCGCAGTAAATGCGTTGATTTCAGCATCGACGAGACCTGCCCACCGCATCCAGACATCCTATTCGTATCTCAACACATGACGGAGCTTGGATATGAGTGAGTTTTCCCTGATCGATGCAATCATCGGTACCCTGACCCATGATACGTTGCGGTATGCGCTGGGGGCCGGCGGCACCTTTTTGGTCGTAAACACGATGCTGGCCCGCCGCCTGCAAGATCGCAAGATACGTGACCGAACGCCGGGATGGTCCCAAATCAAGCGAGAGGTGCTGACCAGCGCGCGGACAGTTTTGATTTTTGCCGCAACCGGTATCCTGATCGGCCTCGGCCATTCCAGTGGTCTTGTCCCGATCTATGACAAGGTCTCAGACTTTGGCTGGACCTACCTGATCGCTTCGCTTGCGTTGATCATAGTGGCCCATGATGCGTGGTTTTACTGGACCCATCGTCTGCTGCATACAAGGCGCCTTTTCAGACTGGCCCACCGCACGCATCATCAGTCGCACAATCCAACGCCGTTCACATCTTATTCGTTCGACATAACAGAAGCTGTCCTTAACGCATTGTTCCTACCTATCTTTGTCGCTTTGGTGCCCATGAATACAGTCGCCCTGCTTGTCTTCTTGTTTCACATGATGTTGCGTAATGCGCTTGGCCATTGCGGGTACGAGGTTTTTCCCGCTGACCGAAACGGAAAACCCTTGCTCGATTGGATGACGAGTGTCACGCATCATGACCTCCACCATAGCCACGGGCGCCACAACATGGGTCTGTACTTCACTTGGTGGGACAGGCTCATGGGAACCGAACATCCAGACTATCACAAGGAATTCGCACGCGTCGCGCGTCGGGTCGGCTTTCAATCCGTCGGTTGGTTAAGGATAGTCACGGTTTCGGGCCTGCTGTTTCTGGCCGGCAAGGAAGCACGTGCGGAACTGTCGGGCCTCTACTCTGCCCCCTATCTTGGCGCTGTCGTTCGGTTTGAACCCTGCCCTGGCGATCCCGCCTCAACATGCGGTCGCGTCCTTTGGGGTTGGGAAACCGCAAGTTGGCGGCACATGCGACCAGGAGAGTTCATGATCACAGGCCTACGCCCAGGCGCAAATGGTTGGGGGCAAGGACGGTTGTTGCACCCTGAAACCGGGCTGTCTTTTCGCGGCTCCGCAACCAAGCTTCCAGACGGACGGTTACGCCTTAAGGGATGCGCCGGGCCGATCTGCGCGACACAGAATTGGGTACCGCTGGATCACCTGAGGAACACCCTTTCTGACCTGGAGTAAGGCGGCATATAGCGCACCCTTTTCAAGAGGGTGCGGCTATTTATCTTGATCTATATCAAACTCGACCATTGAAGGTGCCCTCTTCGCAATCTAAAACCAGCAGGAAACCCGCGTGTCAGAGAGGTCTGTCTGCGCGGTGCAGTTGCAACAGGAGGCACCTAATGGCAGACGCAGCCATTCATGGTCACGAGCATGAAGACAATCGCAGCTTTTTTACGCGCTGGTTCATGTCGACCAACCACAAAGATATCGGGATTCTGTACCTGATCTTCTCGGCGCTTGCCGGGTTTATCTCGGTGGCGATGACCATCTATATGCGGCTCGAACTGATGCATCCGGGCGTGCAGTACATGTGTTTGGAAGGCTTCATGGCCGACCCGTGTACCCCCAACGGACACCTGTGGAACGTCATGATCACCTATCACGGTGTTCTGATGATGTTCTTCGTAGTAATCCCTGCCCTGTTCGGTGGATTTGGCAACTATTTCATGCCGTTACAGATCGGTGCGCCAGATATGGCGTTTCCGCGGATGAACAACCTGTCCTTCTGGCTGTACGTTGCCGGTACATCGCTGGGTATCGCATCGCTTCTTGCGCCCGGTGGCAATGATCAGGCCGGATCAGGCGTTGGCTGGGTTCTTTACCCGCCGCTGTCTACGACCGAAGGCGGCATGTCCATGGACCTTGCGATTTTCGCCGTGCACGTATCGGGCGCCTCCTCGATCCTCGGCGCGATCAACATGATTACCACCTTCCTTAACATGCGTGCCCCGGGCATGACCCTGTTCAAGGTGCCATTGTTCAGCTGGTCGATCTTCGTCACCTCGTGGCTGATTCTATTGTCCTTGCCGGTTCTGGCGGGCGCAATCACCATGTTGCTGATGGATCGGAACTTTGGATTCACCTTCTTTGACCCTGCCGGCGGCGGTGACCCGATCCTGTATCAGCACATCCTGTGGTTCTTTGGCCACCCGGAAGTGTACATCGTGATCCTGCCCGGTTTCGGCATCATAAGTCACGTAATCGCGACCTTCTCGCGCAAGCCGATCTTCGGGTACCTGCCTATGGTGTGGGCGATTATCGCGATCGGCGTTCTGGGCTTCGTCGTGTGGGCGCACCACATGTACACCGTTGGCTTGTCGCTGCGTCAGCAGGCTTACTTTATGCTGGCCACGATGGTCATTGCCGTACCGACAGGGGTTAAGGTCTTCTCATGGATTGCGACCATGTGGGGCGGTTCAATCGAGTTCAAGACGCCGATGCTGTTCGCCTTCGGCTTCCTGTTCCTGTTCACCGTCGGCGGTGTGACCGGTGTGGTTCTGTCGCAGGCGGGTATCGACCGCGCGTATCACGACACCTACTACGTCGTTGCGCACTTCCACTATGTGATGAGCTTGGGTGCCGTCTTCGCGATCTTCGCTGGCGTCTACTTCTACTTCTCGAAGATGACGGGTCGTCAGTACTCGGAGTTCTGGGGCAAGGTTCACTTCTGGCTGTTCTTCATCGGCGCGAACCTGACCTTCTTCCCGCAGCACTTCCTGGGCCGTCAGGGCATGCCGCGCCGTTATATCGACTACCCTGAGGCCTTCGCTCAGTGGAACTTTGTCTCGTCGATTGGTGCATTCGTGTCCTTCGCCTCGTTCCTCCTGTTCTTCGGCATTGTGTTCTACGCCCTGTTCCGGGGCGCTAAAGAAACACGACCGAACCCGTGGAACGAATACGCAGATACGCTGGAATGGACCCTGCCCACCCCACCGCCCGAACACACGTTCGAGCAGCTGCCCAAGCAAGAAGACTGGGACAAAGGCCACGCGCACTGATCCCTGCATTCTGATCTGAACTCTACAAAGCCCCGCGTTTCGCGGGGCTTTGTGTTTTAAATTCCCCAGTATCGAATTTGCTCGCCTTCTCGCGTGGACTCGTCAGAGAACAAATCGCTAGTATCCCCAAAACGCCATTCCACCGACCAGCACTAGGCAAAGATCCACATCACATGATTCTCCACGACGGCATCTCGCTCCGGCAAATGGTCAAAGGGTCCTTTGGCTTCATCTGTATCGTTCTGACCTGGATCTTCCTACTTGAGCTGGTGGATGCGATCACCCCGATAGACTTGATCTCCAACTCCAGCCCTCCGGTCACGATATTGGGGCTAGCGGTGGCGTTCTTTCTGGGCTTCAAGAACACCTCAGCCTATGCCCGCTGGGTCGAAGCGCGCAAGATTTGGGGCGATCTGGTCAATACCAGCCGGGATTGGGGCAATGTGATTACCAACCTTGTCCAGCTTGACGGTACCCTGATTGATCCGGAAGTACGTCGTGAGTTGCTTGAGCGTCACCTAGCATGGTTGAACATGCTGGCATATCAGTTGCGTCAGCCTTCTTCGAACGGACGGACGCGCAGACCATGGATGTTTGGACACAAACCAGCCTCGGACAAGACTGCGTTGCACCAGGATCCTGAAAGCTGGCGCAAAAGCCAGCTTGCGCAAGATTTGCCCAGGCTGAAAGGAAAGTCCAACCGCGCCGCATACCTGCTGTTTCTACAGGGTGAGCGGCTTTCGGCGCTGGCGCAAACGCACAGTATCGATCCGTATTGGCATGTGGCGCTGATGAACAGGCTAACGCGGCTCACCGATGCGCAGGGTCAGAGTGAGCGTATCAAGAATACCCCGTTCCCCAGACAGGTTGCCGAGGTCGGGCGAGTCTTCAGCTATATCTTCATCTTCTTGCTGCCACTGGCGTTCAACGACGAACGTTCGATCACTATTGGGTTGGATATACCGATGCTGCAATCGGTGTTTCTGGATTGGATGATATTCGCCCCGATCGGCGCGCTGGTGTGCTGGATATTCTTCGTGACGGAACGGGTCAGCGCGTCGATGGAAGACCCGTTTGAAGGTGATGCCACCGATGTCCCAATCTCGGCGATCAGCCGCATGATCGAGATCGACCTGCGCCAGATGACCGGCGTTGGAACGGCACCTAACCCTTTGGCTCCAATTGACAAAACTCTTATCTGAGGCGTAGCGTCTTCCCGCCACGACGCGCAAAGATCGAAAAATGTGGCCGTTTGATGTATCCTGACTGCAGAGCCCCTGCAACAGGAGCGGTACAATGCCCGAAATTGACTTTTGGTTTTCAATTGGCAGCACCTACAGCTTTCTGACGGTCATGCGCTTGGATGATTGGTGCGCCGAAAACGATGCGACGGTTGTTTGGCGGCCCTTCAACGTGCGCACCGTCATGTCGGAACAACAGAACATTCCCTTTGCGGGAAAGCCGGTTAAGTCAGCCTATATGTGGCGCGACATTGAACGGCGCGCAGCCAAGTACCGCATCCATGCCAATCTGCCAGCGCCCTACCCAATCTCGGATTTAGCACTGGCCAATCAAGTGGCCTTGTTGGGGATGAAAGACGGGTGGGGAAAGCTGTTCACTCAGAATCTGTATCGCATCTGGTTCGAGGAAGGTATTGAGGCGGGCAGTGAATCGGCCCTGTCCGAGGCGCTACTGCGCTGTCAGCAGGATCCGCGTCTTGCGCTTGCCCGCGCGCGCAGCCCTGATACGGTCTCCGCCCTTGAGGCCGAGACAGATCAGGCCACCCGGCTTGGGGTGTTTGGCGCACCCAGCCTTGTTGTACGCGGAGAGGTATTCTGGGGCGATGACCGGTTGGATGATGCACTGTCCTGGGTGCGCGTTGGTCACGTCATCTGATCATTAACCGTCGACACCCGACCATAGTACGTTAGTTTTCGGTCATGCCTTATCGATGGAATCAAACATCGGAAACCGAACAAGAACTGCGCCTCTGGCCGCATAACTCTCTGCCACCGCGCGGGGCGATGATCGTTATCTTGTCGGTATTTCTGTTTGGTCTTATTCCGCTGCTGGCAATGTTGGGTTCGGTGATTTTGTGGGGATTACTACCGTTTCTGCTGCTCACCGTTTTAGGACTGTGGCTGGCCATACAGACAAACTATCGTGCCCGCAGTGCGTTCGAGGTGCTAACCTTAAACGGATCTCAGGCGAAGCTGGTTCATTCCACGCCGGGCCAAGGTGATCAGGAATGGTCGTGCAATCGCTACTGGGCACGCCCACAGATGCACCTAAAAGGCGGGCCGGTCCCGCACTATGTCACATTGATCGGAGATGGTCGCGAGGTCGAGATTGGTGCATTCCTATCCGAAGATGAACGCATCACACTCTATGACGACCTCGTCGAGAAACTGCGCAGTCCAGCCGCGCAGTAGCCCATTTCATTTGTGCAATTTGCTCAGCAGCCACCGTTCGACGCAGCGCAAAGATGATCCTTGACCATCGATCCGACCTTGCCGAAATCCATTTGCCCAGTGTAGCGGGTCTTGAGCTCGCCCATCACCTTGCCCATGTCGCGGATCGAACCCGCACCGGTTGCAGTAATGGCGGTTTGAATGGCGTCGCTGACCTCATCTTCATCAAGCTGCTTGGGCAGAAATTCTTCGATAATGCCAACTTCGCGCAGTTCACGCGCGGCCAAGTCCAAACGCCCACCTTCTTCGTAGGCCCGCGCGCTTTCCTTGCGTTGCTTGGTCATTTTTCCAAGGATTTCAAGAACCTCAGAGTCGCCGCATCCTTTGGCCTCTTCACTACCGGATCCGCGCGTGGCGATATCCCGGTCTTTAATTGCCGCATTGATCAGCCTCAGCGTCGACAAACGCTCAGCTGCTTTATCTTTCATTGCTTGCTTAAGGGCGATATTCACCCTCGATCGCATATCCATCTGGTTTGTCCATCCCCATGGCAACGGAACCACGAACATATCGAAATAAAAAGAGCGATACAACAGCCTTCAGGTACAGTTAAGTTGTTGAATTTAAACAATAGCCGAAAAATTGAACAGACTTGACCCAGCGGCCTAACCCCCTTAGGTATGCGCCGATTTACCCTGCAGGAGAGTCGTGCCATGGCCCAGAACGTCCAGTCCAAGCCCACCGCATGTCTGGCATTGGCCGACGGAACTCTGTTTTACGGTATCGGCTTTGGGTCAACCGGCCAAACTGTGGCCGAGCTGTGCTTTAATACAGCGATGACCGGGTATCAGGAGATCATGACAGACCCCTCATACGCGGGACAAATCGTGACATTCACCTTCCCACATATCGGCAATGTCGGCGTGAACCCGGAAGATGATGAAACCGGCGATCCGGTTGCAGCTGGCATGGTGGTCAAATGGGACCCAACCGAGCCGTCGAACTGGCGTTCGGCAGAGGAGTTAAAAGGGTGGCTGGCCCGTCGTGGCCGTATCGCCATCGGTGGCATCGATACAAGGCGCCTGACCCGTGCGATCCGTCAGCAAGGCGCGCCGCATGTCGCACTGTCACATGACCCCAACGGCAACTTCGACATTGAAGCTCTGATCGCCGCTGCGCGCGGATTTGCCGGGCTGGAAGGCATGGATCTCGCCAAAGACGTCACGTGCGCGCAAAGCTATCGCTGGGACGAAATGCGTTGGGCATGGCCTGATGGGTATCCGCAGCAGGAAAACCCGGTCCACAAGGTCGTTGCGGTCGACTACGGTGCAAAACGGAACATCCTGCGCTGCTTGGCCTCTGCCGGTTGCGATGTCACGGTCTTGCCCGCGACAGCAAAGGCTGAAGAGGTTCTGGCGCACGAGCCAGATGGCGTGTTTCTGTCCAACGGTCCCGGTGACCCCGCCGCAACCGGTGAATACGCTGTACCGATGATCAAAGAAATCCTGGATACGACTGACCTGCCCGTGTTCGGAATCTGCCTTGGCCATCAAATGCTGGCACTGGCGCTTGGCGGTCAGACCGTCAAAATGAATCACGGTCACCATGGCGCAAATCACCCGGTCAAAGATCTGGACACAGGCAAGGTCGAGATCACATCGATGAACCATGGCTTTGCTGTTGACGCTCAGACCCTACCTTCTGGGGTCGTTGAAACCCATCGCTCGTTGTTTGACGGGTCGAATTGCGGAATCCGCATGACTGATCGTCCGGTTTACTCGGTGCAATATCATCCGGAGGCTTCACCCGGACCACAAGATAGCTTTTACCTGTTCGAACGCTTTGCAGCTGCAATGACGGACAGCAAAGAAAAGGCTTAGCTTCCAATTCGTCCAGTGTTAACTGGGTGTTAACCTAGATTTCACAACCTTGGCCGCAGGTAACTGCGTCAGGGTTGTTTGATGGTCGAGCTAAATCTCCATAATTTCACCGCTGCCGAACCAGGCCCTGCAGAAGGCCTGCGCAAACCGCTTGGGTCTTGCTTGGTGGAACAAGGTGCAATCACCCTGTCGCAGCTGGATCTCGCCCTTCGTCTGCAAGACCAGCAAAAAGCACCATTGGGTGAAATCCTGGTGGGCGAGGGCTGGATCACCCGACACGACGTGTTGAACGCCTTGGCGTTACAATCCGGTTGGCAAATTGCAAATCTTGATGAAATTCCGCCGATGCCGGAACTATGCCACCTGAAGCCGGTCAATTTCTGGTTGGCGCACAACGTAATCCCATGGATGCGCATCGGTCCCCTGCTCTTGGTCGCAACAGCGCGGCCTGACCGCTTCGTTACAGTTTCAAAGGAAATTCAGGATTGCGGTTACGCCGTCATCCCTGTTCTGGCTGCCCCAGATCAGATTGATCATACAATCGGACGCCAGTTTTCAAAACCACTCGTTCAGGCCGCGGAAACGCGGGTAGACGAAGCGCAAAGCTGCCGCACCTGGACCGCCGGATCGCGCATGCGCCCTGCTGCAGCAATCGTCGCTGCTTTGACTCTTTTGACCGCAGTGCCTCAAGTCAGCCTCGCAGTTTTGCTCTTTTTGACGATCAGCACACTGATCCTGTTTTCCGCCCTGCGAATTTCGGGTGCTGTAGCATATGTTCTTCATCAGCTTGCTCGCAAACCTGATCGATCAGAAATCGCCACCGTTCCTCTCCGCCATCCCTGTGTGTCGATCATGGTGCCTTTGTATAAGGAACGAGAGATTGTCGACGCACTGGTCTGCAGGCTCCAACGACTGACATACCCCAAAGCTCTGCTGGACGTTGTTCTGGTTCTTGAGGAAAAGGATGACGTCACGCGCGAGACACTGGCAAAGGCAGACTTACCCAGCTGGATCCGCACGATAGAAGTGCCCGAATTCAACGGGCTGACAACAAAGCCCCGTGCAATGAACTATGCGTTGGACTTTTGCAGGGGTGACATTTTGGGCGTCTGGGACGCCGAGGATGCGCCCCAACCGGACCAAATCGAACGGGTGGTCAATCACTTCACTCAAGCCGCCCCCGACGTTGTGTGCCTGCAGGGTGGTCTGGACTATTACAATCCACGCACCAACTGGCGTTCACGTTGCTTTTCAATCGAATACAACAGCTGGTTCCGGGTTGTCCTGCCGGGAATTGCCCGCCTGGGACTTGTCGTTCCGTTGGGCGGAACCACATTTTTCTTCCGTCGTGACAAGCTGTTAGAGCTCGGCGGATGGGACGCCCACAACGTCACCGAAGATGCAGATTTGGGCGTAAGGCTCTGCCGTGCGGGCTATCGAACGGAAATGGTCGATACTACGACGTTTGAAGAGGCAAACTTTCGCGCCTGGCCATGGGTGAAGCAACGCTCTCGCTGGCTCAAGGGATTTATGGTCACCTACCTCGTGCATATGCGGGATCCGCTGCAACTGTACAAAGATCTTGGGCTGCGCAAGTTCATGGGTATTCAGGCTTTTTTCCTGGGAACTATCGGTCAATTCCTTCTGGCTCCGGTGCTGTGGGTGTTTTGGTTAACCGCGCTGGGGCTGTACAACCCAATGGTGCAGGTCATCTCTCATGAGGTGCTGACATCACTCGTTTGGATGTTTCTGGCAGCCGAAGGTTTGAATATGGCCGTCAGCGCCCTCGCCGTTTCTGCCCCAGAGCGCCGGTTTTTGTTGCCGTTTGTTCCAACGATGTGTCTGTATTTCCCTCTGGGCATAATCGCAGCCTACAAAGCCCTGTGGGAGCTGGCAGTCAAACCCTTCTATTGGGACAAGACCCAACATGGTCAGGCCGACGAAGATCTGCCATTGGCCTGAGGATCAGCTTTCGCGCCGGACGGCGTCTTGCTTCAGGCGAGTCATGAACGCGATGGAAATGTGTTCTTTCAAAGCGCGATCTGCAGCCTCTTCATCGCGGGCGGTAATTGCCTCGACGATGCCCTTATGTTCACTCTGCGCAATTTCTCCGCGGCCCTGAACCGCCAATGACGTGGTTGCCATAAGGGCCATGGTGCGATGCACCAAATTCAGCTGTTGAACCAGATAGCGGTTATGTGACGCCAGGTGGATTTGTTCGTGGAACCTGCGGTTGGCGCGCGACAAAGCCGACGGATCATCCACCAACGCATCATCTGCCGCAACCATATCCTGCAACACCTTGATCTCTTCTTCGGTGGCGTGCTTGGCCGCCAGACGCGCAGCAAGTCCCTCCAACTCGCGGCGCACGATGTACAACTCGGCCATTTGGTTGTGATCAAGAGAGGCGACAATCAGCGACCGCCCGTCCCTTTCTAGCAGCGACTGAGTTTCCAACCGCTGCAACGCCTCACGGATAGGCGTTCGGGATACGCCGAACCGTTCTGCCAACTCGCTTTCGACCAGACGGTCACCGGGTCGATAGACACCCACATCGATCGCTTCGAGTATCAGGGTATAGGCGTCTTTGTTAGAGGTTCGTGTCTGGCTCATGGGGTGCATCGTCTCCTCGTTCGGACATGTCTATCCGTCACATGGCCCCGCAATCAAGAGCAGCATTGAAAACCGCGACGCTCCGCCCTAAACCCCACTCATGGTCAAACCTGCCTTTACTCACGTCACCCAATGGGTGTTCGATCTCGACAACACGCTTTACCCGCCGCACATGCGCCTGTTCGATCAGATCGAGGTGCTTATGACCGACTATGTGGTTCAGGCCATCGGCGTGGATCGCGCAGAAGCGGACCGGTTGCGATCTCACTACTGGCGTGAATACGGCACCACGCTTGCTGGGCTGATGGCCGAGCATGATCTGGACCCCGACCCTTATCTGCATGCGGTGCATCAGGTCGACATGAGCCATATGACACCGGACACTGCGCTGGCAGACCATATCCGCTCACTGCCCGGCAGGTGCATCGTCTACACCAACGGCAGTGCGCCATATGCAGAAAAGGTATTAGAGGCGCGAGGCTTGTCAGGTTTGTTTGACGCGATCTATGGCGTCGAACATGCCGGCTACCGCCCAAAGCCCGAGAAAGCGGCCTTTGAGACGATCTTCGCGAAAGATGGAATAAAAGCTGATACAGCTGCGATGTTCGAAGATGACCCCCGGAACCTGGCGGCTCCTCACGAAATGGGTATGTGCACGGTTCACGTCGCACCAGATCCGCACGAAGCGGATCACATTCATCATCACACGGATGACCTGACAGCGTTCTTGGCCCGCCTGCGATAGGCTGTCACACTGCGACGATCTGCACGTTCTGCGGCTACATTGGCATCCCTATATGCCCTTGAGCGACGAACAGAACGGAGACCCCCATGAGCGCGATCGAGATGCCTCGGCACCTGCCGATGTGGCAGCGTATGTTGTATTCAATCCCCTTGTTTGGCTGGATGGCCCGTGACGTGGCCGATGGCGAACCCGAAGATCTGGGATATACGGCCGCCGCGATTTTTAGCATGTGGGGCTGTTCCGCGCTGGTGTTTGGATTGCCTGGACTGTACTTGCCAGCGGTGGCAATGGTGCCAGTGATGTTTCTGATCCTCATCCTGATTTCACTGGGCTGAGAAACGGGACAGGATGTCACTTGGCGCATGTGACGGAACCGCATTAGGGTCTGTCCTGAACGGAGAATGGCGCCATGACCGACAGCTGTGACATCCTGATTTCTGGCGGTGGTATTGCCGGCCTGACTGCTGCCGCGGCCTTTGGATCGGCTGGGTTCGACGTGATCTGTGTTGACCCGACACCGCCTGTCACGGAACGGGATGCGGATGGGTCCGACCTGCGGACCACGGCATTCCTGCAACCTGCACATAGCTTGCTGGAACAATGCGGATTGTGGGGTCGGTTGGAAGCTGATGCTGCGCCGCTTCAGATCATGCGGATCGTCGATGCGGGCGGGGACGTGCCCGAGCCGCGCGTTGTTCGCGATTTCAATGCCTCCGACGTGTCCGATCAGCCCTTTGGTTGGAACCTGCCCAACTGGCTGTTGCGCCGTGAAATGGTGGCCCGCCTGTCCGAGTTGCCCAATGTCGACTTTCGCCCTGGCACGGGCACCGTCAACCTGCTCACCCGCATCGCTGAAGCACGTGTGGGTCTAAGCGATGGCAGTCGCATCCGCTGCAAATTGGTCATCGCTGCAGACGGGCGCGCGTCACCAATGCGCGAGGCTGCCGGGATCCAGGTCAAGACCACACGTTATGGTCAGAAAGCGCTGGCCTTTGCAGTCACGCACCCAATTGCGCACGAAAACGTCTCGACCGAGATCCACCGTTCCGGAGGGCCCTTCACCTTGGTGCCCCTACCGGACTGGAGGGGTCAGCCGTCTTCAGCAATCGTTTGGATGGAACGCGGCCCGCGCGCACTTGAGCTGTTGAACCTGGGCTCTGACGCCTTCGAGACCGCGATGACCGAACGATCGTGCGGGTTGTTCGGGCCTTTGAAACTGGCCTCGCGTCGTACCATATGGCCGATCATCAGCCAGTCTGCGGAATACCTGTCGGGCGAGCGCATTGCACTGATGGCCGAGGCCGCCCATGTTGTGCCGCCCATAGGTGCGCAGGGCTTGAACATGTCCCTAGGCGACCTGCGCTGCTTGTTGGAATTGGCGCAAGCCCGTCCCGATGGGCTTGGGGACGCGGATATGCTTGAGGCTTACCACAAAGCCCGCCACGCCGAGATCGAACTGCGCGTCAAAGGTATCGACTTGCTGAACCGCGCCTCCATGATTGAAGCGCGTCCGCTGCGCGATGCGCGCGCCATGGGGCTGAACGCGCTTTATTCGCTGCCACCGGTACGCAAAACGCTCATGCAGATGGGGCTCGGCGTCCGCTAAGCCCCAATTGGTTTCAAAGCACCTGATCCAGCACGCGCTTCAAGCGACCAATGGTGCCATCCACATCATAGAGCTTGTCCAATCCGAACAGACCCAAGCGGAAAGTGCTGAAACCTGCGGGTTCGTCACACTGCAGCGGCACACCTGCAGCAATCTGCATGCCCAATGCAGCAAATTTCTTGCCGTTTTTAACCTCGGGGTCCGATGTATAGCTGACAACCACGCCGGGCGCGCCGAACCCATCGGCAGCCACGGACATGATGCCTTTGTCCTTCAGCATCCCTCTTACACCATTGCCCAAGGCCCATTGGGTTTCGCGCAGTTTTTCGAACCCATAGTCTCGTGTTTCAATCATGGTATCCCGAAACTCTGTCAACGCGTCGGTTGGCATCGTGGCATGATAGGCATGCCCGCCATTCTCATAGGCCTGCATGATCTGACGCCACTTCTTCAGATCGATGGCAAAACTATCGGAACTGGTTTGTTCAAGCCGCGCCTCAGCCCGGTCTGACAACATGACCAGACCAGCACAGGGCGATGCGCTCCACCCCTTTTGTGGTGCCGAGATCAAAACATCCACACCGGTTGTCTTCATATCGATCCAAGCGCATCCCGATGCGATGCAATCCAGAACCATCAGCGCCCCGACCTCATGCGCCGCTGATGCCATGGCAGTAACGTAGTCGTCAGGAAGGATCACTCCAGCCGATGTTTCAACATGGGGCGCAAACACGACATCAGGTCGTTGGTCAAGTATCGTTGCCACCACCTCGTCGATGGGTGCAGGCGCAAACGGGGATGGGCTGGAATTGCCGACCTCCCGCGCTTTCAGAACTGTGGCCGATGCGGTCAGCTCACCGCTCTCGATGATCTGGCTCCAGCGGTAGGAAAACCAACCGTTGCGAACCACCAAAACATTAGCGCCGCGGGCAAATTGACGGGCCACCGCCTCCATTCCATAGGTCCCGCCACCGGGAATTACGGCAACCCCATCGGCATTGTAGACCTGTTTCAACAGGTCCGAGATGTCCCGCATGACGGTCTGAAACTTCGCGGACATATGATTTAGCGAGCGATCGGTGAAAACGACGGAGAATTCCTCGAGACCATCGGGATCAACAGTGTTCAGCAAAGCGGGCATGAAACATCCTTTCATCAGGGTTACGGGAGTTTTGGCGTCTTTGATCCTGATGGTAAAGCCCAAACCCGACAGAAAGGTGACCCAAGGTTACCCACGAATTCATAGTAAAAGTGCCTTATACAGGGCTGATATCACTCAAAATGACGCCAAATAGTGTCACCTTCCCCTTTACACTTTTACTTGCTTCTGACCAGATGAACACACTTAATACTTGAAGGGATATCTTTGCCCGTGGCGGAACAAAAGCGCGTCAGTTTCCAGGTCGTTCGTGATGAAGTAAAGCGCCGGATCGAAAGCCGAATCTGGCCGCAAGGTGCGCTTTTGCCGACCGAGGCACATCTGGCCGAGGAGTTTAACTGCGCCCGCGCGACCGTAAACCGAGCCCTTCGGGAACTCGCTGATGAAGGCTTTGTTGAACGCAAGCGTAAAAGCGGGACCCGTGTCAAAAAGGAACCCAGCAAACAGGTCAAACTCGAACTGTCATTGGCGCGGCAAGTGATTGAGAACCAGAACGCAAGCTATCGCTATGCTCTGGTCGAACGGAATGTGGTGCTCAGCCCCGGCTGGCTTTCATCGCAACTTTGCGTTTCTCCGGACGCTCGTGTTCTTCATGTCATTTGCATGCACTACGCAGACAATCGTCCATTTCAGCTGGAGGAGCGCTGGATCAACATCAATGCCGTCCCCGAGGTGGAGCATGCAGATCTGAGCGCACACGGACCGCATGAATGGCTGCTGAATGCAGCCCCCTTTACAGAGGCCGAGATCGCCTTTTGCGCGGTGTCTGCGGATTTAAGGTTAGCAGAATTCATGGGAACGACGGCTGGAACATCGATGATCCAGATGGAACGGACCACGCGCAAGGACGACAATCCAATAACCTTTGCCCGCGTGACCCATCATCCGGGCTATTACATCAGAACCAAATACTGACCTCGATTATCCTATTGGTCCCGGTAGCCGTTCTTCGCTGAGAAGAACATTAGCCTCGACGTCGCCAGCACCCGGCAGCGTCATGATCCGGCGCCGCAAAACCCGCTCGAAGTCAGAAATGTCTCTCGCCACAACACGCAGGCGATAGTCGTATAGCCCCAGAACATGCTCAACCGTCTGTACCTCGGGGATGGCGCTGACGGCCCGTTCAAAGTCTTCCAAACTGACTTGCCCTTTACGGGCGAGCTTGACGCCCAGAAAGACTGTCACGCCGAACCCAAGCGCCTCGGCATTCAGTCGCAGGCGCCGACCTTTGATCACGCCCGCCTCTTCCAACCGCCGGATGCGCCGCCAGGTTGCCGGTTGCGACAGCCCAAATTTGCGACCCAACGCACCCGCACTTTGGGTGGCGTCCTGCGCTAATGCGCGCAAAATCTTTCGGTCGATCTCGTCAAGGTCAATCATATCGGCAGTGCCTCATCGCGTTTCACCCGTGCGATGTGCATCAGCGCCTCGATATCCGCGATATGTGGCAGGGTCAGAATCAGGTCGCGATAGACCTGCTGATAATGAGACATATCCCGGGCAAGTACAGAAAGGCGCACATCTACGCGGCCCAGAAAAGTCTGAATCTCGATCACCTCGGCCACCTCACGGGCTGCCGTGGTAAAGTCATCAAACGCGCGTGCCTGTGTCTTATCCAACGTCACCCGCAACGACACTTCGACCGCATAACCAAGCACTGACCAGTCGATCACAGCCTCTTGCCCTTGGATGATGCCCGCCGCCTGCATCTTTTCGACGCGCCGCCAGCATACACCCTGACTGATCCTGCAACGCTCGGCGAGTTCTGCCGTCGTCAGGGTAGGCTCAGATTGGTAATGGCGCAGGATCCGGCGATCGACGTCATCAAGCATGATTTCTCCACATATCGAACAAATAGAGAATTAATCTTCATCTTTTTTCCAAATACTCGATTCACAACCTATCGCCAATACCAAAACCTCAGGATAAAAGCACGGCAATCGAAACTGAAAGGACCAGCGACATGCGCGTCTATTACGATCGCGATTGCGACATCAACCTGATCAAAGACAAAAAAGTGGCCATTCTGGGTTATGGCAGCCAAGGCCATGCCCACGCGCTCAACCTGCGCGACTCGGGTGCCAAAAACCTCGTCGTCGCTCTCCGCGAAGGCTCTGCCTCGGCCAAAAAAGCCGAAGCCGAGGGTCTTCAGGTAATGGATATTGCCGAAGCAGCGGCCTGGTGTGACGTCATCATGTTCACCATGCCCGACGAATTGCAGGCTGAAACCTACAAGAAATACGTGCATGACAACATCAAGCCGGGTGCGGCGATCGCATTCGCCCATGGCCTGAACGTGCATTTCGGTCTGATCGAGCCGAAAGAAGGCGTCGACGTCATCATGATGGCACCCAAAGGGCCCGGCCACACTGTACGCGGTGAATATGTCAAAGGCGGCGGCGTACCCTGCCTGGTTGCCGTTGACAATGACGCAACCGGAAAAGCGCTGGAAATCGGCCTGTCCTATTGCTCGGCCATCGGTGGCGGTCGTTCGGGCATCATCGAAACGAATTTCCGCGAAGAATGCGAAACTGACCTGTTTGGTGAGCAGGCAGTCTTGTGTGGTGGCTTGGTCGAACTGATCCGCTGCGGTTTCGAAACACTTGTCGAAGCGGGCTACGCGCCTGAGATGGCATATTTCGAGTGCCTGCACGAAGTGAAGCTGATTGTCGACCTGATCTATGAAGGCGGTATTGCCAACATGGACTACTCGATCTCGAACACCGCAGAATACGGCCAGTACGTCACCGGCCCGCGCATCCTGCAATACGACGAGACAAAAGCACGCATGAAAGCCGTTCTGAACGACATTCAGCAGGGTAAGTTCGTGCGTGACTTCATGCTGGAAAACGCCGTTGGTCAGCCGACCATCAAAGCGTCGCGTCGCGCCAATGACGAGCACATGATCGAGGAAACTGGCGCTAAACTGCGCGCCATGATGCCCTGGATCTCGGCCGGTAAAATGGTTGACAAAGAAAAGAACTAAGTCTGGCCTATGTCAGCGAAAAAGCGGCCCAAGTGGCCGCTTTTTTATTTTCTGACTGCGTTCACAAAGCAATGACCCAACACGTGATCCCATCCCGTATCGTAACCACCGCGCTTTTCGGGTGCTTCATCAGCCCAAACCTCCCAGCCGGAATGCGTAAGGGTCACCTTGCTCTGCGCTGAGCCATGGCTTTCAAAGGTAACCTCTACCCGTGTCGGGCAATCTTTATTCGTACCGGGGTGCCAGCTGAGCGCGAGTCGACGCCCGGCCTCAAAGACAAGAACCTCGCCCCAATCGGCCCGTGTTCCATCGAACATCGTCTCATACACTGCTCCGCCCACGTGTGGTTCAATCGTGACAGCAAGCGCCGGTTTTCCTTTGGAGGCTGACACGGCATGGCCGTCCAACGGCCACCATTTTGCGATCCGGTTAACGAAAACATCAAATGCCTGTTCCGGTGCCGCATTCACAGTCACTCTCTTAACAATAGGATCGGTCACGAGCCCCGCCCTCCTTCGTTTACTTCCGCTGCAAAATTTTCAAGAACGTCAGACCAATATCGCTCTAGCCAGTCGCGCATTTCGGCAAGCCCCTCGGGCCGTGCCGCATATATCCGACGAGTTCCCTCGGCACGGCAAACGACAAGCCCCGCATCCGAAAGTACTTTTAGATGCTGCGATACTGCCGGGCGGCTGACAGGCAATTCAGCGGCCAAAGCCCCCACCGCGCGCGGCTGACTGGCAACCGCCTCAAACACCTGTCGCCGGGTCGAGTCTCCCAGAGCTGAAAAAGCATCACCGTAAGTCATTACTTACCGTAAGTGATTACTTACGCAAAATCAAGACCGCCCCGTGACACTTGTTGAATCGCAGGTTAAGGGGATGGAATGGTTCAACAACCCGATTACCGCGATTGGAGCGGCGTCATATCCCTTGGCCTGATTTGGGGCGGTACGTTCATGGTTGTTGCCATGGCGCTGGACGGGTACGGGCCGGTCACAGTTGCGACGGCACGCACGACGTTGGGCGCAGTGACATTGTTGATCCTGATGGCAGCAACAGGGCGCCGAATTCCTGCCCCAAGCCCCGCGCTTTGGGGATCGACAATTGTCATTGGTGTACTCTCCACCGCCCTGCCTTTCCTATTACTAAGCTGGGGACAACAATATGTAGCTTCGGCCTTTGCCGGTCTGTCTATGGCAGCAATCCCGTTGATGGTCTTGCCGTTGGCCCATTTCTTCTCTGACGAACCGATGAACGCACGTCGGTTGTTTGGCGTCACCCTAGGGTTCTCGGGTGCACTGATCCTGATCGGTCCGGGGTTGGCTCAAATCGGTCAAGGGGCTGAGCCGTTGGCCCAACTGGCCTGTATTGGCGCCGCGCTCTGTTATTCGGTGGCGTCTATCTTTACCCGCCGCTGCCCGCCGATCGATCCGGTGACACTGGCGGCACTGACATTGGTGGTCGGAGCGGTAATCCTGCTGCCGATCATGCTCATATCCGAAGGCATACCGCGCTGGGAAGGCACCCGACCCGGCCTTGCCATCGTGGGTCTGGGACTTGTTCCGACAGCTTTTGCCACGCTGCTGCGCGTATCGATTATCCGCAGTGCCGGGTCCGTTTTCCTGACATTGGTGAACTATCAGGTACCGATCTGGTCGATGATCTTTGGCGCATGGATACTGTCCGAAGCCCTACCCTTGCGGTTCTACATTGCCTTGTCGATGATCCTGACCGGATTGGCCATCAGCCAATGGTTCAGCCTGAAAAAACTACTAACCGAGCGTTAGCCCGCTACAGCCTCGACCTCGGCCACAATAGTGTCAACGACCTGTGTCAGCAAAACATCGTCTTCACATTCAGCCATGACACGGATCAAAGGCTCTGTGCCCGATTTGCGTATCAGCAAACGGCCCTGCCCGTTCAGACGCGCCTCGGCATCGGCAATTGCCGCCTGAACGTTCTGAGCGTCCAGCGGAACCTGGCCTGATTGGTAGCGCACATTCTTCAGAAGCTGCGGCACCGTCTCGAATTGTTTGGATAGATCAGACGCTTTGCGACCGGACAGAACCATCTCGGCCAGGAAATGCAAACCGGCCATCAGGCCGTCGCCGGTGGTGGCATAGTCGCTCATCACGATATGCCCGGACTGTTCTCCACCCAGGTTGAAGCCGCCTTCGCGCATTCGCTCGACCACATACCGGTCGCCAACGGCCGTTCGTTCAAGGCGCAGACCTTCAGCCGAAAGATGCCGTTCCAAACCCAGGTTCGACATGACGGTCGCCACCAAAGCGTCACCCTTCAATTGTTCGGATTTCTTCCAAGCTGTGGCCAGCAGCGCCATCAGTTGATCGCCGTCTGCCACCTGGCCGGTCTCGTCGATCACAACAACCCTGTCCGCGTCCCCATCCAGGCAGATGCCCACATGCGCACCATGGGCCACCACGGTTTCAGCAGCCAGTTGCGGCTTGGTCGAACCACAATTCAGATTGATATTCTTGCCATTGGGGTCGATGCCCACTGGGATAACCTCAGCACCCAACTCCCACAAAACCTCTGGCGCGGTGCGGTGTGCGGCGCCATTGGCGCAATCGATAACCACCTTCAACCCGTCCAGACGCACATTGCGCGGCAGCGAAGACTTGACGCGTTCGCCATAACGGAACCGCGCATCATCGACGCGTCGAGCCCGCCCGATATTTTGGGCCTGCGCGGGTTTGACCCCTTCTTCGATCAGATTCTCGATTTCAATCTCGGCCTGGTCGGACAGTTTGAACCCATCAGGGCCAAAAAACTTGATTCCGTTATCTTCTGCCGGGTTATGGCTGGCCGAAATCATCACCCCAAGGTCTGCCCGCATCGACTGGGTCATCAGACCAACCGCGGGTGTTGGTACCGGCCCCAACAGCAGCACGTTCATACCGGTCGAGGTCAGGCCAGCCGTCAATGCGCTTTCCAGCATGTAACCCGACAAGCGCGTGTCCTTACCGATCACCACGCGGTGCACGCCCGTCGCATCACGGCGAAAATAGCGGCCCACAGCGGCACCGATGCGCAAGGCCATTTCCGCCGTCATCGGGTGCGTGTTGGCGGTGCCCCTCACCCCATCGGTTCCGAACAGCTTGCGCATACCTGTCACTCCGTAAAACTAACCTGCGACCGGATTACCGGACGGCAGCCCATAGACGCAAGGCCTGAGCTGTTTCAGCGACATCATGCACCCGAATGATCTGCACGCCCTGAGACAATCCAGCCAAAGCCAATGCAATTGATCCCGGCGCGCGCGCGTCTTTGCGCGGCTCTTGCCCGATGGATCCGACGAAGCCCTTTCGGGAAACGCCCAGAAGGATCGGACAACCAAGCCCGTGGAATAGGCTTAGACTGCGTAGCAAAGCCAGATTGTGGTCTTGCGACTTCCCGAACCCGATACCCGGATCCACCACGATGTTTTCGCGGTTCAGACCTAGCCGTTCCAGATGCGTGATCTGACCCTCAAGAAA
This sequence comes from Ruegeria sp. CK2, assembly GCF_056536585.1. NCBI lineage: Bacteria > Pseudomonadati > Pseudomonadota > Alphaproteobacteria > Rhodobacterales > Roseobacteraceae > Ruegeria > Ruegeria sp. CK2. The sequence continues at coordinate 207,042 of NZ_JBQFPW010000001.1, forward strand.
GTCATAGACGTCCAACAGTACGTTGTCGTATTGCGGATCATCCTGCATCGTGGCTGGATCACCCTGCATGTGCATGACACAAACCGGGGTGCCCAATTGCGCGCATAATGGCGCCAAATCCGGGTCAAAGGTGAACCCAGAGACATCGTTGACCAGCCCGGCCCCGACGGCACTCGCCGCTCTGGCCACGCTGGCCTTTCGCGTATCGATCGATATCAGAACATCTGTTTCTGCCCGGATCGCCTCGATCAGAGGGCGGGTTCGGGCGATTTCCTCGTCCTCGGGAACGAAATCTGCGCCAGGCCGGGTCGACTCGCCCCCGATATCCAGAATGGTCGCACCATGCGCGACCATTTCGGCGGCTGCATTGCGCGCGCCTTCGACCGAGTTATGCAGGCCGCCATCCGAGAAACTGTCAGGCGTTGCGTTGAGGATGCCCATAATTTGCGGATGCTTCATATCCAAACCGCACAAGTCTGCGCGTGGATTGGTCAACCTGCCCAACGCATCGGATGGGATTTCAGCAACTGGCACAGTCTGCGCGGGGTTTTCTCGTGTCAAAACCTCAGCATGTGTGAACCAAAGTGGCTGACCAGCAAGCTTTACGGCACCTTTTGGACGTGCCGGACCGTGCTGGACCAAGGGTCGGAAATAGGTTTTCACAGCTGTGCCTGATCTACATCCACAGCCCGCAATGGCGTTTTCGGTGTTTCTGGCAGATCTCCGCCGATCACCATCATCTCACTGGCTTCAAATGTGGCTGCGAACCAGGCCGCCAAAGCCACCGCGTCCGAAGGCGCTGCCGATGGGCCATCAACAGCGTCCAAGACGATCTTGGAGGGAGCCCAAACGCAAATTTGTCCATTTTTCATGGCCCAATCCAACTCGGTCCGGGTCGAGACAACAACGCAGCGAAAATCGCGCGCGGCGAGCACCCATGCGTTCTGCTCGATAGCAAGCAGGTCGATCCTGCGCTGGGTCATCGCATGTCCGGTTTGCGGCGCGTCCAGATCTGAGGCTCCGACGCACAGGATCAACGGGCCTTGACGGTTCTCTAGCTGATCGATCCAGCCCGTCAAATTGTCCGAGGCAATCGCTTCATTCGACAGAAAAACAAGCCGTGGATGCGGGCGCTCTTCCTCGACTATATCGTGGTGATGCGCATCTTTGCCACGGACGATTTCAACACCAAGCGCCCCAGGGCCTCGGTCAAGTTTTTCTATTCTAACAAAAGCTCTTACAGCCTGAGGTTCAAGTAAAATTCGTTCGGCCACGCGTTCAGCCAAGGTCTCTAACAGGTTCAACCGCTCAGCCGACAACTCATATGCAATCGCTTCGGTCACGCGATCATAAGACAGTATGCGATCCACATCGTCATCAATCGGGTCGGTCAGCGGGCGCACTTCAACGACTATATTGAAGCAGACACGCTGCGTCGTCCCACGCTCGGCCTGAAACGCGCCGATCTCAACTTCGACGATATGGTCGCGCAACGAAATGCGATCCAGCGACCCTTTGGACGAGGTCGCCTCGGACCGCTCAGAGGGGTGCGCAAATGCCAGGCGGATTTCAGAACTCATGGGTCAGGCCTTCTCGGGCTCATTGGAAGTTTGCCTATATTAGGCTTTGCGAGAGCCTATAACATTCAAGCAAGCGCCATTCCAACCGCCGAATGCGGCGTCAGGTTACGCGAATCCAACTCATCATACCCGAAGCGGCATGGCCAAGCATGTGGCAATGCAGCAGCCAGCCCCCCGGATTATCGGCCAACAACGCGATCTGGCGGGTCTGCCCTCGGTCGACGAGTACGGTGTCTCGCCAGGGCCCAAATGAGCCATCTTCAAGGATCAACCGAAAGTGATGGCCGTGCAGGTGCATCGCATGCGGGAAAGCAGTTTCATTGACAAATTCGATCCTGTGCAAGCTGCCAAGACCAGTGTCCAAAAACGGATCAGTTGGGCGTTCGGCATAGCCGTTCAAAGCCCAAAACCTCCCAAGTTGCGCTAACTCGCGCCCGGACATCTCGGTGTCTCCGATCCGCGCGTTTTCAAGCCACCGCATCGCCCCGCCCTGCAAAACCATTCGATGAAGCGGCGCCGTTTCAACATCTCGCAGAACGGGCAAGGGATTGGGCGGCAAAGCATCCACTCCGTCTCGACGTGTTTTTGCGAACTCACCGGTTACATTGAACTGAACCAAACCATACGCGCCGTCCTGTTCAACACTCAGAAGGCTTGCCGCGTCATCATCAGTGCTCACATCAACAACAAGATCCGCGCGTTGTGCAGGCGCAAGTGGGAAGGATTGCGGAATTGCCAGAGGTGCTTCCAGCGGCATACCGTCCAAAGCAACGATCCACCCAGACAAACCGTCAAGCCCGACATCAAAGATCCGCGCGTTGGACGCATTGATCAGGCGCAGCCTGAGGCGTTCGTTGCGTTTGACAGGGAATGCAGGATCAAAGGAACCATTGACCGTCACAAGATTGCCGAGACGACCGGCGTGACTCAGATCTCGGCCATTGTCGAAGTCATCCGTGATTTGCGCGGTTTCAGGGTCGAGCCGCCAGTCATCCAGCATCAAGATCAGATCCTGATCAACGTCTGGCGGCGTCGCTTCTTCGACGATCAAAGGCCCGTAGAGACCCCGCGCGACCTGTTCCATGGACCGGTTATGTGCGTGATACCAATAGGTTCCAGCATCCGGAACCTCGAAATCGTAATCGAAGGTATCGCCTGGAACTACAGGGGCTTGCGTCAATCCGGACACACCATCCATTGCGTTTGCGACACGAATTCCATGCCAATGAACCGATGTCGGCTGCGGCAGATTGTTAACAAGCCTGCGCTGGACGCGGTCACCCTGTTTCAAGCGCAGTGGAATTCCGGGAACCTTTCCGCCGTAACTCCAAAGTTTGGTCTCAGGGTACCCGTCCGGGGCGATCAGCTGATCTGCTACCCTCGCCTCAAGCGACAGAAAACCTGCACGGGCCCTGCGGGGCACAAGTAAAGCCGCTGCTGCAGATTGCATGAATTGTCGACGATTAACGGTCATTACGGACCTCCTGGCCCGCAATATAGAGTACCCCGCGCTGCTGGCATCAAGCTTCCAGCGCAGGTGCGTCAATCAGTTGCTCGCCGTGCGGTAGTTGTGGCGATAGAAAAGATGCACACCGATCCGTGCAGTTTGCTTGTACACCTTGGCCCAGGATGGACGCACGGCGGTGGTGTGATAGTGGGTTGCCCCTTCGGTCAGCTCCTTAGCCACCCCATCTATTGCGGCCCGAGCCACTTTGGACACACGCTCATACGCCTTCTTTTCGTGTATCACTTCTTTTTGGCCATCACAGGTGTATGTGAACTGGCACTGATACTTCTTACCAGTGCCCTGACGGATCACCCCACAAAGAGAGTTTGGGAAACGACTACTTTTGACCCGGTTCAAAATAACCTCGGCCACAGCAAACTGACCGCGCACGCTTTCGCCACGCGCTTCGAAATACAACGCCTCGGACAGGCACTTCCAGTTCTCGTCACCGGCCGCGTTGGGTTGTTGGTCCAACCAATCCTTGGAGTAGGATACTGTGATCGGCTCAACCGCTTTGCGGGGCTTGAACAATTTCAGATAGTCACGAAAGCTTTGCGCCGGCAATTCATTGCGGGCAACAAGTTCTTCCTTGGCAGAATCGGTCGCTTCCCTCTCGGCGAAGGACGCACTTGGCAGCATGGTTGCTGCCAATGTGGCAACAGCCATTATATAACGTAGCATCAGATAACCTCGCACAGGCACTATACGCGCCAAACCCTCCCCCGGCGGGCGCGACGAGGCATCTACCCCAGTCTTGGGCAAACGTCCAGATCAGAAGAAAAAGCAAGTGGAAAACCGCCCGTTAGGTCAAAAAATCTGACCCCAGACCCATGCTTAAACCACTATTCTTAGGGCTTTGAGGCTATGTCAACCCCCAAGTCTGGATGAAATTGCCAGTTGAGCGGCAGCCAGCCGAGCGACCGGCACCCGGAACGGAGAACATGACACGTAGTCAAAGCCAAGGTCCCGGCAAATCGCGATTGATTCGGGATTGCCGCCATGCTCACCGCACACCGACAGAGTAACATCCGGCTTTGCAGCACGCCCACGCTCGGCCCCGAGCTTCAACAACTCTCCGACCCCATCGGGATCAAGAACATGAAACGGATCTTCGGTAAATACGCCTTGTCGGACATATGCAGACATAAACCGCCCGGCATCGTCTCGCGAGAGACCATAAGTCATCTGGGTTAGGTCATTTGTTCCAAAACTCAAAAAGGATGTGTTGGGTGCGATCTCTTCAGCGCGCAAACACGCCCGTGGCGTTTCCACCATCACGCCGAGGCGATATTCGAACTCTTGCCCGAACTCTGCGGCAACCGCAGTTGCCACTGAATCGATACGGGATTTGACCAGCTCAACCTCGCGTTTGGCAGAAACCAACGGGATCATGACTTCGGGCACCACCGGCGCACCGTTCTTGCGGGCCTCCAAAGAGGCCTCAAAAATTGCCCGCGCTTGCATATCATAGATTTCTGGCACAGTGACACCCAGCCGAACGCCGCGTAGCCCCAGCATCGGGTTGTATTCAGTCATAGAATCGACCCGGCGTTCAACGTCCGAAATCGGTAGATCTAGTGCCTCGGCCAGCTCACGCTGTCCGTTGCGGGTGGTTGGCAGGAACTCGTGCAGCGGCGGATCGAACAACCGGATACAGACCGGTTGACCTTCCATGATCCGGAAAAGTTGCATGAAGTCTTCACGCTGCATGGGAAGCAGGCGTTCTAGTACCGCCGCACGACCAGAAGAGGTTTGGGCAAAGATCATCTCGCGCATCACGATCAGGCGGCCAGGATCGAAGAACATATGTTCGGTCCGGCACAAACCGATACCCTGGGCCTGGAAGTTGCGGGCTGTCTGCGCGTCTGCAGGCGTGTCGGCGTTGGCACGGATTTCGATGTCGCGCTCGGCATCGGCCCAGGCCATCAGTGTCTGAAAACAGTCATCAAAGACCGCCTCGAGCATGGCGGGCTGTCCTGCCAGCACTTGACCCGAAGTGCCGTCAATCGTCAGAACATCACCGGTTTTGAAAACCCGACCATCCGGGGCCGTCAGCAATTTCTTCTTAGTCTGAAACCGCATATCCGAAGCGCCGACAATACAAGGCAGCCCCAAACCTCGGCCGATCACGGCTGCGTGGCTGGTCATGCCGCCCTTCTCGGTCAAAACGGCGACCGCGGCGTGCATACCCCGCACATCTTCGGGTGATGTCTCGCGCCGGACGAGAATGCACGCTTCACCACGCGCTGCGCTGGCTTGTGCCTCGGCCGCTGTAAAGACAATCTTCCCGGTCGACGCGCCGGGGCTTGCTGCAATGCCAGTTGTCAGAACGTCGCGCCGTGCTTCGGGATGTACCTGCCGGTGCAGAAGTTCGTTTAATGCATGAGGATCAACGCGCATCACCGCCTCTTGTGGCGGCAGGATGCCATCCTCGGCTAACCGCACGGCAATCCGCATGGCGGCGCGGGCGCTGCGCTGCACCCGCACACCATCAAGAATGTGAACATGGCCGTTTTCGATCACAAACTCGACCTGCATTTCTTCGCGCAGCTTCTGGCGCATCAAAGCGGCCTGAGCCTTTAGTTCTGCAAAGGCTTTGGGCGCAACCTCCTCCAGCGACGGACCACGCGAGTCCCTCTCGAGGAACAGGGCAGCGACACCCTCTCCCAATGCGTCCCTGCCCTGACTTTGGCTAAGGTATCGACCGGTGATCTGCGGCATACCGGTTGTGGAATCAACAAGTTGCAGAACGCCAGATCCGCACTCACCCTGCCCGACGCCCGGGATCATCTCTTGTATGACCAACCCCAATCCGGCATCCGCTGGGGCACCTTTTGCCTGCCGCAACAACCTGGCCGACGTGCCATCCCAGGCTCGCGCCATTGATCGCAGAACTGCGACCAACTGTTCGCCCCTGTCTTGCGGAAAGGCTTCATCCGTCTCGTCTTCATAAGCACGCAATGACAGGCGCAAGCCTTCCCGACCATCCGCTTCAATGTCGTCAAACACATCAGCGTCCAGCCGCGCCACATGAATTGCGTAGCTTTGTACGAACCTCAGATACAATGCTGCTGCCGCCTCGACCCCCATCTTATCTGACAGATCGACATAGCGTGCATCGTTCATACCAATGTTCAGCACCGCCCCCGGACCACCCCAATCAGGGTCTTCAGAACTGGGTCGAACACAAAGCAGAGCTGTCGGATCAAACTGTTCCAAGATCGCGGCCAGATCGGGAACATGCCCCTCGGCAATGCGATGAACTGCATCAAATGACAATGCGACCGTGCGCGGAACCGGCAGGTCCAGCCGAACAAGGCGTTGCAGACACTTTGCCCGACCGCCATGTGTACTTGCGGCGACAGGCGCTTTGGATGTGATAAGCGTGGTATGCGGATTATTCTGCACTGCGGCACCTTTTGATTTGTCCGCAGCATAAGCGCCTGCGCCCTTCGCGCAAGGGTGATCTGGGCGCGTTGCGACACGCGCCTGTGGCTTTATCCTTCGATTTTCGTCAGATCCGCAACGCTGGAACAGATCTGCCGGATCTGGCTAAGCAAGTTCAATCGGTTACGACGTAGAATGTCATTGTCGGTGTTCACCTGAACATCCTCGAAAAACGCATCCACCGGCCCGCGCAGCGCAGCCATCGCCGCCATGGCGGCCGGGAAATCTTCGGCTTTCAGCGCCGGATCGATCTTTGCCTGTGCCACGTCCAATGCTGCGAACAACGCCTTTTCGCTCTCGGTCTCGGCAAATTTCACATCCGCCCCGTAGGAGTATTCGACGCCGTCCTTTTCCTCAGCCTGAGCCAGGATATTGTTGGCCCGCTTGAAACCCTGCACGAGGTTTTCCCCATCCTCGGTCGCAATCGCCGCATTCAGTGCACGGGCACGTTTGACCAGCAGGTTGAGGTCGTCATTGCCCTCCATCGCGATGCAGGCGTCGATGACGTCGTGGCGGATTCCTTCGTCGCGGAGAAAGACTTTAAGACGATCGTGGAAGAAGGAGAGGAGATCGTCAGATGCGTCAGGAACCTTTTGCTCAAGTTCAAGAAAACCCGCAGGAGGAGTATCCCCGATTTTTACCTTCACAGCTTGGAACGCTGCGCCGAACACGCCGTGTTCAGCGATCTCTTCTAACAAATCCTCGACTGATTCAGCCGAGAAATTGCCGTTGATCCCGCTTTCGATCCGCACAAACTGACTGTCAAAAAAGCGATCCAATCGAAGCCTCAGGTCGTTTTCCAGAATCAGGCGGGTCACGCCCAAGGCTGCACGGCGCAGCGCAAAAGGATCCTTCGAGCCGGTTGGCTTTTCATCGATTGCCCAAAACCCGGTCAACGTATCCAGCTTGTCGGCAAGCGCGACCGTGATCGACACTGGTGCGTTGGGAACACTGTCTGAGGGACCCAAGGGCGAGTAATGCTCCTCACTTGCCAGCCCTACCGCTTCAGGCAAGTCTGCGGCCGCAGCATAGTAGCACCCCATAAGGCCTTGCAGTTCCGGAAATTCGAAAACCATTTCGGACGACAAATCGGCCTTGCACCCCTGCGCTGCCATCATCGACAGTTCGCGGTCCGCGCCCACGGCTGGGGCCAACTCATAGGCCAGTGCAGCAATACGGCTGACCCGCTCACCCTGAGATCCGAGTTTGGCATGGAAAGTAACATTTTCGAGTCGACTAACCCACGGCTCAAATCCGTCAGACTTGACGATGCGCAGATCGTTCTCCCAAAAGAATTTAGCATCTGCCAGACGCGCCGACAGCACCTTTTGGTTCCCTGCCAGAATGGTCGCGCCATTGTCTGCGGTCTCGCGGTTGGCGACGGTGATAAACCGTTCGATCCGCCCGGTTTTTGGGTTGCGGACCGAGAAGAACTTCTGGTGTTCCTTCATCGAGGTCTGCAGAACCTCGGGCGGCAGATCAAGGAATTCATCATCAATCTGACCCATCAGCACAACCGGCCATTCGACCAACCCGGCAACTTCGGCCAACAGGCCCCGGTCCTCGACCACTTCCAATCCGGCCGCAAAAGCCATGTTCTTGGCATCGTTCCAGATATGCTCGGCGCGCTCATCCGGCGACAGAACCACAAAGGCGCGTTTCAGCTTGGTCGCATAGTCCTCGAACGAAGAAACGGCAAACCGCTTCGGGGCCATGAAACGATGCCCCTCGGTCGTGTCACCGGACGTAATCCCCTCGACCTCAAGCGGCACGATATGTGCGCCGGTCTCATCACTCAGAATACATAGGATCGAATGCAAAGGACGTACCCAGCGCATCGCGCCGCTGCCCCAGCGCATCGACTTGGGCCACGGAAAATCGCGGATCGTCGCCTCAAGAACTTCGGCTACGATCTCGGCAGCTGGGCGACCGGGTTTCTCAATGGTGGCGAAATATACAGAACCTTTGGGGGTTTCACGTTCTTCCAACTGATCACGGGTCAGCCCTGCCCCGCGCAGAAACCCTTCAATGGCTTTGTCCGGTGCGCCAACCTTTGGTCCTTTGCGTTCATCGCGAACAGTTGGGCTTTCCGCCAACAAGCCTTCGACTGCCAGTGTCAGACGGCGCGGAGTCGTCAGGGCTGCCGCCCCAGCATAGGTCAGACCGGCCTCAACCAAACCATCGGTGATCCGCTTTTTCAGGTCTTCACCTGCGCGAGTTTGCATGCGCGCGGGGATCTCCTCGGAAAACAGTTCGATCAGCAGGTCGGGCATTTTTGGTCCTTAGAAGTTGACGATCGTCTGGATGACGATGGCATTGGCGATGTCCACAAAGAAGGCGGATACAAGGGGGAGCACAATAAAGGCAATAGGTGACGGCCCATATCGTTTGGTGACTGCTGTCATATTGGCGATTGCCGTTGGGGTCGCACCGAGCGCAAAGCCCCCGAACCCGGCGGACAAAACAGCTGCACGGTAGTTACCGCCCATCACGGGAAACAGCACCCAGATCACGAAACCAACAGCAAACAATGTCTGCGCGGTCATAATGACCACGATTGCCAGTCCCAGTTCGGCGATGGTCCAAAGCTGTAGACTCATAAGCGACATTGCGAGAAACGCGCCTAGTGAGAATTCCGATATCAGTGCCAGCGATGGCGTCCGCGAAACGGCTGGGGCATTTGGTGCCGTCAGCGCGCGCATATTGGCAATCACGATGCCCATGATCAGGCAAGGCACAAAAAGAGGCAGCTTCAGGCCCGCTGCTGTGATCGCTTCGCTTAGAAAAAATCCGGCGATTATCGCCAGGTTCAGGTACAGCAAAACGCGCATGATCGTCAGGTGATCGATCAGCGGTGCTGCTTCATCCTGGTTGTCCGGAACACCGATGGTGTGCTCTTCCTCAGGTCGCGACGGGCTGAGGTTTCGACCTTCGACCAGAAACCGCGCAATTGGGCCGCCGACTAACGCTGCCAGGACCAGACCCAGCGTGGCAACAGCGACGCCCAATTCCGTCGCTCCGTCCAGCCCGGTCACTGCGGTCACTTCCGGGGCCCATGCGATGGCTGTTCCGTGCCCCCCAATCAATGACGCGGACCCGAACAGAACTCCCGCCTGGGCCGGATATCCAAAGGTAACCGCACCGGCCGCACCAATGACGTTCTGAAAGACAATCGTCGCCAGTGTCAAAACCAATAGCAAAAGCAGTGGCTTGCCGCCTGCAATCAAATCAGCAAGTCGTGCATTCAACCCAATTCCGGCAAAGAAAACCACCAAAAGGAAATCTCGGGCCGCCAGATCGAAGTTCATCTCCATGCCGAACAGCAGGTACAGCGCCAAAATCACCAGCGACGCCAAGAGGCCACCGGTAACCGGTTCGGGGATGTTGAACTGCCGCAGAACAGCGACACGCGCATTGATTTCAGCACCAAGAAGGTAGACGGCGAAACCGAGTGTTACCGTAATAAAAGCCGGAATTTCCAGGATTTGCTCGGCCATCTGCATCTCAACTCTGCGGTCTGGGCGGACATTCTTCGCCGACGACCGTACCGTCATAGGCTTTCTCGCCGCAATTGTTCAGAACGTGCCAGATGAAACCTCGGCCATCCTGCGTTACTGCCACAATGCGGTCCACTCCGAAATGGACGTTCTTCACGCCAATGAACGCTTCTGCCTGACCTGTTTTCATGGCATCTGCTAGCTCGATGGCATCGTAGCAGTCAAACCAACCGGGCGCAGTCAGCGGCGTTGCCTCCTCGGCGGGTATGTAGGTGGCGCGCAATTCATCCAGCGTCAATTCAGTTTCAAAGCATGCACGATATCGGATCGGAGAGCTGTCGGCATCAATCGCCTGAAAGCCGGTATAGGGGATGGGTTGCGGTGTATCCGCACCTTCGGCCAGTAACACCACATCCGCGCCGGGATTGGGTTGAACAGTGTAATAGTAGCCATAGACCTGCAAGTAATACATGCCCGCGCCAGCAATCGTGGCGGATAACAAAAGTATGAGTGCCAGAACCTTTCCAGTCATTTTTTCGCTCTTCCTTTTACGCAGGCTCTTTCAAGTGGCTTAGAAATAGGACAGGTTCCATTGCGGAACAGGCAAAGCTGAGGCTGCTTTTATGGAAACGACCCTTGCCGTAGGATTTTTCGGCGCGCTCTTTGCGATCATGAACCCGATCAGCAACTTGCCGGTTTTTCTGAGCGTCACACAAGATCTTCCTGCGGCTGACCAAAGAAAAGTCGCTTTGAAAACCTGCCTCTATTGTTTGATCCTTGGCGGCGCTTTTGCGTCTATTGGCAGTCAGACCCTGGGTTTGTTCGGCATCACGGTCAATCATTTGCGCGTGGCCGGAGGTCTGGTTGTCCTGATGATTGGGATGAACATGTTGAACGGCAGCGAAAGCAGTTCGCATCACGGGACCGAAGGTGAGAAACGGTCTTATCCGTCGCCCGACACGGTGGCTTTTTACCCTCTGGCATTCCCCATTCTGGTTGGGCCGGGAACGATTACCACGCTGATACTCTATGCCCATCATGTGACAAAGCTCACCGAAGCCGTTGTCTTTGCAGGTGTTTTTCTGAGCGTTGTGCTGCTGCTGCTGATCACCTTCTGGAATGCCGCGTGGTTGGCCAAGCGCTTGTCCGAGAACGCGCGCGTGATCATGAGCCGGTTCATGGGCATGATCCTGTCGGCCATCGCGATTGGCATGATCGCAGATGGCCTTAAGGTCTTGTTGCCTGGGCTGGCCTAAACGACCCATCAGGCCGTATGCCCGGCTGCCTCGGTCTGAACAAACGCATCGGCGCATTGTTTGGCCAATGCGCGCACCCGGCCGATATAGGCTTGGCGTTCGGTCACCGAGATCACGCCGCGCGCGTCAAGCAGATTGAAAATATGGCTGGCCTTAATGCACTGGTCATAGGCCGGGTGCGCCATGACAATGCGTTTGCCGGTTTTAGGATCGTCATGTTCCTGCGCCAGAATGCTGGCACATTCGGCTTCAGCCTCTTCGAAATGGCGCAATAGAACTTCGGTATTAGCCACGTCAAAGTTCCAGCGGGCGTATTCCTCTTCGGTTTGCTTGAAGATATCGCCATAGGTCAGCGGGCTGGGGGATTGCGGATCGTTAAAGGGCATGTCCATCACATGGTCGATGCCCAACACATACATCGCCAGACGCTCCAAGCCATAAGTCAACTCGCCCGAAACAGGCGCGCAGTCATGGCCACCGACCTGCTGGAAGTAGGTGAACTGGCTGACTTCCATACCGTCGCACCAGACCTCCCAGCCCAGACCCCAAGCACCCAGCGTGGGGCTTTCCCAGTCATCTTCGACAAAGCGGATGTCGTGCAGATCCATATCAATGCCGATGGCCCGCAATGAACCAAGATAAAGCTCTTGCAAATCTGATGGGCTGGGTTTGATCAGAACCTGATACTGATAATAATGCTGCAACCGGTTCGGGTTCTCACCATATCGCCCGTCGGTGGGACGGCGTGACGGCTGCACGTAAGCCGCGGCCCAGGCTTTCGACCCCAGCGCGCGCAGCGTCGTCGCGGGATGGAACGTCCCTGCCCCAACTTCCATGTCATAGGGTTGTAGAATGGCACAGCCCTTGGACGCCCAATAGGACTGAAGTCGCAGGATAATCTCCTGAAAAGATCGAGGTGCGCTGGACGGTTCGGTCATGACATTCCCTTTGGACGCATCAGCGCCCGGTTCCGGTCGGTTTTGCCCTTCCTATGCAAGGGGCCAAGGGGCGTCAACGGGCCAATGGCTTATTGCTGTAACTGCGCGGCCACACCCTAGAAACCCGTTCATCTCAGCATGGTATTCGCCGGGTGAAATCGCGTACTCTGCGCCAAAGAACAAACACTGCACAAGACGGGCGGAAGATGACACGCATTTTATCAGCTACTTTATTGTTTCTTATGTTTGGCCTGCGTGCCGCAACGGCCCAACAGGATCCGGGCGTTTGGGTCCAAGTCGAAGCCCAACCGTCACTACGTGAAGCACGGGACCGGGCGCAGGCTTATGCCAACACATTGCCTGACGTGAACGGGTTTCGCCTGAACAGCGGCTGGTACGCAATCGTCGTTGGCCCCTATTTGCGCAGCGATGCAGAACAGGTCCTGCGGGTGTACCGCGCCGAAGGTCAGATACCATCGGACAGCTTCATTGCGTTCTCCAATACCTTGGGACAACAGTTTTGGCCGATCGGAGCAAATGTGCTGAATCGTGGCGCCGTTAGGCCTCCGGTAGAGCCCGAAGTGCAGCCAGAACAAAACCTGACCGAAATTCAACCGCAAAGCACAGACGAAACCCGGTCGGAAGCCCTGCAAAACGAACGCCTTCTGACCGCGCAGGAACGGAAGGACCTTCAGACCGCGTTGCAGGCAGCCGGGTTCTACAACTCGACCATCGATGGCGCGTTCGGCCAAGGCACACGCCGATCCATGGGCGACTGGCAGCGTTTCAACGGGTACGAACCAACTGGCGTTCTGACCACCCTGCAGCGGCAGGCTTTGATGGAGGAGTACAACGCCCCCTTGATCAGCGTTGGAATGGCGCCCTATTCGGACGATCAGGCAGGCATTGCGATGGACATGCCACTTGGCGCAATTGAGTTTGATCAGTACAAGGCGCCGTTCGCCCATTTCCAAAGCTCAACCGATCTGGGCGCCAAAGCGCTTCTGATCAGCCAGGACGGCACCAAATCCACCTTGCGCGCGCTTTATGACGTGATGCAGTCCCTGGAAATCGTACCGCTGAATGGCCCCCGTGAATTGAAAGGGGATCGTTTTACTCTGGAAGGGCGTGGAAACGGCATCGTCTCCTACACCCAGGCAAAGCTTCAAGACGGGCAGATCAAAGGGTTCACGCTGGTTTGGCCAGAAAACGACGAAGCCCGCCGGATCAGAATTTTGGCTGCAATGACGTCCAGCTTTGCAACCTCTGAAGCTGTATTGGATGCCAGCGCCGGAGCGAACGCCGAACAGCGGATCGATCTGGTGTCTGGCCTTCAAGTGCGCAAACCACGTTTGTCGCGGTCAGGTTTCTTTGCCGATGCCAGCGGTGCTGTTTTAACCGTATCCGAGGCCGCCGACAGTTGCACACGTATCACCCTGGATGGCGATCAGGAGGTCGAGGTGGCGTGGACCGATGCCGATCTGGGCGTCTCGGTTCTGCGACCTAGTCAGGCCCTAGCGCCGATGAGTGTGGCTGAGTTCAGCGCAGATCGCCCTCGTATTCAGTCCGAAGTGGCCGTCTCAGGTTATTCCTATCAGGGCGCCTTGGGCGCGCCGACACTGACTTATGGGCAAATCGCCGATATCCGAGGTCTCGACGGCGAGGAAGGTGTCAAACGTTTGGCACTGAACGCACAACCCGGCGATGCCGGTGGCCCTGTCTTCAACGACAGTGGAAACGTTGTTGGAATGCTGCTGCCAACGCCATCCGAAGGGCGCACGCTTCCCGACTCCGTCAGCTTGTCTGCATCAGTCGAGCGGTTGACGGATATCCTGACCCAAGCTGGTGTCTCAGGTCAGTCGGGGCAAGCAAGCGCGCAGATCTCGCCTAATGAGTTGAACCGCCGTGCCGCAGGTATGACTGTTCTGGTCAATTGCTGGGACTAAACAAGTTCCAATCTAAGTAGTGAAAGCGCCGCAGAATTGCGGCGCTTTTTTTCGTGAGGCTACAGAATGTTCGGCGTAACGTGTATCAAGGTGGGTACCGGCGCTTGGAATGCGGCGCGAACCGCATTCTGCATCTCACTCAAATTGGTCGGTGATGCAGATAGTGCCCCGAACGCTTCGGCAAGTTTGCAAAAATCGGGGTTGCGGGCCACGACCGCGTTTGGCGCAATCTGCCCCCGCACCATGCTGTCTTCGATCTCTTTGAGTTTGCCATTGTCCCAAAGGATAATCGGAAGGGGTAAGCCAAGCTCGACCGCGACCCCAAGCTCTTGCATTGTATAGTGAAAGCCGTAATCGCCTGCGATCACTGCTGTTGGTTTGCCGCGTCGCGCAACCGCTCCACCGATCCCGGCAGGCAATGCGTACCCCAATGTCCCAAACCCGGTTGGGTGGTGCCAGTGATGGGGATAGGCCATGTCCCAGACTTCTTTCGCGACATAGGCGAACTGGGTCATGTCCGAATAGATCATCGTATCAGCCGGCATCGCTGCGCGCAGAGCATCCGCCACCGGAACAATGCCGGGCCGTTCTGCATCAACCTCGGCCCGCCAGCGTGCACGCGCCTCGGCAACCTCTTCTGGTGTCCAGCCGCTGGCTGGTTTCGCGCTTTCGGTAGCGGCCCATAGTGAACGGGCAAAGCTCTCACTGTCGGCCTGTATCTTCACAGCTGCCCGGTGATGGTCCGACAACACTTCGGGGTCCAAATCGATGCGCACCAGATTGACCGTATGGCCCAAGGCGTTGCGCCATAAATCGACGTCGCCCAACTCTGCACCGACCGCAATCACCAGATCTGCCGATGCAATCACTTCCGCGCTGCCCGGTCGCGGCAGCATCGCGCCAAAATCCAACGCGTAGTCAAGCCCAACCATTCCCCGCCCGGCATAAGTCGTAAAACACGCCGCGCCAAGTTGTGTTAGAATTTGCCGCCAATGATTAGACCTGCATCCGCCGCCAAGGACAAACAAGGGCCTACGCGCAATGTTCAGCAAGGAAACGACCGGCGCAACGTCAGGCGGTAGGGCTTGGGTCCGTAGTGCAGGTTGATTGGGGAATGGCGCAGGGTCCGCGCCAGCCTCAAGTTGAGCAATCGGCACCTGTATGTGCTTGGGGCGGGGACGTGACAGTTCGAATTCTTCGAAGGCGCGTTCCACCAGGCTATAGGCAGCCATGGCCGTGTTGGCCTGCACAGACCAGTCCGCCACTGTGTCCGCCGCAGCTCGCTGGTCTTTCATCTGGTGCAATTGGCCCCTTTGCGCCTGTGCCTCGTCCAGACAAGACGACAGAACCAGCATCGGTACCGAGTCGCTGTAGGCCTGCCCCATCGGGGTCATGATGTTGCACAGGCCTGGCCCCGTAATCACATAGGCAACCCCGGGCTTACCAGATGCGCGAGCGTATCCGTCAGCCATGAACCCTGCACCCTGTTCGTGACGGGCCAGAACATGGGTAATTCCGGCCTCTTCAATGCCACGATACATTTCCTGATTATGCACGCCGGGAATGCCAAAAATCACGTCAACACCGCGATCCCTGAGCATGTGCGAAATTTGCGCACCAAGGGGTCGTTTCATCAGCCTCTCCAGAATTGAACGGTAAAGATGGCGTAGACAGCCAAAAGCTCGAGACGCCCAACAAGCATACCAATCGTCAGCAGCCATTTTGCAGTGTCGTTCAGACCTGCAAAATTGCCAGCCGGTCCGATCTGATCGCCCAAACCGGGCCCGACATTTGCCAAGGCCGTCGCGGCCCCCGACACAGATGTGATGAAGTCCAGCCCGGTCAAAGCCAGTGCCCAGGATAAAACGCCCATCGACACCACGAAGAACATAAAAAAGCTCATGACCGAGGTCAGAACATCTCGCCCGACCGGGCGCCCATCATAGAGCGGCATGAACACACCATGCGGCGAGCGGATCCGCCGAATCTGAGTTTTGATCGACGCGAACAGAAGCTGGTAGCGGAACACTTTGATGGAACAAGCAGTGGATCCCGCGCATCCTCCGATCAGGCCAATCAGAAAGAACAACATAATCGGAAAGCTGCCCCACCCCATGTAGTCGACGCTGGCATATCCTGTGCCAGAAATGATCGACGTGATGTTGAACAAAGATTCCCGAAAGGCCTGTTCCCAATGATGCGGGAAGACCGAAGTCAAAAAGACCGACATGATGACCACCAGCACAAAAATCGTGGCCAGAAACGCACGGATCTGGCTGTCTTTCCACAGAGGGCTGGTGTGTCCGTTTGCCAATTGGACGTATCTGACAAAGGGCAACGCTGCCAAAATCATAAAGACCGAAGCCGCGTATTCAACGGGCCCCGAGAATGTTCCAAACGAGGCGTCGTAGTTCGAAAATCCGCCCGTCGAAATCGTCGTCAGTGCATGCACAAGGGCATCAAAAAAGCTCATCCCGAACCCGGTATAGACCAGGACGCAGACGACGGTCAGAAACACGTAGATCAGGGAAATCTGGCCAGCAATCTCCTGCGCGCGCGGCAGGATTTTACCCATGGTTTCAAACCCTTCTGAGCGGAAGATCTGCATCCCACCAACGCGCAGTTCAGGCAAAAAAACCATGGCGACGACAATGATGCCGATACCACCCAACCATTGCAGGATGCCGCGCCACAACAACAATCCGCGCGGCAATGCATCCAGCCCTGAAATCACGGTAGATCCGGTTGTTGTCAGACCCGACATCGCTTCGAAATAGGCATCGACAAACCGCAGATCGGTTTCCCCGAACAGAAACGGGATTGCACCAAAGACTGGCAAGGCCACCCAAACGCCTGTGGTCAGCAAAAAGGTCTGCCGGATCGTTAGCCCTTCGCCGACGCCATTTGCGCAGCTCATCGCCAGAACGGCACCGGCCAGCGTCGTGATGATAGCGCTTTCGAGAAAGACATACCACTCACCCCGGCCTTCGATCATGTCGGCGACCATAGGCAACAGCATGGTCGCCCCAAGAATGGCGACCAGCAGGCCAATAACATATCCGACCGGGCGAAGATCCATCATGACGCGCAGCGTTGGCGTGGCAGCCCGACCGTGTCAAGCAGATGATCGACGATTACTTGTCGGTTTTCGCGGTCACTGCTGGCAAAGCAGGTGGTTTCGAAGGTGCACGCGTCCGGCGGGGTTGTGGTTTCGGCTTCTCTGTAGCCGTGACCTGCTTGGTCGTTTGCGTGCCCTTCGCCGAAGCGCTTTGGCGTGCTTGGGGCGCAGGTTTAGGCTGCTCCGTCGTCACATTTGACACCGCTGCAGGCGTTGGTTTTGTTTCAGTTGCTTTGCGTACGGCGGGTTTAGCCGCTTGCGTCTTTGGCGCAGCGGCTTTCCGGGCGGTTGATTTCGGCGACTTAGCCACAGGTTTGGGCGACGCCTCAGCAGGCTTCGTTTCGGGTTTTGCGACCGCTACGGGCTGTGCCTTTGCCTTTGGTGCAGCCGCGGTGGCGCGTGGCTTTGCAGAGAACGCTACAACAGGTTCCGACTTGGGCTTTGGCTTTGGCGTAGGCTTTTTAGCGGCAGGCGAGGCTTTGACAGCCCCGGGTTTCGCGCGTTTTGTAACTGGCTTCTCTGTTGCTGAACGCTTTGGAGCCGGCTTCTTGGGTGCGGAAGGTTCCGCAGAAGTTGGTATTTTCAGCGCGCTGATAGACGCCATCGGCAGCTCGATCGCTGATCGGGTCATGATCTGCATGATCTTCAGCTGGTTCACCATCGCATATCCTGCGACGCGAACTGCAGCAGCCTGAAGCTCCAGCTGTTGGGTAATTGGATTCATAACGTATTTCTCCTGTAATCGCGACGCAGCTCGAAACTTTAGGATGAAGTGCCCTGCCCGCTCCAATTGCTCGGTCGGATGTTAAGGTATGGCAGTCCAAGGCGTCGCACGTCTCGGGTTCCTTTCGGGGCAACACGCCATAATTGGCGCACGCGTGCTGCAGCAGCATTCGTCCACACTGTATCGCAGATTATAACGCAATTGCAGCATTTTTTGCTGCGGCGCGGCAAAAAACATCAACTCAAGGGATATCTTTTTAAATTCTAGAGACTTACACGCTGGTCAGCCGATGTGAAACAACGTCGTGAACAACCTCGGATCAAGGCTAGACGCCTCAAACGTTGGCCCTTCTGTCAGAATCGAAACCGCATCATGGCTGTGCAGGCTTTCCTGATGGCTGGCAATTATCCTGAAATCCCCAACGTGATGATCCGCAAGAAGCTCCGAACAGAACAAGCGCGCCGCATCTTCGACGAAGATGGGATTGGCGGCGTTCAACTCCGCAAACGCTTGTTCATCTTCACGCTTGACCATCACCTGAGTTTCGGTCGGTACCGCACGACGGCACAGCGCGATCAGGTCCTCGAACCAGAGGCAATCGGCATCGCAATCCACGACTACAGAAATCCGGGCCACGGACCGTTGCGAATGTGGGGTCGCCAGTTGACCACGCATCGACCGCGCATGTTCGCTCAACTCAAGAGAACAAGGACAGGTCGACGAATAGACATAGTCGAGATGCATGATCTTTTGCCGCACGCCATTTTGCTCGATCAGTTCCAGCGCGATATCGTAGTACTGATACCCCTCCAGACCGGATCGCAGGCTTGTTACCTTGTCCGGAAAAGAAAAGCGCATCTGGATACGGGCATCAAAGCTTTCCAGATCGGTCATATAGTCATTCAGAGCCGCTTCCATCACCTCGAAACTAAAGGTGCGTTCTGCGTGCTTGTAGAAAGACCGCATGATCCGGGACATGTTGATGCCCTTTTTCTCGGCCTCAAGGCTGACTGTACCAGTGATCGAGGTTTCCAACGTCAGATCTTCATCGTCTTTGCGGTGAAACCGGATCGGCAGACGGAAGTTCGAGATGCCGACGTGCTGAATCTGCTGCTTGGCCCCACGGATCAGACTGGATGGGCCATTCTGCAAATCGGGCAAAGATGCACGATAGGCAGTATCAACGGTGAAACCTTCGGGGTATTCCCGCGTCAGTGACGGGTAGTTCACCGGCGTTAGACCAGGAATCAAACGGGCGGCGGCCGGGTCCAACTGACTGATCTCGGCTGCGGATGCTGATCGCGCCCATTCCCGCAGAACCTTTAGGGCCTCAGCGGCCTGTTCACGATCAGGGGTTTCGTCAATGTCGCGCGGATGAACGTTCATTGCATGGGGTTCCTTGATTGGTCGCAGGAATATATACAACTGTCGGTCTTTTTCCAGTCTATCCCTATACGTGTCATATTGCAGCCCGGATCGAAAAAAACGGCGCAAAATGGTCGCCTTGCGCCTTAAAGCGCCTACACCAAACGAAATTGCCGCTAAAGGGATGTGCGTTCCATCGCAAATGACCAAGCTACAGCGCTGCAAAAGGCCGGATCGCCGTCGCAAACTAGCTTTGTGAGACGTCCAGTGCCTGCCGTATGTCAGCCAAAAGATCGCCAGAATCTTCCAGCCCAACCGACAAGCGGATCAGCCCCGGCGTGATCCCCAGCTCTTCTTTCTGATCATCACTCAGACGCTGATGAGTTGTTGTCGCAGGATGGGTTGCGATCGATTTCGCGTCCCCGAGATTGTTGGAAATCGCTGGAATGGTCATTGCGTTCAGGAACGCAAATGCAGCATCCTTGCCGCCCTTGATATCCAATGAAAGAACCGTGCCACCTTTGCCGCCAAGTTGTGCCTGGACCAATTCATTCTGCGCGTGAGTTTTCAGACCTGGGTAAAGAGTCCGCTCCAACGCCACATGCCCTTCCAGCGCTTCTGCGATTTTCAAAGCGGTGTCTGCCTGTGCATTGACCCGCAAAGCCATGGTTTCCAACCCTTTGAGCATGATCCACGCATTAAAGGGGCTTAGCGCACCACCGGTGTGTTTCAGGTAAGGTTCGACCGTTCCGCGAATGAATTCTTTGGTGCCAATGATAACGCCACCCAGGGCACGCCCCTGCCCGTCTATGTGTTTGGTGGCCGAATAGACGACGACATCTGCCCCCTGCTCGATCGCGCGCGAAAACACCGGGGTCGAGAACACATTGTCCACAATTACGACGGCCCCGACGGCATGCGCCAACTTGGACACAGCGGCAATGTCGATAACTTCCAGTGTCGGATTCGACATGGATTCAAAGAACACTGCTTTGGTCTCGGGGCGGATTGCCGCCTGCCATTGCTCCAGATCCGTTCCGTCAACAAACGTCACATCGACGCCATAGCCGGTCAGGATGTTCTCGAGGATGTACAAGCATGAGCCAAACAGCGCCTTGGCCGAAACAACATGATCGCCAGCCTTCAACATAGACGTCAATGCACCATTGACTGCCGCCATGCCAGACGCCGTGGCAAATGCATCTTCGCCACCTTCCAGCGCGGCAATGCGCTGCTCGAACATGGACACGGTGGGGTTGCCGTAACGGGCATAAATGAACTCATCCGGACCACATTCCAGAAACCGGGCTTCGGCCTGTTCGGCGGTATCGTAGACGAAGCCCTGTGTCAGGAAGATCGCTTCGCTTACTTCGTTGTACTGACTGCGACGGATGCCGCCATGGACGGCTTGGGTGCGCTTGTTCCAGCTCTCGCTCATGTCATTCCTTTCGGCTCCGAACCCGGAGCGCCCAACAAAAAAACCCCAGACGCGGTCAAGCGAAAGGGGTCTTTCATCCTGACCTTTTAGCGGTGTTGTTTATCGTGGCCCGCAATCCGGTAACAAATCGCCACGTAGCTTCTAGCAGGCCAATACGCCCCCTGTGTTTGGTCGTCAAGTCCGACGATAATTTGTCACGGTTTCGTAACCAACCTTGCCGATCCCACCGAAAACCGCATGATCAAGCCAAAACGCGGAGGCCCCATGACACACCCGATCGACCTGTATTTCTGGCCCACGCCGAACGGCTGGAAAGTGTCTATCGCTTTGGAAGAGATGGAGCTGCCCTACACCACTCATCTGATCAACATCGGCAACGGCGATCAATTTGAACCTAATTTTCTTAAGATCGCGCCCAACAATCGGATGCCCGCCATCGTTGATCCCAAAGGTCCAGATGGCGCGCCGATCTCGGTTTTCGAAAGCGGTGCCATACTGATGTATCTGGCCCGCAAGACAGGTCAGTTCTACGGTAATACCGAACGCGACCGGATTGCCGTTGAGGAATGGTTGATGTGGCAGATGGGTGGCGTGGGCCCGATGGCCGGTCAGGCGCATCACTTCCTGAAATACGCCCCACAGATGGATCCGCCGCAAGACCTGCCCTACGCCAAAGATCGCTACCGAGCCGAGGTCGCGCGTCTATACGGGGTGCTGAACCGGCGGCTGGCCGAAAACGAATACGTCGCGGGCGATTTCTACTCGATTGCAGACATGTCGGTCTGGGGTTGGGCCAGCTTATGGGAGGGCCAACAACAAGTGCTGCAGGATAAACCTCACTTTGCGCGCTGGCTGGAGGTCGTCAGCTCTCGGTCCGGGGTCCAAGCAGGACGCGCGCTGCATGCGGATCTGCGGGGGGACCATAGGGACAAGCAGTCGCAAGGGATCTTGTTTCGGCGTTAGAGCGTTTTGCCTGATGTCCAATTTGAGATCATGATGGACATCCGTTTCTTCGTTGCTTTAAGTCTGAACCGTGTCGTTGGTTGAAGACCTTGAACAAATTCTGGACGTGGTCGTCCGAATCGACCCCAGCTTTCAAGCGGTCGAACCAAGTATTGTCGAAGCCTGTATCAGGGACGTACGACAGGACGCGTTGGCCGAGAAAGAAGGCGAGTTCTTGCTTTCGGCAATGCGTCTACTGGCACTACCGGCGAATGGACACACGCGCCTGATCCCAAATGATGCGATCTCGGTGCTGCCGCTTCGGTTCGTGACCGTCGGGAAATCTGTATTCCTGACGAAATCTGGGGTGGTTCCCAGCAACAGCCCAATCGGAAAGCTGATTGCTGTCAATGGCATTCCGGTCGAACAGGTTGAAGCGGCCGCGCAAAGTTATCTTGCCGGGACGCCGCAAAGGAAACGCGTAGTTGGCCCTATCTTGCTTTCGTGGCCACTGGCCCTGTCTCATTTGGGGGCTGCTTCGGCCGGCGATACAACAAGTTACCTAATGCAAGGCGCGGAAGGGCAAGCCGATACTATGGTCGTGGACAACTCAAACATTGTTCCTGCGTCGCAATTGTATCCGAGAAATGAGCATGGACAGATGGATCCGGTGTGGGATTTCAAAGCCCTCGCCGATATCGCGGTATGGCCCGGGATCGGGCTCTCTGTGTGCCTACCCGGCTTTCTGGAAACAGACGACAACCGACTATCCAGATCAATCGCGAAAGCAGCAGCTCGACTACGAAGCTATGCAGCCGTACCTCTGCTAATCGACGTCAGGGGAAACACTGGGGGAGATTTCCTGAAAACCCTGCCTTTAATTGATGCAATCGCAGAAAGCTCGAACAAGCGCCGTTGCGCGGTCCTTGTCGACAAATTCACATTTTCTGCCGCAATTGTTTTTGTGGCTATTCTAAAGCACCGTTTAGGACGCAATCTCGTTCTTGTAGGGGAAGAGATGGGCGATGGCCTGAAGTTCTTCGCTGAAGGCGGATCGGTTGTTCTGCCAAGCAGCGGCGCTGTCGTGCGATATTCAACCGCCCTTCACGATTGGGCGTCTGGATCCATCGATCGCACCACACCGCCCGAAGTCGCAGAGCAGATTCTTAAAGTGGGAAAACTGGAAATCGATCGACACTGGACAGCGTCACCCCAACATGTGGAATCACCAGCTGAAACCTATCAGAGAATTCTTCGAGAGCTACATTGACCACCGACCTAGCAAGCCTGGCATCCCTTTCTGCACCCACCAAAACGTCCGGATCGGGCCGAATATTCTCGGTTTCTTCCAAATCCCTTGGATCACCGCGCATGCACGTTTCACCCGACCTGTATTTTGCCGTGTGACAACACGGGCGCTACTGGTTTCGGCTGACGATGACTGGCGCAAAGAATGATGACCGGCTAGTGCTATTCCACAGAACAGGATCAGAAGGGTTTTGCATGCGTCGGTCGTTGTCTACCAGAAACATCTCGCTTTTGGTATTTGCGGCATTGGCCCTCGCAAGCTTGAACTACTTTCGGGTTGCATCCTCTACGTTCCAATCCAATCGCTTGTTCGTGGAAGAAATGACGTGGCCAGAAGTCCACGCCGCGCTGGAAGCAGGGTATAAAACGGTCATCATCCCGACCGGCGGCACAGAACAGAATGGGCCTCACACCGTTCTTGGTAGGCACAACTTTGTTGTAGCGCATACCAGTAAGAAAATTGCCGACAGGTTAGGAAATACACTGATCGCGCCTGTGATGCCCTATGTGCCGCAAGGTGATGTCGGCGCAGAACCGACTGTTCATATGAAATGGCCCGGAACCATTTCTGTGCCAGAACCTGTTTTTGAACAACTGCTTGAAGCTTCGGTTCGGAGCTTTGCTGTGCACGGGTTTAATGAAATTCTCCTCATCGGAGATAGCGGCGGAAATCAGGCCCCTCAATCCCGTGTTGCCGACACAATGACCCTTGAACTTGCTTCTGCTGGCGTCGTTGTGCGTCACATCTCCGACTATTACGACAGGAACGGTCAAATCGCGTATCTCGAAAACTTGGGATTCGACAAAGAACAGATCGGAACCCATGCCGGGCTTCGTGACACGTCTGAGATTCTTTTCGTTAAACCGGATGAAGCAAACCGTACTCCTCTGCCAATTCCGCCGGGTTGGTATACGGGATTTGACGGCCGGCCTGACCTTGCTTCGTCGGAAATTGGTGAGGCATTGATCCTGCTGAAGATCGAAGCAGCATTGGCGCAAATTCACGATCTGCGAAACGCGCGCCAATAGCGCGCAGGGGAAAGGTTCGTAGGTCGCGCACCAAACTGCGGCATTTGCAAACGCCCCTTTGGGCGTGCGCCCAGCCAATAGGCAGGCCGCGATTTCGGGAAACGCGCGAAATGGAACGATGAGAAAAGAACAAATATGGAACAAACAGAAGGAAAGTCCAGACCCGGCGAGATGAGTCGCAAATGAGACTGGAAAGACCTAAATGCCTTGACTAAGGAAGAGTTCGAACATCGCAGAAGGAAGACGCACGCAATGGCAAAGATCACCTATGTCGAGCATGGCGGTACCGAACACACAGTCGAAGTCGCCAGCGGACTGACCGTCATGGAAGGGGCCCGTGACAACAACATCCCCGGCATCGAAGCCGATTGCGGCGGCGCCTGTGCCTGCTCGACCTGCCACGTTTATATCCACCCAGACTGGGTCGAGAAAATTCCCGACAAAGATGACATGGAAGAAGACATGCTGGACTTTGCTTATGAGCCGGACCCTGCCCGGTCGCGCCTGACCTGCCAGATCAAGGTCACGGATGCGCTGGACGGTCTGGTTGTGCAGATGCCCGAAAAACAGATCTGATGCATCTTGAAGCGCCGCACACGCGCGCTCGCCGGTGGCTGGGCCGGGCTCGCGGCGCACTGCTGGCGTCAAGCGTGTGGTTGTTAACAATAGGGCCAACGTCAGCGGCTGACACGATCATATCCGCACGCTTCACAGAACCGACCACCCGATACGCACATGGTGTGTTGGGTGATAATATCGAATACGGCACGCTGGAAATCACGGTCCAGACCCAACGGTCAAAACAGACACAGGCAACTGATGCTGCCCAAGATCATTCGGTCCTGACTATCCGCCTTCCAGAAAATCGGGTATTCGAAGATCTCTCTCCACGTCTCATGGACGTAGATTCCGATGGCAAGTTCGAAGTAGTCGTCGTGGAATCTCAAGCTCAAGAAGGCGCTCAGCTGGCGATTTATGACGCCTCGGGGCAGAAGATTGCCGCCACCCCGCATATTGGCACACGCTTCCGCTGGCTTGCCCCGATCGGCGCGGCGGATCTGGACCGTGATGGTCATATTGAAGTCGCCTATATCGACCGCCCGCATCTGGCTAAGACCTTGCGAATCTGGCGCTTTGAAAACGGGCAATTGACCGAAATCGCCACCCTGCCCGGCCTCACCAATCATCGGATCGGGGAAGACTTCATCAGCGGTGGCATCCGGGAATGCGGATCAGGTCCGGAACTCATTGTGGCCAGTGAAGATTGGCGCAACATTTTCAGTGTGCGCTACGCGAACGGTTGGGTAAAAAACCAACTCGGCCCGTTTTCGCCCGCAGCTATGGATCAGCACATGGCCTGTTCACAATAGTACTGCCGCAGCCCGCGACAGCGGGCTGCCCGGCCCAAGGCCTGTTGAGACGCATCTAAGATGCGGCGCAAGGGCACGGGAGCTTTTTGATCAAAGCGCTCGCCAGCCGATGTCGCGCCGGTAAAACCCGTCCGGCCAATCGATCCCGTCAACCATCGCGTAAGCCCGGTCGCGTGCTTGCTTCAAGGTCTCACCACGTGCGGTAACGTTCAGCACGCGCCCGCCTGAGGCGGTGATCTGACCGTCAACAGACTTGGTCCCTGCATGGAAAACCATGTTTCTGCTGTCTTCAGGAACACAATCCAGACCTTTGATAAAAGTCCCTTTTTCATAGGATCCCGGATACCCGTCGGCAGCCATGACCACCGTCATTGCATAATCATCCGCCCAGTTGACCTGCGTTTCGCCTAACCGTCCCTCAGCTGCCGCGTGCATCAGATCCATCGCCTGCGCCCCCAAGCGCATCATCAAAACCTGACACTCCGGGTCACCAAAACGAACGTTGTACTCCACCAAACGGGGCCGGCCGTCCTTGATCATCAATCCCGCGTACAGGACACCCTGAAACGGCATACCCCGGCGCTTCATTTCCTCCATGGTGGGCCGGATGATTTCTTCCATCGCGCGCGCCTCGATATCAGCACTCAATACCGGCGCGGGGGAATAGGCGCCCATGCCGCCGGTGTTCGGTCCGGTGTCACCTTCACCGACGCGTTTGTGGTCCTGAGCGGTTCCGATCGAAAGAATCCCCTCGCCATCGCAGAGCACAAACAACGACGCCTCTTCGCCGTCCATGAACTCTTCGATCACAATCTCAGCCCCGGCACCGCCAAAAGCCCCTCCGAACATGTCGTCTATCGCGTCCAGAGCGTCCTGTTCCTCCATCGCCACGATCACGCCCTTGCCTGCAGCCAGACCATCAGCTTTGACGACAATCGGCGCGCCCTGTTCGCGAATATAGGCTTTAGCAGGCCCAGCTTCGGTAAATCGCGCATACGCCGCTGTCGGTGCCCCCGACGCATCACAGACTTCCTTGGTAAAGCTCTTTGAAGCCTCCAATTGCGCCGCTTCCGCCGAGGGTCCGAAAACCAACACCCCGGCTTCACGCAGACGATCTGCAACACCCGCAGCCAATGGCGCCTCGGGGCCTACAATGACAAAATCAATCGCGTTTTCTTCCGCAAAGCTGACCACCGCACCGCCGTTTTCGATATCCAGCGCCGCGCAATCGGCAATTTGGGCGATCCCGGCATTGCCCGGCGCCACGATCAGGCGGTCACATTTAGGGTTTTGCAACACGGCCCAGGCCAGGCTGTGCTCGCGCCCACCACTGCCGAGAATGAGGATATTCATGAATGCGCTCCGATTTGCTTGGCCTTGCCTTCCGGGCGTTCTAAGCTGGGCACGCATTTGACACAAGGCGCTGAAATGTCCGACCTGCTTGACGACCCGGTTCCGGGCCAAAACACACCCGAATACACCGTCTCGGAAATCTCGGGCGAGGTGAAACGCACGCTCGAAGGCTCGTTCGGGCGAATCCGCGTGCGGGGCGAGGTTGGGCGCGTGTTCAAAGCGCGGTCCGGGCATCTCTATTACGACGTCAAAGATGATCGGAACGTTCTGGCCTGCACCACTTGGAAAGGGCAAGTTTCCGGCCTGTCTGTTGTTCCCGAAGAAGGGCTGGAAGTTGTAGTAACCGGTCGTCTGACCGCATTTGGGGCGCAGTCGAAATACAACCTGAATGTCGACGAAGTTGCAGTCGCCGGGCAAGGCGCGTTGATGGCCTTGTTGGAAAAGCGAAAGAAACAGCTTGAGGCCGAAGGTTTGTTTGCGCAGGAACGCAAAAAGCCCCTGCCCTATTTGCCGCAAGTCATAGGCGTTGTGACTTCGCCATCAGGCGCGGTGATCCGGGATATCCTGCACCGCCTACGAGATCGTTTTCCCCGTAAGGTGTTGATCTGGCCAGTGGCCGTTCAGGGTTCAAACTGTGCACCCGAAGTCGCGAACGCAATAACTGGGTTCAACCAGTTTACATCCGGCGGGGCGCTTCCACGTCCCGACCTGATCATTGTTGCACGTGGCGGCGGATCAATCGAAGATCTCTGGGGATTCAATGAAGAAGCGGTGGCCCGTGCTACGGCAGCGTCGGACATCCCGTTGATCTCCGCCGTTGGACATGAGACGGATACAACGCTGATCGATTTTGTTTCGGACCGTCGCGCACCCACGCCCACGGCGGCGGCCGAACTGGCTGTGCCAGTGCGCATTGAGTTGCTAGCCTGGACCGGCGAACAAGGCGCCCGCCTGTCGCGGGCAGCCACAGATGCGGTCCAACGGCGGGCCCAGCGTTTGCGCGATCTGTCTCGCGCCCTGCCCCGGGCCGAGACGCTGCTGGACACGCCGCGTCAGCGGCTGGATCAGGTGTCAGAACGGCTCCCCAATGCGCTCATCCGTGGCGTACAGAACCGCCGAGTCAAACTGCTGGATGCGTCCGCGCACCTGCGCCCTTCGACATTGCGCGGACTGGTGGAGACACGGCGCGACCGCTGGCGCAACCTGTCGTCACGCCTGTCTTTACGCCCGATCCAACGTGAACTCGAAGCCCGTAGCGAGACTTTGTCCCGATTGACCGAACGGCTCAACATCGCACAAACCACGCGACTGGACCGATTGCGCCAGCAGCTTGAGGCAACCGACCGCCTGCGCGAAACACTCAGCTACAAAGCAACGCTGGAGCGCGGCTACGCTGTTGTCCATGCCAACGGCGAGGTGATGACAACCAGGTCACAAGCCGCAGAGCATTCGGTTCTGGAAATCGAATTCTCCGATGGTCGTTTGAAAACCGGCGCGACTGGCAAAACGCCCGCCAGGAAAACCAAACAGGACACCCCTGACCAAGGGTCGTTGTTCTAAGCCATGCTGACCATCTGGGGCCGCAAAACATCATCGAATGTTCAGGCCCTGATGTGGTGTGTTGGTGAACTTGGCCTTGAATATCGACGCCATGATTTAGGACATCACTTTGGTGGCTTGGACACCGAACCGTTCAAACACTTGAACCCAAACCAGACCATTCCGGTTTTGCAGGACGGCGACACCCCACCGATTTGGGAAACCGGTGCGATCCTGCGCTACCTTGCCGCCCGATACGGGGACGATACGTTCTGGCCAAAGGACCCTGTTCAGCGGGCCGAGGTGGACAAATGGGCTGAATGGGCAAAGATCAATGTCGCGATGGCGTTCACAGTTCCAGTGTTCTGGCGCATCGTTCGAACGGCTCAGTCGGCACGGGACGAAAGTGCCATTTTAGCTGCTGTCAACGCGCTCGAAAGCAAACTGAAAATCGCGGATTCGAAACTGATGCAGAGCCAGTTCATCTCCGGGCCCGACCTGACACTGGCTGACATTCAGCTTGGCCACATACTTTTCCGCTACTACGATATTGAAATTCCAAGAGCATCTCTGAAAAATATCCGCCGCTATTACGACGACCTGAGCCAACGAAGCGCGTTCCACGAACATGTCATGATCAGCTATGACGACCTGAAGGTGACTTGATCCGGTTTCAGACCCCAACCTCAGGCCCGTAACAGATCATTTCTTCGCCTATGTCATCCGCTTCATACAGTTCGGTTGCCTGCGGATCGCCTTCGAACTGGGCGATCAAGCCGCCGCCTGACTGCGTAAACACCCAACACTGAGGGTCCAGACGATCCTCATAAATAAAGCAGATTTGCTCACCTTGTTGATACCAGATGCCGTCGCGGCACTTGCCGTCAAGGAAAGACCAGACAACCCGCTGATTGGGCAAATACCGCTCAACCCCATAAACTTGGCCATCATTGCCATAGTACAGCGTCTTACCGCGCGTATAGCTGTCAAATTCTGGGCCGGACAACGGAGGCTGCCCTGCGGCTGCATTGCCCAAAAACACCAACGGAATCATCAGACATCTCAACATGCCTGCATTTTGTCAGATGCAGTGCGCCCGCGCCATACAAGCTTTGGCATCATGGCGCGCACAACTGACTGCCTCGACGTCACTGCTTGCGCCCAATCCGGAACCGAAGTGACATGGCCAAGAACGGTATTTGATCGGGACCTTACATGAAGACAATCCTACTCTGGGCCGCCTTCGGATGCGCCTTGGCCTATCTGGCCCTTACAGCACGCGCCGCCAGCCCCATTCGCACCGTTTTGAAAACGTCGTCGGTCGCCATACTGGCGTTGGTCGCGCTGATGCTGTCCACCCCTTGGATGCTGGTCCTTGCTTTGGCTTTGTGTGCCGTGGGCGACGCCTTGCTATCGCGAGAGACAGAGACAACCTTCATGGCCGGGATCGCAGCGTTCGCCGCCGGGCATCTGACCTATATCGCTTTGTTCCTGACGCACCCTGGAAGCGATCCTGCACTAATCCTGGCATCACCCGCAGTCTTCTGGTCCCTGATCATTCTTGGGATTGTAATGGCGACACTGCTCGCACCGCGAGCGGGCGATCTCAAGGGTCCGGTATTGGCCTACATCCCGATCATCCTCGGGATGGGTGTAACGGTTCTGGCCCTGCCCGAAACCGGCGCGCTACGATGGGCCTTACCTGCTGCCATAGCCTTCATTGCATCGGATTTGATCCTGGCGACCGAGAAATTCCTTCTGCCCGAAGATCATCCGGCGCTCAAGCTTACGCCCTATATGGTCTGGCCGCTTTACTGGGGTGCACAAGCTGGCTTTCTGATCGCCTTTTCGTGACCCTTTGCAACTGCCGTCAATCCGCATTAGGTGAGGGGAACACCTGTGGAGACCAAAGATGGCGTTTTTCTCAAAGCTGAAGGACAAGCTGTTCAAATCCTCATCGCGCCTTGAAGAAGGGCTCGACGCGATTGTCGAGGATGGCGGCGAGGAAACCACAACCCCGGATCCGGTTATCCCGGAACCCGAACCCGAACCGCACCCCGTCCCCGAGATCCCTGAACCCGCGCCGGTCCCGCAGCCGGCTGAAACGCCCTCTCCAATCCCAGCGGACCCCACACCTGCAACGCCACCGCCCGAAGTGCCGAGTTCCAAGGGAGTACTGGGTCGCCTGTTTGCTCGCAGCGACACCCCCACCGAAGTTCGACGCACACTGGACGATGACATGCTCGAGCAACTCGAAGAGCTGCTGATCGCATCTGACATGGGCGTCGATACCGCCCTGCGTGTCACCGCCAACATGGCCGAGGGTCGCTTTGGCCGCAAACTTTCAACGCGTGAAATCAAGCAGTTGCTGGCGCAGGAAGTCATCCGTGTCATGGAACCGGTCGCGAAACCTCTGCCGATTTACCCTAAACGCCCACAAGTGGTTCTGATCGTCGGCGTTAACGGCTCAGGCAAGACCACCACGATCGGTAAGCTGGCCAGCCAATTTAAATCGGCTGGCAAGAAGGTGGTCATTGCCGCCGGCGACACATTCCGCGCAGCGGCAGTCGAACAGTTGCAAGTTTGGGGCGATCGCGCTGGCGTTCCGGTTCTGACAGCGCCCGAAGGCTCTGACCCGGCATCGCTTGCCTTTGATGCCCTGAGCAAAGCGCAGGAAGATGGCGCTGATCTGCTTATGATCGACACCGCTGGCCGTTTACAAAACCGCGCCGACCTGATGGAAGAACTGGCCAAGATTGTCCGCGTCATTCGTAAAGTCGACGATACCGCCCCGCACAACACCCTGCTTGTACTGGATGCAACCACCGGTCAGAACGCGCTGAACCAGGTCGAAACCTTCCGCAATCTGGCCGATGTCTCGGGCCTTGTGATGACCAAGCTGGATGGCACGGCCAAGGGTGGCGTGCTGGTGGCGCTGGCTGACAAGTTCGGCCTGCCGATCCATGCCATCGGCGTGGGCGAGCAGATCGACGACCTGGCCCCATTTGACCCAGAGGAATTCGCCGCCGCCTTGACGGGCCTGGAACAGAGCTGATCCACATCTTCATCTGGCTTCAAATATCCTCGGGGGGTCTGGGGGGCAGACAGCCCCCCAGCCTCTGCGCAAGCGAAAGCCCCGAGGCTTGAGCGACTGGCTGATTTCTCTGGAGGGTACCGAGGCAGGTCACCAACTTGCCCTCGGCCTCGCCCTGATGGCAGCCTTCCTGCATGCCGTATTTGGTGCGCTGCAAAAGGGTCGTCACGACGCATGGCTGTCACGCGGTGCAATCGACGCCTGCTATTGCCTGATGGCCACGCCTTTTGCTTTCTTTGTGGTGCCATGGCCGGAACCTTATATGTGGCCGATCTTTGCAATGGTTTGGCTGATCCACATTGCCTACAAAACGCTTCAGGCCATGGCCTATACCAAGGGCTCCTATACCGTCGTCTATCCGGTCGTCCGCGGAACCGGTCCGCTCTTCACGGTTATTGGCGCCTATTTGTTGTTCGGAGAAGTCTTCACCGGTCTGCAATGGTTCGGCGTTGCTGTCTTGTTGGCCGGAATATTTGGCTTGGCCGCCTATAACCTTCGCTTCCTGGAAACCGACCGCGACACACTGGGTGTCGCGCTGGCATTGGCACTGGCCACGGGTTTGTTCGTTGCGATTTACACCACCTATGATGCTTACGGCATCCGCGCCACGGCTGATCCGTTCACCTTCCTGGCCTGGTTTTTCATGATAGATGGGGCAGCTATGCCGATCTATGCGTTCTTCAGGTGGCGCGCCATGATCCATCGCCCTACCATCGGACCGCTGATGTTGCGCGGTCTCGCAGGGGGTATCATTGCTCCGCTGTCTTTCGGGGCGATCATGTTGGCCACGCGTCTGGACAAGGTCGGAGAAGCGGCTGTGCTGCGCGAGACGTCAACGGTGTTCGCAGCCTTGATCGGGTGGCTCGTTTTGAAAGAAACCGTCGGTCCAAGGCGTATTGCGCTGATGGCATTGATTGCACTCGGCGCTGTAATAGTTGAAATGGGCGGGTAAGTAGCAGGACGATAGCATGACCGAGAAAAAAGAAATCAATCCGTTTCTGAAGCAGGCCCTGGAATTGGGCCCACCCTTGGCGTTTTTCTTCATCTACCTGCGCTTGCGTGATGACAGCTTTCAATTCGGCAATACCGAGTATTCTGGCTTTATCGTTGCGACGATTGTTTTTGTTCCGCTGATGTTGGGCGCGATGGGCGTTCTTTGGTTCCTGACTGGCAAGCTTAGTCGAATGCAGATCTTCACAGCTTTCATGGTGATCTTCTTTGGCGGCCTCACAGCCTGGTTCAACGACGAGCGGTTCTTCAAGATGAAGACGACGCTGGTTTATGGATTTTTCGCGCTGATCCTGGGTATCGGTCTGCTACAGAAGAAATCCTATCTGGCCTACGTGCTGGACGAGATGCTGCCCATGCGCCACGAAGGCTGGATGATCCTGACCCGGCGCCTCTGCGCCTGTTTCGTCGTATTGGCGGTGGCAAACGAATTGGTCTGGAGAACATTGTCCACTGATCTGTGGGTCAAGATCGAAACTTTTGGGTTCCCCATCGCATTGATGGTTTTCCTGATGTTGCAGTTCAATCTGCTGCAAAACTTCATGGACGATCCCGACCACCAATAGCCAAAACTGACCTGAACGGCGGATTGCATCAGCAATTGGCCGCAGATTAACAAAAATCAGACAAAAAACCTTGGCTTAGCCTTCAAGCTGTGAAACCTTAACTCACCACTCACCATCCAATTCCGGAGAACAGCGCCCGAATGACGGCCTTCCCAACCAGCGGATTCCTGTCCGAAGCATCCGACGGGCTGAGAGAAATGCTTGCCGATCAAGCATCCGAAATTTCTTTGGCTCAGGGCGAAATTCTATTCGAACAAGACGACGAAGGCGACGCGTTGTACGCCATTTTGGACGGCACGCTCGAAGTTTCGTTTCTCGCGATGAGCGGCAGAAAGCTGACGCTGACGTTGATGCGTCCCGGCGAAGTGTTTGGCGAGATTGCTTTGTTCGACAGCGGTCCTCGCACAGCCACCGTCGCGGCCGCAGAGCCCTCGCGCGTTCTGCGTGTCCGTCGCAGCGACGTCATGAACCAAATCCGCCGACACCCTGATCTGGCCGTAGATATGGTCCGCCTCGCCGGTTTAAGGATGCGGTGGATGGGATCGCAACTCAACGAGCAGGTCTTTCTGCCGATGCCAATACGGCTGGCTCGGAAACTCCTGCATTTGTCCGGCCTGCAGGACGACCCAACTGAACGTATCACATTGTCGCAAAGCGAGTTGGCTGAATTCGTTGGAGCAACACGTGAGGCCGTGTCCAAGACAATTGCCACATGGAAACGTGACAATGTCGTTGAAGCCTCTAGGGGTGGCTTGCTGATACAGGATTTCGACGCCCTACGCGAATTGGCAGATTCCGACCTGATCTGACCGCGTGTGAACTCCTTCACATACCAAGAACAAGTCCTGAGCTAATTTGGATTCGTTACCGTAGGAGGTCAGAGAATCATCCCCGATATCTGTCCACTGACCTCTCCCTGTATCTGAGCCATATGCCCGCACGGCATATGGCTCATTTTCTTTTCAGCATTGTCACAAACCAGACTTACGTTGTCATCGGCAAGCAATGGTGAACTCTCTGTTTTCAGAATTCCCGGATGAAGTGTTCATTAACGACTTCATTTTGCGAAAGCATATGTCCAACCTGCGCCGCTTCTGTGCCGTTCAGCCATTCCCAGTTGTCTAAAAGAAAGGAGGCCCAAAATGAGCCTCCTTAACAATCATCTTAGTGGTCGCCTGTCGGCATTGCCCAACTGCCTCTTGCTTTACTCTTCCAGGCTCAGCGCAACAAAACGCGGATCACCGCCTCGACGCACCAAAAGCAACAGGGATTTTCGCCCAGCTACGCGCGCTTCCTCCATTCGTCCTTCCAGATCTTCGATCGTTTCGACCTTTTGCTGACCCGCTTCGGTAATCAGGTCGCCTGCACGTAGCCCTTTGGCATAAGCCTCGGATGCCTCATCCACATCAGCGACAACCAGCCCTTCTGCATCAGCGTCCAGACCAAGATCTTCCCGGAATTTGTCTGTTAGCGGGGAAATGGTCAGACCCAGGATATCAGCATTTTCACCACCCTCAGCGTCAGGTGTTTCTTCTTCTTCGCTTTCGCTGCTTTCAGCGTCTTCACGACGTCCCAGCGTAACCAGAATGGTCTGTGTGCCGCCGTCGCGCTGAACAACGACCCGCACGGATTTCCCCACCGTAGTCTCGCCAACCTGACGTACCAACCCACGCGTATCTTCAACGTCAACACCGTCAAAGCTGAGGATCACGTCACCCGCTTTAAGGCCGGCTTCTTTTGCCGGTCCTTCGGGTACATCGCTGATCAATGCGCCGCCGGGTTTCTCCAGCCCCATTGCCTCTGCCATATCTTCCGTAACGTCCTGAATGCGGACGCCGAGCCAACCGCGGCGCGTTTCTCCGAACTCACGCAGTTGATCTACAACTTTGATCACCACGTTGGAGGCCATTGAAAATCCGATACCGATAGAGCCGCCATTGGGCGACAAGATCGCGGTATTCACACCGATGACCTGCCCGTCCATGTCAAACAGCGGCCCGCCCGAGTTGCCACGGTTGATCGCTGCGTCGGTCTGAATGTAGTCATCATAGGATCCGCTAAGCGCCCGATTGCGGGCCGAAACAATCCCGGCTGAAACGGAAAAGCCTTGTCCCAACGGGTTGCCCATTGCGATGACCCAATCACCGACCCGAGCGTTGTCACTGTCGCCGAAGGTCACGTATTTCAGCGGCCCCGATGCCTCGACCTTAAGAAGCGCGATGTCGGTTTTCTCGTCAGTACCGATAACTTCAGCGGGTAGTTCCTTTTTGGGCTGACCGTCGCCCGGGAAGAATTCAACAAGGATTTCGTCTGCTTCGGCGATGACGTGATTGTTGGTGACGATATAACCGTCTTCGGAAATCACAAAACCCGACCCCAGCGCGTTGCTGCGGCGCGGACGATTTTCGTCATCGCCGTTGCGGTCTTGAAAATCCCGAAAGAAGTCTTCGAATGGCGACCCTTCGGGAACGATACCCTGCGGGCCGGTCTGCCCTTCTATCAAGGTGGATGTAGTGATGTTCACGACCGCAGGGCTGATTTGTTCCGCCAACGGCGCCAGGCTTTCCCCCCGCGCATGCGCGGCCATCGTCTGTGCCAAAACGAGTAGCATGCTGGCAAAGGCCAGCCACATCAGCCGCATCATAACACTAACATCGTCCCAACGGACGGACACACTGCGCGCTTTTGCCTGCACTTGGGATCTCCTTGTCGACTAACTATCCCGACGGATATGCCGGTATTTCTAACCAATGTAGTCAGTTTGGGTCTGCCCGCAACTCGGGAACAGGGGGAAATCACCAGCACGTGACATCACCAGATCAAAATCCCAACTGATATGCGCCCCACAAAAGAACAAAACCGCTGACCACACAAAGCAAACCCATCAGACGCCGGGCTGGTTCCGGCAGGGCGCGCAGCGCCTCTAACATGCGCTCAATAAGCGAAGGGGCCAGCGTATAGGCCAGCCCCTCGACTATCAATACCAGCCCGAAGGCCAGAAGGATCAGGCCCATTACTCGGCTACCGCAGCCGGCGCTTGCCGGCCGGTGGGAGAGCTGAGGTAGTTGAAGAACTCTGAATCCGGGCTCATTATCAACGAGCTGTTTCCGCCCTGCAGCGCATTCTCATATGCAGTCAGAGAGCGGTAGAATTCAAAAAACTCAGGGTCCGCGCCGTAAGCTTCGGCAAAGATCGCGTTGCGTTCAGCGTCAGCTTCACCGCGGATGATCTCGGCCTCGCGACGCGCGTCAGAAACCAGCTCCACAACCGTCCGGTCGGCTTGAGCGCGCACACGCTGCGCGGCCTCGTTACCGCGGGCACGCTCGTCGGTCGCTTCCCGTTCCCGTTCGGCTTTCATCCGATCAAACGTTGCTTCGAGGTTGGCTTGCGGCAGGTCAGTGGCCTTCAAACGAACGTCAATCACGCTCACGCCCAGCGCCTGCGCCTCGGCAATCGCGCTGTTGCGGATACGAAGCATCAACGCGGCACGATCCGAGCTGAGGATATCGCGAGACGATACCGAACCCAGAACCTCACGAGTTTCGGCGCGCAGGATCCGGTCCAGACGGTCTTCGGCAACCGGAATACCGCCGACACCAACCGCCTGACGGAACTGTTCAAGGTCTGAAATCCGGTAGCGTGCAAACGCGTCAACCACCAGACGGCGATCATCCAAAGGCGTAACCTCAAGCGGCTGAACGTCGATGGACAAGATACGGTCGTCGTATCGGACTACTTCTTGAATAACCGGGATTTTGAAGGCGAGACCAGGCTCTTCCTTGACCGCAACAACGCGACCAAATTGCAGAACCAACGCGCGTTCGCGCTCGTCCACGATAAAGATCGAGGACAGACCCACAACCGCCAGGATGAAAACAAGGATCAGAATAATAGGTGATTTACGCATCAGTTGCTCTCCGCGGCAGGGCTACGACGCAGCTCGTTAAGCGGCAGATAGGGTACGACACCCTGCCCCTGCCCGCCTGAGTTCTGGTCCAGAATGATCTTATCTACGTCGCCCAGAACCTGTTCCATTCGCTCAAGATAGAGACGCTTACGGGTGACATCCGGCGCTTTGGAGTATTCTTCAAGAACCGCGCTAAAGCGGCTGGCCTCACCCTGAGCGCTGTTTATCTGCTGAGCACGATACCCTTCAGATTCTTCCAGGATTTGCGCAGCTTCACCACGCGCCTCGGCGAGAACCCGGTTGGCATAGGCGTCAGCGACATTCTGCAATCGGTCCCGCTCCTGCGCGGCAGCCTGAACGTCGCGGAACGCGGCAATCACGTCCTGCGGTGGGTCGGCCTTGTCGAAGTTCACCCGCACAATGTTCACACCAGAGTTATAGCTGTCCATCGTGGACTGGATCAGTTCCTGCAGGCGATCCGCAATAATACCCCGATCCCGGTTCAGGATCGGAGCCAGCTCTGATTGCGCAATGATCTCACGCATGGCGGATTCCGACACGGCCTGAATGGTTTGCTTAGGATCTCGCAAGTTAAAAAGGTACTTGGCGGGGTCGTTGATGTTCCAGACAACCTGATAGTCGATGTCGACCACGTTTTCGTCGCCGGTCAGCATCAGACCGTCATCGCTGCCACGCGCTCCGCCCATATCTTCGTTCTGTTCGCGGGTCACCGGAATGACCTCGGCGGTCACAAGCGGCCAAGGCGCAAAGTTAAGGCCCGGGTTACCGACGGCAGAGAACTCGCCCAGAAACAACTCAACAGACTGTTCTTCTGGCTTGACCGTATAAAAGCTTGCTGCCGCCCAAAGACCAGCCGCGACCAACAGACCAATGGCAACAGTGCCTTTGGTGAAGATGGGACCGCCACCACCACCCTTGCCATTCGAACCACGGCCACCGCCGCCGCGCCCGCCCATAAGGACGCGCAACTGCTCCTGGCCCTTCTTCATCAGCTCGTCGATCTCGGGAATCTGCGGGCCGTCGCTTTCGGGGGGCTTGCGCCCGTCCCCGTTGTTACCCCGATTTCCTCCGCCACCCGAGGAGCCTCCGCCCCCCCAGGGGCCACCGCTGTTGCCCGCCATATTTTTCAATTCCTTCGCTTAGGCCCGTGTGATCACGGGGTCCCTTGTAACTTGTGTGCGCGTACTTGCAAATCAAGCAGTGCGCACAGGTTGCCGCATTGTCACCAATTCCTCGGCCATCACCGGGTGAACCGCGACCGTACGGTCAAAGTCTTCCTTGGTTGCGCCAATCTTTACCGCAATACCTGCCAACTGAATCATCTCACCTGCGCCCGGCGCGACGATGTGACAGCCTAACACCTTTCGTGTCGCCTGGCTGACAATCAGTTTCATCAAAACACGCTGGGTTCCACCAGCAAACGCTTTCTGCATCGGTTTGAACGAGGTGGCATACACCTCGATCGGTTCCTGTTCGGCGGCCTCTTCCTCGCTCAGGCCAACCGTGCCCATTTCCGGCTGGGTAAAGATCGCTGTTGGGATAAGCTCGTGATCGACCGGTGTAGGGTTGCCCTTAAACACGGTTTCGACGAAAGCCATCCCCTCGCGGATCGCAACCGGCGTCAGATTGACCCTGTCGGTGACATCGCCAATGGCGAAGATCGAGGGAACGGCCGTCTGGCTGTAGTCATCGACGACAACCTCGCCTTTACGCCCCCTCTCAACACCCAAAGCTTCAAGCCCCAGATCATCGGCATTCGGCGCGCGGCCCGTCGCGTACATAACCGTGTCAAACAGTTGTTCAGACCCGTTGGTCGCCTTGACCCAGATCTTGTCGCCCTGCTTCTTCATCTCAAGCACGTTTGTGCCCAGGTGAACATCGATCCCGTTCTGGCACATTTCTTCGCTGATCAACCCACGCGCCTCGTCATCGAAGCCGCGCAGAATTTGCGCGCCGCGATAAAACTGTGTCGTCTTGACCCCAAGCCCGTTCATGATCCCTGCAAATTCGCAAGCAATGTACCCGCCGCCGACAATCAACATTGTCTCGGGCATCTTTTCCAGATGGAAGATTTCATTCGACGTAATCGCCAGCTCTGATCCTGGAAACGCAGGCACAACCGGACGACCGCCTGTGGCCACCAGAATGTGCTTGGCGGTCTTGCGCATACCATCGGCCAGCTCGACTGTGTGTGCGTCCACCAAATGGGCACGCTGATCAAAGCTTTCGACGCCGTTGTTCTTCAGGATACTGCGATAGATACCTTCCAACCGATCCAGTTCTGCATGCAGTTTGCCGCGGAACGTTTCCCAATTGAAAGCACCGGGTTGAATGTCCCAACCATAAGCTTGTGCGTCAGCCACGGTGTCAGCAAATTCGCTGGCAAAAACCATCAGCTTTTTCGGAACACAGCCCCGAATGACACAGGTTCCGCCATAACGATCCTCTTCAGCCAACGCCACTTTGGCGCCGGTTTCGCCAGCCGCGACCCGCGCCGCGCGTACCCCCCCCGAGCCACCACCGATGACGAATAGATCATAGTCAAAGCTCATGCCGGGTTCCTTCGTTCAACTTGCAAGAATTCTCTGGATATCTGGGCGCAGAAAAACGCCTGCCAACCCCTTTGGAGAGGAAATAGC
Source organism: Ruegeria sp. CK2 (assembly GCF_056536585.1). Lineage (NCBI taxonomy): Bacteria > Pseudomonadati > Pseudomonadota > Alphaproteobacteria > Rhodobacterales > Roseobacteraceae > Ruegeria > Ruegeria sp. CK2. Next base: position 246,634 of record NZ_JBQFPW010000001.1, read on the forward strand.
TGCTTTTCTTACAAGATTTGCGCCGCGACACATCAAATGGCTCAATCCGACAAATCGGAGAACAAGTTTTCGCCGGCCCCTTCGATCAACTGGTCCAGCTCGATTGTGCCCTCGTTGATGTCGCGTAATTCAACCCGACCATCCCCATGCCCGATGACGACCTTGTCGCAAATGTCGATGAACAAGCCATTCTCGACCACGCCCGGCACCTGATTCAGCACCAAGGCCATTTGCCGTGCGTTGCCAATGCGTTGTAGATGCAGATCAAGAATATGGTTTCCCTCATCCGTCACAAATGGCGCCTCACCATTCATACGCAGTGCAGCCGAAGTGCCAAGCACATCCATTGTGTCCAGTGCTTCTTCGATCAACGTTCGCGTGGTTTGCCAACCAAACGGGATCACCTCGACCGGAAGTGGGAAAGCACCCAGTGTTTCGACCTCTTTTCCCGCATCCGCAATCACGATCATCTGGTCACTGGCGGTGGCCACGATTTTTTCCTGCAAATGCGCACCACCGCCGCCCTTGATCAGGTTTAGATCGCCGTCAAACTCGTCTGCTCCGTCGATGGTCAGATCCAGCCACCCGGCCTGATCCAGCGAGACCACCTCGATACCAACCTCGCGGGCCAGCTGAGCGGTCCGGGTCGATGTCGGAACACCCATGATCCGCAGGTTTTCACCCTGAACCCTTTCGCCCAAACGGCGTACCAGCCAGGCGGCGGTGGACCCGGTGCCCAAACCGACACGCATTCCGTCTTCAACCATGTCGGCTGCACGGCGCGCTGCAACGTATTTTGCCATATCGATGGGCGACAGTTCTCCGGTCATGGCAGCTATCCTTTGTTTTTCTGTCGATCTTATACGGAATGCGTCGAACGACTGCGAGCCCGAAATCGCCTAAGCGCTTACCAATGATGTCGCAAAAATACGCGTTTCCTATCGGAAACGTCGCAATCAAGTCTTCCTGTTTCCACGTAGCGCTATAAGTAGACAGAATGACGACGCTGTATCGCCTCCACTATGCTCCTGACAACGCCTCGCTGGTGATCCGACTGGTGTTGGAAGAAATGGACCTGCCCTATGAAACTGTGCTGGTCGATCGCAGCCGGAACGAGCAAGAAAGCGTGGCCTACCGGGCGCTAAACCCGAACGGGTTGATTCCTGTTCTTGAGACATCGCAAGGCCCGATATTTGAGACGGCCGCGATTCTGTTGTGGCTGGCAGACACCCATGGTGAGCTCGCGCCCTCCTCAGCCAGCCCTAACCGCGGTGATTTCTTGAAATGGCTGTTCTTTGCGTCAAACACGCTGCATTCAGATCTGCGTATCCTGTTTTACGCGGACCAGTACATTGAATCTGCAAAGGCAGCGGAACTGCGCGCCGGAATGTGTCCTCGCCTGCGTCGACACCTGAACGCACTAGATACGGTGGCAAAACAATCGCCCGAATGGCTACACGCCGATCACCCATCGATCCTGACCTATTATCTGGCCTGTATGATGCGGTGGATGGCGCTGTATCCTGCCCGAATGGATCGCAGCTGGTATCAGCTGCCCGACACGCCCTATCTACAGAAAATTCTGATGCAACTTGAAACCCGCCCTGCGACGCGTGCAGCCATTGCGGCCGAGGGTCTTGGGGTCACACCTTTCACATCTCCCACTCACGCCACTCCTCCTGAAGGCTCAGCTATCTGACATGTTCCTCTCTGTCTTTGATATGTTCAAAGTGGGCATTGGCCCATCCTCGTCGCACACAATGGGACCGATGGTTGCCGCTGCCCGGTTTCTTGACATGATGCGCGCCTCGCCATTTGAATTTGCGGGACTGCGCGGGTCGCTACACGGCTCGCTGGCCTTTACTGGTGTCGGCCATGCCACAGATCGGGCGACCATCCTGGGCCTGGCAGGGTTTGTTCCGGACACCTACGACAACGCCAAAGCCGAGGCCGCATTGGCGGCGATCTCCGAGAGCCACTCCGTTACGCCCGACGGTTTGCCAACCCTCAAATTCGATCCCAAGGCCGATCTTCTCTTTGATTATGAAAACACCCTGCCGGGTCACGCCAATGGCATGATCCTGATGGCGACGGACGCACAAGGCGACGTCATCCTGCGCCAAGTGTATTACTCGATCGGTGGCGGCTTTGTGATGACCGAGGAAGAACTGGCTGCAGGCAAAGCAACCGACGAAGGCGCACCGGTTCCGTTTCCCTTCAAATCTGCCGCCGAGATGTTGGAGATGTCCAATTCCAGTGGCAAAAGCATCGCCCATATGAAGCGCGAAAATGAAATCGCGCGCGGGTGCGCCAACAGTTTTGCCAAAGGGTCGGCCCGCTTGTGGCAAGTGATGAATGACTGCATCGAACGTGGGCTGTCCACGGATGGTATTCTGCCCGGAGGTCTGAGCGTGCGCCGCCGCGCAAAGGGTATCTACGATGCCTTGATGGCCGAGCGCGGTATGAACCTGACAGCGCCGCACACCATCAACGACTGGATGAGTGTTTACGCCATGGCCGTGAATGAAGAAAACGCGGCCGGTGGTCAGGTCGTGACAGCCCCGACTAATGGCGCGGCGGGCGTGTTGCCTGCTGTTCTGCGTTACTACTTGGATCATGTCCCGGGCGCATCAGAAAGCCATATCGAAGACTTCCTTCTGACCGCAGCCGCCATTGGAGGGCTGGTGAAATACAACGCCTCGATCTCGGGGGCCGAGGCTGGTTGCCAGGCCGAAGTTGGCAGCGCGTCTGCCATGGCCGCTGCGGGTCTGTGCGCAGTAATGGGTGGAACCCCGGAACAAGTGGAAAATGCTGCCGAGATCGCGTTGGAACATCACCTTGGCATGACATGTGATCCAGTAGCTGGTCTTGTTCAAGTGCCTTGCATCGAACGCAACGGGCTTGGCGCGATCAAAGCCGTTTCGGCGGCGTCACTGGCACTGCGCGGCGATGGTCAGCATTTCGTACCTTTGGATGCGGTGATCGAAACCATGCGCCAGACCGGGCAGGATATGCATGAGAAGTATAAAGAAACTTCACTCGGTGGTCTCGCGGTGAACATTCCCAACTGCTGAACGAGCGTTTAGCCCTTCCCCCCCGGCACAGCTTGACCTAGCGTGCCGGGCATGACCCAGGATCGCCCCGTCTTTGGCATCGTTCTGATGCTTGGTTTTTGTGTGCTCGCGCCGCTTGGCGACGCGACGGCGAAGCTGTTGGGGGAAACCACACCATTGGGTCTGTTAGTGATGGTGCGTTTTGCGATTCAGGCGCTGATCCTGATTCCGTTGATTGCCGCCACCGGCCGCCCCTGGCGAATGCGCGGACGCATTCTACGACTGACAATGATCCGCACTGTGCTGCATATCGTTGGGATTACAGCAATGTTCAGTGCCTTGAAGTTCCTGCCGCTTGCAGATGCCGTCGCGATCGCATTTGTGATGCCATTTATCATGCTGCTGTTGGGGAAATACGTGCTGGGCGAAGAGGTTGGCGCCCGACGTTTGATCGCCTGTATCGTTGGATTTGCAGGCACATTGCTGGTTATTCAACCCAGCTTCGCAGAAGTCGGCGCGCCTGCCTTGCTACCCCTAATCGTCGCCGTGGTTTTTGCGCTTTTCATGCTGGTCACACGGCAGATCGCAAAAGAAACCGATCCGGTTTCGTTGCAGGCCGTGTCTGGTGCGTTTGCGACGATACTATTACTGCCAGTGCTTTTGATCGGAACGAGTGCCGACATCTGGGAGATCTCGGTGATCGTACCGACTGGCAACTCCCATTGGCTATTGCTGGGCATCGGTATCCTGGGCACCGTGGCGCATCTGTTGATGACCTGGTCGCTGCGCTACGCGCCCTCGGCCACTTTGGCCCCGATGCAGTATTTGGAAATCCCGGTTGCGACCCTGATTGGTTGGATGATCTTCAAAGATCTGCCTGACGGTCTTGCCGCGCTTGGGATTTTCATCACGATCCTTGCTGGGCTTTACGTCATTCTGCGCGAGCGGGCCACAGCCCGGTCTGCCCCGACAGAAACGCCTGCATGACCTGATCCAGCGCGTTGCGCGGGACCATAACCAGCAAGCCCGGTCCATCCATCTGCAGCTCGACCTCTGACAAGGCGCGATTGGACGTGCCCACCTGCCCGTTCGGTTCAAAAATCAAATCCTCGATGGGCCACTCCAACCCATTGCTGCGGCCAGTTACCCGAGCAAGTGGAAACAAAGACACTATGTCTCCGGGCGCTATTGCCAGCGAAATCTTAGGCGGCGCATGAAAGACTACTTCGTGTTCGCCAAACAAAACGCATGCTCGGTCTTGATAGGTGACCAGAGTATTGAGCACCGCTAACTGGTGATCCAGACGCCCGCCTAAAAACCCAGCGCCCAGAACCAAGGGTGCCTGCACACTGCGCAAGGCCTTGTCAAAATCCGTGCTGTCTTGTTCCCGTATGGGAAACAAGCGGTCGTCAGGGATTCTGTCTTTGATTGTACTCTCTAACGAATCAAAATCGCCGATGACAGCATCCGGCAATCGCCCCGAATCTACCAAAACCGCTGCTCCACCATCCGCCGCGACAACGGTGGTGACGCGATTCAGCACCAAATTCAGGTCATCTGGCCCAATCTGACCGCCTCCAAACAGCCCAATGGGGCCATTTGACCGTATAATTGTCCCATTTTTTCTAAGATTGACCATTTTTTCCGGATTTGGACACATTGAGACCACAAAATGATAGGTTCATACAAAAAGTTTTAAGCCAACAGGTGTGCCCGGACCCGGGCAAGTTGGCTCGTAGTTTGTAGAGGACATGTGTCTGATGGTACAGAATAACAAAGTGTTGACCGTTTCTTATGGAACCTTTTCCTGCACATTAGAAGGATTTGACAATTCCTTCGAAACTCTGAAAGCCATTGCCGACTACTTCCGCGAACTCGCTGCGGATGACCGGTATTTCGGATCTGAGCCGCCACAGCCAGATGCAGAAATGCTAAACCGCATCGCTCAGCGCAATCCCTCCCAACACATCGAGGCCAGTCACAGCGAAGCCGGTCTGTTGCTGCGCGCCACAGAAGCTGCTGCGCCCTCAACTGCAACTGCACCCGAAGAACCGACCTCGCAAGCCGCCTCGCTGAACATGATTGAAACGCCTGCCCCCGAAGCACAGACAGAGCCTGATGTTGCCAAGACAGACAGGCCCGTTGGCGCAGCAGCTGCGCCTGCTGATAGTATAGCATCCAAGTTGCAACGCATCCGCGCCGTCGTTTCACATTCGGATGCAAACCCACAGGGCTATGTCGAAGACGAAGACACCTCGTTGCTAAAAAGCAAAGAAGCCCCAGCAGACGCACTTACCGCCGCGTTCGAGGCGGGCGCGCTGAGTTCAGAAGATTTACAGCCGGCAAACGTTAAAAGCCCGTTTTCAATGGATGACCCCCAGCCAGTGACCGAGACGGCGCGGAAAGACGATCCTCAAACTGACGAAATTCTCTTTTCTGATCTCGACGAAACGTCGGAGGTCGAATTAGACGATGACGGCATGCTCAACATCCTGAGCGATGAGGAAGTTGCTAGCCAGCCGGAAGGCGCGTCGATTGAGGACGCGCCGGGTCAAACCGCCGAAGGTGTCATCACCGCCGAAGATGAGGCAGACCTGCTAGATGAGATTTCGGAAGTCGAATCAAAGCTTTCGGATCCGTCAGGCATCAAGCTGGCCGAGAAGACCGATCCGGACCAGGATGTTTTTCGCCTCATGGAAGAAGCCGGAACACAGATGGAAGACCCGGCCAACAACAACAAACGCGAAACCTACTCGCACCTACGCACAGCGGTTGCCGCAACCGAAGCCGCGCGCAAGGTTGAAGGTGACGCTGGACAGAAATCACTGGATCAGGACTATCGCGGCGATCTGGCGTCCGTGGTCAGCCCCCGCCGTCCGGACACGAATACGACCAGCGCGCGGCCCGACTACGATAGTGCTGCACCTCTTAAACTTGTTGCAGAACAGCGTGTCGATGACGGGACGGAAGACGCTGGCCCGGTTTCGCCGCGCCGCGTAAGTACTCAGTTGGAAGACGCTGTCCCCGAAGAGGGTGGTTTTGCCCAATTCGCCCGCGAACAAGAGGCACAATCCCTGCCCGATCTTCTTGAAGCGGCCGCAGCATACTTGTCCTTCATTGAAGGTCAGGAGCAGTTTTCGCGCCCGCAGCTGATGAACAAAGTACGGTCGTTCAAGCAAGATGAATTTGATCGTGAAGAAAGCCTGCGTTCTTTCGGACAATTGTTGCGCGACGGCAAAATCCAAAAAGCGGGTGGCGGTCGTTTCGCGGCGTCGCACCTGATTGGGTTTCGCCCAGACGATGCCCGCGCCGCGGGCTGACACTCAAGGAAATTGAACTAAAAGGGCCGAGAGTTTCTCTCGGCCCTTTGCTTTTTGCATAGCTCTGTCGACACCAAGAGATGTGCGAATTGCCACTCATGCGATCAATTGACCAAGTTATGCTGCAGCGCAGAATTGTGTTACAGTGAACCCGGCTTCCTTTTTTTGCCAAGATATCCCGCTCAGACAGAGGCCGCGCCATGCATGACATCGCAATCCGACGTTTGCGTAAATACGATAAGGCTCAGGTGATTACACATTTTAGTAATCTGGACAGCGAGGCCCTGACATCTCGTTTCGGCGTACCTGTTCGCCCACAACGGTTACAAACCTACATATCAGACATGTTTGGCACCGCAGCATTGGTGTTTGGCGCTTTCCCGGATACTTGCCTGCGCGGATTGGCAGAATTGTATCTACAACCTGACGGCAATGGTCACATTGCCGAAGCCGCATTTTCGGTGGAAAGCCCCTGGCAAGACCAGGGCATCGGTGACGCCTTGTTGTCTCGGCTGCTAACGGCAGCTCAAAACAGAGGGATTCGCGAAGTCCACATGCTCTGCCTTGCGACAAATCAAAAGATGAGGCGATTGGCGTCACGTCACCAAGCTGATCTTACTCTTTTGCCTGGCCAGGTTGCGGCGACGCTGACCACGCCGTGGCCCACTCCATTTAGTATGGCCGAGGAACTGACTGGTGAATACCACGCCTTTGCACGTGCGATTCTGAGTTGGCCAAGTAAACAATAGAGAATCAATTAAGCTTGGAAATTAAATGCCAGCGCGACATATGGGCCGGTCAGAATCAGATCAATTACGTTTTCGCCCTCTTCGAAATCCACACTCAGATGTCGATTCCCACCTGCAACGTCGATACGGTCGGTCCATTTCCAACTGGCTTGAACCACCGCCTCCCACTGAAAATCTGACCCAACATCAAAACCCCCAACATTACCCATGGCCGAGACACCCCAATGCGAATTGATCGCCCTGCTATATCAAGCGCCGATCAAGGGGTCGGTCTAACTCTCATCAGTGCTGGCAGTAAATCCTGCGACAGTCGTCGACAGGTCCAGATCCCAATGCCTTAGCCCACCGAATGCTTCGACTCGGGATTGGCCATCGTCAAACACCGAATAGCCCAAAACCAACGAGGTCATTGTGCCGTCCAATACCCAGTTTGCAATGTCATTAAACGGCCCGATGTTCACATCGTCGCCAAGGCATCGGTGCTCAAGCAGGGTCTCGTGCAAACTGTTTCCAGGCAACGGTCTGAGAGCGCTTCAGGACTGATCTGGATCTTCTTTGCCGACGCCCCGAAACACGAACTTGAATGGCAACGCCCACAATATGCCCAGAACGATATAAACCAGCAATTCCAACCAGATCGGTGGACGATCCAGCCAGTTCAATACCGTCACCACCGCCACAATATACAGCGGCAGCCCAACCAAAAGAACCACCAACGACCAGCGGCGACGCGCCTTATAGCTGAGGCCGGGTTTGTCCTCGCCACTCATCAGTCGGCAAATGGGTCGGTCACCAGGATGGTGTCGTCCCGTTCCGGGCTGGTTGACAGTAGTGCGACCGGGCACTCGATCAATTCCTCGACCCGGCGCACATATTTGATCGCATTTGCCGGCAGGTCCGCCCAACTGCGTGCGCCTTCAGTGGATTCGCTCCAACCCGGCACTTCTTCGTAGATGGGTTTGCAACGCGCCTGTTGGTCTGCGGCAGTCGGCAGGTAACCCAGACGTTCACCATCAAGTTCATAACCGGTGCAGATCTTCAGCGTCTCGAAGCCATCCAGAACATCTAATTTGGTCAGCGAAATACCATTCACACCGCTGGTGGCGCAGGTCTGACGCACGAGGCATGCGTCAAACCAACCACACCGGCGCTTGCGGCCAGTGACCGTGCCAAATTCATGCCCACGGGTTCCAAGGCGCAAGCCGTCATCATCGTCCAGCTCAGTCGGGAACGGGCCCTCACCTACACGCGTAGTGTAAGCTTTCACAATACCCAGAACAAAGTCCACGGAGCCCGGACCAATGCCAACCCCGGTTGCCGCTTGCCCGGCAATCACATTCGACGACGTCACAAACGGATAAGTTCCAAAGTCGATATCCAACAACGCGCCCTGAGCGCCCTCAAACAAGATACGCTTACCAGCCTTGCGCTTTTCATTCAGAACTTTCCAAACGGGTGCAGCAAACGGAAGGATCTGCGGCGCAATTTCTTTCAGCTGAGCAACCAGCGCATCCCTATCAACGGCCTCAATACCCAATCCTTTGCGGAGCGGATCATGGTGTTGCAGCGCCCGGTCTACACGCGCCTCAAGTGTCGCCTCATCAGCAAGATCGGCAACACGCACAGATCGACGACCAACCTTGTCTTCATAGGCAGGTCCGATCCCGCGACCTGTGGTGCCGATTTTCGTCCCTTTGCTCGCCGCTTCCTCGCGCGCGCGATCCAACTCACCATGAATGGGTAGAATCAATGGCGTATTCTCGGCAATCATTAGCGTTTCGGGCGTAATCTCGACGCCTTGCTTTCGGATCGAAGCAATCTCTCCCACCAGATGCCAAGGGTCCAGAACAACCCCGTTGCCGATCACACTCAGCTTACCGCCGCGTACAACACCTGAAGGCAGAGCATTCAGCTTGTAGACTTCACCATCGATGACCAGTGTATGACCGGCGTTATGCCCGCCTTGAAAACGCGCGATCACGTCTGCCCGCTCGCTGAGCCAGTCGACGATCTTGCCTTTTCCTTCGTCACCCCACTGGGCGCCGACAACAACCACATTGGCCATATCCGGTCCTTTTGCGCTGAGTTATCAAACTCGGCTCATATAGCGGGGCGCAAGCGGCAGGGAAACCGGTAATTCGACGCAGTCCACAATCGCTCTGCGTGCGATGCCTCCGGCGGCGGCAGCGCCCACTTCTAAGTGGGGGATATTCGAACGGGCTGACCGTGAGGTGTCGTCAGGTAGGCATTTTCCCAAGCGCTTTGCAGGCGCATAACATCTTCCGGCGCGGCTTCGCCTTGGTCTGCCAACAAATCTTCAAGCGTTTCGAGCCAAGCGTGGAAGTAGTCGTCACCACCATCCAGATCCCTGTTCAATCCATGACGCTTTAGAGTGTCCGAGAATCGTACCGCCCAGTCGGGCCAAGCGAACCGCCCAGCTTCGTTCAGCGCCACCGTCACTGCAAAGACCTGTGCATGCCAGGGTTCCGCAAACACTGGTTCGGGGGCGCAATGCACAATGCAATCCGTCATAGCGGTTCCAGGTAGCTTTGCCATAGATCCAGCACAACTTCGTCCTTCGGGTGTTCCGGGTTTGCCCAGAGTTCGGATGCAGGGAACACGACAGCGTAGAGCGGCTCGGGCGCTTCACCCAACCCGTGCGCGTTTGAGTCCGGCAGAACATGGGTTCCATGTAACTTGAGAACACGCCCCTTTGCGCCTGAGGCGTAGCCCGGCAATCGGGTGTGGCCCCCATCAACAAAACGATTTGCGGTTGGGCGCACTGTGCGGACGCTCTCGCCGATCTCGAATTTGATTGGAGTGTTCGAAGCGCGATCTGCCGGGCCGCCCTTGGCCAGAGCACCTGCAACAGCTTCGGCCTTCAACATTCGCGCCGCCAAAGGGTGGTCACCCTCACTTGCATCTCGCAGATCATCCAGAGTCAGAACGTCGTTTTCGACCAACAGGTCGGCCAGGCCTGATATCCACTTTTCATAGTAAGAAAACCGAGAGTAGTCCTTGGGTGACAAACGTTCCCGAGCGTGGCGCGACACGTCAATGTTCCATTGCCCCAAGAATCCCGAGGCCAGTGTCACGGCCAGTGCCCGCGCGTGCCAATTTTCGGCAAAGACCGGTTCGGATTCGGATTCGGGGCGGATCGCCCCGTCACCGAACCGTCCACCCATGTCATGAACCCGGGTCATGAACGCACCCTGGGTAATCCTGTGCCTATCATACTGTCGCGGGTTACCAGAGCTGCCAGTTCATCCTCGCTTAATCCTTCGGTTCGACCTGGGCGCATTGGCAAGACGAGGTACCTAATCTCGGCCGTTGAATCCCATACGCGCACAGAAGTGTCTTTGGGCAAACTGACACCGAATTCGGACAAAACCTTGCGAGGTTCCCGCACCGCACGTGCGCGATAGGCGTCAGATTTATACCACCCCGGAGGGATGCCCAGCAACGGCCAAGGATAACAACTGCACAAGGTGCAGACGACCATATTGTGCTGTTCAGGCGTATTCTCGACCACCACCATGTGTTCGCCTTGCCGACCGTAATACCCCAGATCCGCAACAACGGCGGTCGCGTCCTGCAGCAGAGCCTGCTTGAACTCCGGGTCAGCCCAAGCTTTGGCAACGACTCGTGCCCCGTTCTTCGGGCCGATCTTGTTTTGATATGTGTCGATAATCTCATCCAGCGCCGCCGGATCGATCAATCCCTTGCGGGTCAGAATCGTTTCCAGCGCTTTGACTCGAAGCGCAGGTTCGGGCGGCAATAGGGCATGCGGGTGGTCGTGATCATCATGTGGCATGGGCACAACTTGCGTCACTGATCATTTGGCTGTCCAGTCCCTTTACCGTGATATCAGATATCACGTCTTGTGATGCCAACTCGTCCCTTGCCCCCAGCTTCAAACTTGCATAAGTACCACGCGATACACGCTACGCCGCACAGGAACACCATGGAAAACGTCGTTCTCATCATCCATCTCCTCCTGGCCCTGGGCCTGATTGCCGTTGTTCTGATGCAGCGGTCCGAAGGCGGTGGCCTTGGCATGGGCGGCGGTGGCGGTGGTGCCATGGCGGGCCGGTCAGCAGCGACCGCATTGGGCAAAGTCACTTGGGTGTTGGCCGCGTGCTTTATCGTGACCTCGATCACCCTGACGATTCTAGCTGCGCAAAAATCCTCGGGCAGCTCGGTTATCGATCGTTTGGGCGTTCCGGCACCGGCATCGACCGAAGAAAGCACTCCGGCGGTTCCGTCGGCGGATGATCTGCTGCCACCCACGCAGGGTGACAATGCGCCGCTGATCCCGCAAGCCGACTAAGCCACAAAACCTAGAAATCTGACAGAGAGCTGCAACAGCATCTTGCGGTTCTCTTGCGCTGCCTGCGCGAATCCTTTATACGTGAAGTCCCGTGGTGCAGCGGTTTTTTCAAGCCGCCGGGCAGCTGATAATGACGTCTCACGGGAGCAGCCGAAAAACATGGCGCGTTTTATTTTCATCACTGGTGGTGTGGTTTCGTCCTTGGGTAAAGGACTGGCTTCGGCGGCTCTGGGCGCCTTGTTGCAGGCCCGGGGGTACTCGGTGCGCTTGCGCAAGCTGGACCCTTATCTGAACGTCGATCCGGGCACGATGTCTCCGTTTGAACATGGTGAGGTTTTCGTCACAGATGACGGGGCCGAGACCGATCTGGACCTTGGTCATTACGAGCGTTTCACCGGCGTCGCGGCGCGCAAGACCGACTCGGTCAGTTCGGGCCGGATTTATTCCAACGTGTTGGAAAAAGAACGCCGCGGCGATTATCTCGGCAAGACCATTCAGGTGATCCCGCACGTCACCAACGAAATTAAGGATTTCATCGCAATCGGTGAGGATGAAGTTGATTTCATGCTATGTGAAATCGGCGGCACCGTGGGCGACATCGAGGGCCTGCCCTTTTTCGAAGCGATCCGCCAGTTCAGCCAGGATAAGCCGCGTGGTCAATGCCTGTTCATGCACCTGACGCTGCTGCCCTACATCAAAGCCTCGGGCGAGTTGAAAACCAAACCGACCCAGCACTCAGTGAAAGAGCTGCGCTCTATCGGTCTGGCCCCCGATATTTTGGTCTGCCGTTCTGAAGGTCCAATCCCGACGAAAGAGCGCGAAAAGCTGGCCCTGTTCTGCAATGTCCGCGCTGACAGTGTGATCGCGGCTCAGGACCTGAGCACCATCTACGATGCCCCGCTGGCCTATCACCGTGAAGGTCTGGATCAAGCCGTTCTGGACGCGTTCCAGATCAGCCCTGCGCCTAAACCCGATCTGACCAAATGGGAAGATGTCAGCGACCGTATCCACAATGCCGAAGGTCAGGTGAAGGTGGCCATCGTTGGCAAATACACGCAGTTGGAAGACGCTTATAAATCGATTGCCGAGGCCCTGACCCATGGCGGAATGGCCAACCGGGTCCGCGTGAAGGTCGAGTGGGTCGATGCCGAAGTGTTCGACACCGAAGACGCCGCGCCACATCTGGAAGGGTTCCATGCGATCCTTGTCCCTGGCGGGTTTGGCGAACGTGGCACCGAAGGTAAGATCAAAGCCGCGCAATATGCACGCGAACATAAAGTGCCATATCTGGGCATTTGTCTGGGCATGCAGATGGCTGTCATCGAAGCGGCGCGCAACGTGGCCGGCATTAAAGAAGCCGGTTCAGAAGAATTTGACCACGAAGCAGGAAAGAAACGGTTCGAGCCGGTTGTCTATCACCTAAAGGAATGGGTGCAGGGCAATCACAAAGTCGAACGCAAAGTAGGCGATGATAAGGGCGGCACCATGCGTCTGGGTGCTTACGACGCCGTTCTGGCCGATGGCTCGAAAGTGAACGAGGTTTACGGCGGCACAAATATCGAAGAACGCCACCGTCACCGGTATGAAGTCGACATCAAATACCGCGACAAACTGGAAAAGGCAGGCTTGAACTTCTCAGGCATGTCACCGGATGGTCGCCTGCCCGAGATCGTTGAATGGTCGGATCACCCTTGGTTTATCGGTGTGCAGTATCACCCCGAGCTGAAATCCAAACCTTTTGACCCACACCCGTTGTTCCGCGATTTTGTACGTGCAGCCAAGGAAACGTCACGCTTGGTCTAAGCTTGAAATCACTGCAATGTGACGGAATACGCAGAATTTTCTGTACGTGATAGTCGATCACACGGATAACTGTCGTCAACACAGCGACAGGAGACCGGCCATGACTGATCAAATCACCCGCGCAGAACTCTTTGCCGCCCTGCACAAAAAGGGCGATCCAATTGTCCTCTACAATATCTGGGATGCAGGCAGCGCTGGTGCCGTACGTGATGCCGGGGCCAAGGCGCTGGCCACGGGCAGTGCTCCGGTTGCCATGGCGCAGGGTTTTGCAGATGGTCAGAACATACCCTTCGATCACGCGCTGGATAACGCCCGTCGGATCGTCGCGGCGGTAGATCTGCCGGTCTCGATGGATCTTGAGGGGGCCTACGCCGAAGACCCGGCTGAGATCGCAGTCAACGTTCGGAACGCCCTTGAAACCGGGGTCATCGGCTTTAACTTTGAAGACCAAATCATTGGCACCAAAGACCTTTATGACATCGAAACTCAATCGGCCCGGGTCGCCGCAATGCGTGAAGGCTGCGATGCAGCGGGCATCCCCGCCTTCATCAACGCGCGCACTGATGTCTTTCTGAAAGCTGCGCCCGACACTCACAACGACGCTATGCTAGACGAAACCATTTCCCGTGCCAGATCCTATGCCGATGCCGGCGCCAGCGGTTTCTTCGCCCCTGGTCTGAAAGACGAAGCCATGATCAAACGGCTGTGCGACGCAACCGATTTGCCCGTCAACATCATTGCCCTGCCCGGCACGCCCGACACGCCTACTCTGGCCGGGCTTGGCGTGGCACGGATCAGCTACGGGCCGGTGCCGTATCGGCAAATGCTCGCCTGGCTGCAGGACAATGCGCATAAGGCGATTGGCCCGTCGAACTGACCACCTTTAGGGGATTGCATTTTCTTCGTTTCCTTCGCACCTTGCGTGGGAATCCACAGGAGGACGCGCCGTGGCCAAAGGCTATTGGGTTGCCCATGTCGATGTGCACGATATGGAGACATACAAGAATTACATCGCCGCAAACGGTGCCGCGTTTGCCAAATATGGCGCAAAGTTCCTTGTGCGCGGAGGCGAGCGGGTCGAGCCTGAGGGTCAGGCCCGATCCCGCACGGTTGTAATCGAATTCCCCAGCTACGCCGATGCGCAGGCCTGCTATGAAAGCGATGCCTATCAAAAGGCCAAAGCCCTGCGTGACCCGGTCTCGACCGGCGATCTTGTGATCATTCAGGGCTATGACGGGTAGTCCACGCTTGGCGGACCACAAAATATGGAATAACCTGTTCCCATGCTGAAAAAGTTCTTTCAGGCGTTTCGACCGCCGCAACATGATCACCTGCCTGACCCGGATGCCGAACTGGCTTTAGGGGCCTTGATGGTGCGCGTTGCCCAAGCGGATCGAGACTACAAACTGGAAGAGATCAGCCTGATCGATCGCATTCTCGCGCGCCTGTATCAACACAACGCCATTGAGGCCGCCAAGGTGCGCGCCACCTGCGAAAAGCTGCACGCTGCTGCCCCAGAAACCGACACCTTCGGGAAGCTAATCCGCGAAACCACCGATTTGAAGGAACGTCTGGCTGCGCTAGAGGCGCTTTGGGAAGTTGTCGTCGCTGATGGCAACATGGACGAAGGCGAAATGAAGATCGTCGAAGAAGCTCGAATAGCGATGGGTCTAAGCTTCAATGACAGTCAGGCTGCGCGCGAGCGTGTGCAATCCCGCTTGGATGCGGGCTAAGCCGAGTCTATATCTGTCTCATGTTTAGTGATTTTTTATCCCGGCTGACCCAGCCTCAGCCCGATCCGATGGTCGATGACGATGCCCGCCTGGCCCTGACGGCCCTATTGGTGCGCATCGCACGATCCGACAACGACTATGCTGATTCTGAAATGGCCCGGATCGACCGGATATCAGCCGAGCGGTATGGCCTTTCGCCTTTCGAATCGGCGAGCCTGCGCGCGCAGGCCGAAGACCTGGAGGCAGAGGCACCAGATACCGTCCGGTTTACCCGTGCGATCAAAGAGGCTGTTGCCTACGAGGATAGGCTGGCCGTAGTTCAGGCGCTTTGGTCGGTTGCCTTGGCTGACGGTCATCGCACCGGTGAAGAAGATTCTCTGCTGCGTTTGGTCGTCAGTTTACTAGGTGTTAGCGATGTGGACTCTGCAATGGCACGGCAGAGCGTGGCGAAATCGTGACAGCCATGCTGGGCATGTATGACATGCCTGCCGTGCGGCCAGCAAATGATCGGTTCTGGGGTCTGATTCGTGCTGAATTGAACGACGGTCCAGCGCAACTGACCCGTAATTGCGACATGTGGAAGGTCTGGATGAGCCCGGACCTGATCTTTGCCCAAACCTGCGGGATGCCCTACAGAACCAAGCTGCATAATCACGTGCAATTGGTCGGTACGCCGGACTACGGATTGCCAGGATGCCTGCCGGGTTATTATCGCTCGGTGATTGTGGCCCGGTCAGAAGATCAGCGTGATCTGCAAGAGCTGGCGCAAGGTGTTTTTGCCTATAACGAGGCTCTTTCCCAATCAGGCTGGGCCGCGCCAATTACTCATTTGTCTCAGATGAGTCTGGTGCCGACAAGGCTGCTGGAAACGGGCGGGCATGCGTTATCCGCCGAAGCCGTCGCAGATGGAACGGCCGATTTTGCCTCGCTGGATGCGCTGACCTGGCTTTTGCTAGAAGAACATACAGATTTGGGGGATAGATTGCGTGAAGTGGCTGCCACTTCGCCGACCCCCGCGCTGCCCTTTATTACGGCCCTTGGGCGAGATGCTTGCCGGATTGCAGACGCGGTTCAGTCAGCCATTGTCGAACTGTCACAAGAAGACAGGCAGACGCTCCACATCCGGGGGCTGATCCCGATAGACGCGGATCAATATCTTGCCGTCCCAACTCCGCCTACGCCACAGGCGCTGCGGCACAATAGCTGACCGTTTTGGTGAAAACGTCTGGTCACTTTGGTGGATTCCGGGCTTGGTTTGGTGATTTGCGCATTGCATTGCTCTGATTTTTAAGCCCTAGTACCGCACCAACACCACAAGCTACTGGACCGTCCGTGACAGAACCCGCTCCCGTTATTGAGATCAACAACCTTCACAAAAGCTTCGGCAATCTCGAAGTGTTAAAAGGGGTCGACATTACCGCCCATCGAGGAGACGTGGTGTCGTTGATCGGGTCGTCCGGCTCAGGTAAATCGACGCTTCTGCGCTGCTGCAACCTGTTGGAAGACAGCCAGGAAGGTGAGATCCTGTTTAAGGGCGAACCGGTGCTTTGGTCGGGGAAAGGCCATAGCCGCAGACCAGCGGATTCCAAGCAAGTTCTGAGGATCCGCACCAACCTGTCCATGGTGTTTCAACAATTCAATCTTTGGGCGCATTTGACTATCCTGCAGAACGTGATGGAAGCGCCGATTACGGTTCTGGGCCGTGATAAGGCTGAGGTTGAAGATAGCGCTCGCAGATATCTGGAAAAAGTTGGCATCGGCGACAAGTGCGATGTTTACCCGGCCCAATTGTCTGGTGGCCAGCAGCAACGAGCGGCCATCGCCCGTGGTCTGTGCATGGAACCTGAAGCTCTGTTGTTTGATGAGCCCACATCGGCGCTCGACCCAGAGCTTGAGCAGGAAGTCATCAAGGTGATCAAAGATCTGGCTGCCGAAGGTCGTACCATGATCATCGTAACCCATGATATGAAGATGGCGGCTGACATCTCAAGCCATGTCGTGTTCCTTCATCACGGTTTGATCGAAGAAGAAGGCACCGCCGAAGATATCTTTACGTCCCCCGAATCCGAACGGCTTCGGGGCTTTCTATCCGCCACTCAGGCGGCATAACTTTCAGGAAGAAACAAACTGGGGAGTAACCAATGAAAAACCTGATTCTGACAACCGCAGCGCTGGCACTGACTGCTGGTATAGCAATGGCAGACACAGTTCGCATGGGTACCGAGGGCGCTTACCCTCCGTACAACTTCATCAATGACGCCGGCGAGATCGACGGTTTCGAGCGTGAGTTGGGCGATGAGCTTTGCAAACGCGCCGAACTGGACTGCGAGTGGGTCAAGAACGACTGGGATTCGATCATTCCAAACTTGGTCTCTGGCAACTACGACACTATCGCGGCTGGCATGTCGATCACCGACGAGCGTGACGAAGTCATCGACTTCACCCAGGACTATTTTCCACCCACCGCATCGGCCTATGTTGCGACGTCTGACGCGGCTGACGTAACGGGCGGTGTTGTTGCAGCCCAAACCGCGACCATTCAAGCAGGCCATGTGGCAGAATCCGGTGCAACTCTGGTCGAGTTCGCAACTCCGGAAGAAACCATCGCAGCCGTGCGTAACGGCGAAGCCGACGCCGTTCTGGCCGACCGTGACTATCTGGCACCGCTGGTCGAGGAATCGAGTGGCGAGCTGGTCTTTATCGGCGATCCGGTTCCATTGGGTGGTGGTATCGGCATGGGCCTGCGTGAAAGCGACGGCGAGCTGCGCGGCAAATTTGATGCAGCCATCACCTCGATGAAGGCGGACGGTACACTGAACGAGATGCTGAAGAAGTGGTTTGGCGAAGAAACCGCCACCTACGGAACAGACGGTACAGTTGTAACCAACTAAGCTATTTGCCTTGCGGTTCGGCGCGCATTAGCGCCGAACCTACCCCGACTTCAGGTCGGGCGCGACGTTCGAAAGACGCCATATGTTCTCCTACTGCGCTGATCCTGACACGCTGGGCACGTTCCGCTGGTTTTCGTGCTATCTGACCAATGGCGTCCACTGGTCATTCTACCTGTCCTTCATCAAGGTTCTGGCACTTTTGGCCGTCACCGCGCCCGTTGCGCTTGGCTTTGGGTTTGCAGGCGCGATGGCAGCACGGTCGCATTTCCTGCCCCTCAGCTGGCTGGGCAAAGGATACATCGCCATTGTACGTGGCGTGCCGGACATCGCATTCTTCCTGTTTTTCGTGATCGCTCTGGATCAGGCCTTCGAATGGACGCGCCATCAGGTCATGTGCCCCGAATGGACGGATCCAATCCGGCAGGGCAACGACTTTATCGTTTGCCGCGCCGCTAAACTACCGCTGGGTACCGCCCCGGAATGGGTCCACGAAACCTATGGGTTCCTGCTGGCGGTCATTACGTTCTCAATTGTTTTCGGCGCTTTCGCGGCCAATGTGCTGTTCGGGGGGATGCGTGCTGTACCGCACGCGCAGCTTGAAACAGCCGAAGCCTATGGGATGACCCGTCGCCAGACATTCTGGCGCATCCTGGTTCCACAAATGTGGGTCTACGCCCTGCCGGGCCTGTCCAACCTGTGGATGGTGCTGATCAAAGCGACCCCCCTGCTGTTCTTGCTGGGAATCGAGGACATCGTCTACTGGGCCCGCGAGCTGGGCGGTACAAAGACGTCAAAGTTTACACAATACCCGCATGGCGACTGGCGCATGTGGTACTTTCTTTTCCTGTTGGTTTTCTATCTTGGCATGACCCGCGTTTCGGAAATCGGGTTGGAACGCCTGATGCAAAAGCTGTCCCATGGCCAGGCCACATCCGGTGGTGAGTTGCTGCGCAAGGAGACGACAGCATGAGCTGCTTGCAAACCATTCAGGACTACGGCCTGAGATCCATCGGCATTGGCGAGCGTCTGCTGCCCAAGAACGATTTTACGCTCTGCGAACAGTTCACCCTCATCGGTTCAGGCATGATCTGGAACGTTTATTTCGGGATCATGGCTCTGGCGACGGGGTTCTTTCTGGCCACTGCACTGGCGCTTGGGAAATTCTCTGCGAACAAGTGGCTGCGAAAACCGTCCGAGTGGTTCATCTTCCTGTTTCGAGGCTCACCGCTATTTATCCAATTCTTCTTCGCCTATTTCTTCTTTCTGTCATTGAAGAAACCCTACCCGATGTTTGACGCCTTCACCTCGGCCTGGCTGGGGGCGTTGATCGTGCTGTTCCTGAACACGGCAGCTTACACAGGTGAGATTTTCTATGGCGCGCTGCGGTCGATCCCCAAAGGCGATCTGGAGGCGGCAGATGCCTATGGGATGTCCGGCTGGTCCCGGTTCCGCCGGATCGTCTGGCCCACGATGCTGCGGTTGGCCTGGCCCGCTTATACCAACGAGGCAATCTTTCTGTTCCACGCAACCACGCTGGTGTATTTTTCTGCCTTTCCTGCGTGGCAGCAACGGGGTGATGCGCTGTACTATGCCAGCTACTTTGCCGACAAGACATTCAACCCGTTTGTCCCCTACCCGATCCTGGCGTTTTATTTCATCGTGCTGACTCTGGTGATCGTCTGGGGCTTTGGCCTGATCAACACACATCTGAACCGGCATCTTCCCGTCGCCAAACAAGGCAAGATGAAATTCAGGCTGAACCTGGCGCGCTGATCAAACTGCGCGTCTGAAGTTTTCATCGCGGAATCAACGCTCACAACGCCATATTGTTCTGATTTTTTAGAGAGATGGTACCGCCTCCCTGGCTTGAACAGGGGACCTCTGGATCCACAATCCAGCGCTCTAACCAACTGAGCTAAGGCGGCACTCGTGAGGGGCGATTTACCGAACACGCCCCCGGAATGCAAGAGGATTAAAGCTGAATTCTCCAGCTTTGTTCAACAAGATCGACGCCAAAAGACCGCACAGATTTACTGTCTAATAGCTGCCAGCCGTTTGCCCGATACAGCGCACAGGCCGCCTTGTGGCTTTCGTGTGTCCACAAGGCCATTTCCTGATACCCAACATTGCGTGCAAACCCTGTACAGGCGGCCAGAAGGCGCTTTCCCAAACCCAACCCGCGCGCCTGTGGAACCAACAGAAACAACCGCAGCTTTGCTGTTTCTTGGGTCAGGGAGACACAGAAAATACTACCCAGCTCTGCCCGCCTTTTTCGGCAATCCAACCCCGCTCCCGCGACGGATCATGCTCGGCGATGAAGTCATCCAAAATCTGCGCCACGAGCTGGCCAAAGCTGTCGTCAAACCCTTCAGCCTGTGCATACAGCGTGCCGTGCTGTTCGATCAGCCAAGGTGCGTCATCGGGGCGAAACGGTCTGAGAACAACGTCTTCCATACCGCATCTGATAGCAAAGGTGACTTGATTCTCAACCCTTCGCGCGCTAGCACGAACGCTCAGTCCCGGAGGCACACATGGGCATCAACACCGAACGCGACATTCAGGCGAACCTTCAGATCGGGCCGACAGATCACGGCATGGTGCGGCTGTTCATCGAGGCAGATGGGGTCGAAGTTCCAATGGATTTCGAACCCGAGGAAGCCGAAGAAATCGCAGACGAACTCCGCGCTGCCGCGCAGGCTGCCCGAGCCGTCAAAGCCTAGGATCACGCAGCATCTGCAGGCGGCGCGCTGCATCTGTGGCGAATTTTTGGATCATTTTTTTGCGGCGAGCCGGAGCCACCCTGTCTTCCGGGGCCATACGAATGATTTCGGCATCGTAGGCGTCCGCAATGATCAGCCCCGTTTCGTTGGGCAACAGATCGGTTGGAAACTCGGTATCCACCGCCCAGAAAAACCGATCACACCAGTCCAGATAGCCCTGCCACTTGGAGTCTGACTGGAAATCAGCACGGCTGGACTTGCACTCAATCACCCATAGTTCACCCTTGGGGCCCAACCCCATGACATCCACACGCAATCCACGTTGCGGCACGAATTCCTCAACAGACACAAAGCCGTGCGCGCTTAGGTGGCGCGACACGCCCCGTGCCAGTTTCTGTCCAGGCTGCAGATCCAACGTCATGTCAGGAATGTGAACAATTAGCGAACAAAAGTAAAGCAGGCAGCTGCCTTGACATGATACCATTTAGTATCTTATTTATATAGAACCAAATGGTATCCCAATTGAGGCTACTGATGCATATCCAAACCCAAAACGCCTTTCGTGCCCTTGCTGATCCTACCCGTCGGGACATCGTACAAATCCTTGCCGCCCAAGAGATGACGATCGGGCAACTTACTGCCCGGTTCGATATGACCCGCGCCGCTGTAAAAAAGCACCTAACCGTTCTTTCGGACGGTGGACTGATTTCGGTCGAAGCGCGCGGAAGAGAACGTATTAACCGACTTGAACCTCAGGGCCTGGCCCCAGTGCTCGACTGGCTCAGCTACTTCGATCAGTTCTGGGATGATCGCCTCAACTCTCTCAAAGAAGCTATTGAAAGGAAAAAGAAATGACTGAAGCCGTTCTGCAAAAAACGATCTTCCTACGCGCTGAACCTGAAACTGTTTGGGCCTATCTGACAGAGCCTGACAGGTTGGCAGAATGGTTTCACAAACCCGAACGCCCGCTGGCCCAAGGGCAAAAGCTCGAGATGTTTGGAACAACCAGCGGCGATCTGCTGATCTGGGGAGAGGTGCGGGTCGCGCAGCCGCCGAAATACTTGGAGTATACGTTCACGGTCAAACCCATGGGGGAAGCCGTGAGTGTCGTCAAATGGACCCTGGACCCCGTCGCAGGAGGCACACGCCTTGGCCTGCAGCACGAAGACTTGCCGCAGGGCGCAGAGGCCTTTGGCCTGATCTTGGCTCTGGACAATGGATGGGACGAACATTTTGGCAAGATGCGTACCGCGCTGCACGAAACAGTTGACGCCTGACCCCTTGTGCAAGCCCGCCGCACAGCCTACTTAGGCGCGTGGCGGGTTCTGCCCTTCTTGTGACAGGTAGCATTCTGGTGGCCTTAAGCAATTCCGAGGGGGCTGGCTCTGTTCAGGTCCTGGCCTGATTACCTGGCGCCCACCTGTACATACAGGTCCTCGGGAATCAAACCGCACGGTTGACTGGTGGTCCCGCCACACATCTTAACCTGATATCAGCGCCCTGCCTCGGCTTCTTGCTTTGCAACTGCCGGCTCGAAGCTGTGCGCGACGGGGGTACCGCGGCGTGGGCCTTGCGGTTTGTCAGCCATGCTCATAATCGCGTAGGCAAACTGCACGCCTGCAAAGACGATCCCGTTCATGAACCAGATCATGACAAGGGCAATCAGGCCAATCTCAGAGCTTGTAATCAAGTGACGCAGATTGGCGACGTTCAAGGCCAAAAGCACTCCGACAAACACGGCCGAAATCGCAAAGCCCCAAGCAACCTGAGTGATGTATAGGCGGATCAGTTTGGGCATGACGAACCTCCTTGCGCTATGATTTTGAGTCTAGTGCATGTGAGGTTCGGGTAAACGTGTCAGAACGCCTCGGGCTTGGCTTCGTGGGCCATGTGATCCAGGACGGCGTTGACGAATTTGGGTTCTTTGCCTTCCGGGAAAAAAGCGCGTGCCACGTCGACAAATTCGGTGATTACCACTTTGGGCGGCGTATCACTTTGCGTCAGTTCAGCCCCTGCTGCGCGAAACAATGCGCGCAGCGTTGGGTCAATCCGGGAAATCGGCCATTTCGCAACCAGCGCACGGTCGGTCAACTGGTCGATGGGCGCCTGGTAGTTCACCGCATCATCCACCAACCCGCGAAACACCGAGATATCGCCATCCAGCATTTCGTCACCCTCATAGACAGCGCCAAACCGGTGATCCAGAAACTCAGCAACAACCTGTTCGGTCGTCTGGCCCGACTGCTCCATCTGGAACAGCGCCTGCACGGCGTACAGCCGCGCGGCGGATTTCATCAGGCGTTTCCGGTTGGCCGGTTTCGGCGCGTCTTTCTGGGTCATGCTGTCGTGGGTCCGTTGCTATCGCCCGCCACAAGGATGGACTCGGACGGCGGCTTGAAGCCAACGCCCTTTTTCGAAGCGCCCCACTTACGGCTGAGTGCGATCAGATGCAAGGCCGCAGCGGCCGCCCCGCCGCCTTTGTTCATCTTTTCAGGGTTGGCGCGCACCTCGGCCTGATCGTCATTCTCGACCGTAAGGATGCCGTTACCGATGCACAGACCTTGCAGACCCATCAACTGGATGGCGCGGCTGGAGTCATTGCACACCGTCTCATAGTGCGTGGTCTCTCCGCGAATGACACAGCCCAATGCAACATAGCCGTCGAAATTGCACTGACGGTCAGCCATGGCGATGGCGGTGGGGATTTCCAGCGCACCGGGCACTTCGACCACGTCACAGGTGCCGCCTGCCTCTTCGATCTCGGTCTTGGCACCGGCAACCAGGTTGTCAGCGATGGCGCGGTAGAACGGCGCGACGACAATCAACAATTTCACCGGGCGGTCGAATGTTGGCGTTGGCAGAACGCCGTGTTTGTCTTGTTCAGCCATGATCATCCCTCCTTGAGAATGGAGCGGTTTCCGACGATGGACAGACCAAAGGCGTCCAGACCCAGATATTTGGTTTCTGGTGAGTCGGTCAGCAAGATTAACTCCTGAACGCCCATCTTGGACAGGATCTGAGCCCCAAGGCCGGTTTGCTTGATGGTCCTCGGCCCTTCGTCCTCGGCCGCGTAAAGCGAATTGCGCGGCTGACGGAACAGGCAGACCACACCTCGTCCTTCTGCAGCGATGATTTCCATCGCACGGGGCAGTTCCTGTGGCGGTTTGGGTCCCAGGCCCAGAATATCGGGCGCTTCGTGCAGGGCATGGGTGCGTGTCAGAACGGGCTCGGGTGTCGTGATATCGCCTTTGATCATGACGACATGTTCGATGCCGTGGGTCTGATCGGTGAAAATCCGCATCTCCCAATCGCCGCCATATTCCGAGGTGACCGTTTCACGCGAGGTTTCGACCACCAGATTGTCGTTGCGAGACCGATACGTGATCAGATCACTGATGGTGCCGATCTTCATGTCATGCTCTTTGGCAAAAGCCACCAGATCCGGCAGGCGTGCCATGGTGCCGTCAGCCTTCATGATCTCACAAATCACGCCCGAAGGGTTCAACCCTGCCAGCCGCGAGATATCGACCGCGGCCTCGGTATGACCCGCGCGCACCAGCACCCCACCCCGCTTAGCCCGCAGCGGGAAAACATGACCGGGTGTCGCGATATGCGCCATGGTGTTTTGCTCGTTGATCGCAGTCGCTACGGTCAGCGCGCGATCAGCGGCAGAAATCCCGGTCGACACGCCCTCGCGCGCCTCGATCGAAACGGTAAATGCTGTTTCGTGACGGGACGAATTATTCACTGCCATCATTGGCAGACCCAGCAAATCGATACGTTCCGCCGTCATTGGCAGACAGATCAGACCGCGCCCATGGGTGGCCATGAAGTTGATCGCCTCGGCATCCGCAAACTCGGCAGCGATCACCAGATCGCCTTCGTTTTCGCGATCTTCGTGATCGACCAGAATGTACATCCGGCCTTTGCGCGCCTCGTCGATGATCT
Source organism: Ruegeria sp. CK2 (assembly GCF_056536585.1). Classification (NCBI taxonomy): domain Bacteria; kingdom Pseudomonadati; phylum Pseudomonadota; class Alphaproteobacteria; order Rhodobacterales; family Roseobacteraceae; genus Ruegeria; species Ruegeria sp. CK2. The sequence goes on from NZ_JBQFPW010000001.1 coordinate 271,181, forward strand.
CTTCGATCGGGCTGATCGCGTCGCGCAGCTCGGCCTCAACCGGTCCGGGTGTTTCAAAGCTCATGGGGCAGCCTTTCACAAGAGCATATCTGCAGGGCGGGATAGACCACCACGCGCCCAAAGGCCAGACCGCAAACGGCGCTGGCTGGCCGCGACGCGACGTTGTGTGCCCCAAACCAGGTCAGGTCATTTCGGCCAAACGCGCGACGTAGCGTGCAAGTGTGTCGATCTCGAGGTTGACACGGTCGCCCTTTGATACGTCGCCCCAGGTCGTAACGTCCTTGGTGTGCGGAATGAAATTAATCCCGAAATCGCAGCCCTCAACTTCGTTTACCGTCAAAGACGTGCCGTTCAAGGCAACCGACCCCTTTGGTGCGATAAACCGCGCCAGATCCTTTGGCGCGCGCAAGGTGACACGGGTGCTGTCGCCTTCGTCGGCGACTTCGACCACCTCTGCCACGCCATCGACATGCCCCGAGACGATGTGGCCGCCCAGTTCATCACCAACCTTCAGAGCACGCTCCAGATTGATCCGCTTCCCAATCGTCCAGCTTTCCAGATTGGTCTTGGAGACGGTCTCGGCACTGATTTGGACGTCGTACCAATCGTCACCCAGTGCAATCACAGTCAGGCAAACACCGTCGCTGGCGATGGACGCACCTATATCGATGCCCGCAGTGTCATAGGCCGTCTTGATCCGCGCGCGCAGGTCACCTTGCTGCTCCAACTCGGCGACAGTGCCAACATCTGTAACGATCCCTGTAAACATTCCGTTAACCCTCAGTTCATAACCTGTGCCTGACTATCACTGTCGAGTTACGCTCAGTAACCCTGGCGGGCAAGCCCTGGCTTGTTGGAATTGGGCGAAACGGGCATAGTTTTGACAATAACTAAGACTAAAGCAGATTACATGCACCACTCGTTTTCAGGTTCCAAAGGTCGCGTCTTCCTGTTCTTGCAGGGACCACATGGGCCATTTTTCAATGCTCTGGGACGCATGCTGCGCGCGTCGGGGGCGCAAACGTGGCGCGTAGGCTTCAATGCCGGGGATCGTGCATTCTGGTCTGAAAAAGCAAGCTACATTCCGTTCCGAGACACGATTGAACAATGGCCGGATGCCTTGGTTGACCTGATCGTTGGCAAAGGTGTGACGGACATCGTGCTATATGGCGATACCCGCCCAGTCCACGCCCGTGCGGCGGAAATCGCCAAATCCCGCGGCGTGATGGTCCATGTGTTCGAAGAAGGGTACCTTCGCCCATGGTGGGTGACCTATGAACGGGGCGGGTCGAACGGCAATTCACGCCTGATGTCACTGGACATCGATCAGATGCAACATGCGCTGGAGGCGTCCGCGTCCAAAGCGCCGCCACCGCCGTCCCACTGGGGGGACATGCGGCAGCACATTTTCTACGGCGCGCTATATCATTGGTTCGTCCTATTCCTGAACGGGCGCTACCGTAACTTCAAGCGCCACCGGGAATTGCCCGTCTCACGAGAATTCATGCTGTATTTCAAACGGCTTATCCTTATGCCGTTTCATCGGGTGCAACGCAGTTGGGCAACCGCACGCGTGCGCTCGGGCGGGTTTCCCTATCACCTCGCGCTGCTGCAATTGGGTCACGACAGCTCGGTGCAGGCTCATTCTGACTTTTCCAGCATGAGCGAATTTCTGGAGACGGTGATCGAGGGTTTCGCCCAAGGCGCACCCAAGCATCACCGGTTGGTCGTTAAGGAACACCCTCTGGAAAACCACCGTGAGCCGCTGCGCCGCCGCGTGCGGCAATTGGCGAAGCAATACGGAATTCAGGGCCGGGTTCACTATGTGCCCGGCGGCAAACTCGCCAAACTGCTGGACGAGGCGAACTCTGCCGTGACAATCAATTCGACGGCGGGTCAGCAGGTTTTGTGGCGCGATATCCCGCTGCGCATCTTTGGGAAATCAGTTTACGACAAGCCTGAATTTGTCTCACAACAATCCATAGCTGCGTTTTTTGCCAATCCCAGCGCTCCTGACGGCGACGCATACCGCAGTTACCGCCAATTCCTTTTGGAAACCAGCCAGATACCGGGCGGGTTTTACTCCCGTCGTGGTCGCCGACAGCTGTTGCGGCGGATGGTAGATATGATGCTTCAGATCCATGATCCCTACCAATCTGTCCTGAAAAGCAACGAGGCGATAACGCCACAGTTGAGAATCGTTGAGTAGCTCTGGCCATCTGCGACTGGAAGTTGCGATTCCAAAGCGGTATTCTGCCGAAAACTAAGAAACTTGAGGATATTCGGCAGTGCAGAGCTTTCCAATCCGATGGATGCGGGGGATTTCCCTTGTCGCGGCGTTTGGCTTTCTGGCCGCCTGCCAGCTTCCCAAGTCCGGGCCTAACAAAAACGAGATCCTGGCCGGTTCTGTCGAAAACGGCGGCAACGCGTTTGTTGTCGAGGTGGATGACCGCGTGGCCAGAGCCACCTCCGCTGTCCCGCAATACGGGTTTTCTTCCTCATTCAGCACCGCACAGACTCTGACGGCTGATACGGTGCGACCGGGTGATGTCCTTGGGTTGACCATCTGGGAAAACGTCGACGATGGCCTTTTGTCCGGTGAGACCGGTGCAGCCACCGCGCTGGACGAAGTTCAGGTCGACAGCGAAGGGTTCATCTTTGTCCCCTATGCCGGGCGCATGCGCGCTGCAGGCAACACGCCAGAGCAACTGCGCGTTTTGATCACAAACAAGCTTCAGGAACAAACACCTGACCCTCAGGTCGAAGTACGCCGTGTCGCAGGTGACGGATCGACCGTGTCCCTGACGGGCACCGTTGCGGCGCCTGGCATCTACCCGATTGAACGGCCTACCCGATCTTTGCTGGGTATGTTGTCTCAGGCTGGTGGTGTTTCTGTCGCCTCGGATATTGCGCTTGTGACCCTGATCCGCGGCGATCAGAAGGGCACCATCTGGTACGAGGATCTGTTCCGCAATCCCAGGCTGGATGTTGCGTTGCGCGGTGGGGATCGCATCCTAGTGGAAGAAGACAGCCGATCCTACATCGCGTTGGGCGCCACAGGTGGGCAATCCCGGGTCGCGTTTGAAAGTCAGGACCTTTCCGCGCTTGAGGCTTTGGCACAGGTTGGCGGATTGCTGACCTTGTCATCGGACCCCACTGGGATCTTCATTCTACGTAAAGAACGGCAGGATGTTGCTCGCAATGTGATGGGACGGGCTGACTTGCAGGGGGAGCAGCGGTTGATCTATCTGTTGAACCTGACTGCGCCAAACGGCCTTTTCGTTGCGCGGGACTTTGTTGTTCGCGACGACGACACAATCTACGTGACCGAAGCCCCCTACGCCCAGTGGAGCAAATCAATCTCGCTTATTGCGGGCGGGCTGACCCCGGTTGCAAACATAGCCACGCTATCAGGTAACTGATGAATGGTCCTGGATCGGGGCACCCCAGCCGGGGCTGAGCGCACCCGGCTGTTTGTCTACAACGGTGGTTTTCTTACAAACAAGCGCATCAGGCGCATTCTGTCGCTGGCCGGGTATGACATACGTCTTGGCCTACCTCAGCAAAGCGATGCTGTGGGTGTTTGGGGAAACAGTCCAACCGCCTATCGCGGGATGCATGTCGCGAAGAAACACAACACGTCGATCCTGCGCGTAGAGGATGCCTTCCTCAGGTCACTACACCCGGGTCGGGGCGGTGAAGCGCCGCTGGGTCTGTTATTGGATCAAACCGGCCTGCATTTTGACCCCGAAACGCCGTCGGATCTCGAAACGCTTCTGTCGTCTCACCCGTTAGATGACACCGCCTTGCTGAACCGGGCACGTGGCGCGATTGAGCGGTTGAAAGAATTGCACCTCAGCAAATACTCGGCTTTTGACTTGGACGTTCAACCACCCGAACCCGGTTATGTTCTTGTCATTGATCAAACACAGGGCGATGCGGCTGTGACAGCCAGCGGTGGCGACCATGCCCGTTTCCGAGAAATGCTGGTGATTGCTCAGGAAGAAAACCCCGGAATGCGCGTTCTGATCAAGGCGCACCCGGAAACGCTTGCAGGTCACCGCGAGGGATATTTCTCGGACCAGGACCAGTCGGATCGGGTGTCTGTTCTGCGCAAGCCAATAAGCCCGTGGTCGTTGTTGGATGGGGCTGTCGGTGTTTACACCATGTCTTCGCAAATGGGGTTCGAGGCGATCCTGGCGGGCCACAAACCACGCGTTTTTGGACACCCTTTCTATTCTGGTTGGGGCCTGACACAGGATGAAAACCCAATCCCACGCCGCCAACGCAATCTGACCCGGGCGCAATTGTTTGCCGCAGCCATGCTGCTTTACCCCACATGGTATGACCCATATCGGGACCAGCTTTGTGAGCTTGAAACCGTATTGGACACGTTAGAGGCGCAGACCCGGGCGTGGCGCCAGGATCATTTGGGCTGGACGGCTTCGGGGATGCGTCTGTGGAAGCGCAGACACCTGCAGCAAATGTTTGGGCGGCACCAAAAGATTCGGTTTTTCTCGGCAGCCCCTACAGTATCAAAACGTCCGCATATGGTCTGGGCCAGTCAGGCCAGAGGCATCGAAGACGCCACACGGGTCGAGGACGGCTTTCTGCGTTCGCGTGGGCTAGGAGCAGAACTTGTGCCCCCAGTCTCGCTGGTGACGGATGATCTGGGGATTTACTACGATCCGACACGGCCCAGCCGGTTGGAAGAACTGATCGCAAAACGTGAAACCCTGCGACCCGATCAGGAACAAAGGGTCGAGCGTATGGTAGGACAGCTGCTGTCCAAAGGGTTGAGCAAATACAATACCGGCAGCACCAGTCTTTCACTTCCCGAAGGTCATCGGGTCCTGGTTCCGGGGCAAGTTGAAAATGATGCGTCTATCTTGTTGGGAACCGGTGAGGTGCGCACGAATATGGACCTGCTAAGTGCCGCGCGGGATGCGCATCCAGACGCAGTATTGATCTACAAGCCTCATCCTGACGTCGAAGCTGGTCTGCGGGAGGGAAAGATTGACGCCCACAAACTGGCAGATGTGGTGGCCGAAAACATGGATCCTGCGGCTTTGTTGGCGCAAGTCGACGAGCTCTGGACCATGACCTCGCTGACTGGGTTCGAGGCGCTTTTGCGAGGGGTTAAAGTCACGACGCTGGGGGCACCTTTTTATGCAGGTTGGGGGCTGACCACCGATCTTGGCACAGTCCCAGCACGCCGGGGCGCGCGACCTTCTCTAATGGGTTTGTTTCACGCGACGTTGATCGACTACCCGCGCTACATGGACCCCGTCACAGGACAGCCCTGCCCCGTTGAAATCGTCGTCGAACGCCTGTCGAGCGGTTACGTCGCTCATCCCAGGCCGCTGAACCGTATTCTGTCTAAACTGCAAGGCATCTTCGCAACCTATGCCCATCTGTGGCGTTGAGCATCTCGCCTATTGCGTAGATCGTCGCCATCGGTGGAATACATCGTCCCCTAGTGCGCGCGTTTCGACGAGCTCGAAACGGGGGGCAGCATCCAGTTTCTCCAACCCCAGCGTTCCAACCGCAGCAAGACCTTCGGCCCCGATGGTCAGTCCTGCTGTGAACCCTACCAGCTCGTCAACCAGATCCCCTGCCAGCAATGAGGCAGCCAGCGCAGCCCCGCCCTCACAGAAGACGCTGGTCAAACCTGCATGGCCCAGTTGCTGCAGCACATCGACCGCATCAATATGGTGATCTTTCAGGGTGCAGGGTATCAAACGTGCGTCTAACCCCTCCCACGCCCGAGCCCGATCGGCATCCGGGTGTGGGCCATGGCACAACCAAACCGGAATTTCGGACGCCGTACGCGCCAACTGGCCCATCAGCGGCAAATCCATATGCCGCGACACGACAACGCGCACGGGCTGATGAGTTGCGCCAACATCTCGCACAGTCAAAGACGGATCATCTGCGCGCGCCGTGCCTGCCCCGACCATCACCGCATCATGACGCGCCCGCATTGCGTGGACCGCGCGTCTGGATATTGGGCCAGTGATCCATTGGCTGTGGCCTGTCGCGGTCGCGATCCGCCCATCAAAGCTGCTGGCCAGTTTCAGCGTTACAAAGGGGCGGCCTTGTTCAGTTTTCAGAAAGAAGCCAGCCAGGTGCAGCGCCGCCTGATCTGACAAAACACCAGTTTCAACTTTGATCCCCGCATCGCGCAGCATTGCAAAGCCTTGCCCCGCCACACGCGGATCGCTGTCCTCAAGCGCAGCAACGACGCGACCTACGCCAGCGGCAATTATCGCTTCGGCGCAAGGTGGTGTTTTGCCATGATGGGCGCAGGGTTCCAGTGAAACATAGGCTGTCGCACCACGGGCTGCCGCACCGGCCTGCGTTAATGCTTCGGTCTCGGCATGGGGGCGTCCGCCGGGTTGTGTCCAACCACGACCAACAATCCGCCCGTCTTGCACTATGACACACCCGACGGCGGGGTTGGGCCAGCATCCGCCTTGGCCGCGCTGGCCCAAAGACAAGGCCAACGCCATAAATCGCTTATCTGTGTCGCTCACTCGTCCGTCGAAGGCTGCGGCGGGCGCAGTTCGTGGACAAACTCCTCGAAATCATCGGCCGCCTGGAAATTCTTGTATACGCTCGCAAAGCGAACATAGGCAACGGTATCAATCCGCGCCAGAGCTTCCATGACGATTTCTCCGATCTTGTTGGAGGGAATATCGGTATCCCCCATGCTTTCCAATCGGCGCACGATGCCCGAGATCATCTGATCGATCCGTTCAGGATCCACCGGACGCTTTTGCATCGAGATGCGGATCGAGCGTTCCAGCTTGTCCCGATCAAAATCTTCCCGTTTACCGTTGGTTTTGATAACGACCAAGTCGCGCAGTTGAACGCGCTCATATGTCGTGAACCGGCCCCCACAGGCAGGGCAGAATCTGCGCCGACGGATCGCGACGTGATCCTCTGCCGGGCGTGAATCCTTGACCTGGGTATCTATGTTTCCGCAAAACGGGCAGCGCATCCGCCGTCTCCTCGTCCCTTGTTCGGCCTCTTTTTGTAAGCGCTACGGCTTACTTATCCACAACTATAGGGCAGCCGCTAGGATTTGGGTAGTCGGAATTTTGCACCGCTAAATAAAGTGTCAGCCCAGATGGGCCGCAACCAAACGTGTATGGGGTGAAGCGCGATGTTCGGCCAGGTAAATCCCCTGCCATGTGCCAAGAAGTGGGCGCCCTTGAGACACTGGTATCGACAGTGACACGGGCATCAAAGCGGCTTTGATATGCGCCGGCATATCGTCTGGTCCTTCATAGGTGTGCCGCAGATACGCCATGGACGGGTGGTCAGACGGGGGAACGAGCCTATCGAAAAACGCACGCAGATCGGTTTGCACTTCCGGATCGGCATTCTCTTGTATCAGCAAGGAACAGGACGTGTGGCGAACGAACAGGATCAACACGCCATCCGTCGCCACTAAATTTGACCACCGAACTATCTCATCAGTGAATTCATACAGACCCGGCCCCTGCGTTTGAATTGTGAATTCTGCCTGCAATGCGAACCTCCCATGTGCTCCTTAGCGGAGAAACGGACGAATGTTACAGCGGCCATTGGCGCCTTGAACGGACATGCTGTAGCCCACCGGGAAGCCAACCGTGATAAAGCTGCTTTGCTGAGGAACGCCCCCAGTCGGGGGTTTAAGTGAAAACTGCACCGCTGTTCTGCGCCCAGTCGTCACGCTAGGTCCATATCCACGCAACACATAGATTCGCTGCTGCCATCCTGCCCCCAACTTGCGTCGGGCAAAATCCGCCGCGGCGCACCAATATCCATCTGTATCTTGACGCGCCCTAGGAATAACTTCGAATTCTGTGCTGTTTATCGGCTCGGTCCGATATCCGTTTGGTGCGGCATCAGCAGTCGCAGGAATGCTGAACGCAAAGGCAGCGAGAGTGGCGCTTACAATAATCTGTTTCATAGCTATCATCTTCCCTAATTGCGTGTGCCTAAGACGTTAGATCACGGATTAACCCTGCATAGTGGGGATCACAATCAATTCAGCTTTGACCCGATGCTCCGTGAACTGGCGTGAGCCAGCCTTGATATCGGATCAACAATCCCAGACCGGGCGCCTCTGCCGCAACATCAAACCTAAAACGCCCGCGATCGTCCTGCCATTCAATTGTATCGGAACGAGGCAAAAGAAACTTCGGGACTGGAAGTCCCAGTATGGTCAATCGGTGAATCGAAATTCCAAGCCGCCGCCCGTCGAAAGACGGTTGCAACCATATCGACATCGGGCCGAAATCTTCGCGGACGCATCCTGTGTCGTGATCATATGTCAGGCTGGATTGCATCCTATGGCCATTGAAATCGCGTACCCAGTACCATCTCTGACCGTCCCCACTGATCGTGACCTTAACGGGTGTGTTTCTGCCCGCCGGGGGAAATCGACCCAGACGCAACGCCATGGCAACCAGCCTTCCTTGACCGCGTTCAATCCGACAACGCCCGGTGAAGCACCCTCCAGTACTGTGCAGGGTACACACTGCTGTTGGCAATTCCGTCGCAGCCGGCAGAGCATTTAGAAATGGATCACTCACTCTGAAACCCCTGCGGTGCAAAACGCGATCGCATATCTGCATCCGGCACAAAGCAGAGCTCAGCGCGCCCAAAAATCGCGTATCTGTTTCGGGCAATCGCGTTATAGAACGGATCTTTCAACATGGCAGGAAGAAACCGGCAAAGTGACAACACTGGCCACGCCATCGGTAATTGCTGCATAGCTGCAGCGAATGCGTCCAGGCGCTGGTAGACCTTACCGTCGACAAAAACCAGGTTGGTCTGAAAATCTCGCGTCGGCAGTCCAAGCTGCCGAAACAGATACTGACCCAACGGTGACTGCGCCGTCGCAAACTGAAACCGCCGCGATCGATCCCGCTTAAGCATGAATTGAAAAAACCTCGAACACAAAACGCATTCGCCATCAAAAACAATCAGGTTTTTCCCATCGAACATCTCTGGACTCGCACCACATTCCATATCCCTGACATCCCTGCCGAGAAAATTTTTTTTCAGGATGTCATGCGGTACTGACAACGGCAATGCGACAAGAAAGAACCACAAGGAATGTGTGAATACAGTCAGAAGCCGTTGGTTAGGCGTCGAAGTTTCAACGTCGGCCTAGTCCAGTCGAAATGGCCCTTGTGGCGCGACAGGAGTTGTCGAAGAGAGGAAGCGCCCTGCCTGAAACCAGGGTCATCAGCGATTTCTACCTCGCCCCGGCCCGTCCCATGAGTGGACAAGCCGAACATAGAAACGGAGCAATTCAGGTTCTTTTGATTTCCTGCCAAGGTTTTTGGCAATACCGCCAAATCGCTGTTTTCTAAAACAAAAAAAGGCGCCTCAATCCGAGGCGCCTTTTTCTATTGATCCAGGAACGACCGCAGTTTGCGCGATCTGCTGGGATGTTTTAGTTTTCGCAGCGCTTTCGCTTCGATCTGACGGATCCGTTCACGGGTCACGCTGAACTGTTGACCCACCTCTTCCAGTGTGTGGTCGGTGTTCATACCAATGCCGAACCGCATCCGCAGAACCCGTTCCTCGCGCGGAGTGAGCGAGGCCAGAACCCGAGTCGTGGTTTCCTTGAGGTTCTCCTGAATGGCGCTATCGAGCGGCAGCACGGCATTCTTGTCCTCGATGAAATCGCCAAGCTGGCTGTCTTCCTCGTCGCCGATGGGCGTTTCCAGAGAGATCGGTTCCTTGGCGATTTTCATCACCTTGCGAACCTTCTCAAGCGGCATCTGCAGCTTTTCAGCCAGTTCTTCTGGCGTCGGCTCACGGCCAATCTCATGCAGCATCTGACGACCGGTGCGGACCAGCTTGTTGATCGTCTCGATCATATGGACCGGAATACGGATGGTCCGGGCCTGATCCGCGATAGACCGCGTGATCGCCTGACGGATCCACCAAGTCGCATAGGTCGAGAACTTGTACCCACGACGGTATTCGAACTTGTCGACCGCCTTCATCAATCCGATGTTACCTTCCTGAATAAGATCAAGGAATTGCAGGCCACGGTTCGTGTACTTTTTGGCAATCGAGATCACCAGACGAAGGTTAGCTTCGACCATCTCTTTCTTGGCCTGACGGGCCTCTTTCTCGCCCTTCTGAACCTGCTGCACGATGCGGCGGAATTCAGGGATGTCCAGGCCGATATACTGACCAACCTGGGCCATATCGTTGCGCAGTTCTTCAACCTTATCGGTCGAGCGTTCGATGAACATCTGCCAGCCGCGTCCCGGCTTTTCTGCCATCTCAGCCAGCCAATTCGGGTCCAATTCGCGTCCACGATAGGCATCGATGAACTCACGCCGGTTAATACGGGCCTGATCGGCCAATTTCACCATCGAACTGTCCAACGACATAATGCGGCGGTTGATACCATAAAGCTGGTCGATCAACGCTTCGATCCGGTTGTTGTGAAGATGAAGTCCGTTCACCAACTCAACGATTTCAGCGCGCAGTTTCTGATAGGTCTCTTCGTCTTTTGCGCTGAACGTGTCGTCTTCGTTAAGAGTGGCCGAAATCCGGCTGTCCTGCATTTCAGAAAGCATCGCAAAATCGGTCGAGATCCGTTCCAAAGTGGTCAGAACCTGATCCTTCAGCGCGGCTTCCATCGCAGCGAGCGACATGTTGGCCTGTTCGTCTTCGTCATCATCGTCGTCCTGAGCAATCGGATTTCCATCCGCATCTAACTCTGGCCCGGTGTCCTTTTCAGGCTTTGCCGCAGAAACGGCCGATGTGTCGACAACCGGCTCTTCAACGTCGCCGTCTTCGTCCATCTGGTTGCCAAAGGTGGTTTCCAGATCGATGACGTCACGCAGCAAAATGTCTTCGGACAGCAATTCGTCGTGCCAGATCGTAATCGCCTGGAAGGTCAGCGGGCTTTCGCACAGCCCCAGGATCATCGTGTTTCGACCTGCTTCGATCCGCTTGGCGATGGCAATTTCGCCCTCGCGGCTCAGCAGTTCGACGCTGCCCATCTCACGCAGATACATGCGGACGGGGTCGTCTGTACGGTCGAGCTTTTCCGTCTGCGAACCGGCCAGGGTTACTTCGCGATTCGTATCGGTGGTGACCAGATCGGTCGAGCCTTTCTGCTCTTCCTCTTCGGCCTCTTCGTCTTCGATGATATTAATGCCCATTTCGGACAGCATCGACATTACATCTTCTATCTGTTCCGAGCTGACCTGATCAGGCGGCAGAACCTGATTGAGCTGGTCGTAGGTTATGTAACCTTTCTCGCGGGCCTCGGCGATCATCTTCTTGACGTTGGCCTGGCTCATGTCCAGCGAGATTTCCTGTTCCTGCTCGTCGGATTTGCGGTCTTCGTTCGTATCCTTGGCGGCCATTCAATGCTCCTGCAGGGATGGGTGATTCGTTAGAGCCGAATCATTAGCGCGTTGAAGTGATTCGGCCACCCGTTTACCTGTTTTTCTTTTCCAGTGCCTTACGAAAACATCACTTTAACGACGTTTCCGCTCGAAATTGATACCTGATGTGATCGCCTTGAACGCGTCTTTCTCGTCGCGGTTGATTCGCGCACCGTTATCCGCGATGTCGAAAACGGCCTTGTCTTCGTTCTGGCTACGGCTTGTTCGGTTGCGCTCTTCGGCGGCTTGAGCCAACCGATAGGTCAACGCTTCGTCTGCCAGATCGGACAGTTCCTCTTCGGCTTCGGCAATCTCGGCATCCAACCCCCGGAGCGCTTTGATTTTCGCGAGTTCCTCGGCCAGAGTCATCTCGGCCTTTTCAACGTCGCCTGGTTTGAACACACAGGGGATGACTGCCACATGGCGAAGGCTCAGCAAGTTTTCAAGGGCTTCAGCCCCCAAAGTTTCGACGATTTGGTCCTCAAGGTTTTCCGGATCATCGATCGCATGCCGCAAGATGGCCTGGCGCAGGGCCGCATGATCAGGATCATGGCAATCCATGTCCTCAAGCTGATGTTCAAATTGCACCACGACCTGCGGGTTCAGGATAGAGATCGCCAAAATGGCTGCCTCCCGCATCTGAATATCCGCATTCTCAGAAGACGCCAGGAAAGACGCACGGGCCCCAGGCGTAGCCGGCTGTTTCGGCGGTTTCCACTTTCCGCGCGGCTGCCAAGGTTTGTTGTGCGACTGCCGTTGGGGCCGGAACAATTGCCAACGCAGGTCTTTAATTTCCTGCCCATAATGGGATCGGATTGATGGGTCGCGGATCAGCTTGATTTTGTCACGCAGAGCCTTGTCCAAAGCTGCCTTGCGTTCAGGGCTGTCAAAGACCCTGTCTTCAGTCTCTCGCTGCCACAAAAGCTTGACCATTGGAACGGCACTGTCCAGCACTGTTTTGACGGCCTTCGAACCCTCAGCGCGCAGCAGATCGTCCGGATCCTTGCCTTCCGGCATTAGCGCAAAGCGCAGCGATTTCCCGGCCTCAATCAAAGGCAGAGCAAGATCGACGGCGCGCATCGCGGCGCGCAGACCCGCCGTATCACCATCCAGCGCAATAATCGGCTCGTCTGAAATCCGCCAAAGCAATTGTAGCTGATGCTCGGTTATTGCGGTTCCCAAAGGCGCGACTGACGCGCCAAAGCCAGCCTCGGCCAGCGCGATGACGTCCATATACCCTTCGGCCACAATCAGCGGCTGCCCTTTGCCTGCCGCCTGCCGGGCTGGTCCCTGATTGTATAGGCTACGCCCCTTGTCGAACAATTCGGTTTCAGGCGAGTTCAGGTATTTCGCATTGTCATTTGGGTCCATTGCCCGACCGCCAAAGGCAATGCACCGACCACGCGCATCGCGGATCGGGTACATGATACGGTTTCGGAAAGTGTCATAGGGTTTCTTCCCCTTGTTCGAAGGCTTGGCCAGCCCTACCCCAAGGATCAGGTCCTCGTCGACATTCTTGCCGCGCAGATGATCCCACAGACCTTGCCAGCCATCCGGCGCGAATCCGATTTCCCAGCGATCCAGCGCCTCCGCATCCAGACCCCGGCGCGACAGATAGTCCCGCGCATCCGCCCCCGCTCCGGTTTTCAGTTGAAGCCGGAAAAACTGCACCGCCTGCTCCATCACTTCGGCAAGCTGCGTTCGGCGGTCTTGTTTTTCCTGTGCTTTGGGGTCACGAGCAGGCATCGGCATGCCGGCCTCGCGCGCCAAAATCTCAACGGCTTCGATGAACGAGACATTCTCGGTCTCTTTCACAAAGCTGATCGCATCCCCTTTGGCGTGGCATCCGAAGCAGTAATAAAAGCCCTTTTGATCATCAACATGGAACGACGCGGTCTTTTCGTGGTGGAACGGGCAAGGCGCCCACATGTCACCTTTGCCCTGGTTCGATTTCCGCGCATCCCACATGACTTTGCGCCCAACGACCTGAGACAGGCTGAGCCGGGTGCGCAATTCATCCAGAAATCCAGGGGGCAGTGACATGGGTCAAACCTGACAGAAACGGAAACGCGCGCCAAGGGGATGACGCGCGGTTGTCCACAAAGAATTGACGTCGCTGTGGATTACTGCTGCAAACACAACTCCAACCAGGCCGCACCCAGATCTTTTTTGCGCACATCGCGCATCTTTTGTTCGTAGACCCAGGGCGTGATCAACGGAACAGCGGCATTGTAGCTCTCGGGCCATGTCGGCTCCGTATCAGAAACCGCCTGTGGCACGTCGCGTTCTTTGACTCTGTCCAGCCGTGCTTGCTGAACTGCGGCGACCACGTCAGCCTGATACTGGCAGCTTTGTTCCTTAGTCTCGGCGGCAGCCAGAGGGGTGGCCAGCACGGCGACAGCGATGGCAATACGCAACATTGGGATCTCCCGGAATCGTTTCTTGGCACAGCTTACCCGGGCAAGGCGTGGCCTTCCATCGTCCTTTTTACGAGACGGCAAAGGTTGGGCAATCCAGCATAGCGGGAATGCCCAACCTAAAGCTCAAAGCCCTTTGGCGCGGTAGCTGCTTGAGACCCGATCAATCGCCACGATATACGCTGCAGTTCGCAGATCCTCAACGTCGTCACGGCTATGCCAAACCTCGCGCATCGACTGGTATGCAATGCGCATGGTGTCATCCAGGCCAGAGCGGACCAGCTCAAGCTCATCAGCACCTTTTAGGTACTTCGACTTGAAGTTTGGTGACATTGTCCAGGCGTCGCCAAGGTAACGGTCCAACCGCTCCAATTCACTGACGATCAGTTCATGCCGGGCTTCTTCCTGACGGCGCTGCATGCGGCCAAACCGGATATGGCTAAGATTTTTGACCCATTCAAAGTACGACACGGTCACACCGCCGGCATTGGCATACATATCCGGAATGATAACCGTGCCTTTTTTCCGAAGCACTTCATCAGCACCCGCCGTCACCGGGCCGTTCGCTGCCTCAATGATCAGAGGTGCCTTTATGCGATCCGCGTTATCCAGGTTGATCACGCCCTCCAAAGCAGCCGGGATCAAGATGTCGCACTCTTCCTCCAACACCGCCGCTCCCTCGGCGGAATGCGTCGCATCCGGGTAGTCACTGACGCCACCATGTTTGACGATCCACTGCCGCACCGCTTCGACATCAATTCCTTCGGGATTATACAGCGCGCCATCCCATTCGATGATGCCAACGATGATCGCGCCGTCTTCTTCACTCAGGAATTTGGCGGCGTGATACCCCACGTTGCCAAGACCCTGAACAACAATGCGCTTGCCATCCAGCTTACCGGACAGGCCAGCCTTGGCGATATCTTCCGGGTGACGGAAGAACTCGCGCAGCGCATATTGGACTCCACGCCCGGTTGCCTCGACCCGCCCTGCGATGCCACCTGCATTCAATGGCTTGCCCGTTACGCAAGCACGCGCATTGATATCGGTCGTGTTCATCCGTGCGTATTGGTCTGCCATCCAGGCCATTTCACGCTCACCCGTACCCATGTCCGGGGCTGGGACGTTTTGCGACGGGTTGATCAGGTCACGCTTCGCGAGTTCATAGGCAAAGCGCCGGGTGATCTGCTCCAACTCGTGTTCTTCGTATTGACGGGGGTCAATGCAGAGCCCACCTTTCGACCCCCCGAACGGAGTTTCAACCAAAGCGCATTTATAAGTCATCAACGCAGCAAGCGCTTCAACTTCGTCCTGGTTCACGGCCATTGCATAGCGAATACCGCCCTTGACTGGCTCCATATGTTCAGAGTGGACAGATCGATAACCAGTGAACGTGTGGATCTCACCGCGCAGGCGGACACCAAAACGAACAGTGTAAGTGGCGTTGCAGACTCGGATTTTTTGTTCCAGCCCAGGCGGCAAATCCATCAGGGACGCCGCCCTGTTGAACATCAGATCAACACTTTCACGAAAGCTAGGTTCTTTAGTGCCGGTCATAAAATCCTCCGTGCCGGTAACTGACAAATGTCATGACGTTTTGTCGCACCACTGAACAAATGCTGCAATCTTCAAATGTACATTTTTTAATCATTTTATGAACGAGGTCTTACCAAAATCATCCCTGAGTCGTTTTTTACTCGCCGGACGGGCATTGTTCGCGGAGGCGAAACAAACCCAATACTCCACCAAGAACTACGGCCAATTTTCATTCAATAATAGCACCATAGTGGCGACACTGCCCAAATCTTGCCACGATCAAAGTCTAAATAGTTAAACTTGCCAAGAACTGGGATCAGTGCGCCTGACCGGTAGAGGGACAAGTTATGAAAAATTTCGTTTGTAAGTTAAAATTGACAAAAATAAAGCAAGCGGACAGGTGTCGGCACACTTCGGAATCCTTTGTGAAATCCGAAGAAGGTCTTATGACTATTCTGGTTCTAACCCTCATATTGATCATCTTTACCGTTGGCGGTTTTGCTGTCGATATTATGCGCTTCGACCACGAGCGCGCCAGACTTCAGTATTCTCTCGACCGTGCCGTTCTGGCAGCCGCCGACCTTGAGCAGGATCTTTGCCCCGCAGTTGTGATAAAAGATTATCTCGAGAAGGAGGGGCTGGCTGAGTATCTGGTTGGAGAGCCGATCGTTACTCCGGACCTCTGCGGCTCGCAGGCAGTGACCGTCCAAGGCTACCGTCGTGTTGAAGCAAGCGCCAAAATGGACGTGAAGATGCACTTCATGCAGTGGTGGGAAGTTGACTCGATCGCAACCTCGGTGGTCAGCGTCGCGGAAGAAGCTATTGGTAACGTTGAGATTTCAATGGTTCTCGACGTGTCCGGATCGATGAACAGCAACAACCGCCTGACCACACTCAAATTGGCAGCTCAGAATTTCGTGCAAGAGATGGTCGACAAAACCGAAGACGGCAAGCTGTCTATCTCGATCGTCCCCTACGCCACGCAAGTGTCTTTGCCAGACACGCTGATGGCCGAATTGCCCACGACAGGCACAAACCC
This sequence comes from Ruegeria sp. CK2, assembly GCF_056536585.1. Lineage (NCBI taxonomy): Bacteria > Pseudomonadati > Pseudomonadota > Alphaproteobacteria > Rhodobacterales > Roseobacteraceae > Ruegeria > Ruegeria sp. CK2. The sequence continues at coordinate 287,590 of NZ_JBQFPW010000001.1, forward strand.
TCATGCAAACTGCATAAACTTCGAGGACACTGAGTTTTCGACAAGCAGTTTTGATCGGAACTTGATCCGCGAACGGACGTTGCATTTCACCCATTGGGGCGACTATGACCGGCGCCCCGACAACACTCTTGTTTATAGTGAAATTTGTGAGAGTGATACGAACCGTGAGGTCATGGTTCACCAAAAAGACGCCAACATTCTAAAGCAGAAGATTGCTGATTTCCAAGCTGGCGGAAACACTTCTATCGACTTGGGTGTCAAGTGGGGGCTTACTCTGCTGGACGAAAGCTTTAGACCCGTCGTCGCCTCACTCGCTGCAAAAGGCGATGTACCTGCCGAGTTCGCGACACGTCCTTCCAACGTTGCAAGCGGCGACACCATGAAAGTCATGGTTCTTATGACAGATGGCGCCAACACCTCGCAGTATTGGGTAAATGATCCTCACCGTGCCGGTAAGTCCGGTATCTGGTGGAACGACGACGAAGGCGTGGATGGCGAGTATGTTTCATACGCCCAACTTGTAGATGGTGAAATCTACACTGGAAATAGTGCCCGGTACTACTGGCCCAATGTCGATATTTGGGAGTGGGATAGCGATCTCAACTTCTACTGGGCGCGCGAACAGCTTCAACCCGCCGGGTATGGCAGCACTTTTGTTGATGCAAGCACAATGACTGTTATCGAAGAGGCAGATGCTGAAGTATCGACCGACGGTTATGATCGAGGTTTCATTCAGTACCGCTGTCTTTCTTTTTCCGGCGGGATTTGCAGCGCATTCGACTATAGTACGTCCCGGCTTGTTAAATATGCTGACATGACGCCACCGGTTACGCCATCCGAGCACCTCACGTGGCCGAGCCTTTGGGAAAGCACCACGCGATACCAAATCTACGAAGATTTCCGCGACTATTATGGTTCGACCTTCGCATACAACTGGTACTACGATGCCGTATCCTCAAGCGGGCGCTCGACCAAAGACCCGCGCGTTACCGCCATGTGCGCCTACGCGAGGGACGTGAAGAAGGTCGTGATCTTTACGATTGCTCTGGAAGCACCGAGCGCTGGCAAGGCAATCCTTAAGACGTGCAAAAGTGATGATGGCGCCTACTATGAAGCGACCGTGGGCAACCTTCCGGATGTCTTTGCGTCGATCGGTTCAAGCATCCGCAACCTGAGGCTGACCCAATGATGAAGCGCTTGACCAAAAAGTTACGCCTGTTTCGTCGCGACGAAGAAGGCATGGCAACCATTGAATTCATAATGTGGTTCCCGATTTTCATGATGACCACCTACTCGGGCGTAGAGTTGGGCATTGTCGCCTATAACCATGCGAACCTGGAGCGCGCGCTTGATGAAACGATCCAGGATGTTCGGATGAACCACATCGCGAAGTATGACGCGAGTGACGGCGCGATTTGGACGCACACGCTCCTCAAGCAGATCATCTGCGACAAAGCTGGGGCGCTTCCGGATTGCAACGACAGTCTTGCCCTGGAAATGAAGTCGATCGACCCGCGGTCCAACAATCCTGTGCTGGACGCCAATCCATTTTGTGTCGACACCCCAGAAGACGTGCGGGGCAAAGACGACCAGGTGTTCACTCCTGGAAGCTCTAATGAGCTGATGATCATCCGAGCGTGCATTGAGATCTATCCGCTTTTCAATGGCACTACGCTTGGAAAACTGGCGGCCCGGGATCCCGATGGCCAGTACGAACTGCATGCAACAACGGTGTTTGTCCATGAACCGGCTTAAGCGCATACCTTTCACATCTTCTTCAGGGTTTTTCGGTCGATTTTTCCGAAAGCAAGACGGCGTTGTGAGCATTGAGGCCATTATGGTCTTTCCGTTGCTCTTCTGGTCCATGTGGACGTCGTACACGTATTTTGACGGCTATCGTCAGAGTGCGCGAAACCTGAAAGCGGCCTATGCCATCGCGGATATCCTTTCCCGCGAGAAAAACGAAGTGAATGCCCAGTACATAACCACGATGTATGATCTGCAAAAGTTCATGATTGCAGATCGGTCGGCGGTTTCAATGCGCGTTTCGTTTGTAAGGTGGGATCAGCCCGATGAACGTCACTATGTCTTGTGGTCGTGTGAGCGCGGAGAAAACTACGAAGAACTAACCGATGCGACCGTTCTGGACTACAAAGATCGTATTCCGGTTATGGCTGACAACGCGACCATGATCTTGGTGGAAACCACAGACCACTACACGCGTCCGTTCAAAATTGGTTTTGGCGACAACGAGTTTTCGATTGAAAAATTCATCTTCACCCAGCCGCGCGGATATCACCAAATCGCTGAGGCACCTGCGGGCTGCTAGCCCCCTGCCCGCTCGACCAGCATCGCAGTCAGCATTTCTGACATGAACTTGGCTTCTGAGGCGGCTGTAACACCGCCCACGCCAATGCGATGACCCATCCGCCACCACAAGCCCGGAGCCCACCTGTTTGGGCCCTTGGTTCGAGTGCGAACCAGAAATCCGTTTGACGGTTTGAAGGCAAAAACACCACGATCCACGGATTCAATATCCGCAACCTCGGCAATTACACACCCGGTGGCGGTGCGCAATTCCGAACGCGTCAGTTCGATGCGATCAAGCGTCGACTGCCACATACGATGCGCCAACCACAGCGTGGCGGCACCAACGCCTAAAAGAAAGACCTGCCAAACCAGTTCGGGCGGTGAGGCAAGTGCGACGTAAATCACCAAGGCACCAACAGTGGTCAGCATTCCGACCCCAGCCCATCGTCTGGGCGATGACGCCTGGACCGTCGCCAGCACTTCGTCTTGCATTGATGCCTCCTGTTTGCCTGGACTTCACCTAACTGCTTTTTTTCGTGAACAACAGGCCCCATAAACCCTGACAATTTTGCACAGGCATGGTGTGTCTCCGCAAATTGACCGTGATGACAAAAAGAATAAGTGCAGGTCAAACAAATAGGAGGCCGACATGTCCTTGCGACCCACATTGGAAACCCGACACGCTGTACCCACGATGGAGGGAGCTGGCGTAAAATTACATCGCGCATTTGGGTTTCAGGATCCGTCGGAACTTGATCCATTTCTGCTATTTGACGACTTCCGCAATGAACGGCCACAAGACTACCAAGCTGGTTTTCCCTGGCATCCACACCGGGGTATCGAGACGATTACCTATGTATTGTCCGGCACGGTCGAGCATTCAGATTCGCTGGGCAACAGCGGCACGCTGGGCGCAGGAGATGTGCAATGGATGACAGCCGGGTCGGGCATTCTGCATCAGGAAATGCCCCACGGAAACACCTCCGGCCAGATGCATGGTTTTCAGCTATGGGGCAACCTGCCCTCGGATCAGAAAATGACGGCGCCACGGTATCAGGATGTGCAAGGCAAGGACATCCCCGAGATCACGGACGACGATGGAACAACCGTGCGGGTGATAGTGGGAGAGTTCTGGGGGAAAACCGGGCCGGTCGATGGTATCGCCGCGGATCCTCAATACCTGGACATTCACATCCCGTCAGGCGTCAAAAGAACCTTTCGCGTCGATACCTATCGCCGCGCCTTCGCATATGTGTTCCAGGGTCAGGCCGCCTTTGCCGATGCCTCACAGCCCTCTGGGGTTTTGTTGGAAAAAGAAGTTGCCGGGCAAGAGGTCAACATCCGCGACATGTCAGGAGACAGAACGCTAGTCCGCTTTGGCACCGGGGATGAGATTACCGTTCAGGCCGGCCCGGAGGGTGCGCGCTTTTTGTTGATCTCTGGCGCTCCGATTGATGAGCCGGTCGCCTGGCACGGCCCAATCGTCATGAATACCCAAGCGGAACTGGAACAAGCGTTTCGGGAACTGCGCAATGGATCTTTCATTCGGCCAGCACACTGACCAAACAACGGCCTGATCCAAAATGAATCAGGCCGTCACCGACCGACGCACCATATCCCAATAGGCTTGCTCGACCTCGTCCAGCGACAATCGTCCACCGGATCGGTACCAGGTCATCACGCCGTTAAGCATGGCGATCACCGCCAAAGTGGCGATCTTGGTATCTGCAATCGAAAACAGCCCGGATTGCTGCCCTTGGTGCAGAATGCCTTCAAGCTCGTTTTCGTACTTCCGGCGCAAATCCTCGATCTCGGCAAAATTGTCCGGAGTTAGATTGCGAAGCTCCATGTAGGCGATAAAAACTTCGTCTGGGCGTTCAAGATGAAAACGTATGTGAAACCCGACAAAACGGCGCAACGCATCCTGTGCATCACCGCCCTGCCCCAATGCATCATAGGCCGTCAGCAACTCCCGCATGTGGTCCCGCATCAACCGATACAACAGGCTCTGTTTGTCGGGTGTATAATTGTACAGGGCACCTGCCTGCACACCGACGTCCTTCGCGATCTGGCGCATTGAGACCGCAGCATAGCCGTGACGCGCAAAAAGCCTGATAGCGGCTTCGCGAATTCGTGGGCCTGTTATGTCGGAATGTGAACCTTGGGTGCGTGCCATTCGGTGACCGTATCTGAACAGATGTTCAAATAGAACCCCGCTTGAACCAACCCTACAAAACGTGCATCACAGTTGGACGATGGACTTTGAAAGGGTTCACCATGAAATCCCTGCCTCTTCTCGCCTTACTGCTGGTCTGCGCCGGATGCGCCGACATACCCGAGCTTGACGGCAGCGAACCGAAATCTTTGAAATCTGCCGCCTATCCGCGCCTTATTCCGTTGCAGGAGATTATTGAAACCCCCGCTGACCCGGTCAGCGAAGCCGCTGAGGTTGAACAGGATTTGACAGCCCGCAGCGAAGCGTTGGCGAAAAAGGCCCAAGCGCTGCAAAATGCACAAATCAATTAAAGATCAGGGTTTAGAAGCCTCAACCGACCGGTGACGGATTGAACCCTTGCGCCGAACCCGCTAAGGCAGCGCTGAACGGACAACGCGTCCGAATTCAGAGAAATTCGAGCGGAAAGGAACCCACGGAATGACACAGGCGCTGCGGCTAGGAATTGCGGGCTTGGGAACGGTCGGCGTGGGTGTCGTCCGGATCGTCCGACGCCAAGCAGCGCTGCTGCACGCCCGCACGGGCCGCCCGATTGAGATTGTGGCCGTTTCCGCGCGGGACGCGAACAAAGATCGCGGTGTCAGCTTGTCCGAATATGCATGGGAAACCGACCCAGTTACTTTGGCAAACCGCGATGATATCGACGTGTTCGTCGAATTGATGGGGGGCGAAAACGGCCCCGCCAAAGCATCGGTCGAAGCAGCGTTGTCAAGCGGCAAGGATGTGGTAACCGCAAACAAGGCTTTGCTGGCGATCCACGGTCAGGATCTGGCGGAAAAGGCCGAAGCTTCAGGTCGCGTTATCCGGTTCGAAGCGGCGGTGGCCGGTGGTATCCCCGTGATCAAGGCGCTGACCGAAGGGTTGGCCGGAAACGACATCACCCGCGTCATGGGCGTTATGAACGGCACGTGCAATTACATTCTGACCCGGATGCAATCGCAGGAACTGGGCTATAACGCGCTGTTCGACGAATGCGCGCAGCTGGGGTATCTCGAAGCGGATCCCAACCTTGATGTGGGCGGTATTGACGCTGCGCATAAGCTGGCGCTTTTGTCGTCGATCGCCTTTGGCACAAAACCCAATTTTGACGGGATAGAGATCGAAGGCATCCAGCAGATCAGCTTGGATGATATCCATCAGGCGGCTGATATGGGTTATCGGATCAAGCTGTTGGGGGTTGCGCAGCGCACAGCGCGTGGCCTGGAACAACGGATGCAACCGTGTCTGGTGCCCAGCGACTCGCCCCTTGGGCAGCTTGAAGGCGGTACGAACATGGTCGTGATCGAAGGCGACGCGGTCGAGCAGGTGGTTCTGCGCGGCCCTGGCGCCGGCGAAGGCCCGACCGCAAGCGCTGTGATGGGTGATGTGTGTGATCTGGCACGTGGCTTGCAGATTCCAACATTCGGACGCCCTGCTGCGTCACTTGAAGAGGCCACCCCAGCACGTACCGGCCTACCGGCCCCTTACTACCTGCGCCTCGCGTTGCTGGACAAGCCCGGGGCGCTGGCCAAGGTTGCCGCGATTCTGGGCGATGCGGGCGTGTCGATTGACCGAATGCGCCAATACGCACATTCCGAAAGTACCGCCCCGGTATTGATTGTGACACACAAGACCACCCGGACCACGCTGGATCACGCGCTTGAAGGCCTGCACGCGACCGATGTGGTGTCGGGCGAACCCGTTGCACTTCGGATCGAACAGGTCTGACCCCTTGCAGCCTGCGCCATCTGCAGGCTATGCCAGACATAACGTCTTTGCTGACCAAAGGATTACATCGCATGACCGCTGCCAAAATTGATTTCAACGACCGCTTGCTGTCTCTGGGCCTTGCGCGGGTCGCAGAGCAGGCAGCGCTTGCCTCAGCCTCTCTGGTCGGGCGCGGTGACGAAAAAGCTGCGGATCAGGCCGCCGTGAACGCGATGCGTGAGCAGTTGAACCTGCTGGATATTGCGGGTGTCGTCGTCATCGGTGAAGGCGAACGGGACGAAGCGCCGATGCTGTATATTGGCGAAGAGGTTGGAACCGGAAACGGTCCTGGCGTCGATATCGCGTTGGATCCGCTTGAAGGCACCACTCTCACCGCAAAGGATATGCCCAACGCGCTCACCGTGATTGCCATGGGGCCGCGCGGTTCCATGCTGCACGCGCCCGATGTTTACATGGACAAACTGGCCGTCGGTCCGGGCTATCCGGACGGCGTTGTCAATCTGGACATGAGCCCGCGCGAGCGGGTCGAAGCACTGGCCAAAGCCAAAAACTGCGCGCCTGCAGACATCACGGTCTGCATTCTGGAACGCCCGCGCCACGAAGCGATGATCGCCGAAGTGCGCGAGACAGGCGCTGCTATCCGGTTGATCACGGACGGCGACGTTGCCGGTGTGATGCATTGCGCCGAAAGCGAAGAAACCGGAATCGATATGTATATGGGCCAGGGTGGCGCGCCCGAAGGCGTGTTGGCCGCGGCGGCTCTGAAATGTATGGGCGGGCAGATTTTTGGCCGTCTGCTGTTTCGCAACGATGACGAACGTGGCCGTGCAGCCAAGGCTGGCATCACCGATCTAAACCGCGTGTATACGCGGGATGAAATGGTGACCGCTGACGTGATCTTTGCCGCGACCGGCGTCACCGGTGGGTCACTGTTGCCACGTATCAAGCGCGAGCCCGGCTGGGTTGAAACCACAACGCTGCTTATGCGTTCTAAGACCGGATCGGTGCGCCGCATGTCTTACCGCACGCCAATGTGGTCACACACTGACGCATAGTGGCTTGCGCCACTGCCTTCGGCGAGAGTATTTGTAAAAAGATGAAAAGGCCGGGCCCGCAAGGTTCCGGCCTTATCGTATAAGGGGGTAGCGATGGGCTTTCTTGGAGTTGAACAGTCACTATCCGGTCGGCGCTGGATTGGGCCCACGCCCGAGGTTGAGCGGGCGACGGACATGCTGGCGCAACAGGCCGACCTTCCGCGTGCGGTCTGTCAGGTGCTTGCCCAGCGCGGGGTGCCGCCAATGGAAGCACAGAGCTTTCTGGAGCCCAAGCTGAAAGAACTCCTGCCTGACCCGCGCAATCTGAAAGACATGGAGATTGCGGCAGCCCGGTTTCTGCATGCTGCTCACCAAAAGCAAAGCATCGCAGTTTTTGCGGATTACGACGTGGACGGTGGCAGTTCCGCCGCCTTGTTATTGGTTTGGTTGCGCCAGATGGGCATGCAGGCGACCCTTTATGTGCCCGACCGGATCGACGAAGGCTATGGTCCGAATGTACCGGCTATGCAAGCGCTGGCAAAGTCGCATGACCTGATCATTTGCGTGGACTGCGGCACGCTAAGTCACGAGCCGATCGCCGCGGCCAAAGGCGCCGATGTCATCGTTCTGGATCACCATCTTGGGGGAGAAACCCTGCCCGACTGCGTGGCGGTAGTGAACCCTAACCGTCAGGATGAAAGCGGCGATCTGGGATATCTTTGCGCGGCAGGCGTGGTCTTCTTAATGCTTGTCGAAGCTGGCCGTCAGATGCGTGCGGCCGGGACCAAAGGCCCAGATTTGATCTCTCTGCTTGATCTTGTGGCGCTTGCGACTGTCGCGGATGTCGCGCCTTTGATCGATGCCAATCGAGCACTGGTGCGGCAGGGGCTGAAGGTGATGGCCGCGCGCAAACGACCGGGGCTGATGGCTCTGTCAGATTTGGCAAGAATGGATTCCGCCCCAAACAGTTATCACTTAGGCTTTCTTCTGGGGCCGAGGGTGAACGCCGGCGGACGAATTGGTCAGGCCGACCTTGGCGCACGGCTGCTAAGCACCGAGTCCATGAGCGAGGCTGAAGCCCTGGCCGAGCGTTTGGACGAATTGAACTCTGAACGCCGGGATATCGAAAACGCGGTGCGAGCCGCCGCGCTGGAACAAGCCGAAGATCGTGGGCTGGATGCGCCGCTTGTCTGGGCCGCCGGTGAAGGCTGGCATCCCGGCGTCGTTGGGATCGTTGCCTCACGCCTGAAAGAAACCGCAAACCGCCCCGCCATCGTCATCGGACTTGATGGGGATGAGGGCAAAGGCTCGGGTCGATCCGTCTCGGGTGTCGATCTCGGCGCGTCGATCCAAAGGTTGGCCGCCGAAGGGTTACTGGTGAAAGGCGGTGGCCACAAAATGGCGGCGGGTCTGACGGTAAAGCGTGACCAGTTGGAACCGGCCATGGAACGACTGAGCGTGCTGTTGGCCAAGCAAGGCGCCGGACAAGCGGGACCTGCGGATTTGAAGCTGGACGGTACCCTGACGCCCAATGCAGCGACGGTTGATTTGATCGGACAGATTGAAAAGGCTGGCCCTTTCGGAGCCAGCGCCCCGGCGCCCCGCTACGTTTTGCCTGATCTTCAGGTGCGATTTGCCAAGCGCGTGGGCGAGTCTCATTTGAAACTGTCCTTGTCTGACGGCATGAGCAGTGGGCTTGATGCGATAGCCTTTGGTGCGTTTGATGGGCCGATCGGACAACGGCTGTCAAATCACGGCGGTGCGCGGTTCCATTTTGCAGGTCGGCTCGAGATCAATTCATGGGGCGGTCGGCAAAATGTACAGCTCCGCCTCGAGGACGCGGCAGAGGCCAGTTAACCCTTGTTTCAGGCCTCGTGCCGCATGCCAAAAAACTTTCACATCCCTGCACTTTTCGGCTTGCGGGGGTCCGAGTGAAACCGTAAAAGGCCCTCCACAAGCCAGCGTGGCCCGTTCGTCTATCGGTTAGGACGCCAGGTTTTCAACCTGGAAAGAGGGGTTCGATTCCCCTACGGGCTACCAGCTTGTATTTTTATATATTTTCCAGCGTCTTATTGATGGTTGATCAACCGTCTTGCTGGTTTGCCAATGTGGCCCGTTCGTCTATCGGTTAGGACGCCAGGTTTTCAACCTGGAAAGAGGGGTTCGATTCCCCTACGGGCTACCATTCCACCCTAAATCCGAAGAACTCTTTAAATCAAACCGCTTACCAAACGTGTAACGCGCCTTGTTCAGGGATGCCCAGACACCCAAACCTGACGGGAAATGACGTTGAATTTGGCCAGCGAAAACCAGTGACATTTCATTTACTAAATTTTTAGTTTGACACGCAGGCAGAAAATCGCTGATGTTGTTCGTCATCCGGTCTGCGCCGGGTAACCATAATTTTTTGGGAGGAAACAGATGCGGAGACATCTACTTTCCGCAGTGGCGGCGGCTGCCGTCATTGCGGGGCATGGTCCTGTTTGGGCCGACGAAGCCGCAGCACAGCGCTGGATCGACGACGAATTCCAGCCATCGACACTGTCGAAAGACGAACAGATGGCGGAAATGCAATGGTTCATCGAAGCTGCTCAGCCTTACAATGGCATGGAAATCAACGTTCTGTCCGAAGGCATTCCAACCCATTCCTACGAATCCGAGGTTCTGACCAAAGCGTTCGAGGAAATCACGGGTATCAAGGTCAATCACCAGATCCTCGGTGAGGGCGAAGTGGTTCAAGCTGTTCAGACTCAGCTTCAGACAGGTCGGAACCTGTATGATGGCTATGTCAATGACAGCGACCTGATCGGCACGCACTCGCGTCTTCAACTGGCCTATCCGCTGACCGACATGATGGGCGGTGATTGGGCGGCGTCGACTTCGCCGACGCTGGATCTGGATGACTTCATGGGCATTCAGTTCACCACCGGTCCGGACGGCAAGCTGTATCAGCTGCCCGACCAGCAGTTCGCCAACCTCTACTGGTTCCGCAAGGACTGGTTCGATGATGAGGCCAACAAAGCCGCCTTCAAGGAAAAGTACGGCTATGATCTGGGTGTTCCAGTCAACTGGTCTGCTTACGAAGACATCGCCGATTTCTTCACCAACGACGTGAAAGAAGTCGACGGCACCACGATCTATGGCCACATGGATTACGGCAAGCGCGCGCCTGACCTGGGCTGGCGTATGACCGACGCCTGGCTGTCGATGGCTGGTGCTGGCGATGTGGGCGAACCCAATGGTATCCCGGTCGACGAATGGGGCATCCGTATGGAAGCTGGCACCTGTAACCCGGTCGGTGCTTCGGTGTCGCGCGGTGGTGCTGCTAACGGCCCGGCTGCGGTCTATGCGATCCGTAAGTGGGACGAATGGCTGCGGAACTACGCTCCTCCGGGTGCGGCGTCTTATGACTTCTACCAGTCTCTGCCTGCGCTGAGCCAGGGCAACGTAGCCCAGCAGATCTTCTGGTACACCGCCTTTACCGCCGACATGGTGAAGCCGAAGTCCGAAGGCAACAACACCGTGGATGACGAAGGCACGCCGCTGTGGCGGATGGCGCCCAGCCCGCACGGCCCTTATTGGGAAGAAGGCCAGAAGGTTGGCTATCAGGACGTGGGTTCCTGGACCTTCCTGAAATCGACCCCTGCGGATCGTGCTCAGGCGGCTTGGCTCTACGCTCAGTTCGTGACGTCCAAAACTGTCGATGTGAAGAAGTCCCATGTGGGTCTGACCTTCATCCGCGACAGCTCGGTCAATCACGAGTCGTTCACCGAGCGCGCACCCAAACTGGGTGGTCTGGTCGAGTTCTATCGCTCGCCTGACCGTGTTGCCTGGTCGCCGACCGGCATCAACGTGCCGGACTATCCGAAGCTGGCCCAGATCTGGTGGCAGCAGATCGGTGACGTGAACTCGGGCGCCTTCACCCCGCAAGAGGCGATGGACCGTCTGGCCGAAGAGATGGACATCACCATGGCCCGGATGCAGGCCGCGGATGAAAGTGCCGGTGTCTACGGTGGCTGCGGCCCCCGCCTGAACGAGCCGCAGGATGCGTCCTTCTGGCTGGAAAAAGCAGGCTCGCCCAAGGCCAAGCTGGAGAACGAAAAGCCGCAAGGCCAGACCGTCAACTATGACGAACTGGTGCAGCGCTGGCAGTCCCAGTAAGCCGCAAAAACAGGGGATGCCGTCTCAGGCATCCCCATCCAAGACTAAAACAGCGCTTGGCGCTGCGGGATCGGAACCCACAGACATGATCGAATTACAAGACGCGACCAAACGGGTCGGCAACGTCATCCATATCAAACCCACGTCCCTGACTTTGCACACCGGTCACTTCAACGTGCTGCTGGGGGCCACCGGCTCAGGCAAGACCTCTCTGATCAAAATGATGGCCGGGCTTGACCCGATCGCCTCGGGTAAGGTCCTGATGGATGGGCAGGACGTAACAAGGCTGAACACACAGAAACGCAAAATCAGCCTCGTGCACCAGTTCTTTGTGAATTACCCGCATATGAGTGTTTTCGACAACATCGCCTCGCCGCTTCGCGTGGCAGGCATGGCGCAAAGCGAAGTTGAAGGTCGAGTCGAAGAGGCCGCCGACCTGCTGCAACTGCGCCCGATGTTGCACCGCCGCCCGCATGAACTGTCGGGTGGCCAACAACAACGCACCGCGCTGGCGCGTGCGATTGCCAAGGAAAGCCGCGCAGTGTTCCTGGACGAACCGCTCGCGAACCTGGACTACAAACTGCGCGAGGAACTGCGCGAGCAATTGCCGGATCTGTTTGCCGGGCGCGGCGCTGTGGTAGTCTACGCTACCTCAGAACCCGAAGAGGCGCTGCTGTTGGGAGGCCATACCGCCCTGATGGAGGACGGCAACGTAACCCAGTTTGGCCCGACGGCTGATATCTACCGCAACCCAGAAAACATCGCTGCTGCACGGGTGTTCTCGGACCCGCCAATCAACGTGGCACAGATCACTGTCTCTGGTGAACAGGCGCAACTGGCCGGCGGCGGCGGTTGGTCTGTCAGCGATATCGCCGACGGCGATTACATGGTCGCTGTCCGCCCGCATCGGGTGACACCGTTCCGCACCTCGGATGCAGATGTGGAACTGACAGGCCGCGTAATCGTGACCGAGCTGTCGGGCTCGGATTCCAGCGCGCATTTCCAGCATGGCAATGACGCATGGGTTTCTTTGGCCGCTGGTGTGCACCCTTATGAGGTGGGCGAAGATCACAGTTTCTACATGAACCCGGCACATTGCCGGTATTTCGGCCAAGACGGCCAAAGGGTGGCCTGACATGGCTCAGATCAAGCTTTCAAACCTTCGCCACAGCTATATGCCTTCACCGAAAGGTCCCGAGGATTATGCGCTAAAGGAAATCGACGTGACTTGGCGTGATGGCGGTGCGTATGCGCTGCTGGGGCCCTCGGGCTGTGGGAAATCCACGCTGCTCAACATCATCTCGGGTCTGCTAACGCCGTCCGAGGGGCAGATTCTGTTCGATGATCGCGATGTAACCACCCTGCCCCCCGATCAGCGCAACATCGCGCAGGTTTTTCAGTTCCCCGTGATCTACGACACGATGACCGTGGGCGAAAATCTCGCGTTTCCTCTAAAAAACAGGGGCGTGGATTCGAGCACGATCAAACGCCGCGTTGACGAGATCGCCGAGATGCTGGACGTGACGGATATGCTGGGCACCAAGGCCTCGGGTCTGAGCCCAGACAACAAACAGAAAATCTCGATGGGTCGCGGACTGGTCCGTGACGATGTAAACGCGGTGATGTTCGACGAGCCTCTGACCGTGATCGACCCGCATCTGAAATGGAAGCTGCGGTCCAAGCTGAAAGAGCTGCACCAGCGCGTCAAAGCCACGATGATCTACGTGACCCACGACCAGACCGAGGCGCTAACCTTCGCAGATGAAGTGGTCGTGATGCAGGACGGTGAAGTTGTGCAGATCGGCACGCCCGTCGAACTGTTCGAACGGCCGCAGCACACATTTGTCGGCCACTTCATCGGCTCTCCTGGTATGAACGTCCTACCCTGCGAAGCCATAGGTGATCGCGCGGTTTTCGAGGGGCATGAGGTAGCGCTAGAGGGACCCACTAAAGGCGATGGAGGTCGCACAGATCTGGGTATCCGCCCTGAATATGTGGGCTTTGGTGATACCGGCATTCCGGCGCATGTCACCAAGGTCTCTGATATTGGCCGCCACTATGTGGTCAGCGCCATGGTCGGCAATATTGCCCTGAAGGCGGTAACCGAACACAGCGTCCCCGAGCCTGGATCACAAGTGTTCCTGCAATTCAAACCCGAACAATCGCGCGTGTACCGCGACGGCTGGATCGCGACCGAGGAGCGAGCCCAATGAGAACGGAAAATCAACGAGCCTGGTTGTTTGTCCTGCCGGTTTTGGCGCTGGTCGCGTTCAACGCACTGGTGCCGATGATGACGGTGGTCAACTATTCGGTGCAGGAAACCTTTGGCAACAACCAGTTCTTCTGGGAAGGGCTTGGCTGGTTTGAACAAATCCTGCGCTCTGATCGCTTCCAAGCCGCTTTGGGACGGCAGTTCCTGTTTACCTTCATGATCCTGATCATCGAGGTCCCTTTGGGCATCATCGTCGCCCTTTCCATGCCGCGCAAAGGCTTTTGGGTGCCGGTCTGTCTGGTTCTGATGGCCCTGCCGATGCTGATACCGTGGAATGTGGTGGGCTCGATGTGGAACATATTTACCCTGCCCAAGATCGGCCTGCTTGGATACTTCCTGAATGACGTTTTGGGCATCAACTATGACATGACCCAACAGCCTCTGTCGGCCTGGATTACGGTCATTGTGATGGATGTCTGGCATTGGACTTCATTGGTGGTGCTGCTGTGCTATGCGGGCCTCGTATCGATCCCGGACGCTTATTATCAGGCGGCCAAGATCGACGGTGCCAGCCCTTGGTCGGTGTTCCGCTATATCCAGCTGCCCAAGATGAAGACAGTTCTGACCATCGCAATCCTTTTGCGGTTCATGGACAGCTTCAACATCTATACCGAGCCGTTTGTTCTGACCGGCGGTGGCCCCGGAAACTCGACTACTTTGCTGTCGATCGACCTCGTGAAGATCGCGTTGGGACAGTTCGACCTTGGCCCTGCGGCGGCGATGAGTCTGATCTATTTCGCCATCACATTGCTTGTGTCGTGGCTCTTCTACACTCTGATGACAAAGGATGACGCAGAATGAAAAAGCGTTCCCTCATCCCGATCCTGTACATCGCGTTCCTGATGCTGCCGATCTATTGGCTGGTGGCGATGTCCTTCAAGACCACGAACGAGATTCTGTCGGGCTTTTCCCTGTTCCCTCAGACCTTTACGCTGGAGAATTACATCACAATCTTCACCGATCCGACTTGGTACTGGGGCTACATCAACTCGATCACCTATGTGACGCTGAACACGGTGCTTTCGGTCTGTGTCGCCCTTCCCGCGGCCTATGCCTTCTCGCGCTATCGGTTCCTGGGCGACAAACAGCTGTTCTTCTGGCTGCTGACCAACCGAATGGCCCCTGCCGCCGTGTTCGCGCTGCCGTTCTTTCAGCTTTATTCCTCCATCGGTCTGTTTGACACCTATCTGGCCGTGGCTCTGGCGCACACATTGTTCAACGTGCCGCTTGCCGTTTGGATCTTGGAGGGCTTCATGCGCGGCATTCCAAAGGAACTGGATGAAACCGCCTATGTCGACGGCTACTCTTTCCCGCGGTTTTTCGTGACGATCTTCCTGCCCAACATCAAGGCCGGGGTCGGCGTGGCGGCCTTTTTCTGCTTCATGTTCTCATGGGTGGAAATGCTGCTGGCGAAAACCCTGACGGCGGTCGAGGCCAAACCCATTGCTGCTGTGATGACCCGCACCGCCTCCAGCGCTGGGTATGAGTTGGGCTTACTGGCCGCCGCTGGCACGCTAACCATTATCCCCGGCGCCATCGTCATTTGGTTTGTCCGCAACTACATCGCGCGTGGTTTCGCGATGGGACGCGTGTGAGGTTCAATATGCGCAAACTTCTATTCACCCTCCCGCTACTCTTACCCTCCTCTGCTGTGGCGCAGGCCGCAGCCGGATGGGGCAGTGTTGGCCAGCAAGAAGAAAAGGGATTTTCCTGGACGGCCCCGCTGTGGCCTGATTTCTGGATGGCATGGACACCTGCGACACTGGCTGTGTTTGTTGGCATCTTCTCCGCCATCGCCGTGATTGGCATTCTGGAGGTCACCCGATTTCGGGACGGGATCGAACGCCGCGGAATCCTTGGCCTGACAACCACCTTAGGAGACAGGTTATTCATTACTCTGCTGGGCTCGGTCTACATCTTCCTGGCTTGGCTTGGGTTTGTGGGACAGCCGGTTTGGATACCGCTTTTCCTGTCAATCGGTTGGGGCGTTTTTGTTTTCCGGAAAGTTTAGGCTTTGCGTAACCGCGAAAGGATGCTTGTTTAGCGGGCATACTAAGTAAAATGGTGACACCGAAACCGATGCGTAAGAAAAAGACGACAAATCTGCTGACCGAGGTTGAACTTGAGTTCATGAACGAACTCTGGGCCCTCGGACAAGGCTCGGTTCGTGATGTCCTTGACCGCCTGCCGCCAGAGCGCAATCTGGCCTATACGTCAGGTGCCACAATCCTGCGCATTCTCGACGAAAAAGGCTTCGTCGAAAGTCGCAAGCACGGCAAAACGCTGATCTACAGGCCCCTTCTGGAAAAAGACAGGTATCAGGCACGATCGCTTCAAAACCTGTCCCGTACACTGTTCGATGACACGCCCGCCACGCTCGTGGCGCGACTGGTGGATGACGCGGGGCTGAGTGAAGATGATCTTGAGGAAATTCGAGCACTGGTAGAGAGGAGACTGCAAAATGACAGCGGTTAAACCGGTTCTCGACGCGTATCTTGAATTGAACATCGTGCTGGGGCTTTCGGCCGTGATATGGCTGGCGGCGCGCGCCCTTCTGGCCCGCACATCCCTGCGATACGGATTTGTGGCGCAGCTGCGAACGCTCAAAGCCTTGTGTATCTGTGTGTTGATCAGCCCGCTATTGGCCCTTGCTGTTTCCGCGCTTGCCGCGTTTGCATGGCCCGGCCACGCAGTTGGTTTGGGCGATATCGCGGTGTCAGCATATTTGCGGGGCGAAATCGCAATGCCCGCAACTCAGTTCGAGGCACTGCTCAACACCCGCGAACGATGGGTCGATCTCATCCTGTCCGGACATAATACAGCTGTGACTGTCACGCTGGCACTTCTGGCCGCTGTCGCCAGCCTGTTTGCTGCCCGCGCGATCCGCGACGCGCTGGCGATCCGAAATGCCGTCGCCAACAGTTTTCTTTGGCGTCGGTCCGCCAAGGTGGACATTCGCCTGTCAGATCGCATCACCATTCCCTTTGCGGTGCGCGGATTGCGCCGTCGCCATGTGGTACTGCCCAGCCACCTTCTGGACACCCCGCGCGAGTTGCGGTTCGCCTTGGCGCATGAGTTTCAGCATATCCGCGCCGGTGACGTTGAGTGGGAGCTAGGTTTCGAAATCCTGCGCCCGCTGCTGTTCTGGAATCCGGCGTACATGATGCTCAAATATCAGTTCGGTCGGTTGCGCGAATTGGCCTGCGACCAGTCAGTGGTCGCCCGCAAACGCATTGACGCCCGCGAATATACGACCTGCCTGCTGGATTATTGTGCCCGCACTGTCACGATGGGTCGTCCGCGCGTTTTGAATGTGGCTTTGGTCACCGGGGGCAAAGCCAAGCGCGTCCTACAGCAGCGTGTTATTGCCTTGACGGACGCCCCACCTGTCTCGGCCCCTTTACCGGCCTTGTTCCTGGGGCTGACGTTGACGTTCGCCACGCTTCTTGCGCTGAGTGCCGCGTCGCTGCAACAGACAGAGGATTGGAGCCATGATCGCCTGATGTTGTCGACAGTTGTGAATCTTGAACGGTTGGAGGCCCGCAATCAGGGCAATTGACATGTGGTCACCAGCCACGACGACCAAACAGAGACAGAATTCGCTTTTGGTCGGCAAACGGATCGATTTCCGTAGGCCGCTCCAATCGTGACACGACACGCGCGACCAAAACCCAGCTTATGGCGGCGAATATGACGCCTCCGAAAGCCTGCCCAAGAAGGACACCGGACGCGCCTGCCAGGTAAGATCCGATGGTCGCGAACACCCACGTTCCAATCGTGTGACGCCCCCAATTTATCCACGTGGAATAAACTGGATACCCAAGATTGTTAAAGCTGGCATTCGTGACAAAAATGACGCCGTTGAAAAAGGCGGCAAGCGCCAAAGGGCCACAGAACAGATAGATCAGAATCCGGGTTTCACCCTGCGCTGCGAACAGATCCGCGATTGGGCCGCGCAACAGGAACAGGATCGCGGCCATCCCAAGCACATAGATGGCTGTAAACTTGATCCCAGCAAAGAAAGCCTCGCGGACCCGGTCGAATTTTTCGGCCCCGAAATTTTGCCCGATGATTGGCCCTATTGCGCCCGACAGGGCAAAAATGACGGAAAACGCCACGGGCAGCAGGCGTCCGATGACGGCCATTCCAGCCACCGCATCCGTGCCATAGTGAGCGATCTCGCGTACCACGATGGCGTTTCCGATGGGCGTGGCCACGTTGGTCAGGACGGCCGGTATCGCAATCGCCCGGACAGGTCGCAGGTCTGTTGCGACCTGCTTGAGGGACGGACGAGCGAACCCGCGGTGGACCCGCAATGCAGGCCATAACGCCGCCGCCAACATACAAATCCGCGCAAGAACCGACGCGATGGCGGCACCATCCAGGCCTAGTCCAACAGCAAAGATCAAAATAGGGTCCAGCACAGCATTCACCACGCCACCGTAGATGGTCGCCATCATAGATCGGCGCGCGTCACCATGCGCCCGCAATACAGCCATGGACACCATCGCAAGCGACATCACCCACATGGTTGGCAAGATGATCGATACATACCGCGTGCCCAGTCTAAGCACCTCGCCTTCAGCGCCCAGAAGGGACAATAGGAAACTGATGTTCATCAAGACCAGAGCCGACGTGATCACCCCGACAATCAGCCCCAGAATAGCGACGCTCGAGGCATAGTGACCCGCCTGCCTTGACCTGCCAGCCCCAAGCTCGCGCGCGACAAGCGCCCCGGCGGAAATGGACAGGCCAATGTTGATGGCGTTGGTAAAGAACAACAGCGTTCCGGCGTAACCTACAGCCGCCGCCAGCGCGTCGTTCCCCAACATCGAGATAAAGACCATATCCACGAAGTCGACGGCGAAGATAGCCATCAGGCCAATACTGGTGGTCAGCGACATGCGCGTCACGTGGCGCATCAGGCTCCCACTTAGAAACACGGCCTCATGTTTTGACTCGTCTGCCATGGCCTGGGCCGCTCCTTCGCGCGCGCGCTGCATCTGTCAACGACAACCATCGCAGTATCCGAAGCACTCTGCGATTGGTTTTTTACGGGTTTTGAAGCGTTTGTTGCTGTTCGATCAAACAGCAGCAACGGATGTTACGCCGATCTGCGCCATTGCGATGCTGATCTCGTCGCTAAGAACGTCCCAAAGCTGCTGAAGCCCCGCTTCGCCTTCTGCCGCTATCGCGAATTGCATAATACGACCAAAGAACACAAAATCTGCGCCTTGGGCAATTGACTTCAGCGCATCTTCACCAGATCGCAGACCGCTGTCGTAAAAAACTGGAAAGTCATCGCCCACGGATTTTCGGATATCAGACAGGGCCGAAAACGGTGCCGGTGCGCTATCCAGCTGTCGCGAGCCGTGGCTGGAGACCTGGATTGCATCCACGCCTGCGGTTTTCAGGGCAACGGCGTCTTCGGCATCAAGAACACCTTTCACTACAAGATTTCCCGACCACTTATCTCGCAGCCGCGCCAATGTTTCCCAATCGGCCTTGGCGCGACTTTCGGTTCGGTCGAACGCGTAGCCGTTCATTAGAAAATTGGCCATTTGCGGCTTACCATGAAGCAACGTGCTCAGAGACCAGCGGGGGTGCAACGCGAAATCCAGGAACTGCTTTGGGCCCAACCGGAAAGGCATTCGAAATCCGTGGCGTAGTTCGCGCGGGCGGCGTCCAACTTCGGGGACATCCACCGTGAGTACAAGCGTCTCATACCCGGCAGCCTTGGCACGATCTACAAGCTTGAATGTACCCGCGCCATCGCCGCTGAAATACAGCTGGAACCACGCGTTGCCCTGCGCCGTTTCGATCATCTCTTCCATGGGGGTTGAGGCAACGGTCGACACGCCCAGCGGCACAGAATACCGCGCGGCAAGGCGCGCCAGCATCAGGTCTGCCCCTGGTGCCGAGAGATTGCACATACCCATAGGAGCAATGCCAAAAGGAAGCTTGGTGGCTTTCCCAAACACTGTGCTGACCAGTGACCTTTTGCTGACATCCCGAAGGATGCGTGGGCGTAGAGTTATGGCGTCCAGCGCAGCGCGATTACGCGCCGCGCCCATTTCTGCCCCGGCTGAGCCATCGATATAATCGAACACCATCCACGGCAAACGCCGCCGCGCCAGGCGGCGAGCGTCTTCTGCGCAGTGGATAGCGCTTGATGCCATTACGCCTGAACGGCCTTCATGAACCGGTCACGGATGACCACCGGATCCATAGTGATGACGGGCATCTTGGCGTTACCGCTTTCGCATTTGCTGACGATGATGGTCATCTGCTTGGCGTCCAGCGCGTCTTGCAGCACGCGACCCGTATCTTCGGCTGCGCATTCGATTACACGCTCGCACCCGGCGGCCTCGGCCATTTTGGTCAGCGAGGTTTTCTGTCCGGCATAGGTCGGCTGGTCGCCAGTCGAACCGTAAGAGCCATTGTCGATGATCAACAGAATGTAGTTGTCAGCCACGTTGTTGGCGATGGTAGGCAGCGTGCCGAGGTTGGTCAGGATCGAGCCATCGCCGTCGATGACAATAACCGGTTTCGGTTGTGACAGGGCAAGACCCAGACCGATGCTCGACGCCAATCCCATGGTGCCCAACATGTAAAAGTTGGTGGGTTGGTCGTCGATGGCGTGCAATTCCTGGCTGGGGATACCGATATTACAGACAACCAGTTGATCACGTAGGATCGGGGCTATTTCCTTCAGAATTTCAGAACGGATCATTGGTCGCCGTAGCCTCCCCAGAAATTGGCATCGGTCAGAATTGCGACCGGTTTGTTGCACATGAACGTATATTTCAGGATCGCGTCCAACTCCTCGACATCCGCCTTATGGTGGAAGTGGTAGGTCGGGATATTCATTTGCGCCAGCAGTGCCTTGGTGTGCACCGCCATCTCGACCTGACAGGCCACTGGTTCCCGCAGTTCACCGCGATAAGAGATCAGCATGGGCAGCGGCATACGGTAGTACTGGATCAATGTTGCCAGCGTGTTGATGGTCACGCCGATGGCAGTGTTTTGCATGATGATGGCCGGGCGCTTGCCGCCCATCCATGCACCGGCGCACAGGCCCATCCCCTCGTCTTCTTTGTTGGACGGGATGTGAAAAATATCATCATGCGCATCGATTTCTTCGATCACGCCAGCCAGCTGTTTGCACGGTACGGTGGTGACGAACGAGATATCATTCGCAACCAGATCGTCGGTGATCTTTTTGTCTATGTTCATTTCCGATCAGTCAGTCCTGTTTGGGGCGCCTGGGGCGCGATTGAGAGTTCAGATCCTGCGATGCACATGCACGGCGCAGGTTGCGTGGCGGACGACCCGCGACGCGGTCGAGCCCAGAAAATAGTCGCTGAGACCCGGCTTATGCGAGCCGATGACAATGCAATCAACACCATTGGTATCTGCATAATCGATGATCGTACGTGCGGTGTGACCTTTCACAATTTCCGAATTCACACCTTCGAGACCCTCGACCTTAGCCAGCAGTTGCCGGCGTGCGCGTTCAAAACCTTCGGCGACGGCAGACTTATCAAGATAGGCGCTGACCGATCCCTGTGGCATCTCGTAAACATGCAAGGCCATTATCTGGGCCCCGTCTTCAGACAGGGCACGGGCAACTTCCAGGGTGTGCTGAGAAATACCATGGTCCAGCGCCATCGGAACAAGAACTTTTTTGTACATGACTGCCTCCAATTCTGCAGGGATTACTCCCAGGGGTTCAGGATTACTTTCGGTGCGGCAACAGCACCTAATCGCAGATCGCGAAAAGCTTGCGCACCTTCTGACAACCCACGCATTTCAGTCCAATTCAGCGCCCCAAGTCGACCGTCAAAGATGGCCTGTGCGGTGTCGCGGAAGTCTTGGGACGTATAGGTATAGGTACCAATAAACGTAATCTCTTGCAGGGTCATTCGCCGAACGTCCAACCCGCCGGTGTCTTCGCCCAGACCGACATGTGCCATGACGCCGCCGGGTTTGGTGTGGGCCGAAGCCACTGCGCGGGTCGTGGCATATCCCACCGCGTCAAGCACCAGCGAAAACTCTCCCGTCGGGATTTCCACCACATTGAACGAACCCAGTGCGCGCAGATAGTCGCGGCGCAGCGCATTCGGCTCAGCAACGGTCACGTCATCGACATCCATTGCCCCAAGGGCCAGCGCGGCGGCCAGCCCTATCGCGCCGCCGCCGATCACCAGCGCGCGTCGATTGGTGGCGGGGTGCAGGGCTTCGATCGCCAACCGCACGGCATGCCAACTGACGGCCAATGGCTCGGCCAGTGCGGCTTTGGCCAGCGAAACATCTTCTGGTACCTCGATCAGATTGCTGTCCGGGATCGTAACGAACTGCGCAAAAGCGCCTTCTCTGGGTGGCATCGAGATAATCTGACGATTGGAACAGAGGTTTTCGCGTTTTGCTACGCAGGCAGGGCATGTGCCACAGGTTACCAACGGGTTCATCGTTACGCGCGTACCATCCCGAGGGCCACTGGAAACAATACCAGCTGCTTCGTGACCCAGGATCAGCGGCGCGGGTCGCCGTTCATCATGCCCAAGATAGGCGTGCATGTCCGATCCACAGATACCGGAAGCCTCGACGCGTACCAGGCATTCTCCGATACCGGGGACAGCATCAGGGACATCCGCAAACGACAAATGTTCGACACCGTTGTAGACCAGCGCTTTCATTTCGCGGTGAACCCTCCGTCGACCATTAGAACCTGACCCGTCACATAATCCGATGCTTTTGAACACAAAAACAAGATCGGGCCGTCGATATCTTCCATGCGCCCGTTTCGCTGGATGCACGTCTGTTTTGCGTTACGGGTGACGCGTTCGGGGTCATCAAACACGGCCTGCGTCAACTCGGTTGGAAAGAACCCCGGCCCAATCGCGTTGGCGGTGATCCCATGCGGCGACCATGCTTCGGCCATTGCCCGGGTCAATTGCCCAATGCCAGCCTTTGTCGCGCCATAGGCTATTCCGTTGGGAAAGGCGCGCGTTGTCTGCAATGAAGCAAAGTTGACAATCCGCCCCCACCCTCGGGTTTTCATCGCGGGCACCATAGCCCGGCTTAGAAAGAACGGAGCGCTGAGGTTAAGCGCCATCGTGGCATCCCATCCCTCATCCGTTACATCGTCTGCCGCTTCTCGGGTATTCACCCCCGCCGCGTGGACGATAATGTCCGGTGGTCCGAATTTGGCTGAAACCTCAGCGACGAGTGCATCCGTATTTGACCGATCAGCAACATCTCCCGTGACGGAAGAAGCGTTACCGCCAATTTCGGCGCACAGCTGTTCAAGCGCATCAACCCGACGCGCCACACCAACAACTTGCGCCCCAGCTGTCGCCAAAACCTTCGCCACGCGCCGCCCCAAACCCGAGCTTGCACCAGTTACGCAAGCGACCCGGCCCGTTAGATCAAATAACGTACGTGGGTCATCCATCGGCTGTCAGGTCAAACTGTTCGTCCGGGAAGTACTTGGCAAGACGCACATCAGCTGCCCTGGCGTGACCCTCCATCCCTTCAAGGCGCGAGATGCGCGCCGTGGCCACAGCAATAGATTTCGATCCTTCGCGCGTTGCGCGCTGCCAGGTAACGATTTTCATGTATTTGTGGACGCTCAGTCCACCTGTGTAGCTGGCCGCACCTGATGTCGGCAGTACATGGTTGGTGCCTGTGGCCTTGTCGCCGTAAGAAACGGTGGTTTCCTCACCCAGAAACAGCGATCCATAGCAGGTAAGTCGCCCAAGCCACCAATCCAGATCCTCGGCCTGAACCGTCAGGTGTTCGGGCGCGTACTCATCCGAACACGCCGCCATTTCTTCGCGATCCGAACAGACAATGACCTCGGCATAGTCGCGCCACGCCGCAAAGGCGTTTTCGCGGTTCAGTTCGGGCAAATCGTCGATCAAGGTCGGAACCAAGGACATGACTTTTTCAGCCAATCCCCGATCATCCGTCACCAGCCAGACTGGCGAGTTGTATCCATGTTCGGCCTGACTAACAAGATCCGTGGCCACTACGTGCGCATCTGACGAGGAATCCGCGAGGATCAAACTGTCGGTCGGACCCGCAATCATGTCGATCCCGACCGTGCCATAGAGGATGCGCTTGGCCTCGGCCACGAATTGGTTGCCCGGTCCGACAAGGATATTTGCGCGCGGCAGACCAAAGAGACCATAGGTCATCGCGGCAACACCCTGTACGCCGCCCATAGCCAGAATGCTGTCAGCCCCGCAAATATGCGCGGCATAGACAATCGCAGGCGCGACGCCTTCACCGGGACGTGGCGGAGAACAAGCCGTGATGTGGCGACATCCGGCCACCTTGGCCGTTGTCACCGTCATGATCGCACTTGCGATGTGGCTATAGCGACCACCCGGAACATAGCACCCTGCCGCGTCGACCGGGATGGCTTTTTGACCAGCCACAAAGCCCGGAACGATTTCCATCTCAACATCGGACACAGTCGCCTTCTGCGTCTCTGCAAACCGGCGCACATTGTCGTGGGCAAAGCGGATATCAGCTTTCAGCTTTTCCGGAACCAACGCGCAGGCGGCTTCGATTTCTTCGGCGGTCATCAGAACATTGCCGTCGAATTTGTCGAACTTCACCGCATATTCAAGGGCTTTGGCATCCCCCCCTGCTTCGATTTCAGCCAGGATGGTCTTGACCGTCTCATGCACCTCGGAAGCATGGGTTTGCGGGGTAAGAGTTGCCTTTTTAAGGTAGTCACGCGGCATATTCAGCAAGTCCTATTGATAGATTTCAGGAAGCAACGTTGTCGAAACCGCGGGAACATACGCGATCAATAGGACAACGAACAGCATGGTCAAAACAAAGGGTACGGCACGGGCGGCGATCTTCAAGATGGATTCGCCAGTGATCCCGGACACCACGAAAAGGTTCAATCCCAGTGGAGGCGTGATAAACCCAACACCCAAAGCGGTAATCATCATGATGCAGAACTGTATTTCGTTCATTCCGATATTGTCCGCCAAAGGCTTCAGGATCGGCGCAAGGATCACGATGTTTGGTGTCGTCTCCATCACACAGCCAGCGGCAATCAGGATACCGATCATCAGCAGGATCAAGACATAGGGATCATCCGTCAGCGCCGTGATCGAAGCGACGAACCCTTGGGGCACGCCCATAATCGCCAGCGCCTCGGCCAAGGGGGCTGAGAAGGCAATAATCGGCAGAATCACACCGTTCACCTTGGCCGAGCTGACCAACATCGAGGGGAAGTCGGCCAGTGTCAGCGTGCGCAGGATGAAACCCATGATAATCGTCACGACCACAGCGGTTGCACCCGCCTCGGTCGGGGTCAGGCGGCCCGAAAAGATGCCATAGAAGATGATGCCAGGAACGATAAAGGCATACCAGCCGGATTTGAGCGCTTTGCCCAGATTCGCCAACCACTCACCAAAGGTCATCACACCACCACCTTCGTAAAGGTAAATGCGGTTAACGATCAGGTTGGTGATCAGGATCGATATTAGAATGGCCAAGCCGGGAATGAGGGCCGCCAGGAACAATGTCGAAGCGGATATACCCAAAACCAGACCAATGATGATGTAGGCGATGGATGGCGGAATAAGAATGCCGGTACAGGCCCCCGCCGCCACCAAAGCACAGGCATATGGGCGCGGATAGCCGCTTTCGACCAGCCGATTGATGGTCATGCGACCCACAGCTGCGGCGCCAGCAGCGTCCGAGCCAGAAATCGCCGCGAACATGCCGCAAACCAAAACAGTCGCAGAGCCAAAGCCACCCTTGGTGAAGCAAGTCAGCGCCTCGGCCACATCAAGGAATTTTCGCGATAAGCCCGTTCGGACCAGCACGTCGCCGGTCAGGATGAACAGCGGGACGGCTGTTAGGGCAAAGGCGTCGATGCCGGTAAACAGGCTTTCGCCAACAAGACTTAGTGGCAGATCGCCCGACATGACCAGCATGACGATCGCGGCAGTACCTATTGCAGCCCAAACCGGAACCGCCATTGCGATCAGACCAACAAAGAGAATGACAGGCAGGTAAAAATCCCAGCCCAGTTCGACGGATTGATTGAGGGAACCCCAGAGCATTCTGTTTCTCCTCAGTCAAACAGCTTGTCGCCTTCGAAAACGGGGGTGCCGTCACGAAGGGATTTCAAGTCGCGTAGGAAGGATTGGATCAGTCGCCAGATCATCAGCGCAAAACCGGTGGGTACAGCCATCAGGAACCAGACCTTGGACACACGCAGCCCATCCGTCACCGATCCGAACTTGGCCGAGACATGCACAGCTTCGTAGGACCAATAAAGCGCGATGACGGCCACTATGAACATCACCAGATCACCGAAGATGTATAACAGCGCCTTGGGGCGGGGTCCGAGGTAGTGCATGATCACGTCAATACGGATGTGGGCGCGTTCTTTGACGGCTGCTGCCGCACCGATCCACGCAAGGTAGATAAAGGAGTAGCGGACTATTTCCTCACCCCAGATCGACGAAAACGCAAATATCTCTCGTCTCAGGACTTCGATGGCCATCGTGATGACGAGCATCACGTAAAACACCAGCAGCAGCCAGCGTTCGGCATTGCGATCTACGTTTTGAAGAATGGTCATCTTATCCCTCGGTGATAGAGCAGCCAGGCCGAAACCTTCTGTTTATGGGCCTTTGCGGCCTGGCTAACTGTGGAAAATGCGGACGCCTTACTAAGGCGTCCGCCAGTGAGGCGTTAGGCGTCGTGGACGTAGTACTTGCCCTGAGTTCCGGCCGCTTCGACCAGTTTCTCAAAGTTGTCCATCGACCCAGCCAGTTCCATTTTGAACGGGTCCCATTCAGAATTCTGGTACCCACCGGCATCCTGCCATTCGGCCAGCTGATCGCTGCTGAGTGAGTGGAATTCGACCCCAGCCTTGTTCAATTCGGCCATGGCATAAGCCCGCGCCGATGGAACTTTGGACAGGTTCTGGTGGCTGGTCATTTCCGCGCCCCACATGATGCCTTCCTGAACATCAGCAGGCATCGAGTTGAACCATTCAAGGTTACAGGAATAAACCTGACTGTCAGGCACCGCCTGCGTGAAGGTCACGTGGCTAAGTATGTCCTTGAAGCCGAACACATAGAGCGCACCCACTGACGGATCGAGCGCGTCAGCAACACCCTGCTTGATCGCAGAAGGCGTCTCGCCCCAGGCGACCGGCGTCGGGTTTGCACCAGCCATCCGGTAATACTGCTGCAGCATCTTGGAACCCGGCACACGGAATTTCACGCCGCTCATGTCTGAGGGGGTGATGATTGCGTTGCCGCCCTGACGAACCGCGACAACACGGGGGTCAATCACCACGTAGAACAACGCCTTGAACCCGGCTGCTTCGACCTTCGGGTGAACTTCGTTCTTCCAGGTGTCTGAATGAACCAGGTTGGTGAACCGCTGGTTCGATCCACACAGGTACGGCATGTTGATCAGGTCGACCGTCGACGCAAAAGGGGCAAAGTTCGAAAGCGAATGCTGCGCTGCCTGAATTGTGCCACCCTGCACTTTCTGCACCAGCGATCCGCCCGCACCCAACTGACCACCTGGGGCCAGCTTGACGTAGACCTTGCCATTCGTTGCGTTCTGGATGTTTTCTTTCAGATCCAGTTGCATGATCGGATAACTGCGCGATGCACCTAGCACGTAGGCCGTCGCAATGGTCATAACGTGATCAGCGGCCTTCTCTCTCTCGCTCTCTTCCTTGGCGGTTTGCGCTGCGGCTTCTGATGACCACAAAACGCCTCCAGCCCCAGCGACAAGCGCTGCGGTGAATGCCCCGCCGGCACTGAGTTTTAGGAAATTGCGGCGCTCTGTGGACGCAAGTTCTTTTCTGTCATTGTTCATGTATTGCCCTCCCTTAGGAAAATTCAGCGCTCGTCTGAACCGCCTTCTGCGGCTTTGCGATCCGCCTCCTTTTTCAGAATTGCGACAACGAACAAGATCGAGGCCGCGAACAGAACCAACATTTCCCCTACGTCTCCAAGAAACGCGCTGCTTGCAAAGGCACCCAGAGCCACATTCGCAAAATAAATGACAAATACGATTATGGATGCAGCAAGGAACACGTTCTGATCTCCCAGTAGAATCGGCTCTACCCTATTTGTAAGCGCTTACATTCTAATTGCAAGCGCTTACATTGCTGCTTTCATATGCCCCATGAAACAGCTAGACTTAAGTGAAAGCGAATTGTGAGTTCGGTAATGTCAAAACTTCGGTCGGCTCCGACCTTGGACGATGTGGCCAGAAAGGCCGGCGTTTCGACGGCGACGGTGTCGAGGTGCCTCAACGACCCCGAGCGCGTAGTCACTGCAACGCGCGAACGTGTGATGTCTGCCGTAACCACCTTAGGGTATACACCGAATTTTGCCGCGCGCGTGATGGCTGCGAAACGTTCCTTTACAATAGGCGCCATCATCCCAACCATGGAAAACGCGATTTTCGCCAGAGGTTTACAAGCCTTTCAGGAGGAAATTCACCGGCAAGGTTACACTCTGCTTGTCTCGAGTTCAGCCTACCGGCCCGAAAACGAAGAAGAACAAATTCGCACCCTTGTGGCACGCGGTGCTGATGGGCTTTTGTTGATCGGCCACGATCGTGCCCCGCGTATTTTCGATTTCCTTGAACAGCGCAAAATGCCCACCGTCGTGGCGTGGTCATTCATCCCGGAGAAGGACACGCCTTCGATCGGATTCAACAACAGACAGGCAATGAAAGCTTTGGCGGCCAAAGTGATAAAGCTTGGGCACACCCGGCTGGCGGCAATTTCAGGCATCAGACAGGGAAATGATCGGGCCCGGCTTAGAATCGAAGGCATAAAGGATGCCATGGAAATGAATAATCTGCCGCCCGATAGCCTGCCGAT
This sequence comes from Ruegeria sp. CK2, assembly GCF_056536585.1. NCBI lineage: Bacteria > Pseudomonadati > Pseudomonadota > Alphaproteobacteria > Rhodobacterales > Roseobacteraceae > Ruegeria > Ruegeria sp. CK2. Next base: position 316,206 of record NZ_JBQFPW010000001.1, read on the forward strand.
CATAGAGACATCGTATGAAATCGAAAACGGCGCCGAGGCATTTGCCAACCTTATGTCCCAAACAGAACGACCCACGGCGGTCTTGTGCGGCAACGACGTTCTGGCAGTCGGCGCGGTCCGGCAAGCGCAGGAAATGGGAATTCGGGTGCCAGATGACGTCTCTGTAACCGGGTTCGACGATATCGAACTTGCCCGGATCATCAATCCGCCATTGACCACCGTGCATGTTCCGCACCGCGAAATGGGTCGAAAGGCGGCACAGGCGTTGATCGAAATGATAGAGACAGGGTCGGCGGGGCAGTCCCTCGAACTGCCAACCGAAATCGTGAGCCGACAGTCGCTTGATCGAGCAAATTGAATCGGAGACCTAACGAGTAAAGTGCCGATTTTGGGACGCTAAAAAGCAACAATTTGGTCTGCGAACAGCGAAAAGCACTGGCCTCCCCCTTTTTTGACACCGCGACAATAGGCTTCCCCTAGCTTCGGCCTGACGGCGTTCACACCATGGCAAGCAAAGGCATTCTCGGCGGATCGTCGCGTATCGGTTGAATGCTGTTGGTCTGTTTTCCCGCAAGGAACTAGCCTTACCGGCGAAGACTCATTTCCTCGATAGGAAAAGGACCATTCATGATGAAGTGCCGCGCAAATCGGTGGTTTTCAGCATTAGCCCTGATGGCGTCTGTCGCCTTTCCCAGCGGTGCCCTATCGCAGAATGGAGGCTCGTTTTTCGAGCCATTTGACACGCTGTCTCAGGAGCGATGGCTTGTCTCCAACGGTTGGGCCAATGGAGATCACCAAAGCTGCCTGTGGCATAGAAACCGGGTGAAAACTGAAGACGGCAAGCTTTTGTTGTCCCTGACGGGTCATTCCAAACAGGATCGCGATTTCAGTTGCGGCGAGATACAATCAAAGGACCGTCTGGGATACGGCACGTTTGAGGCGCGGATGAAGGTTCCCTACGCGCGCGGTATGAACGCCAATATGTTCACGTTCATAGGGGCCCCGCAGGACCGGCCACATAACGAAATCGATTTTGAGTTCATTGCCCGAAACGAGCCAACGCTCCAGACAAACTTCCATTTCAAAGGCGATAGTGACAATGCCAAACTGCAATCCATGCCAGACGACGAGGTATTTCGAACTTATTCCTTCATTTGGGAACCTGGCCGGATACGCTGGTACATTGACGGTAAACTGCAGCGAGATCTAAGCGGTGACGCGTTGCCGAACGAGCCTCAAAAAATGTACATTAGCATATGGTCGACCGATACACTGGTCAGCTGGATGGGCGAATTTTCAGCGAATTCCGCGCCGCAGGTTCTGGAAGTCGACTGGGCGGCGTACACCAAACTGGGCGAAAGGTGCGCGTTTGAACAATCTGTGCTTTGCGAAGACGGGATCGATGTGCCTTGACCACCAATCGTGCACAATACAGGCAGTCGGAGGCGCGCTGGAAAAGCGCGTGTCATCCGTTAAATGCCGCCAAATATGGGGCCGCTTGTGTAGGTTCAGAACCGGAAAACCAAGCCAAACTAGGTCATTGCGCTTGCGCAAATCTTGATCGTTTCCCGTATGAGCACCTTAGCTTGGGTCCGTATCACTTGTTTTCGAGGGGCCACATGCGGCATTCTGGGAGGCAAGACAGCGCCTTTTGGTGCCCAAAGTCTCGCCCCGCGAAAGACTGTCGTATCGCAGACACGACATGCGGTGCGCTTGTATGTCTGATCGTCGGGCCCCTCGAAAAGGACAACCGAAGGGCTTTATTCGAATGAACGTGAAGCTGGCTTCGATCATCGATCCCGCACAAAACACGGCATATGTTGTGCCCGCTGTTGCGCTGTCGATGATCGTTTTCGCCTATTCGGTAAATTTCGGACCTCTTTCAATCCTCGCCTTTTATGGAGTCTGGCTTCTTCCCTTTGCGCTCGCTCCGCGCGTTTTGTTGGGGCGTCCCGGCGCGGTTGTTCTGCTTTTGCTATTACCGTTTTTCTTTCTTCTTTCCACGTTATGGAGCGATGTGCCGTCCGCCACGCTGCGCGCATCCATTCAATACGGGATCACCTTCTTCGCCGGTTTGGTCGCCGCGAGGATAACGTCGCCGGGCAACCTGGCGCTGGGGGGGACAATCGGATGTCTGCTTGTCCTGCTCTACTCCGCTGTGAACTGGGGGTATTCCTACGACTACATTGACGGTGATTTTGCATTTAACGGCGCGTTTTCCTCGAAGAACCAGTTGGGATACTTTGCGACCCTTGCGATCATCTTCTCTTTGTCTCTTGTCGGGGTCTTCAGAGCGCCTCGAATGCTGTTGCCGATGATCGCGGTCACGGCGGCAACTGGATTCGGCATGCTTTGGATGTCGGATTCCGCGACCTCTTTGTTGTCGGCTCTGGTGGCGTTTTCTTCCATGCTTTTTGTCGGGCTCGTGATGCTTCTCGCTCCTTGGCTGAGACGGGCCACGGTCGTTTTGGCGCTGGCCGGTATTGCCGCACTGGTATTGGCCGCGCAACATCTGGGGGCATTCGATGCTGTTCTTGCGGCATTTGGTAAGGACACGACCCTGACGGGCCGCACCTATCTTTGGAACCAAGCGTTCGAAATCGGCGCGAATCAACGAGTACTGGGGCTGGGGTACAACGCGTTCTGGGTTCCCGGACGCCCCGAGGCCGAGGCGCTGTGGGATACTTTTTATATTACCGCGCGGTCCGGATTTCATTTCCACAACGCGCTGATTGAAACATATGTGGGAACCGGTTTGGTCGGACTTGGGTTTGTAACAACAATCTGTGTGCTGTTGGTCGTCATGCCGCTCAGCGCTGTGTTCGGCCGGGGCAATGTCGGATCGCTGATGTTTTTCTCAGGCCTCGCAATCTTGTTCCTGGTTCGGTCGGTGGCTGAGGTTGATTTTGTGACACCACATACAGTCGGATCTTTTCTGGTCGCCTTCATTCTGTTGCGTTTGTTTGATCACAACCGAAACGTGCGGCACGCGGCATTCCTTTCCAGGCCAACGCGGTCAGCACAGCGTCCGTCGTTAAGCACTGCAACGGGTGTCTTCGAATGATGGTCCGGTCACATCAATGCCCTATCGGCATCCATTTGCCTCACGCCATCACGGAGTTCCGGATATGAATGAACCTGTGAAAGAAAGGCGCATTACCTGGACCAAAGACAATGCGCATCTGCTTGCCGGATACCGGGACGAGCCGCGCGTTGATATGGGCGCCATGATGAGGGCCGTAAGACGCCAAATCCCTTTAGCGTTGGCATGTGCCTTTGTCGGCATCACAATCGCTGTGCTCATGATTCTTGGATCTGTACCTCGCTATACAGCTGTCGAAACCATTTTGCTGGATGAAGAGCGCGGCGAATTGCTCAATGAGGTTTCTCCGCTGCCAAATGCTGTCCGTTCGGACACTGCTGTGCAGAGCGAAATCGAAATCATCAAATCCCGCGCGCTTGCCTTTCAGGTCGTCGATCTGTTGCAGCTTGATCAGGACGCCGATTTCCTGTCTCCGCCGCTTGGACTGACAGAGAAAGCCAACCGGTTGATCTCGTCGGTGACCCGTCCCTTGGCGCGTCTCTTGACGCCGGACCCTCCTGCAAACCCGGAGAACGAAGGGGACAGCGAGGGGAACACCAATACACAAGACACCCCTATTCCTAATTTCAACTTCGAGGTGACAGACCGTGACCGAGCCGTTCGGATATTGCGCGACCGGTTGTCTGTCTCACGGTCTGGCCGGAGCCTTGTGATCGAAATCGGGTTCTCAGACTTTGATCCCGCGCGCGCGGCCTCAATCGCGCGTGGTTACGGCCTAGCTTATGAAGGCTTTCAACTAGTGACGACAAACGAAGTTGCGGCCAAGGCCGAAGCCTGGCTGCGCGAACGCCTTGAGGTTTTGGAACAGAAGGCGATTGATGCGGCCTCGGCCCTGCAGGCATTCCGCACTGAAAACGATCTGGTGCAAGTGCGCGGTGATCTTCTGACGGAACAGCAGCAATCGGAACTGGCCAGTGAACTTGTCAACGCATCCGCCGCTGCAGCCGAGGCGGAAGCGTATCTGGAAAGCCTGGTCTCCTTGTCGGAACGCGCAGCGAATGATGCCGATTTCATCGCGGTTCCATTTGTCGAAGGCCTTGTTGACGGCGCAAGTGAAACAGTTCGACGGGAGTATCTGGATGCCAGTCAAAGCTATCGTCAGATTGTCGACCAATTCGGAGAGGAACACCCTCAGGCGCAACAACTGAACACCCGCATTCAAATTCTGGCCGATACCCTGAAGGTAGAGCTGGAACAGGCGACACAAACCGCCCGTGTGGCTCACAATATGGCTCTGGGTCGCGAGCAATCGCTGCGGTCGGATCTTGCTGCGTTGACGGGCACATCCGATGTGAACGTGGCCCTTCGCGGCAGGTTGCAGCAACTAGAAGCTATTTCGGAAACCTATGCACAGGTCTATCGCGACTATCTTGCCCGGCTGGAAGTCACGATGCAGCAGCAGAATTTCCCAATTGCATCGATCAAAATCATCTCTCCTGCGGAATTGCCCAAGGATCCATCCAGCCCTCGGAAAAAGGCGATGTTGTTCACCGGAGCCTTACTGGGCGGATTGTTGGGCGCATTGGCGGGTGCTGCGCGGGAGCTGAGCCCAAAACCTGCTCGGACCGTATCTGAACTGAGGCAAGGGGCCGGAGTGACCTGCCTTGGTATGCTGCCGGACCCAAAGACACTGGGAGACGCTGCAGCGGCTAACGCACATGCCCGTACAGTTGAGAGGCTGGCACAGGTTTGCGAAGCCAACAGTCAGTCAGGTTCTGGCTTGCTGATCGGTATGGCTCCTTTGACGCCTGATCTACAGAAAACACAGGACTTGCCGTTGGAACTGGCCAATCGACTGTCTCGCGCGGGCACTCGCAAAGTTTTGGTTGTTTACGAAGGCGTATCACAGGGCTTGTTGCCTGCGGCCACACCAAATGGTGTGGAAACCGCCAGCATGCAAAGCATCATGGACCACATGCTCGAAAATGCGGCAAGCGGTTCTGATGACACCGCACAAGACATTCTCACAAGCGATCTGCGCGCACAGTTCAGTTATGTGTTGGTGGCGTTGAACCCGCTGAGCCATGCGGACCAATCTGATCCCCACGCCTGGGCATACGACATGACCGTCTTGCGCATCCCATGGGGTAAAATCCTGCCAAGCTTTGTCTCGGACGCGCTGCTTGATCATCCCAAATTCAGCGATGCTTTGGCGACAACAATTCTAGAAGACGCAAACCTGACAAAGGCACGGCGATACATGAGCCCCGGCAGCTATGAGGAGGTCAAGATCAATGCTTAGAGACGTTCTACCTCAAACTCTGCAGGGCATCATATGCAGCTTTTCTGTTTCGCTTGCCGTTGTCGTTCTATTGTCAGGCAACGCAGCCGCCCAATCAACATCTGATACCGGGGCGATGAGCGCTGAGACTCTTGGACCGCAACAAACGCTGGAAATCCGTATCGGCAAGTGGGATCCGGTCGACGAAGTATTCTTGCCTTGGGACGCAGTGGCCGGAACCTACCTGATTAGTGCATCTGGCGCGGTCGCGCTGCCTCTTGTCGGCAGCGTGCAGGCCGCCGGAATGACACCTGATGAACTTGGCGCTGACTTGGCCGGGCGCATTCAGGACCGTATGGGTTTGCGCAGCGACTTACAGGTCATCGTAACAATTGCCGAATATGCACCGATTTACATACTCGGCGACGTCAAATCCCCGGGCGCGTATTCGCATGTACCAGGTATGACGGTGCTTCAGGCTCTCAGCCTTTCGGGCGGTATAGACGATGCGTCTTCAGCATTAGTGCGGGGCGAACGCAACGCGTTGAGCGCCCTCGGCAACTACCGGGTGATGGAGCTTGAGCTTATGCGCCGTCTGGCGAGGCTCGCGCGATTGGAAGCTGAGGAAGCCGGAACAGAGTTCGTAGCGCCACAAGAGCTAACGTCGTCCCCTTTGGGTGCCGAACTGATCGAGCAAGAGCGCAAGATCATGGCGTCCGAACAATCCGCCTTCGCATCCAACCTTGCACAAATCGAAGAATTGGAAGCCTTGCTTCTGGAGCGGATCACGCGGCTTCAACAACAAATCGAAGTGCGGCAAAGACAGCTGAGTTTACTGAGTGAAGAGCTGGATAACGCCTCCAGCCTTGTGGAGCGCGGTCTGTCTACGGTTACGCGGGAAAGCAATCTGCAGCGCGCGGTGACGGATCAACAAGTGCGGTTGCTCGAAGTTGAAACGGCCCAACTGAGCGCTGAGCAACGGCTCAGCGAAACGCGCCGCGACCGGTTGGACTTGACTAACCAGCGTGACCGGGAAAGGGTCCAGGGTATTCAAGACCAGCGTGCGGCCACCTCCGAACTTCGCGTGAAAATGGAGACCGAAGCGGCGCTTTTTGCCGAAGCCGAGCGCACGGGTAACGGTCTGGTCGAGCTTTCGATGCTCGCATCGTTGAGTATGAAGATCACCCGAGCCAGCACCGAGGGGCCCTCTACGTTTTTGGTCGAGCGCAACGATCAGATTCAGGGCGGAGATGTCTTAGAGGTTATCCTGTCCTCTCCGACTGCCAATGATGCGATCCCGGTGCGTCGACTGACAACTGAAGAATCTGAAAATCCACAGTCGAACTAGACCGCTGTGCCCGCCTCAGCCGAACCAAAGCTTGACCCGCCTCCGTCTTGAGGGGGCGGTCTTACGAAACGGGGCGGTCCAATACTTCAACCAGCCTGTCAATTTGACGTTCGGGGTTCATCTCGGGACGTTTGGAGTATTCAAGGGCAAGTTTGGACAGTTTGGAATAGATCTGTTCGTCACACCACAGGCCGCGCACTGCCGCTAACCAATCTCCAACTGGTGCGTCCGGTTCCAACAAAATACCACCAGGACCAACGGCTTCAGGCAACCCGCCAATTTTCGATGCCACAACCGGGATGCCACTAACCTGCGCCTCGGCCGCTATGCGACCAAACGCTTCTTCCCATTGGCTGGGTGCAAGAACGATACGGGCATTTTTGTAAACAGACCGCATATCATCGGTCGAGGCGCGCAAGGTGACATTCGAAAGCCTCGACAGGTTGTTCTGAAGATCGGCTTCCTGCTCGGGGCTCAGGCCCCAACCCCGCACAAAGACAAAGGGGATTTCGGGGCAAGCCTCGGCCACTTTCAGCGCGATATCGACACCCTTGTTCGGATGCGGGTTTATAAAGGTCACGTTCTCACCGGTCGAGCTAACTCGGTACTTCTCGGCTTCGATCATTGGATGAATGACATCGGCGGATATACCTTGTGTCTCTGCATACCGTTGCGCCGTAAAATGCGAATTGGCAATGAAGCCCGTGTTGGGCACTTGCTCCAGCGACCCTCCCAGATCCTCGGTTTCGACGTTGCGCAGATAGATGAAGGTACGCGTTGCATTTCGGTCAATTGACTGTGCCAATGGCACTGGGAGCCGCGATTGAAAAATCGCAACATCAGCTTCGAAATCGGTCACAACACGATGCACGACATCCTGTGCAAACCAGGCCCGAAACACGAGATACCCAAGACTTTCATCGCTGACATAGCCGCGCCTTGCTAATTTCAACAACAGCCTGCTGCGCAGACCTAACCACCCCTCTCCTGTCAGACCACTCAACACCCCAACAGTGTGACCGCGCGCGCTTAGGCGCTGTACCAACTCATGTGTACTGGCCTGAGCGCCGCCATACATTTGCGGTAAGTAGGGATGAGCACTTCCAAACAGTATGCGCATGTCGGGATCACCTCGAATTCGACAATTTGGAATTGAAACCGGCCGAGTTTTCGTGTCGCGCGTACTTACAGTACGTTGCGACCGCCCAGGCAACCTGCGCCCTGCGTATGCTAGAGCCAAACAGGGCCGTGTCTGAATCACCAACCGTTGGGTTCAACGGGCTAGGTTGGTTTTCAAGTGATCCTATCGCCATTGGTCGGCAGCACCGTTTCGTGTTTAACGTGAATCTTCAGTCAGCGAGTCAGTCTTTGAATTGCGTATCGGAGATTGTTGGGGAGGTGTTTATCTATTGCCTTCGATTCGGGCATGTGTGGCATCATCCGTCAAAAGTTAAGCGATGAAAATGTGTGGTTGTGCGGAAATCCGGCGAAAGTCCAAGCAACCATAGGCGGTGCTTTGCTTGAATCGCCACCGGCGTTTGCAATCGCAGCATTTGTCATATCCATCTAACCACAGTGTGTCAGAATACAGTAACGAGTGGCGTAAATTGTACACGGATCACTTTCGCCGGCACCAGTTGGTGTTTTACGGCGATTGTCTTTGCAACTTTAGGTGGCAGCGGTGCTTATACAAGGCGCCAGTTCTTAAGACATAGGGATGAAGTGGGATGAAACCGATCGAGACAGAAATGGCATCCGCCGAAGGCATTATGTCGCCCGTGTCGCGACCGCGTCATGTTGTATGGACTCATCAGGCCCCGCTGGAAGAGCCCGCGGGTGGATGGACAAAACGAACGCTCGACATCGCGATCGCCGTTACCATGCTTGTAATACTGTCACCGCTCATGGCGGGGCTAGCACTTTTGGTTTGTATTACGTCCCCGGGGCCAGTTCTGTATCGGCACCGCCGGGTTGGGTACCGAAGCCAGCCCTTTTCCTGTCTCAAGTTCAGAACTATGGCGGTGGATGGTGATGACCTTCTGCAAAGGCACCTTCAAAGCGATCCAATTGCCCGCATTGAGTGGGACAAAAACCAGAAACTGCGCGATGACCCACGCGTCACGCCAGTGGGGCACGTCCTGCGAAAACTCAGCCTTGATGAATTGCCGCAGCTTTACAACGTTCTACGCGGGGACATGAGCCTTGTTGGCCCCCGCCCCGTTCTGAGCGAGGAGTTGCGCCGCTACGGGCCATCAAGCCGCTACTACCTGCGCGCACGCCCAGGCATTACTGGTCTGTGGCAAGTAAATGGTCGGAACACCACATCCTACAAGCGCCGGGTGGCCTATGATCGCGCCTATGTGACCAAGGTCAGCACTGTTACAGACATCGCTATTCTTGCCCAGACTTTACCAGCCGCGATGCGTTCTGACGAGACATCGTAACAACATGCAAACGCCTTGCCACAGTCTGTGAACGTGCCCAACTCAATCACAGACGGGCTTGTAGGTGAGCGATAGGATCATGGCAAACATCGCAACGTCGGTACCGCACTCAGCGCAAACCAGGCCCGGCTCCCTGGTATCTGTCGTGATGTCAAACTTCAATGGGTCCGCCCACCTTGAAGCAGCGATAATCTCGGTTCTGAATCAATCTCATTCAGAGCTGGAACTGATTGTGGTTGATGACGCATCAGAAGACAGCAGTTTGGAGATCATCCAGCGACTTGCCGCATCAGACCCCCGCCTCAGATCAATCGCCCTGGACACAAATCGAGGCCCCGCGGGGGCGAGAAACGCCGGGCTGGAAGCCGCCAAGGGGCAATGGATAGCAATTGTCGATGCCGACGATCTGATCCACCCGAAGCGGATCGAGCGTATGTTGACTGCAGCCCAAGACATGGGGGCGGATGCAGTAGCAGATGATTTGCTATGTTTCGGATCCGCACGTACGGCGGGTAAAACCTTACTAGAGGCCAGCCACATCGAACAGCCGCAGCCTATTGCGGTGGCTGACTTAGTCCGCAGTGACTCGGCTATCGCTGGTTTTACTTCATTTGGATATCTGAAGCCATTGATCCGTGAGGGAAAAATGCGTTCCCTCAGATACGACGAAGATCTTCGTTTGGGCGAAGATTTCGACCTGTATTTCCGACTGTTGATCGCGGGCGCAAATTTCGTTTTACTGCCGGACCCGACCTACCTTTACCGGCGCCATTCGGGGTCAGTGTCCCATCGTCTTGCGGTGTCATCCTTGCAGCGCCTTTTACATGCGCACACAAAAATAGCCAAACTGGCCGCCAATATGGCTCCTAAAGACGCTGAGCTTATTGCCTTGCTCAACCAGCGCAGGGCGCGGCTTGAAAGAGCAATGATGTATCAGAGCCTTGTGAGCGATACTAAGTCTGCAAAGGTGTGGCATATTATTCGACGGCTTGGGCGTCGCCCGGCGCTGTTGCTTGATCTGACAAACAGCCTTATCGACCGTTGGCGCCCTGCTGGATTTGTCAGGCACAACCGATCGACCGGAAGCCCCAAAACCATCGTGCTGGCCTCTCCAGATCAGATTGATCTGATCGACGCACCTCCAACTGTAGTACGCGTCCCGGTCAATCCATCAGGCTGGGTGGCACGCCGCATCATGGCTAGCAAACTCGCAAAACTGGCCAGTACTGGACCCGTCGATGTTATTGCTGACGGCCCCGCTGGGCTGGATGGCTTGGGTTACCTACCAAACTGGCGCTCCACGCGCCTTGCGCTTAGCAAGAAAGATGTAGGCACGGCCAAAGTTCCTCGGCATGTGGTTTTGGACGTCACCTAGACTGATCTGCACGCCGACTATTCGACCGATAGCAGCAGTCGTGATCCCTTCTCGGGTGCTGCGTCCTCCGCCGTTTTACTAAGCTTCAGCTTATCGCGCAGGATCTGCAGTGCTACAGGCCAAGCGCGATCGCGCGCGCTGATCAGATAGCGTACCGCGGCCCACACCCCTTGCTCGCGCCGCAGATCAAGAGATATCCGGTGATCCCGTTTCCGCCGAGTGTCCCGCAGATGTTGCTGCATGGCGCGAGTCAGATCCGAAGATTGCGGCCTGCTGTCCAGATGCGCTTGAAGCGCGATATGCAGCTGCGCCAATTCGGACGCGCCATGACGTGCGCTTAGAGAATTCGAACGCACAACCGCCGCGTATCCCGGTCGGCGTGTCAATTGCATCCGCGCTCCGGCCAGCAGCATCCGCACGTAAAGATCGTAATCTTCGCCAAGCCGCAAAGAAAAATCATACCGCAATTTGTTCTGTTCTAAAAAATCTCGGGAAAGAACGGGTTTCAGAAACCCTAACTCACCGCGTGACATCCCGTGATTGCGAAGGTTGCCCCGTACAAACTCTGCTGCGCCTAGCGGTGCAAATTTCGGGTCAATAACTGACCAATCCTGTTCTGTCGCCTCCGACAAGTTTTCCGGTGTCACGAATGCGATATTGTCCGCGACCATTTCGCAGTTCTTGACAGACAACAGGTGCGCAAGCCGCCGGGGCAGAAATACATCATCAGAATCCAGCACAGCCACATAGTCTGACGTTGCAACATCTAGCGCTCTATTGCGCGCTGCTGCGGGCCCATGGTTGGTCTCTTGTAGGATAAGGTGAACACGCGAGTCGCGCTTGGCTTCGTCTGCAACGACGCCACATGTGGCGTCCCGCGATGCATCGTCGACAACAATAACCTCAGCCGTTTCCGGCTGGGCCAAAGCCGAACGGATCGCACGGGATACCGTATCCTGAGCATTAAATGCGGCGATAATGACGGTGACGCTGGCAGACATCAGACCTGGCTAAGCTTAAGTGACTTCGATGGGCTGTCTCCAAGCGGCGTAAAGCACAAAGTACCTTCATCCAAGTGAAACCAAACCAGTGACATCACTTCAGCGTGCAATCGCCTGAGATGCTACGGAATTGAGCCGTTTTTCATCAGGATGCCCTAGGAAACCGTGACTGAATTACGCATCCGACTTTGGGGACACTTGCGCGGACGGCACGGTTGGTGCGCGATCATCTGCCGCTTGGGTTTTGCGCTTTCTGTCAACCGCCAACAGCGCAACAACAAGGACGTAGACCAGTTGCAGCAAGACAGTGACCGCGATGACAAACAGAACCAGCTGAGCCGAGCTGAATCCAGCCGCATATCCAATCACTGCTGACACAAGAACAGACAGAAAAAGTCCTGCAACAAAAATCGGTAACTGCATCGTTTCCCCTATTGGCGGAGGCTCAATTTAACGCCCCATTCCCCCACCATTTGATGCAGAGTACAGCAAAAACACCCCAGACGACCACTCAATTCTAGGCCCTGTTGTGGCAAAAATGTAAACAATCAAGCGGGGGGTGCGAAACAGTTGCGCTAACGCTGCCTTCATAGCGTGGACAACCAGTCCCGTTCAGGTCGAAGCCACCTAAGCCTTTTCGCTGGCCTCGCCATAGACCGTGATATCTTGAACCCCAATCAAAGACGCGATAGTTCCGCAATGTAGCGCGCCACGCAGCAGGTTTGCATTGCGCCGCGCGGCACTTGGCGCAGTAATCAGCGCGAAAAAAACACAGTAAATCACCTTGGCAACCGCGAGTGGCAGAGCCCTCAGGCGCACGCTACCTCGGCCGTGCTGGCGCAACAGACTTCCATGTGTCTGCCCCATTCGGAACCGTCGCCGCATCAGCCACGACATGGTTGCTCGCGACGGCGTTACCGGCTCTTCAAGCTGAGCATGCGGGGCGAATGCAATCCGGGCGCCATGTTCAACAGCTTCTTTGAAGAACGCAGTATCTTCGCCCCCTGATACGCCCCGATCCAAATCGAAACGTCGGCCCGCCAGAGCATCGCTACCGAGATCCATAATGACGTTGCAGCTATGACCCGCAATTGGTCGGCCATCAGCCCCGAGTTCTGGTGTTGTGTCGTGAATGCGCAGCGCGCGCATCCAACGTGGTGCCTCTGGTCCATACCCTGCGCGAACTGGCCCGACCACAACGTCTGCATCGGCATCTGCTAGGCGCACAACAAGATCACTGAGCCAGTTCGGCGGAGCCAGCTCATCGTCATCGATGAACGCAAAGGCACGCAAACCTTGGAGTTCAGCCTCCTCCAGTGCAGCATTGCGTGCAATCGCGATATTTCCGGCAGGCGCAAATCGGTAGATCACTTGGTGACGTGAGGCCGCAGCGAATTCATCGACAATGCTGCGTGCGCTGGGTGACGCATCATTATCGACAACAATGATCGATAGTTTCGTGCCGTTTGGAAGGTTCTGATGTTCAAGCGTTGTTAACGTATCCATCAGGCTAGTACGTTGATACGTACAAACGCCAACAGCGATATGCTCCAAAGGGATCGCGGGTTTCTGAGTGTTGGAAATTGGAACGTCGCCGAACTGAACATCCGATGGGCGCAATAGCAGCTGCTTCCAGAAGCCAGCCGACCAACCCAGATGCATAACAATCGCAATCGGACCAGCACCCAGCGCCGAAATCTTACGCTTCGTAGCGGCGAGTGCCGCGCCCGAGATCAGACAGGCTGAGATCCAAATCACTGCAGGCAATGCAAAGACTGGGGCGATTGGGGCCAGAGCGGCCAGCCCTAATAGTGGAGCGATACCGATCATCACAGCCTGCCTCAGCCGCGGCATCTGACGGTGCTTCAACATCGTCCGCGCCCTGCCCCCGCCAAAATTGAAGTATTGACGGAACAATGCGGTGATGGTGCTCCGTGGAAAGTATTCAAGCCGCGTGTTTGACGTCAGCCAAATCCGATGCCCCGACTGCGTCAGGCGCCTATCCAATTCGGCATCCTCATTGTGCGAAAACCGCGGATCATACCCGCCGACTGACCTAAAAGCATCAAGACGCATAAGCGCGTGATGCCCATGATCGACGAACCGCCCGAAACCGCCGGTTCGATGCGCCGACCCGCCGTTTCCAAGACGAGCGTTCTGCGTCACGGCGATGGCGTGCTGTATCAGGGTCGCACCAACTGCGTGCATTGGGACGACGACGCTGGCCGCCTTGGTCCGGCCCGCCTCAGCCAGCAAGATATTAATGTAGTCGACCGGGTAGTTGGAGTGCGCGTCGAGGCGGACCAACCAGTCCATACCCTCACCATACCGGGCACAGGCCGCGTTCACTCCGGCACTCTGATATCGGGCGGGGTTGTCCAGCAGCCGTATGTCATAGTGTGGCAAGGCTGCGATTTTGTCCCTGACAATGTCTTGCGTCCCGTCCGTTGAGCCGCCATCAGCGATCACCAAACGCGTATGCGCTGCCTGTTCGCGTCTGCGTTTAAGAAAGACGGTCAGCCCATCTACAACACCCGCGATATGCTCAGCTTCGTTAAAGGTCGGAATGACAATCAGCACCGCATCTTGCGCTGTATTGATGCTTTCTGACGCTTTGAATGGCTGCTTTTCAGTGATTGCCGCAACAAGGTCGCACGCATCCTGCCGGGTAACCTGCCAAACGTCTGGTGGTACAGCGTGTTGCATTTGGTGCAAATGATCCACAATCTCAGGTGACACTTGCTCCATTGCCGAGATCACCGACGCGTCATCTGCTTTTTCCAGTATCAGACCAATGCCAAGTTCGCCCATAAGGTGCGCTGTTTCTGTTCCGGCGAGTGCGATGGGCGGCACGCCGTTCAGTCCACTTTCATACAGGCGGTTTGGCAAAAGCCAATCCGAATTGCCGCCGGAATCGTAGCGGTCGATCATCCAGGCAAGATCCACGTCCCGATAGATCACAGCAAGATCATTCGGGTAGGAGTATGGACCTTCGAACACCAAATCCGGGTTACCCTCAACGACATCATGGAAGTCGGGCAATTCATCAAGCGCGGGACGTCCGCGCAACACAATCCTATAGCGTCCCGGATTGGCTCTTGTGAGGGTATCCAGGCATCGCAGAGAAAAGCGACACCTTAGAATTCCGAACCAACCGATGCGAAGCACAGCTTGAACTGCACCCGTTGATCGACCGCTGGTTCCAGATGGGTCGTCGCTCTGCGCAACCACCTTATTTTCAACCAAGAGGATCGGAGCCGTGCTGCGCTGGACTGGAACAAAGTACTCTCGCTGAAAGGCCGGAGAAGAAACGACAATTTGATCCACCTTCCGGCACAGTCGGCGTTCAATCCAGCGCATTACCTGCGCCTTGATTGATTGGCCAACCATAAGGCGATGAATATCGAGGACCTCGTAGACCAATGAGACCGGCCGAGTTGATCGCAGAACCCGAAGCAACGGTACTGCAAGCGCCAGCATCTCAAGGTTCCTGCAGAGGATTGCATCCACAGGTGGCACGTTTCTGACAATCGCGTGCAGCCGAAGACGAAGTTTCAGAACCAAAAAGACGCGTTGCAACATCTTGCCATTATGGGTCTGGCCCAGCACCAAAGCACCTTCGGGCAAGGGCCCTGAGCGTCGTCGGAATCCGACAACACTGACGTCGGCACCGCCTGCTCTAAGCATATCGACCCGGCGCCAAATGGCGGCGTCATCCAGATCATGCGCCAGATACAAAACGTGCCGTTTCACGCCAGAGCAGTTGCCTTGCTCGAAGGTTACTTCAGTCCCGCTTGTATTGTCCGTGGGCATCGATCGAACATCTCATCGCAGATATGCTTACGCTTTTGTGCCGCAGCTGGGTTGACGTTGCGAGGCTTGTCTAAAACGCGCTCCCGAACCGGCAAAACCGAGCCGTCACCCGCTTTAGAATGAGCGAAAAATCGTCCATAAGATGAATCCGTCAGCAAGTCACAAATCAAATACGCATCAGTTCTGGATGCCCAAGTCTTGCATCATGTTTGTTACGTATAGAACGTTTTCCGCCATTGAGGGCACCCGTTTGGCGGGAAGTTGCTGAAAAAGATGCTGCGCGTGCAAAGGGCGGGCACACCTCCCCGCTCCATGCAATTCTTGCGACGTCAAATTGGCAGAAAGTCCTAAAGCATGGCTCAACGTGATCCTCGTGAGGTGGTGGAAACCGTCGCCCATGACACCTACGGCGGAACCGTCGTTCAAGGTGGCCTCTACGCCGCACTGAGCCAACTGGTGATGGTCGGGTGTCAGTTCGGGTCGGTTCTCATCCTGTCGCGACTGCTCAAGCCCGCTGATTTCGGTCTGATTGCTATGATCGGCCCGGTTATCGCATTTCTGACGCTGTTCAAGGAAATGGGTCTGCTACAGGCGGTCATCCAGAAACGGACTCTGACATATGGACAGCTAAACTCGTTGTTTTGGATCAATTTGGGCGTCAGCCTGACACTAACAGTCTTGCTGATCCTTCTGGCACCGCTGATTGCTGATTTCTACAAAGAACCCGAATTGATATGGCTGGTCAGAATCATGGCCCTGAACATGGTCGTCACAGCACTTGGGGCGCAGCACTTTGCTCTGCTCAATCGCAATATGGGCTTTGGTCGAATTGCGATCAACGCCAGCATTATCGCCGTGTTTTCTTTGGTTGTTTCGATCATTTGGGCGTTGGTCTCACCAACACCCTGGGCGCTGGTTGCCGGTACTCTGGCCGGTGGCGTTCTCGGCGCTCTGTTGGTGTGGGCTTGGGTCCCTTGGCACCCATCGCGCCCTAGCATCGCAGCTGGGACTGCCGATCTTTTGGGCTTTGGCGCCGGAGTGACGGGGTTCAAGCTGGCGAATTTCCTGTCACGCAACCTCGACAGTATCTTGATTGGGCGCGTCTGGGGTGGTTCGGCGCTTGGGTTCTATGATCGGGCGTACAAACTGATCCTGTTTCCGTTGAACCGTGTGGCTCAGCCCTTGTCTCAGGTTATGGTACCCGTTCTGTCACGGATGCAGGACGAACCGCACCGTTACACCCACGCGTTTTTTCGCGTCTTCGGGCTGATGCAGCTTGCCATCCTGCCCGGCGTCGCCGCGTTGACGGGAATGGCGGACACAGCCGTTCCGTTTTTGCTCGGCGCGCAATGGACGGAAAGCGCCCCGATCTTCGCAGCTTTGGGCATTGCCGCCTTGGCGCAACCGTTGGCAAACCCAACCGGGTGGCTATTTGTCAGTCAGGGGCGCACCACCGAAATGGCATGGTGGGGCTTTGCGTCTGCGACTGTCACCTGTGCAGCATTCGTCTGGGGGGTGCAATTCGGCGTCCGTGAGTTTGCGATGGCTTATGCCGCAGTCACGATGCTGAAACTGTTTCCCCTTTGGCTGCTTGTAACCCGCAAAGGACCAGTTGGTCGGGATAGCATCCTGCGGCGAATTCTGCCGGTATTCTGTGCCGGCCTCGTTTGTTACGTGATCATTTTGGTTACGCAAGCCTCATTGCCCAATCACGCGTTTGCAAAGCTCCTTGCCGGAACCACGATAAGCTATGCCGCGTTTGCAGTCTTTTTGACCTTCAGTGCCTATGGCCGCGACACCCTGGGCGAGGTGAAAGGGTTGGCAGTTAAAGCCTTGCAGCAAATGAAAAAACGCGCGGACAAGAGGCCCGCATGATGTATTCTATGAAACCCACTGCACCACGCTTTTGTGCCGGTTGCGCAGCCCGGATGCCGGAGGCTACGCGATGCAGACGCTGACGCGGATTAGCACCGAGATAGGTTGGCGTATGATGCCCAGCCGAATGATTGATCGCTTACAGCCCAAGCCCGACCCGCAGCTTGAAGATGTCTATCTGAGGCGCGGCCTTATCCTAATACACATACCTAAGAATGCCGGTACGTCTGTCGAAGACGCTTTGTTTGGGTACCGCGTGCGGCACAGGACGTGGAACGATGTAAAGTCGGAATGTCCAAGGGCATGGCAACAGCTACCCAAGATCGCGATCCTTAGGGACCCTGTGGACCGGTTTTTGTCTGCCTATGACTATCTGAAATCCGGTGGACGCAACGCACAAGACCGACAGTTCGGATCCAGAATGATCGGGACGCAACCGGTCGATGACTTCCTGAACCGGCTTTGGACACAAAAAGCCTTTCGCAAAACGACCATGAGGTTTTTCCATTTTCGACCTCAATCGGACTACATCTGTGACGGTGATACCGTGATGGTCGATGCGTTGATCCCATTTCACAAGATGGCCGAGGGGCTGACTAAGTTGACTGGCGTGCCCTCGGGGCTGCTATTGCATGCGAACAAGACCACCGGATCACGAACGCAAAAGTCCGACCTGTCACAATCTGGTGTCGACAAGATCCAACATCTTTACGCGTCGGATGTCGAACTACATTCGGATGCTTGCAAAACTTGGTGCGCAACCTTGCCAATCCAGCCTCTCGTAACCCGGCCAACAGACGGGGCAGATCATTGATGAATCAGCATACCGGCCTCGCCCGTCACCACAATTCAAAGCGCGCAGTATGCCTGCGCCCATTTGCAAGGGTATGAAAATGCGAATTCTATTTGCGGGTGGAAATGGCTGGTTGCCCGAAGCCAGCGGCGGCACCCAGAACAGCACCGATCATTTGATCCGCGAGAGCATTGCCCAAGGTCATGAATGCGCCGTGTATTGCGGCTTTTCTGGTCGTGGGTTCTTTGGGTTTCGGATGAGAGCCCAGCGCAAGATCACCGGTCGCCCGTTCAGTATCGACCACAGTCAGGGTTACGAGGTCATGCGCACCTGGGAACCCGTGGACCCGGCCCGAATTTCCGCAGCCGTCGATCGTTTCCGACCCGATGTCGTGGTCATCCAAACTCGACATTCAGCCCGCTTGGGTATGGAGTTTGCAGAACTCGGCCTGCCTGTTGTTCTATATCTGCGCAACGTTGAGTTTGACGAAAACGAAGGGGATGTAAGTATGATCCCTGGCGCAAGTTTCATCGCCAATTCAAACTTTACAGCGGGGGCCTACCACGACGCCTACAGGATCGATTGCGCGGTGATTACGCCAACCATCAATTTTGAAGAATATAGATGCGACACCACCAGAGAATTCGCGACGCTTATCAACATACATCCAAAAAAAGGGTATGAGGTTGCGCGCGAAATGGCGCGTGCCTGCCCGGATATTCCGTTCCTGTTTGTCGAGGCCTGGACACTTTGGGACGGTCTTTTCAAACAAATCATGGCCGAAATTGCCGAGCTGCCCAACGTCACGTTTATGAGCCGAACGTCAGATATGTCGAAGGTCTATGGGCGTACAAAGGTACTGCTGGCGCCAAGCCAGTGGGAAGAAGCCTGGGGCCGCGTTGCGTCCGAGGCCCATTGCAGTGGTATCCCCGTGATCGGTTCGAACCGAGGGGGGCTGAGTCAGGCCATCGGACCCGGCGGCATCGTTCTGCCCCATGATGCACCGACCGAGGAGTGGGTCGATGCGCTGCGCAAGCTGTGGTCGAACGAAGATGCCTACAACGATCTGTCAAAAACAGCATTGGACTACGCCAAACGCCCCGAACTCGATTTCAAACGCCAGCATGAGGCGTTCCTGTCGGTACTGAACAGGGCTGTTTCGCGACAAAGTGTCCGCTGCTCAGCCTGAATTGACAAATCCAACGAAATCGGAGCCGACCCGTGAACATCTGCTTTTGTGTCTCGAACTTTCCATCGGTGTCACAGACGTTTGTCACCTCACAGGCGATGTATGCCGTGGCACAGGGACATCAAGTGACGGTGGCCTGCAAAACGTTCGAAGCCGAGACGCCACTTTCGGATGAAGAAAAGGCGTTGCTGACCGACGTTCGAATTGTCGTTTGGCCCCCGACAAGACCAAGCCTGTTGCAGGCCATCCCAAGAAATTTGGCGGACCGAATGGCCGCGCGGATGGATCGATCTGCATGGCGGCGACAGATTGATGCAGACGTTGTCATTGCACATTTCGGGTATCGCGGCGCTGCGGTGGCACGCGCGCAAAAGGGCTGGAAACATCGCCCACCCTTGGTGACGGTTTTTCACGGCCGGGATGTGAGTGTCGAGCATCAGCGCGATAGGTTGGCGCGATACCGGGATCTCTTCACGCAGGGCGATCTCCATGTCACCGTCAACGAACAATTCGCAAAGCGTCTTGTTGAGTGCGGCGCCCCCGACACGCGCGTCGAAACCCGGCACCTTGGCATTCCAGTGTCTCGATACGCTTATACAGCACCCAAAGTCGACGCGACTTTGCGCCTGTTTAGCCTGTGCCGGTTGGTGGAGAAAAAGGGGTTGAAGACCGCAATCGACGCGCTGGTGTTGCTGCACCAACACCACCCCGAGATCGGCTGGCGTTACGACATTGGCGGCGACGGTCCGCTGACATCGGAACTGCAAGATCAGGTGACGCGTAACGGATTGCAAGATCGCGTTCGTTTTCTCGGTGCCCTGCCTCATCAAGATGCCCTGAAACGGATTACCAATGCGGATGTCTTGCTCGCCCCAAGCTGCACGGCAAAGGATGGTGACCAGGAAGGCATACCAGTTACCTTGATGGAGGCGATGGCGCTTGGAACCCCGGTATGCACAACGCGCCATTCCGGCATACCCGAACTGGTCACCCATCATGAGACCGGGCTACTGTCTGATGAACACAACGCAGAAGAGCTGTGTCAGAATATCCTGTTCCTTGCGCAAAACCCCCAAAACGTAGGGGCTTTGGCCACGGCCGCCCGCAAGAAAGTCGAGCATGACTACAACGAAGATTTGCAAAACGCCGAGTTTCTGGAGCGGTGTCGAACCCTGCAATCAGCGCCCCGAACCGAATTGGTAAGCCAGATTGCTGCGTCTTAGCTTTCAACCCTCTTCCGCCCGATGATCGAATAGGAGGCAATGATTTTGGCAATACCGGATTTCATCATAGGAGGAGCTCCGAAATGCGGCACAACCTCACTGCATCAAGTTTTGGATCAACACCCCGACGTCTGGATGGCCAAAAACGAGTTGTACTTCTTTGATGCCGACGATCCCATTGCACACGGTGATTTCCTGGGGATCGAGGGTGACGATCTGGTTGCACGTTCTCCCGGCGACCCGGCGCTGAAGGACTGGTATCAAAATCGCTTTTCTGATGCGCCCGATGGATGCCTTACGGGCGAGGATTCAACAACCTACCTGATGTCCGATGTCGCAGCGTTTCGCATCAAAGCAATGAACCCGGATGCAAAAGTAATTTTCATGCTGCGAGATCCGGTCCGGCGCGCTTTTTCGCAATACTGGCATCTTCTGCGCAGCGGACGCACTTGTGTGTCTTTTGAAAAAGCGCTCAGCAGCGAACCTTCAATCGTGTTGGGTTCAACCTATGCCCCCTCCCTACGGCAATTCCATGCGGCGCTTGGGAAGGACCGGGTGCATGTTGTCTTGTTCGAGGAATTCAAGGCCGATCAGCAGGCCGCGATGGATGGTGTTACCACATTTCTCGGGCTTTCACCGATGCCGGTCGCAAAGGTGGAAACCTGGCACAATCGAACAGAGTATCCGACCCGAACAAGTACGCTGCTTCGCCTGAATCGCGTGGGCAAGATTTTGGTGCGCTATCGCTACGCCCGCCATTTCGATGGCTTCGGTGGCGCCATGTCTGCCATCGGTCACAAAGCGTACCGTCGTTGGTATCATTTCGTCGAAAAGCGGGTTCTAACGCAGGATAGACCGCCGTCGGACATGCGGCCCAAAACGTGCGACTACCTGCGCCAGCATCTATCGGACCGAAATGCCGGGCTTTCAGATCTTTTGGGCAAAAGCCTGGGCGATTATTGGCCGGGATTCTCCCAATAGCCAACGACGGCCTTGGTTCGCACGCACCTTCCTGGCCACCTGGACCTTGCTCGCACCAGCAACAACATCACGCGGGGTGACAAACGTTTTTAGTAGGATACCGCCTATCGAAAATGGGGCGCAAATACAGGCTCCGATCTGTTAGCTTGGTCTCAGGTCAGCAGCAATCGCACTTACAGGTGGAAATATGGCTGTCGCACTGATTTGGCAGAACGGCGACTGCGACAAGAACGGGCCGGTTGATGCACCCATCCGCGTTAACGCGCGCATAAGCGACTTCACAGCGGTCCACATCGTGACGACGTTGATCGTCTTTCTCTTCGCGATCTTTCGAGGATTTGCCCGTGCCA
Organism: Ruegeria sp. CK2; assembly: GCF_056536585.1. Lineage (NCBI taxonomy): Bacteria > Pseudomonadati > Pseudomonadota > Alphaproteobacteria > Rhodobacterales > Roseobacteraceae > Ruegeria > Ruegeria sp. CK2. The sequence continues at coordinate 337,922 of NZ_JBQFPW010000001.1, forward strand.
TGGTCTTTGTGGAACACAGAACAATCGATATTGACAGCGAGCGAAATAACTTTTTCCTCGCAAGGTCCCAACGTGAATTTGGTTTCGGACAAAGAAGCATTCCACCCAAGATCGCGCCCGCTTGCCGTTGTGAAACTGCTTAGTGAAAGTGCCACGTCTCGTGTTCGCCGGCTGTCATTGGAAAACGTAATCGAGATGACGCGCCGTTCAGAACACCTAGCTTCGATCAATACGTCTCCATCACAAATACAGCACTCGCAGCAGCTGTCGTAAACGCGCGGGCTGTCACAGCACTCACACCCGTAGTCGCATCCACACTGTTTTGGAGAATACTGCACGCCCGGCACCCCATAAAGTGCGGTGGAGTAGTAGGCCTGCAGCTGCGTGTACCCTTCGCGGAGACTGCAGAGGTAGTCGTCAATATCCATCATCCGCATGCTCTGCGTGCGATAGCAATATGCATAGAACACCTCGGGTTTTCGGGCATAGCTGCCACCGGGGGGTGTCATCGTTTTTTGCATGTTCTTGCCTCCTAAGCGCGGATAGAGGAACCTTCAGACAGCCAAAATGCGTGCCGTCACAGTTTCCGAAAGAATCCGTATGAATGCAGTGGTCTCGACGCGGACTGGAATCTTGCTCGGGATCTGAAAGGTCCAGATTTGTGATGCTGCCTGACCCGCTTCCAGCGTAATGGCTTCGTTGGTGACCTTAAGCGGCGCGAAACTCGCCAGCTCAGCCTCATAACTGAGCGACATGGCGCGCATCACATCGTCCAAGGTACGTTCCGTATCTTCAAGCTTCTTGAGCGTCGCCCGCTGTGCCCGGCAGTGTATCTCGTCAAGATCAAGTTGCACGGCTCCGATTGCCGGAATGGTGACAGGAACGTTGCCATGGTTTTGAAAGGCCATCAGCTTTTCGACCTTTGCACCTTTCTTTCCCACCACAAACACTTCGGGGGGTGAAACCTCAAAATCGACGACCTCGGTTACGATGACTTGGGCCTGATGGTCCGCGCCGTCTAAGGGAAATGACATCGTGTATATGCCGGGTGGCGTCGACGGTTTCAGGGCAACGGTCAAAGGTACAGCTTTTCTGGCGCCGGCTCGAATTTTGACGCGTGGCAAATCAACGGCCAAGGCCGGTTCAGATACCTTGGTTTTTGTACCCCTTCCCCCCTTTGCTGGCACCTGGGTCAACTTAAGATCGCGCAGTGCCTTTCGTTCAGCACCCGCGTTCTCAAGGTTCAGAGTGCCGCACAACGCACTCGGTTCGCCAATCAAAACAAGCGGCTCAACAAGTTTGACGTCTGAGGTTGTTTTCTTTGATGCCGTTGCCATGTCGCGCCTACTTGATATGGATTTTCACACCACCAGAACTGGGTTGCTTACCGGCTGTGGCATGCCCCGACGACGGTGCCGAACTTTGCGCCGGTAACTGGACCGAAGGACGGAAGGGCAACTCTTCGTAGATCTGCTTGCTTTCACCGCTATAGGTCACGCCGTAATACTCGACACCCATATAGGTCACGCCGATATGGTGGTGGTACGGTTGGCAGATGATGCCGGTGGGCAGCTTACCGTAGTTAACCGTGGTGCAGAAATCCAATGCCACCGGTTTCACATCGATCGACAGCGGCTTGATCTCGAGCGTCAGATCGCTTGAGCTTTCGGTGACTATCGGCTCAGAAATCTTGATGTCCTGAAGGCTTTCCGTTTTGATCGGATCCCCGCCCTCAAGCTTGGTCTCAGACTTGATCGGGTTCGCTCCACCATTGAGCGTAACACCGATATCATCGAGACCATTTACCGTGACATCCGCATCGGTATCTGAATCGATTGAAATAGGTCCGTTGTTGACGTTTACGGTGCTTCTGCCACCTCCGCCTTTGCCGCCGCCTGGCATCGTCACCTCCGAATGCAATCGGTGCAGTGCCTATGACATGCACCTCAATATGAATAAGTGTTTGGCACGTAAAACATGCAGATGGTGAGCTAAGAGTAGCATATTTGGCGTCCTTGATCACGTTTGATGATCAGCAGCACACGTGCTGGCGCGCCAAAAGAACCAATTTGTGTTATGGTACAGGCAGATCAGTGGTTAGGTGCGCAGCGCGTGCCGATAATCATCGCCAGAGGTGACAGACGCTGTGAGTGTTGAAATCGCATTGAATCCGCATGACGCTACCTGTGCAGGCCTGTCCGGTCGCCTGCTCTGTTTTCCGCATGCAGGCGGTGCGGGAGAGCGCTTTCAAGATTGGATAAGCGGTTTTGCGCCGGTTTTGGACGTCAGATCCATAACATTGCCAGGTCGAGGAGCGCTATTGAACCACATCCCTGTTGAATCGTGGTCGTCCCTCCTCGCTGCCGTCGTCACAAAAATACTGCCGCTCACGGATCGGCCCTATGCCCTGTTCGGGCACAGTTTCGGGGCACTTTTGGCCTATGAAACAGCCCGAGCGTTGGGGGCAAAGGGTCGCGTGCCCAATTTGCTTGTTGTCGCTGGGCGCGCGCCACAAATGGCCACCCATGAGGTCGCGATATCCGGCTTGCCGCGCGTCGCGTTTCTGAAAGAGCTGGAAGCGATTGATGGGACACCGGCCGACGTTCTCGCCAACGCTAACTTGATGGACCGGGTGTTGCCTGCTGTGCGCGCCGATTTCACCTTGCTGGAACGTTACGACGCGGATGACGCAGAAAACCATCCGCCGCTTGATTGCCCTATCCTCGCCGTAGGCTCTGATAACGACCCGCGGGTTCCATTTGATGCCGTTCTCGGCTGGCGCCATCGGACGCGCCTTCGGTTCGAGTGTCGTCTTTTTGCGGGCGATCACTTCTTTCCCTTTTCTAACCCGGGTTTCGCCGACTCATTGTTTGATTATGTTGATGGCTCTCTGAATGAACACTCAAAGGACTTCCATCGCGCCGGATGAAAACTCCATCGCGATCATCGGAATGCAGGGCCGCTTTCCCGGCGCTGCGACTGTCGAAGAGCTGTGGCAAAACCTTCTGGCCGGGCGCGAAGCCGTAACAACGCTGACAGCCGAACAAATGGAAGGAGCAAGTGTTCCCAAAGACATCCACGAACTGCCAAACTACGTCAACAAAGCCACTCTTCTCGAAGATGTCGACAAGTTCGACGCCGAGTTCTTTGGGTTCAGCCCCCGTGACGCCGAACTGACCGATCCTCAACACCGCCTGTTTCTGGAATGCGCCTGGCACAGTCTGGAAGATGCCGGGTACGTCCCCAACCGCTACAAGGGTGATATCGGCGTGTTTGGCGGGTGCGAATTGTCCGGATACCTCTATCTGATCAATCGCAATCTTGATCGTCTGGGATTTTTGGACGGCATGCAATTGATGATAACAAACGATAAAGACTACATGGCCACTCAGGTGGCTTATAAGCTGAACCTGACCGGTCCAGCTATAACCGTTCAGACGTCGTGTTCGACATCGCTGGTTGCTACGTGTCTTGCCTGCCAAAGCCTACTGGAAGAAAGCTGCGATATTGCCTTGGCCGGCGGAGTGACGGTGAAAGTTCCCCAGCGGCGTGGTTATCTGTTTGCAGCGGGTGGAATCTTGTCACCCGACGGGCAATGCCGTCCGTTCGATGCCGCCGCTCAGGGCACCATCGTCGGCAGCGGCGTCGGGCTTGTTGTTTTAAAACGCCTGGACAAGGCGATCCGCGACGGAGACCGCATACGGGCCGTGATCAGAGGTTTCGGGCACAATAACGATGGAGCAAACAAGGTCAGCTATGCAGCGCCAAGTGCAGAAGGACAGGCGCGCGCGATTGAGACTGCCTTTGAGATGGCAGGCATTGCACCGCGTTCTGTCGGATACATCGAGGCCCATGGAACAGCGACGATGCTCGGCGACCCCATTGAGGTTTCGGCCCTGACGCGTGTCTTTCGCAAATCAACGGATGACACGCAGTTCTGTTCAATTGGTTCGGTCAAAGCCAATCTGGGACATCTCAGCTGCGCCGCTGGGGTCACCGGTCTGATCAAGGCTGCACTGGTGACCGAAACCGGCAAAGTGCCACCCAACCCCCATTTCAGTGTTCCCGCCCCGGGGATCGATTTTCCGACAAGCCCGTTCTACGTGAATCGCGACGCTGCCACGATACAGGCAAAAGACGGGCCTCGGCGCGCGGGTGTCAGTTCATTTGGGGTGGGCGGAACAAATGCGCATGTCCTTCTGGAAGAACCGCCAAAGCAGACCAGCTCAGGACCAGGACGCAAGCGGCAGTTGGTTGTCATGTCCGCCCGAAGTGAGACAGCGCTGAATCGGCTGGCTTTGGCGCAGGCCCGCCAAATCATGACGGCAACTTCATCTGAACTCGCCGACATTGCCTATACCGCAAAAACCGGCCGGACCCGTTTCGTGCATCGGCGCTATGTGCGTGTTGACTCCGACAATCCGGCCGGCAGCGCGCTCGCGCTTCTGTCTCACAATACCGAAAAAGTGCGCACGTTTCAGTCCAACGGCGAAGACCGCCCCGTCGTGTTCATGTTTTCCGGCCAAGGCTCACAATATCCGGATATGGGCAGAGGTTTGTACCGGGCCGAACCCGTTTTTCGCCGCACATTCGACCGGTGTTGCCGCGCGTTCCGGGCAGCAACCGATCTGGATCTGAAACCTATTGTGTTTCCAACGAAAGAGGATCGAAAACGCGCAGCTGATAAGTTGAAGCAGACCCAGTTCACACAACCCGCTTTGTTTGCGGTCGAATATGCGCTCGCCCAGCTTTGGATGTCGTGGGGCGTTCGCCCACGCGCCATGATTGGTCACAGCATTGGCGAATACGTGGCGGCGACACTCGCAGGGGTCATGACCTTGAGGGATGCGGCGAAGCTTGTGGCGCGGCGCGGTGCTTTGATGGCGTCCTGCAAACCCGGCGCAATGCTGTCGATCCCGAAAGACGAGAGTTACGTACGGCCTTTGTTACCGGACGATATTGCGGTGGCGACCGTCAATGCGCCTAGCATGACAGTGGTGGCGGGTCCGACACCAGCTATAAAACGACTGGCCAAACGGCTTGAAAACCAGAAGATCACTCCGACGTTGCTGCGAACGTCTCATGCGTTCCATTCCGCCATGATGGATCCGATCCTTGATGTATTCATTGAGGCCTTCAAGGATGTACGTTTGCGGCCGCCAAGTGTCGACACCTACTCGAACCTCACTGGCAGCGTGCTGACGGCAACGGCCGCAACTGACCCCGCCTATTGGGCCATGCATATCAGAAGCACGGTTCGTTTTGCCAACTGTGTGCAAGGTGGTCTGGCGTTGCAAGATGCGATCTTCCTTGAGATCGGACCGGGCCGCTCGCTGACCAACCTTGCCGGACTTCAGCTTGTGGGCAACAACTCTGTTGCACTGTCGTCGATGGACAGCAAGGCGGGGTCTTCGGGAGAGGTCGATCTTGTGACGGACGCGCTCGGTCAGTTGTGGGCGCAAGGTGCGGATATTGACTGGCATACATATTACAGGGGCGAAGTTCGGCGAAAGGTGGCGCTGCCGCCCTACCCGTTCGAACGCGACAGTTACTGGGTCGGTGGCGGCGAAGACCCAAGCATGCAGGCTGCCGCCTCGCGCAAGGCCATGGTTGATTGGGCCTATGTGCCTGACTGGATTGAAACACCAATCGAGAACTTATCCACCTTTCCCGATGAAGCACGCGTGCTGATCTTCAGCGACAAACGCAGCGCTGCGAATAGCTTACAGAACTCAATACAAGAGCAAGGCGTAACAACCATCAAGGCCACGGCGGGGAAACGGTTCATGCAGCGAAAAGACGGATCTTTTGTTGTGAATCCCCATGACCCGGAACACATGAGACAACTGGCCGCCAAACTCAGTCTTGAGGCCAGCCCGATCACCCATGTCGTTTCCTTTTGGCCTCTGATGCTCAAAGATGCTGAAACCTGCATAAGCACAATGCAAAATGCGGCCATCGAACTTGCCAAAACGAATGGGATGGCGAAGTTTCAGATGATTTCGCTGACAGCGCAGGCACAATCAGCTCGGCCCGATGGAACATGTTCCATTGCAGCGTCAGCCACCCTCGCCTTGGCGAAGACATTGGGGCAGGAAGTTTCATCACTGCAGGTCACAACTGTGGATGTCGCTAAAGACGATCAATCTACGGCCGCCGCGGACCAGCTTGCGCGCTGGGTGCTGGACGAACTACAGGCGTCTGAATTCACGCCCAGCGTCGCGTATATTGGCGGCAAAAGACACGTTCTGAGCTGCACTGCGCAGCCGTTGGAGCCCGTTGATCCCTCGCCGCTTTTCAAAACAAACGGCGTCTATGTGATTACTGGAGGTCTCGGAAATATTGGATTGTCGATCGCACGGATGCTAGCCGAAAAGTATCAGGCGAAACTGGTTCTCATTTCTCGAAACGGCGCGCCACCCAAGGCCAATTGGGAGGCCTTGACCGCCGGGTCGGACGAATTTGACAAGACCGCGACCCTTGCACGCACGCTGATGAATTTGGACCGCAAGGGCCATGTACTTGCTCTGAAGGCTGACGCGACAGACCAACAGGCGCTTGAACAAGCCCTGTCCGATGGCCGGGAATCGTTTGGTGAAATTGATGGTGTTTTTCATATGGCGGGAAACGTGAAAGACGGGTTTGGAAAGCTGAAAAAGCTGAAATCCGACGATCTGACGCGCCAGCTTAATCCGAAGATCGGCGGTGCACAAACGCTGGCCAAGGCACTAAAAGGTCATACCCCGGATTTTGTTATTCTTGGATCGTCGCTTTCTGCGGTTCTTGGCGGAGTTAATCTGGGGTATTATGCGGCTGCCAATCAGATGCTCGACAGCTTTGCCGCGTCCCGGCCCACGGACGCCAGGTGGATCTCGGTCAATTGGGATCAATGGGCTTTTGCAGATCAGATCCACGGAGAAGATGCCATTTCGCCCGAAGATGGGGCCGAGGCGCTTTTGCGGCTGGCAGCGCTTGATGCCAACCAGATTGCCATTTCCACTACACCATTGAAGACGAGAGTAGCCGAATGGGTCGACTTCACCGCCGCGCCACACACGGCGAAAGCTTCAACAGGTGGCCATAACCGTCCGAACCTGACCAATCCCTTTGAGGCACCAAAGACCGACATGGAGACTATCCTCGCGGGGATTTGGGAAGAACTTCTTGGGTTAAGCCCCGTCGGTATCCACGATAAGTTCTTTGAATTGGGCGGCCATTCGCTGCTTGCCATTGAGATGACAATGCGGATCGAAGAGCGGTTTGGTTACACCCCAGAGGTCGGTCAGATTTTTGACGCGCCAACGATTGCAGGGCTAGCCCCGTTAATTGAGAAAAACATAGGGAAGGAACGGGAGCCACCCCAACCAGCCGAGGCCAATCATACTTCTGCGGCAACCGATCCGGACCTAAGCTTGGAGGGTGCTAAGAAAAGCTTTCAGGACATGTATGACGGTGTGACCAAACAACTGGATGGGTCCGCTTTCGGTGCCTTCGCACATTTTCTGAACTATGGCTACGTATCAAACGGTGCGCCAGAGGCATCAAAGGCAGAACTTGGCGCCAAGATGATGAACCGAAACTCGGTCAAACTGGCGCTGGAAGTGATCGGAACCTACCCTGTTGATGGCAAAACCCTATTGGATGTGGGATGCGGACGGGGTGGAACAGCCAGAACCTTGGCTGAGTTCTTCGAACCCGCCGCGGTCACCGGCGTGGATCTCTCAGGCGCGGCGATCGATTTTTGCCGAAAGACACACACTGACGGCAGGCTGACATTTCTGCAGGGCGACGCCGAGGACTTGCCTTTCAAGGATGCGCAGTTCGACGCTGTGACCAACATCGAAAGCTCTCATACCTACCCTGCCATACAGCGCTTCTACGCATCGGTCATGCGGGTTCTGAGACCGGGTGGTGCGTTTCTGTACACCGATCTCTTGCCGGTCGGAAAACTGCATCAATGCCTCGAACTACTGAAAGATCTGGGCTTTGTGATTGAAGATGAACGAGACATCACACCTAATGTGCTGCTGTCATGTGACGAAATCGCGGCGTCGCGCCTTGGTGCCTTTGGAGGCGATCAGGACATGAGCAACTTTCTGGCCGCCCCTGGATCGGCTGTCTATGAATCGATGAAGTCGGGTGAGTGGAGTTACCGTATCTGGCGATTGATGCGGCCAATTACGTGACGTCTATCTGACAAGAAATCAATTGGTTGCGCGCCTGACCTAATCCAACAATCACAAGGGCAGTCGAATAGCATACCCCTTCGCGGTAGAGGTCAGCATCAAGCGGTATCATAACCTTTACCGTTTGCTTTTGACCGGGCGCGAGGTTGATAAGCTCTGGGACGACATCGATCATCGCACCTTCAAGAGCCGTACCAGAGTCATCCAGAACCGGCGTCGTTGAAACACGGGGGCTGACACTGGTGGCTGTGCTGTTCTCAACATCAAAACTAGCGGACAGGGTTGTGCCCGCAGCACCAGACAGCGAAATCGATGCCGCCTGAGGATCTGGTGCCGGGTCGGTCAAATAGCCGTTCATTCCGCGTGTATTCAGGAAATGAAAAAGTTCATCAGTATATCGTTTGGACAAAACTTGCGCCGATGCCGCATATCGAATGGCAAGCTGAAGACCCTCCTGCGCGATCTCAGCACCGCGCGTTTCGGTGAATTCTTTGTAAAGGTCAGCCAACTCAGGCGCATATCCTTGTTCCGACAGCTTTTGATACTGTGTCCCAGCGTCGGTGTATTGCTGGGTGAAGGCCGTATAGATCGACTGTAGCTGACGGTAGCTTTCCTCCATCGCGGCCTGCAGGTCGGCTTGCCCATCTTTCCCCGAGCGGGCCGGCTGCAGGCTCGGATTGTCATTCTCAATTTTCGTTGGTTTCTTAGAAGACTCCGTTGGCGCGGGCTTAGGTTTGGGCGCGCTCCGCTTTGCCTTCCTCGTTGGTTTTTTTGCTGGTTGTTTTCTGGTAGTTTTGGCCATTTCAGCCCCTATCGTAGCCGTGCTGACCCGCCCAACTTACACCAAAGCAGTGGTTTGCACCAATTTGCCCTCGGTCTCGCGCCGAATTGCAGCCTGATGCCATGTGCTCAAAAGCGCGACGTAGCCCGCCAAATTTGTCGAGGTCAGCGTTGCTGCAGCGTGCGTTGGGCCACGGAGGCCACGTTCAACCGCAAGCGTGCCATAAAGCTCAATCACTCTCTGGATCAATGTTGGCGCGGCATAAGCAAGCGACAGATGCTCCGGCTCCCAGACCGTATTGAAGTATAGGACCGCGCCAAGCTCATCGGCAAACTCCAACAGATCAACCAGCTCCTGCCAGTTGACGGTCATAATGCAGGCCGAAATACCAATTGGTCGGTTGTTCTGGCGCGAATAGTCGGCCAGCCAGCGTGTGTTTGTCATCACAGTGTCAAAGTCGGCATTGCGACGGATCGAGCAATAAGTGTCGCGCCGAACACTGTCGAGCGAGATGCCGATATGCACGTTGCCGCGTTCCAAAACTGAACGGGCTTGATCCGGAAGGATTGACGCATTGGTCTGTATAGTGATTTCGCAATCCGGGTTCAGGGCGATGAGCCGTTCCCAGATCCGATAATACAGCCGCATGACGAAAGGCTCGCCGCCATAAAATGTCGTGCCCTCAAGATGGGGGATGAACTCTTCCAGTTCGTCGACAAAGGGCTGGCCATAAGCCTGCGGCAGCGCTGGGCGTCTTTCGCGGAACCGACGGATCCGCGAAGAAAGCTCTCCGTTGCACATGATGCATTCCAGATTGCAGGCATTATGCAACTCGAAAGACAGCGAAGTTGGATGATCCGGATTTGGCGTCCAGCGGTCGAAATGCTGTGCGACAACGGCTCCGAAATTTCCGGTTTCGATTTGCGACCCGCACCCGTTGCACGCGCCGCCAAGATCGTCCGCCGCGATGCGTTTGCACAGGGTTTGGCGCGCACGGCCCTCCCAAATCTCGCGGATTGATTGGGTCGGGTAACACCCTAGAGGTTCGCGATTGTAGCAGCAGCTTGATACGTTGCCGTCAGTGCCGAAATACAGGCTTGTTGACGGGCTGTAGCACAGCAGAGGCCGAGGTCCAGAGCGGCGCTGCTGGTTATAAAGATAGTTCTGGATCGGGTTCACGACGTCCCCCCGCAAAACTCTTTCTTGGTCATATCTTATCACAAATCTTGTTCGGTGAGTCTGAAATGAGCGAAAGCTCGCGGCGTCTGCATTTCTGCTTGGGCGTTACGCCCACCCCGTATGGCGACCTTTAGCCCTGACACAACCGTCCCAACGACAAGAACACCGGCATCCGATGTGTTTTTTTGGTATGTTTTCGTGAGAACTAGTTCGTATGCCACTCCTTGCCATTCGTTGGGTTCTATTTGCGCCGAATTTGAACTCCGATTTATGCTCTTTCGGCTTTTACAGATATGTCACGCCCAGATACTCCAACGCGCAGCAAATGTCGGAAAGCAACGAGTTCGCGTTGACATCTGTTCGCTCTAAAACAACAGCAGCAGAACTTTTTACCCTAGTTCAATACGCTCTTTGTCTGTTTGCGGAACAAGTGCCAGGCGTGTGACGTCAACCTCCGGGCCCCTGACGTAAGTTGTCAGGCAACCACGTGGCCAGTTCCGGGAACCAGATCAGCACGAATACCATCAAAACCATGATCAGGAACATCGGGATGGCAGCGCGCGCGATGTAACTCATTTCGTGGTTCGTCATACCTTGCATCACGAACAGGTTGAACCCGATCGGTGGCGTGATCTGCGCCATCTCGACGACAACCACGATGAAGATGCCAAACCATATCAGGTCAATCCCGGCGTCACGGATCATCGGCTCGACAACTGCCATGGTCAGCACAACCGAGGATATCCCGTCAAGAAAACAGCCCAGAATGATGTAGAAAACCAGAAGCACCATCAACAGTTCGAACCGGGTCAACTCCCAGCCAGCGATCAGATCCGCCAGCCCGCGTGGCAGACCGGTAAAGCCCATGGACAACGACAAGAACGCGGCCCCGGCCAAGATCAATGCAATCATGGCGCTGGTGCGTGTCGCTCCCATCAGGCTTTCGGTGAACGTTTTCCAGTTCAACGATCCTTGACCTGCCGCCAGTAACAACCCCCCGATCACACCAAAAGCAGCCGCTTCGGTTGCGGTGGCATAGCCCAGATACATCGATCCAATCACCACTGTGATCAGCAAAATCACCGGCAACAGGAAACGGGAATTCCTGACCTTTTCTGAAAAACTTAGTTTGCTTTCATCGTTCGGGTTCCAGTCTTTACCCACCTTCGAATAGATCGCGACATAGCCCATGAACATGGTGGCCAGCACAAGCCCCGGCAGAATGCCCGCAAAGAACAGTTTGGTGATCGATTCATTAATCGTCACACCATAAACGATTAGCGTCAGCGAAGGCGGGATCATAAGCCCCAAAGTCGCCGCTCCGGTCAGCGTCCCGATGATCATCTTCTCGGGGTAATTGCGCTTTCTCAGCTCTGGGATCGACATTTTCCCAACTGTGGTCAAAGTGGCAGCAGAGGACCCCGACACAGCGGCAAAGACCGTACAGCCCACGATATTGGTGTGCACCAACCCACCGGGCATAGGGGCCATCCAAGGGGACAGTCCTTTGAACATATCTTCGGATAATCGTGTTCGATACAGGATCTCACCCATCCAGATGAACATTGGCAGCGCTGTCAGCGTCCACGAGGAGGAGGCGGACCAAATGGTGGTGATCATCACGTCACCAACCGGTCGGGTGGTGAACAGCTCCATTCCGACCCACGCTACGCCCATCAGAGCAAGGCCAACCCATACGCCGGACCCAAGCAGCGTAAAAAGGACAAAAAGAAACAGGATGATGACAGATACGTTCTCCATATCCCTATTCTCCGTGGCTTTGATCGGCCAGATCACGGACGATGCGGTGATCGCCCCGGAACAGCACATGGATCAGATGATCTGTCAGGGCGATAGCGAGGATGATCGCCCCAATCAGCATGGCTGACTGCGGTATCCACAGCGCAGTTTTGTCCTGACCCTGACTGATATCGTTGAACTTCCAGCTCCAGTAGACAAAGCGATAGGCGTACCAGCAAAAGTACCACATCACTGCTGCGCCGATGGTAAAGCACCAGATTTCAAGGAGACGGCGCACCCCGTCCGGGACAGAGTTCAACAGGATTGACACCCGAATATGGCTGCCGCGATTCAACGCATTGGCGAAGGCAAGGAACGACGCCGCGGCCATCGCATATCCGGCATAATCCGGAGCGCCTGGAAATACTTCTCCGGTCCAGCGGGCAAGCATCTGAACGACGATGAGCAACAATATGGCAATCAGGCTGACCGCTGCCAGCACACCCGCCGCCAAATAGATGAAATCCAGTACGGACCGAAGCCCTCGCAATACCGCCATACCGTCCCCGCTGTGGTTCGTTTTGAGTGACAGCGGGCAGAGGGTTGGCCCCCGCCCGCCTTATGATGCTTACTGCGACGAGTTGAATGCATCGACGATGGCTTTGCCCTCGTCCCCTGCCGCTTCAAGCCATTCGTTTGTCATCGTCACGCCGATCTCTTTCAGCTCACCCACCATCTGGTCAGAAGCCGGACCAACAGTCATTCCGCCATCGCGCAGACCTTGCAGAGTAAACCCGGTGTATTCTTTGGCACGCCAGTTACCGGCGTATTCAGCCAGCGACGCACAAGCCTGAATGACGTTTTTATTGGCGTCAGACACGCCGGCCCAAACTTCCGAGTTAACCATGACGTAGTTTCGCGGCAACCACGCGTCTACTTCATAAAAATAACTCAGGCTTTCCCAAACCTTACGGTCATAACCGGTCGATCCGGATGACACCATGGACTCGGCAACGCCAGTCGCAAAAGCCTGACTGATTTCGGCAGCTTCGATGGTAACCGGCAGCATTCCCGTCAGTTCGGCCAGTCGGGATGTGGCGTTGTTGTACGAGCGGAATTTGATGCCTGCCATATCCGCGACCGAGTTTACCTCGTTCTTGAAATACAGGCCCTGTGGTGGCCACGGCACGGCGTAAAGCAGTGTCAGGTTCTGCTCGGCCAAAAGCTTTTCGATAGACGGCTTGGCAGCGTCCCAGAGTTTCGCGCTGTCGTCAAACGAAGTGGCGAGGAACGGAATAGAATCGAACCCAAACAGCGCATTTTCATTTTGGTGGCCGGAAAGAAGACGTTCGCCGATTGGCGCCTGCCCGGTTTGGATTGCGCGCTTGATGTCACCACCTTTGAACAGCGATCCCGAGGGGTGGGTGACGATTTCGATCTCACCGCCTGTCCCGGTAGTGACGCATTTGGCGAATTCCGCACCTGTCGCCGAATGGAAATTCGATGCCGAATAAGCCATCGGCATGTCCCATTTCTCGGCCAGTGCTGGTGCCACGGTGGCGGCGGTCAAAGCAGTCGCTGCCAGTAGGTTGGTTAGATGTTTCATCGTTTTCTCCCTATTGAGTACTAAAGTGTCGATGTTTTTCACCGGTCTGTCTTATGTTGTGAAACGCGAAGGCGCATAGACGCTCATATCCGTGTTCGGGGTTCTGCCCGCAATCATTTGCGCCAACAGGCGTCCAGTCTTTGGCCCGCCCGTCAGGCCAACATGATGATGTCCAAAGCCCATATAGGCCCCTTTGATACCAGGTACGTCGCCAATGATCGGGATCGAGTCAGCCGGAGCGGGTCTGTGCCCCATCCATTCCACTTCCTCCTTCCATGTCACGCCGGGAAACGCGGCCCGGGCATTTTTTCGCATCAGGTCAAACGGAGAGCGTGATGGCGCCGCATCTAGACCGCCGAATTCAACGATTCCTGCCAGCCGAATGCGTCCGTCCATTGGCGTCGCCACAAACTTGCCCGCGGCCACCATAACCGGGCTACGCGGCATGGCAGAAGGCTCTACCAATTCAATATGATAACCGCGTTCGCTTTCCAGAGGAACTGAAACTCCTAGTCGCTTGGCCAGTGGGCCAGACCAGACCCCCGCCGTGACGATCGCCGTGTCACACGCGATCGTTTCCCCACCGGCTCGCACGCCAGTGACTTGTCCGTTTTCACGAACGACGTCTTCGACATTGGCCCGCATGATCTTGCCACCGTTTGCTTCCACATGCGCGGCGAGATCTTTAACGTAGCGCCCCGGATCGGTGATGTGTCCGTGATCCGCCAGCTTTGCGGCGAAACCGATATCTTCGCTAAAGACAGGATCGTAGGCTTGAAAGGCCTTGCCCTCCAGCTCTTCCCAGTGGAAGCCATGCTTGCGCCGGATTTCCCATCCAAAGGCATCGCCTTCGAAATGGGCCCGGTTTTCATACAAGAACAGATAATCCGACGGAACGATCCACCTTTCGGCGATCGTGCCTTCGGCCAGCGCTTTGTGGTCGTTCAGGCTGTCTCCGATGATGGGCGTCAAGGCGGATGCGATGCGGTCAACGTCTGAAGCGTTGGCATGGCGCAGGTAGCGCATTAACCAAGGGACCAGCTTCGGCAAATACCCCCATTTCAGAAACAATGGCTGCGACGGGCTGAGGAGCATTTTCGGGGCTTTCTTCAAAAGACCCGGAACAGTCACCGGCACGATCGAACACGACGCCAACACCCCGCCATTCCCGTGCGAGGTACCCTCGCCCGGGCCTTCCTTGTCGATCAGGACTACATCATGGCCATCCCGCTGCAGCCAAACGGCAGCAGAAACACCGACAATTCCTGCGCCGATGATAGCGATTGTTTTGGATTCACTCATGCCGCCACCGCCTTGGCCACGGCATAGTGGTCAAGCTTTGTGACGTCTGGCTTGCCCCCCAACCCTGGCCCATCAGGGACAACGACATGACCATTTCTTACATCGAATGGTTCCTCCAGAATATCCTCTCTCAGAAAGTACGAAGCCTGATAGAACTCACAGCCCAGTGTGATTTCAGGCGTTGCGGCGATCATGTGAGTGCCGGCCAAATGCGCCAATCCAGCCTCGAACATATCGCCACCATAGGCGCTAAGACCATGCGCCGCGGCGATGCGGGCAACTGTTTGACCACGTGTCAGGCCTGCGGATTTCATTATCTTGACAGAGACACCGTCACAAATACCGTCTCGGGACGCGCGTTCCATGTCTTCCGGACCAAAGACGCTTTCGTCGGCCAACAGGGGCACGTCGATCGTCTGACGTAGATTTGCCATCAGGTCATAGTGATGAGCCCGTACAGGTTGCTCGATGAAATCGGGATGGAACTGCGCAACGTCCCGCACTTGTGCTGGTGCGTCTTCAATGGCAAGCCCTTGGTTATAGTCCACGCGGACAGAAAAATCAGGATAGTTTCGGGCCAGGCTTTCCAGGCGCATGATGTCAAAGGCATGATCTTTGAACCCAGTCTTTAGCTTGACGATCCGGACGCCATCGTCCCGCAACCGTGCCAACAGTTCGATGTCCTGAGTAAAATCAGGATTGGCGATCGAACAGCTTAGCGGGATGGTTCCACGGTACTTGCCACCCAGAAGCGACCAGACTGGCACCGCGCTGATCCTACCAGCTAAATCCAGCAATGCAGTTTCCAAAGCGGCTTTGGCCTCGGTGCAATGGGCCACCGCATAGGCGGCACGCGCCATGATCGCCGCCCGATCCCCGACTTTCGCACCGACGACAAGAGGCCGCAGATACCGGTCGAGTGCGGCATAGGTCGCTTCTGGCGTGCCTGTGAACACTGACCAGGGCGAGGCCTCGCCATATCCTTCACTGCCATCTTCCGACCTCAGGCGCAGGATCACGACCTCACAAACACCTTCGACAGACCCGATACCGTGATCTCGGCGGGACGTTACTGGAAGTTCCAGATGCCACAGGTCGTATCCGATTATTGTTTGTGTCAGATCGCCCATTCTTCCTCCCAGCGATAGAAAACAGCCTGCCTTGACGTCCATATCATTTCAAATACTATATTTTTGATACTTCATCAGAAAAAGTGATGGGATAAACAGTGTCTCTAAGGTTTCGGCAGCTGCAGGCCTTTCACGCGATCATGGAAACCGGAACCGTGACTGGTGCGGCGTCTGTGCTGGGCATCTCGCAGCCGGGCATCAGCAACCTGCTTGCACAGCTGGAACGCGAAGCCCGCCTGCCCTTGTTTGAGCGGAACAAGGGGCGTCTATTGCCGACCCCCGAGGCAGAACTATTGTACCGGGAAGTAGATACGGTCGTTCGGGGTCTCGATCATGTGGCACAAGCCGTGTCAGACTTGCAGAACAAACACCCCGGACAGTTGCAGGTCGCCTCACCACATCTTCTGTCCTTCGGTTTCATGCCGCGAGAGATTGCGCGCTTTGCCAAATCACGGCCGAACCTGTCCGTCAGTTTCCAATCTCAGTATTCCTCGAAAATTCAGGAATGGGTGACCTCTGGTCTGTTCGAGATCGGCATAATCGAAATGCCTGTTCTTCACGACACCCTGAACTATCAGGTTTTTCAATTCGAAACCCTTGCGACCTTTCCGGAAGACAGTCCCTTGGCCGCCTATGATATCCTGACCCCTGAAATACTTGAGGACGAGCCCTTTATCGTCATGGGTCCCGAACATCAGACCCACCTCAAAACACGCGACATCTTTACGACGGCAGGGCGCACGTGGCGGACACAGATACACACGCATCTGTCCGAAAACCTCCTGAGCTTTGTCAAGCAAGGCATGGGTGTCGCGATGATTGATCCATTTACCGTCGCGTTCGACGGCGAAAGCGGGTATCAAACCCGACCGTTCCGACCGGCCGTGATGCTGGATCTGGCGATAATCACGGCAAAAGGACGCCCGTTGTCCGCCATCGCTCAGGAATTTCTGGCACAGTTGGTCCCGTCAATCGAGTCTTATGCTACCCATTCCGAAACCGGCGCCGCCGCTTCGTGAAGCGGTTGAGAATGGATGTCGACCAGTGTCGGCCCGTCATGTTCCAGCGCCTGCTTCAGAACACCGCGTAAGTCTTCGGGGTCTTTCACCGTCCAGGATTTGACACCAAAGGCCGATGCAACTGCCGCATGATCGGTTCGATTGAAATCAACGTTGTAATAGCGCTGACCAAAGCCGGCATTCTGACCGGCCTTGATCCAGCCAAACACCGAATTTGAGAAGACGATCGAGGTGATTGGCATGTTGTGCCGCACCATCGTTTCAAACTCACCGCAGGCGAAGCCAAAGGATCCATCACCCATCACCGCCAACGTTTTGACCGAAGGCCGTCCGACATGCGCGCCCATCGCAGCCCCCAGCGAATAGCCCAGCGCGCCATGCGCGCGATTGGTGATGAAATGCCTCCCCGGCTTCTGCCAGCGATAATGCGCACTGAAGTAAGGGCACGGTGTCCCGGGATCAGCGACAACAATCGCATCGTCATCCAAAACTTCCATCAAATCCGCCATTACGCGTTCGGGCCGGATAGGTGTATCCCGACTGGCGGCGAGTGGGGCAAAAGCCGCCATCTTGGCCTTCCACGCCGCAGAGGCTTTGGCTGCTCCGCCCAAACCAGACAGATCCTTGCGCGCTTCCAAAACGCGCGCCAAAGCCTCCAACGCCAGTCGTGCATCGGCGCAGATCGCAACCTCTGTCTGATAATTCGCCCCGATCACCATCGGATCGCTATCGATATGAATGATTGTGGCGCCCCGCCCCGGGCTTCTCCAACGCTCGGTGGTAACAGATCCGGCGCGGCAGCCGATGAACAACACGACATCGGCGTGATCAACAACTTCGCGGGTTGCAGCCACGCCACCGTTTGATCCAACGACGCCCAAGGCCAGTGGATCGGTTTCGGCAATTGACCCCTGCCCCGACACCGTCGTGGCAACAGGCATGTCTATCAGGCTCGCAACACGGCGGAGTGCGTCCTCCGCACCGGACAGAACCGGCCCGCCACCGCATATCGCGACCGCAGATTTGGCCCGCACCAGGATATCAGCTGCCGCCTCGACAGCGTCTGGGTCAGGCCCTGCACGCTCGGCCGGGTAGCTGCGATGGCGCGCATCTGCCCAGATCTCGGCCTCGTCCACTGGGGCTTTCTGTGTGTCAAACGGCAAAGCCAAATGTGTCGCGCCGGGTGTTCCGGTTGTCATCGCCCGAAATGCAGCCCGCACCATCGCAGGCAGACGCGCGGCATCGTCCAATGACGCATTCCACTTTGCCAGCGGCTTGAATAGCGCGGCCTGGTCAAGTTCGGTCAAAGGGTATTTCCCGCGGCTGGTTGTCGCCACATCAGAGGTAATCGCAAGAATTGGCACCGAGCTTTCATTGGCTTCGATAACCCCCGGAAGGATATAAGTCGCCCCACCTCCTGACGGCCCTTCGCAAATGCCTGGCTTGCCGGTAACGCGGGCATATCCATCTGCCATATAGGCAGCATGGCGTTCATCCCGGGTCAGAATGTGTTGAATTCCATGATCCATCTGTGCCAGCGCATCATAGAACGGCAATGTCGTATCACCGCACAGACCAAACATATGTTCCACGCCGTGTGCTTCCAGCATGCGCACCAAAGCCTCAGCACCCGTCAGATAGTTGGTCCCCGTCATAGCTTGCGATTCCCTTTGCGATAATTGCACGCAGACCTGTATACAGTTTTGTATATTGATTTCAAGCTTGAGCTGTGGCACCTGTACTTTAACTGAAACAGGCGGGTTCTATGGCAGGTCCACGAGTTGATGATATCTATGATCAGGTAAAGGCGATGGCGGTTTCATTTCGTCTGCGACCAGGTGATCGCCTAAACGAAGTTGCCTTATCAAAAGAACTGGGCGTTAGCAGAACGCCGCTGCGTGAAGCGCTGAACCGATTGGTTGCGGAGCGACTGTTCGACTTTCGCCCCGGACAGGGTTTTTTCTGTCGCCCGTTGAATGCCCAAAGCGTTTTCGATCTATTCGAGCTGCGCGAAATCATCGAAACGGCCGCTGTTCGCGCAGCCTGCTTGAAAGCCACCGATGATCAACTGACGGACCTGAGAGATGAGCTTTATGCGACCGGTATCGACATCACAGGCCTGACGGTTCAAGAGGCAGTCCGCCGGGACGAGGCATTTCACTTTGGGATCGCCCGTTTGTCCGGCAATGCCGAGCTATTGCAGACCCTGACACGGATCAACGAACGCATCCGCTATATCCGCTGGATCTCGATGAGCCTTGATAGGGTCCAGCGTTCGAAGGACGAACATAAGCGGGTGATGCAGGCCCTTCTGGATCGCGATGCTGAAGAAGCCGCACGCGTCTTGGGTGCGCATATCACCAAGCGAATGGATCAAGTACAGGAGGCCGTGCGGTACGGTATCTCTAGCATCTACATGGAAGGGTCCGACGACATCTCGGGCCGTATCATCGAGGAAGCATAGGATATGATCGCAAAAGGTGGCAAATCGATCTATGGAGCGTCTGTTGGCATTCTTATGCTCGACGCCCAGTTTCCACGCATTCCCGGGGACATGGGCAATGCGCTGACATGGCCGTTTCCGGTGCTGTATCGTATCGTTCGAGATGCCTCGCCCGATTTGGTGGTCCGTCACCGGGCTGAAGGCATGCTGGACGCTTTCATCGAAGCGGCTCAGGATCTGGTCAAGGATGGCGTGGACGGGATCACCACCAATTGCGGCTTCCTGTCCGTGTTCCAGAACGAGCTGGCCGAGGCAGTGCCGGTGCCTGTTGCCACGTCATCGCTTATGCAGGTTGAGATGGTGAACCGCGTCCTACCAGCCGGAAAACGCGCCGGAATTCTTACCATTTCAGCCAGTGCGCTGACCAAGGATCATCTCCAAATCGCTCGGGTCCCCGATAACACACCAATTGGGTCAACCGAAGGCGGATACGAATTCACCCGTGCGATCCTAGGCAACGAATTCGCACTAGACGTGGACAAGGCGCGCGCTGACAATGTCGACGCTGCGCTGGCCCTGAAATCAGACAATCCAGACCTTGGCGCGATAGTTTTGGAATGCACAAATATGTGCCCCTATGCTGCAGATATTCAACACGCAACGGGGTTGCCGGTGTTTTCCATTGTGACATTCGTAACCTGGTTTCAGGCCGGACTTGTTCCGATCAAGTACTGAATCTCTTCGCCCTTGCCGATACTAAGCAATGTATTCCAGGAAGTTGGGTGAATTGAGTTTCAAAATACGATTTCGTGCCCGTTTTGAATGGCCATGAGTTGCTTCTAGAAGCCCACTGTTTTCCGACGGGAACACCCTCATCTGTTCAGGATTATTCGGAGTTTGGCATGCCCTGGGACTGTTTCTGAGCAGAACCGCAGCTCAGATTTCTTGTTGAAAAGTGGCAGACGACTTGATTCTGTCAATCAAGACTGCTTTGGTACGGCCTTAATTTTATATTTATTTATTAACTTCAATGCCGCCTTATCGTTCACGCCTCCAGCATGGGCAAAAACCCCAACATGGTTGGGACTCAGTCACTATGCTAGTCTGAGCGCGCAGTTATGGTAAACCGGAAGTCTCAAAAGGTTATTTTTTGAATGGTAGGGTCTAAAGACAACGAACTCAGATTGCGAATTGCCGTAATTGCCTTTGCCGATGTGGCCAACTACTCGCGTCGCATTCGCGAAGATTTGGAGGGGACTGTGCACGCGTGGACGACGCTTCGCCAACAAGTCATTTACCCTACCGTGGCAACCGCCTCCGGCCGCGTTATCAACGAAGCTGGAGACGCGGCGCTGATTGAATTCCCCAGTGTGCGCACCGCAATCAACTGGGCGCTTGATGTTCAACGCTCAATGCGGGGCAAACGCAAATCCCACGCTGGTATGCGGTTGCGTATAAGCATCAATGTCGACGATGTATTGGATGACGGTGAAACAATCCAGTCAGACGGGGTTGTTGTCACGTCACGAATTCACCAATTGGCGGCACCGGGTTCGGTTGTGGTTACGCAATCGGTGCGCGATATTATCCGAACCCAACCCGGCCTGACTTTCCGTGGGCTCGGCGCGCCTCAACTGAAGAACATCGACTTTCCTATTCGTGTCTACGCGGTGGAAGAACAGGCCGACAAACGCGGCTTGGTGCGCCCGCATGCGAATTGGTCAACGAGGCCGACTCTGGCTGTTCTCCCGTTTGAAGTGTCCGGCGATGATAACCAACGTTACTTTGGCGAAGGCATTACCGAGGATATAATTACCGGTGTGTCACGCAGCCGTGCCATGTTTGTTGTCGCTCGCAATTCTACCCTACAGTTTTCCAAAGGTGATAAAAACTCCAAAGAAATCGCATCGGCACTCGGAGTGAAATATCTACTCAACGGCTCAATTCGTCGACAGGGCGCGGTATTGCGCATCAACACCGAACTGGTTGACGTTGACCGCGACCGCGCCATTTGGCGCGAACGATTTGACGGCGTTTCCGAAGATATTTTTTCGTTCCAGGATCAAATCGTGTCCAGCATTGTCGCGACGCTGGAACCCAAGGTGCTCAACGCAGAAACGTCTAATCTGGGCACGCGCGCTACAGAAAACCTCGATGCGTATGACTGTGTACTTCGTGCATTGTCAGAGCTCTACCTGGCGAACGGCGAAAGCTATTTGCGTGCCCGAGATTATCTATCGCAGGCAGTGCAGCTTGACCCCGGATATGCCCAGGCGCATGCTTATCTAGCCTGGTGCCTTAACTTTATCATGGCAGAAGGTGCGTCCAAGAACATTGCCGACGATCGGAACCTAGCCATCCAATGCGCCCGCCAGGCGCTCAACCTTGATCCGGAGGATGCGCTTAATCTTGCGGTTCGTGCACACATACTTGGCCTCCATGAACAATCCCCAAAAGACGCGGTGGAATTGCTGGATGAGGCGCTGCAGTTGAACGAGAACTTGCCTGTTGCCTGGGGTCTCAGCGCTACAAATCTTGCGTATTTGGGAAATTGCGAAGAAGCGCGGGATCGATTGTTGAATGTCTGGCGGCTGACACCCTACGATCCCCTGAACTTTTTCTATCAGACGGCAGCAGGCCTAATTGAGTTTGTTGCCGGAGACTACGAACAGGCGATTACGCAGCTCAAGCGGGCCAATAGAAGAAAACCAAATTTTGTGGCTGGATTGCGCTTACTCGCCGCCTCGTTGGGAAACAACGGGAACCTGGTCGAAGCGCGAGAGGTCGCTCAGAAACTTATAGAACAGGATCCTGGTTTCTCGGTTCGGGATTTTGTGGCATGGTATCCCATACAAGCACCGGCCGCATTGGAGCAATTGGAACAAGGTTTGATAGCAGCCGGATTACCACCGGCCCATGTTCGAGAAGGCTGCTAATTGGTGCGGCTCAATACAAGCTATCGTTTCTAAGAAGGGGTTTAATTTAACAATTTATCGGCTGACATGCCGAAAAGCCGACAGAGGGGGTTATTGATCATGACATCTAGTGGTTCGCGTTCAGGTGCTGCAAACGGCCTTGGGGCCAGCCAAGGGCTGGGCCTGGGTTTGGGCTCGTCTCAAGGTCTGGGGCTTGGCCTTGGACTTGGTAACGGACTGGGTCTCGGCAATGGTCTAGGACTGGGCAATGGGCTTGGTCTCGGCAATGGTTTGGGGTTGGGCAACGGGCTTGGTTTAGGTAACGGGCTTGGCTTGGGTAATGGGCTTGGCTTGGGTAATGGGCTTGGCTTGGGACTGGGGAATGGCGAAGGGGCAATACCCGTCGGAGCAGATGGCGGCATAGGCTTTGTAAGAAGCTACTACGCCACGCCAATTGAGCTGGCATTGCTGCCCTGGTCGCTGAACTTCACGCCCGATAACGCGGGCGTCCCGCCCTTCCCGCTGGATTTCATGATTAGCCCCTATCAGGACGAGGGCAAGGCACCCGTTCTGGCCTGGACCACCGAGGACTGGGATCCTGCGCTACGGTTCTGGACGCTACCCTTTGATGACCACCTGAATGAATGGCTTCGCGCGGCGGACCGGTCTGAACCAGCCACACTTGCAGCGCTTGAATTCGCCGGGCAATGGGAAAAATGGCATCCTGACTTCTTCAATGATCAGGCTGGAGGCGGAGAGGGCCCTGGCGCTGAGACATGGGTAACAGGCGCTGATCTGGCCTGGCGTTACGTCTTGAATAGCGGCGATACGAATGCAGAGAAAAAAGCAAAGTCCGAAGCCGCTTTTGCAACCATTCAAGTCGAACTTGAAACGCTTAAATACTACATGGAGGATGATCGCGCGAGCTACCTCGTGGAATGCGATGTGCAGGCTGATGGTCTGCCCGCCTATCTGATACATTTCCTTGGCGCGAACTCTTTCGATCACCCCTATACCCTCAAACTGATCGATCTTGGACTGGCGGTCGGGAACGTCGCCTATATGTCCTACAAAGCTTACTATAAACGTGTGCGCCCATCTATATTGATGCCTGGCCTGACAGTTCCGTTTGGGCCGCCAGCGCATCCGGCATTCCCCAGCGGACACTCTTTCCTGGCATACTTCATCTCATTGCTTTTGCTTGAGATCCCGGGAATTGCATTCCGCTACGGTGTGCAGGTCGGCCCCAATCCGGGCAATGGGGATCTGCTTGGCAAGCCAGATCTTAGCTACATGATGCAAGCGGTAAATGACATTCACTCTCCGTTGCTTCAGATTGCGAACAGAATTGCGGTCAACCGCGAACGCATCGGCGTGCACTATCCCACTGACTCATCTGCCTCGCGCCACCTTGCGTCTAATATCTGGTCGGACATCATGGCGAATGACATCATCTGTCCGACGGTTCACACGATCCTATCGCACGCAAAAAGCGAGTGGCCAGCTGGTTGGGCCGATGCCGATGTTCAGGTCGTTCCAGCGCCTGGGCCCTAGCCGCGCCACAAACCTAGATTGTTGTCAGTGGCCACCAGATCGGTCAGCGCTCGGGGTGTCCCTGGCAAGTTGGGTGTGACGTCATCCGCCTCCACCTCAAGCGCGACCGGAAGTGCTTTCGCAGGGTCGGTGTTGGCATGATCATCTGCGCAACTGATTTCGAACAACAATACCGCGTTGTTTGTGGCCATCGCGTCTTGCACTTCTTGGTCCAAGTCGCCAGCGTCCGTTTGAGTTGATACTCCGGAAGCGATGTCTCCCAGTGGCAGCGAAAACACCCGATCTTCCCATTTCAAGCTACTCGGATTCTCATCCCAACCTGGTGTCGACGGATCGCCGCTCAGCTTGCCAATCCAAATCCTCAGCTCGACATTTTCGGCAGTCACACTGCCTCGATTGCCAAAAACCACAGCATTGGTCATCAACCACAACGGATCGACGCCCCAATCCAACGAAACCGGACGATAGCTGCCTGGCCCGTATTCAACCGGTCCAACAGAGGTGTCTTCCGTTTCGGGACGCCTATCGGCGACATAGATGTCCACCTCGGGTGGCACGCCTATGCCATTATGTGGTTTGGCAGGATCGGGCGGAAACATGCCCTGTGCTTCAAACGCCCAGCGCACAACCTTATTTGCCAACCCGCCGCGCCATTCCACAGGCTGAGTGCCGCCAAAGCGATAGTCGACGATTGGCAATGGCGACAGCGTTCCCACATCAGATTCTTGCATACCTGTTTGGAGGAATTCCGCCATCGAAGGCGATTGAGCAAATCCATCAATCGCCCGAACCAGCAGGTACAACGTCACGAACGAGGCGCGTTCACGCACCTTCTGGTCCGTCCCCTGCTCTGGGTTCCCCATTACATCGGTGTCGCCGCCCAAGGCGCGATACAGGCGAAACACCGTCGATGACAAGATTTGCTCTGTCAAATAAGACTTAAACCGAAATCCTACTGAAGGCTCCGTCTCTAGCACGGAACGATTTAAGGTCCCATACCATGCCCACCCCAACAGCGGTGTTCGATCATGGCGGCGTGTCGAAAACACAAAGGGATAAGTCACGCCGCGAAACGAACTTGCAACGCCGTCGCGTGTATCGGCGAGGCGCGAGATAGGATCGAAAGCGACCGCAGCCATGCCATCGCCCGGGCTGTGGCAAAAATCAAATTCCAGTTGCCCTATTCGAGCGGCCAGCAGGTAATGTGAGAACTCGTGGAGCATCCAACGTCCGCTTGACGCTATCCCAAGTGGTTCTGCCCATTTTCGGCGGCCATCAGGCTGTACCGGCCTGTCCCAACGGTTCAGGTTGGCCAACGCCAGGTTCATCTCGATTGCTGGTTTCTCTGCCCCAATTTCAGGCTGTTGCGGCGGATCATATTTGACTTGAGCGTTTATCGTACGACCACCGCCTCCGGGCCCGGGCGTAATGCCTGCTCGATAGAATATCCCAATATCCTTTTGTGCATGAATAACGAAACCGTCTGGAACAATGCCAAAGGCAGACAACATGCGAAAGAAATCAGCGGCGTTGCAGTAGGCGTTGAGTGCCGCAAATTCGTTGCTGCGAGGTGGGATGTCACCCAATTTGGCTGGCGGTATCGTTTTGACGGTTTCTCCGTTTGAAGCTGCCGGCCTGTCCTCGGGGACAAGTTTCGGACATAGGCGAATTTCAAACCCATCACCTTCCAGTTTAGCAGGCACTGGGCGATCAACGAAATACTCTACCAGCATTGCGTCATCACGCGGCGGGCGTCGCAGTGTCCAGTCGTACTGCGCCGGCGGATCACTTGCGTCATGCCAACCCGACGGTGTTTGTACAAAAACACTGGCATTGTGCACGGCATGCGTTACCAACTCGTGTTTTGTTGTGCCGCTAATGATCAACTTGAGATCGGGACCCGTTGTGTCGACGCCAGAGATTTCTGATTGCACCTGAAAACCCAAAGAGGTGCCTGCCCTGGGTTTGCTTGCCCGAGCCTTTGATCGCAATGAAAACAAAGGACCCTGCCGGATCAAGGATTCCTCTGACACGATGCGGGGCCAGATTTCTTCGACAACAACAGTCTCCGCGCTTGTCCCTGACGAGGATGCAATGTCCGCGTCGAACCGCCCCAGCTTTGCGGCGCTGGTGAAACCATGGACTACTCTCGAATAGATTTCGCGGTTGTCCTCTTTCAACAAAAAGAACTGTTCCGAAAAGCTTGTGTATCCCGGCAATGGCAGTTCTGCCGTCATTGTACGTATGGTTACTTTCAGACCGTCGGTGGAGTGCTCAACCGCCATCGGTATACGAAGACCCACATTGTAGGAAAAAACGTCGAGCCTGTTTTCGTTCTGCTGTCCTTCGGCGGCAGTGAGAATAATCGTGGCGGGAAGTTCGTGCGTTTTGGTGTCGCGAGATAAGTTCCATGACCCAATGAACTCTGGCTTTTGCCCATAGTTTTTTCCAACCGCTGGCCAAACAGGCAGCCATTGAATGTAGTTTTCCAGAAATAACGAAGGGCGTGACGGGAACAGCGCGCGTTCCCACGACTCTGGAAGATCCAACCCCTTGTCGACGTGATTATAATCTTCCAAAAATTTTTGCAGATGGCGCAAATAGTTGGCCGCCACTTTGCCAAGGAGTTCCGCCGTAACCTCGGACGCTCCTTCAATAACTGCCGAATATGGAACACCGATATGCGACGCACGTCGCGATGGGCGGCCAGTTTGCGGAAACTGTTTTTCAAACGTGAGCCAGCGCTTGTATTGGCCTTCGGGATATTTGTTGTAAGGGCCAGGTGGCCAAGCGGGATTTTCGACATCAGGATTTTTTGACAATATGGTTCTCCAGAAAATTGCAGGTATTAAAAGAACACATTGACCTCATTGTAGCTGAAATTCCTCTCGCTCGATAGAAGGCGAAGCTCTGGTCAATGTGTGACGAACCACAGCTATGGCGGAATGACAGCGTAATTGAGCCTCCGCATCGTGATTTAGGTCTCTTTAACATTCTGGAATTATTAAAAATTAGTACTCTCGCATGTGGAGCCCCGGATATCAGACCTGCTTTCCGAATTTACCCGCAGATTGCCGGTTGCCAGTCCCCAAAACGATCTCACCGAATCTCGACACTTAGACTTTCCGATCGATCTTGGCTTAAGGTGTCCGACTTGAGCGGCCCATGTTTGCGACGGTCACACCAACAAAAGTGAATTGCGACACTATTCCTGGTTAGAAAACACAGCTTAAGTGAGACGTGCATAAGTGGCAGCACTGTCAGATAAATCGCACCAGTTTCAGCCAGGCCAGCGGGGCTATCTATTGTCGCCTAAAGGCCGCAAAACCTGACCAATTCAGAACGTGTCAGCTTGAAGGTGGGGCTGGTTGTAAAGTATTTGAAAAGCGGTCGTTTGTTCATGGACGGAGGTTTGGAAAGTCCGCGCGGCCTCTGGCCAAGTGCTTCTGACAAGACCCCTTAACGCATCCCTTGATCGTGAACGCAATATAGTGCCCACCGCGCAACGACTCTTTCCAACTCCGCGCAAGTCGGCTTCTACCGACGACGTTTGGACATGAACTTAGTACGTTTTGGTCAGACGAACCTGTTTACGTAGTTTTCCAAGTATTCTTGCCGTCCCGAACGAGGCTCGGGCTTGATCGCTTCAATCAGAACACGAGAAGCAACTTCTTCTAGGCTGGACCCCAGCATGACCTGAGCTTCGGGACTTTGCCAACCTGAGTATCTATTCGCCAGCGCTGAATCGAGGCCACCGTCCTCAATCATTGCGGCGGCGGCCTTCAGGCCTCTGGCGCAAACATCCATTCCACCGACATGCGCCGCAACAAGATCTTCAGCATCTATCGATTGCCGACGGATTTTCGCATCAAAGTTTGTACCGCCCGTCGAAAACCCACCAGCTTTCAGGATGTAGTAATAGGCCAAAGCGACTTCGGGGGTGTTGTTCGGGAATTGATCCGTGTCCCAGCCCGACTGGTAGTCGTTTCGGTTCATATCGATAGAGCCCAGCATTCCCTCTGCTGCGGCTACGGCGATTTCGTGTTCAAAACTGTGGCCCGCAAGAATTGCGTGCCCCTGCTCGAGGTTCAGCTTCACCTCATCCTCGAGCCCGTATTTTCTTAGGAACCCGATACACGTCGCCGCATCATAGTCATACTGATGCTTTGATGGTTCCTGCGGTTTGGGTTCGACCAGAATGGCGCCTTTGAATCCAATCTTGTGCTTGTATTCCACCACCATATTCAGAAAGCGGCCCATGTGATCCAGTTCGGCTTTCAAATCGGTGTTCAGCAAAGTCTCGTATCCTTCACGCCCCCCCCACAGAACATAGTTTTCACCACCAAGCTTATGCGTGGCGTCAATACAGGATTTCACAGTGGCGGCGGCAAATGCGAAAACGTCGGGGTCTGGGTTGGTGCTGGCACCTGACATCCAGCGGCGATGGCTGAACATATTGGCGGTACCCCAGAGGAGTTTGGTTCCAACCGCCCGCATCTTTTCGCCGATATAGTCGGTGATTTCCTCGAGGGTTCTCAGGTTGTCCGCAAAGTTCCCTTGTTCGGGCCGGATGTCTGCGTCGTGCCAGCAAAAATATGGCTGCCCCAGAATGTCGAACATCTCAAAGGCAATGTCTGCCTTCATACGGGCCCGACCCATATCATCCTGCGGATGCCATGGACGTTCAAGGGTCGGGCCACCAAATGGATCGCCGCCTTCCCACGCAAAGGAGTGCCACCAGGCCACAGCAAACCGCAGGTGATCTTCCATACGTTTGCCCATGACAACCTCGTCCGGGTTGTAATGGCGGAAGGCCATAGGATTGCTGCTGTCAACGCCTTCATACCGGATCTTTTCGATCCCTTCAAAGAAACGGCTTGTCACACCTGCCCCCTATTCAGCTGTTTGTCCTGGCTGTTTGCCAAGAATGATCATCGACAACAGGTCGTCGTCGGTTACGTCGGCAATGTTCACTGTTCCGACCAGTTTTCCGTTCTTCATGACGGATGCGCGATCACACAGTTCCATCACCGCGTGAACGTCATGATCAATGAGGAAGATCCCTATTCCTTGCGCCTTTAGTTGGTGGATCAGGTCTGCCACCATCTGCGTCTCATGCGGACCCAAAGCCGCGGTGGGTTCGTCCATAATCAAAATACGGGCGTTGAAGTATACGGCACGTGCGATTGCGACGGATTGGCGTTGCCCACCAGACAACGCGGAGACCGGATCGTTGAACTTTTGAAAGTTCGGGTTCAATTGCGCCATGATCTTGCGGCACTCGGACTCCATCGCCGCGTCATTGACCAGTCCGAACGGCGTGGTCATTTCGCGCCCCAGGAAAAGGTTCGACGTTGCATCCAGATTGTCTGCCAGGGCGAGCGTCTGGTAGATCGTTTCGATGTTGTTGGCCCGTGCATCTCTGGGGTTGTTGATCTCAACCGTTTTGCCATCGATCAGGGTCTCGCCGTGATCCATCTGATAGGCCCCGGACAAGGCCTTGATCAAAGTGGATTTCCCGGCTCCGTTATGCCCGAGCAAGCCTACGACCTCACCTGGGTAGAGGTCGACCGATACGCCGTCTACGGCTTTGATTCCACCGAAAGATACCGAGATATCGCGCATTTCGACCAGTGGCGGTGCGCCTGAGCCGCGACCAGATGCCGAAGGCGTTTGCTGCGTTTCCTGAGCTTGCATCACTTTGCCCCCAATCGTTTGCGGTAGACGATATCTATATAGACAGCGAGCACCAGAACGCTGCCAACGACGATGTTCTGAAACGGTGCATCAACGCCAACCATCGCCATCCCGGACTGAAGTGCTTGCATGATTAAGGCGCCAAGGATCGCGCCATAAATGGTCCCGATGCCGCCAGACAGTGCAGTACCGCCTATGACGGCTGCGGCAATCACCCTCAACTCGTCCAGAGTGCCTATGTCATTGGAATGGTTGGCCAGCCGAGCCGATGCAACCACAGCCGAAACAGCACAGAGGAATCCCATCAACGCAAATATCTTGACCGTTAGCATTCGCGTATTGATTCCCGAAAGCTCAGCCGCGTCCGGGTTGCCGCCGGTCGCAAAGATATAGCGACCGAAACGGGTTTTGCGAGCCACTATGGTCAGAGTGACCGCAACGATAATTAGTATGAGAACGGAAATCGGTATGCCATATCCTACAACCAGCCCCTCTGGCATCGTTTCTCCACGGGCCTCAAACATACGTTGCAGCCTACGTGTCGGAATGGCGTAGCTGTTTACGATGTAGACATACCCAAGGATCGCAATCGCAATGATCCCGGCCAGAGTGGTTTCGGCCCAAACAGGTTTCACAGGGAAGCCATGCGCAGCCTTGGCGCGCCTCCCGCTCCACAAAACCCAGATTGCGATTGCGGCTGCAAACAGACCGAACATCCAGCTTGTCGTTGAACCCAAAGTTCCGTTGGTTCCTCCGAACATCAGGAACGTGCTATCCAATGGGCCAATTGTCTGCCCGCTGGTCAAATACCAGGCCACGTTCCGCCAGACCAGAAATCCGCCTAGGGTCACAATGAAAGCGGGTATCGTTAGATAGCCTACCATCCATCCGTGAAAAGCCCCGATCAAGGTGCCGACGAACAACCCGACCACGATCGTGATGGCCCATGTCGCGGGATTGTTAAGCCCCATTCCCAGCATACTGGGTAGCAACTCGGTTTGTGTCATCGCCATCACGGCTGATGTGGTCGCCAGCAACGCACCAACCGACAGGTCGATGTGGCGCGTGACGATGATAAAGACCATTCCGCAGGCCATGATGGCTACTGAAACCGTCTGGATCGAAAGGTTAAACAGGTTGCGAGGGGTCAGAAAGCGCCCGTCGGTAACGATATTGAACCCTATGCACAAGATGACAAACGCGCCGATCATTCCCAAAAGCCGCATGTCCAGTTCCAGTTGTTGGAACAGGTTTGGCTTTGCTTTTTCAGGTATCGGCTGAGACGAAGTTTCGGTCATTTCCGATCTTTCATATTCAGCAATGGTCCCTGGCCCTGAATGCGGGCCAGGGACTGACAAGTTTAGCTACACGGGGCCGGGCCGTTTGCTACGCCCTGGCATAGGTCCTCTAGCGGGATCCAACCGGCATCGACAACAACGGACAGGTTGTCCTTGGTGATCGGAACCGGCGCCAGGAAGACCGAGTTCATCTCGGTGCCACCTGGTGATGTCCAGCGTACCGCCTCTTCGACCTCAGCAGGGCTTGTTCCACCGCTGAGAGCGACCGCGATTTCACCAGCCGCTTTGCCGAGCTCGCGCGCATCTTTCCAAACCGAAACGGTTTGCGTACCCAGCGCCACTCTGTTCAGGGCCGCATGGTCCCCATCCTGACCAGAAACGGGGATACCCTCCATACCCTGCGCAGTCAGAGCTGCAACGACACCACCGGCAGTTCCGTCATTCGAAGCAACGACCGCGTCCACGTTGTTTTCATTCGCGGTCAGGATCTGCTCCATGTTCCGTTGCGCATTCGCCGGGAGCCAGCCGTCGGTATATGCCTCGCCCACAATCACGATGTCACCACTGTCTACTGCGGCGCCAATAATCTCTTGCTGACCACCGCGCAGAAAGTCGGCGTTCGGGTCAGTCGGAGACCCCTTGATCATCACGTAGTTACCCTTGGGCATCGCGCCAAAAACCGCCCGCGCCTGCATCCGTCCGACTTCAACGTTGTCGAAAGTCAGATAAAAAGCGCGTTCATCTTCGATAAGACGGTCATAGGCGATGACCGGAATGCCTTCGTCGGCGGCCGCCTGCACGGCCGGACCGATCGCTTGCGCATCTTGCGCAAGAATAATCAGTGCGTCCACGCCTTGCGCGATCAGACTTTCAATGTCGGAAAGCTGTTTTGCCGAAGACGATTGTGCGTCCGCTGAAAGGTATTCGGCGCCACCGGCTTCAAGCGCAGACTTGATGGCCGCTTCGTCCGTTTTCCAGCGTTCTTCCTGAAAGTTTGACCAGCTTACGCCAACCACTGGTTCTGCAAACGCCGCAGATGCCAGCAATGTAAACGCAGCCGAGAAGCTGAGAATTCGTTTCATGATTTCCTCCCATTTGCTGAGCCATCGCGTCTCGATTCGTGGCCCTCACCTTTATTGAGTAGCATATTTATTTCAGTCGGTAAAATATTTACTCTATTCGAAATACAGAAATCCAAATAGATTGAAGCCATGACAAGATTCGTGAGGACAAGATGCTGAAAAGCAAAGATTCTCCCAATTCTCTGGATCAAAGAAACGCGACCCGCCTTCGGGTCCTTGAGCATATCAGAACGCGCGGATCGATCTCGCGGACTGATATCGCCTCGGCGTTGGAGACCAGCCCGGCAACAGTCACGGCCGCAACCGCCGATCTGATTGCTGCCGGTCTGATCAAAGAGATTGAAGGCGAAACGTCCTCCAAATCCGCGAAACGCGGCAGACCGAGGGTCCTGCTGCAGTTGGATGGGCGATCCCATCTGGTGGCGGGCCTGAAAGTGGCGCGTCATGTCATCTCGGTCCTGCTAGTCGATTTCGAAGGCAATGAGGTCACGTCGCATATACACAAGCTGCAAGAGGTCCAGATGACGCCGGTTGGATTTATGGCAACCGTTCGACTGGCTCTGGAGGAGGCCTGCAGGAAGATCGACGGGTCAATCGAACAATTGGCAGGTGTCTCAATCGGAATTGCAGGCCTGGTCGATGCCAACCGGAACTTCGTGCATTGGTCATCCTCGATCACCGAGCGAAACGTCGATTTCAACCGTCTGTTTGCAGAAGGCCTGCCCTGCCCTACTTTTGTTGAAAACGACGCCAATCTTGTCGCAAAGGCCGAGCAGTTGTTTGGGCAAGGCAAAGGCCTGAAGAACTTTCTGGTACTAACAATCGAACACGGCGTTGGGCTTGGCATTGTGCTGGATGGCAAGCTCTATCGTGGAGAGCGCGGCTGCGGCGCTGAGTTTGGGCATGCCAAGGTTCAGCTTGATGGTGCCTTGTGCCAGTGCGGCCAACGTGGCTGTCTTGAGGCCTATGTCGGGGACTACGCCTTGTTGCGCGAAATGACGGTCACGGGCCACAGCTCAGAGATGGCTAACGTCTCAGACATCCATGTTCAGGCCAATGCAGGCGATCAGCGCGCAACCTCGGTTCTGGCACGCGCAGGTCAGATGTTCGGTCTCGGAGTGTCCAACCTGATTAATCTATTTGACCCCGAATGCATCATTTTATCCGGCGCTCAGATGAGCATGGAACACCTCTGTTCCGACGACGTCATGAACCGCATCAAAAATGGTGTCGTAAATGTTGATACCCCCTTGCCTGAGATTAAGATTCATCACTGGGGCGATCTGATGTGGTCCAAAGGCGCGGCGGCGTATGGGATTGAACAGGTCTCAATTCTCAAGGTCAAGGAGCTTGCGGCGAATGCGTCCTAAGTTTGCTGTCTTTCTAACCCTCGCCACAGTCGCCAACGCAGAGACCGAAATCCCCCGGTTCGAACGCGTTGAAGTTCCGGCACATATCTACGATGGCGGTTGGGAGCATTTCGTTGGTGGCGGCGTGGCTGTTTTTGATTGTGACGGAGACACTTTACCCGAACTGTTTGTCGCGGGCGGATCAAATCAATCCCGATTGTTCAAGAACACTTCGCAAGAGAAGCTCTCTTTTCGCGCCGAAACTCCTGATCAACTGTCCCTGACCGGCGTGACAGGCGCCTACCCCTTGGACGTTGATAGTGATGGATTCATGGATCTGATTGTCTTGCGCGTGGGCGATGACGTTCTGCTACGAGGCGC
Source organism: Ruegeria sp. CK2 (assembly GCF_056536585.1). Classification (NCBI taxonomy): domain Bacteria; kingdom Pseudomonadati; phylum Pseudomonadota; class Alphaproteobacteria; order Rhodobacterales; family Roseobacteraceae; genus Ruegeria; species Ruegeria sp. CK2. The sequence continues at coordinate 371,584 of NZ_JBQFPW010000001.1, forward strand.
GCCGAATTGCGAGTTTGCTCCTTTTGACGCGTTAGGTTTTCAATCCGACGACTATTGGAGCACGGGTTTTTCCGCGACCTGGGAACAAGGACACAACCTCCCGACCCTCGCCTTTGGAACTTATGTGGATCGGCACGATCCTGATGGCCCATTTGAAACCTGTGGACCAACGCTGCTGTATCGGCCGAGTAAAGACAATTACGGACAGCCGCAGCACCTAGAACCCGGTTACTGTTCGCTTTCCATTCTGTTTTCAGACTGGGCTCGTACAGGGCGCGCAGACCTACGTGTCAGCAACGACCGGCACTACTATGTGCGCGGCGGTCAAGAGCAGCTTTGGGCCATGGAGACTCAGCCGCGTTTGTACTCAAGTGATGATGGCTGGCTGCCCTATTCGATCTGGGGAATGGGGATCGCATCTCGGGATCTGACCGGCGACGGATTTCCCGAAGTCTACCTGACGTCGATGGGAGATCAGAAGCTTCAAGTTTTTGATCGCGAGGCCTCCGGCCCGACCTGGCGCGATGCCACCTATGAAAAAGGAACGACTGCGCACAGGCCGCATGTGGGGGGCGATGGCCGCCCATCGACAGGTTGGCATGCACAGTTTGGGGATGTGAATAACGATGGTCTGGACGACATTTTTGTCGCCAAAGGAAACGTCGAGCAAATGCCCGATGCCGCGCTGGACGACCCCAACAATATGCTTTTGCAACAGGCAGATGGCCAGTTTACTGAATCCTCGACCCAATCCGGCACTGCGTCGATGGCCAAGTCCCGCGGGGCGGCATTGACTGACCTGAACAACGACGGCCTGTTGGATCTGGTGGTGGTGAACCGCGGTGCTGGTATGGAAGTCTACCAGAACCAGTCCGCACCCGGAAAATGGCTATTGGTGGATGTAAGCCAGAACCGCACCAACCGCTGGGCCATCGGCGGCTTTATCGAGGTGAAAACCAACTTTGGGTCGCAAACGCGTGAAATCACACTTGGCGGAGGACATGCTGGCGGGAGTATCGGTCTGCATCACTTTGGCCTCGGCGATGCGAACCAGATCGACATCCGAGTGATCTGGCCCGACGGCGAGACGAGCGATTGGCAACGCGTCAGCTCCGGCCAGACGGCCAGATTGACGCGCTGATCAATTCTCGACCGGTAGCCCGCTCGGGACGCTTTCGGGAACACCCAGACGCAATGCCGGATCTTCGAGGCTGGCGAGAAAGCTCAGTATCGCGTTGATTTCAGCATCTGTTAGGCTTGATGGAGCCAATCCATTGGCATCGCCTATTGCCTCAACACTATTCATATCAAGCATTGCGCTTTGATCTTCCGCTCCGGGGAATTCGGGCAACATGGCTTTGTCCACCAAGTAAGTCTGCAAGGACGCCGCCGGGTTTAAGTGGTGCCGCAGCACGTCCTCGAGCGCGGCATAGGCCCCAGAATGTCCGTAGGGCGCGGTCAGTGTCACATTTCTCAATGACGGTGTACGGAAAGCATAGGCATCCCCCTGATCACCCGTTACACGCATTCGTCCTTCGTCGCGTGTATGATTCTCAAACCTCGCCGCTTTTCCAGGGCCGATCTGCGGCATCGCAATGGCGTGGAATGCATGATCGGTTTGAAACCAGCCAGAGTGGCAGGTGCTGCAGCCCGCCTCGCCGTAAAAAAGCTGCATCCCTGCCTGCGCCTGTTCCGATAACGTGTCTTCCCCGCGCATCGCACGGTCGAACGGGCTGTTATCCGCGCGCCACTCAAAGGCGATAAAGTCGGCAACAACGTTTGCGATGGCCGTGAAGGTGACCTCATCCCCAGGCATAACTTCTTCGAAAAGCCGCTTGTATTCCGGAATCGCCGCCACGCGTGCGGCTATCAAATCCCACGCGCCACCGTCCTGAGTCAGAAGCCCAAGACGTACAGCTTTGCTGACCTCGTTTTCCGAGTAATGCCCGGCCATCTCATCAGGCGATAAGACCGGGAACATCGCCTGCGCGGCCAAGGCAGATTGGAACCCCGGTCTCATATGCGTGCCCAAAGGCGTACGGATGCCGTTGGGCTGGTGTGGATCGGCTTCCAGACGCCCATCATGGAAAAAGGTCGTGAACTCAGCGGCGCCAAGGTTCCACAGCCCGGGCGAGTTGCGGGGAATGCGCTGTTCAGGCGGGTTGTTCGGGTCGATCCCGCGATCAGGCCCAAGCCCCACACCACCTTCGCCAATGCCAAGCGAAAGGCCATCCGAGGTGCCGAGATCGGGATGATGGCAGGTTGCACAGCTGATGTTTTTGTTGCCCGACAGGATCGGGTCATAGAACAATAGTTGACCAAGCTGGGCATTTGCAAAGTCGGGCTCGGCAAACTCTGGTCTGGGTCCGAGGTCTTGCGCGTTGGCGCCTGTGGAGATCAGGCAAGCGCCCAGCGCCATAGCAACTACGCAATGCTTCATGCTCGCATCCCTGAAATTTCTAAGTCTAGTGTCTGGCGATAGGGGTTGCCTGGCGAGTAGATGGTTGGCGGAAACGAAGCAACGTTGATCGCGTTGGGATAGCCTGAGGGTTCGATACAGATCCCGCCCTCCCGATTGAAAGGTGCAGACAGATGCGCCACAGAATACACCTGCGTGCCGGGCTGGTCAGAATACACGCTGAGCTTGAGGCCACTGCCTGCCTCGACCTCGGCAATTGGGTTCTGCGGTGACCTTTGGGGATCAAAAACAAAGAAATGATCTATGGCCCGTGAGGCGCTGCCGATCGGTTTCGAAAGGGTGAAGTCCAACCCAACGTCATGCACTTGCCGAAGCTGTCCCGTGGGTATTCCGTGCTCATCGATGTCGAGCAGTCGATCTGACGCCAACTGCAGACAGGTATCTTCGATGCCACTGGCGCTGCCCAGTGAGTAGTAGTTGTGCTGCGCAACGCTAATAGGCGTCGGTCGATCTGGTCTCGCGGAAATCGCATAAGTGAGACGAGGGTAGTTCAGGGACACCCTGACTTCGAACTGCACTTCACCCGGGAACCCATTGTCACCGTCTGGCGATACGAAGCCCAGCACAGCCTCGTTTTCTGCGGCTTGGCTAAGTGTCCAATTTTGCCGAGACAGACCTGTTGCCCCACCATGAAGCGTATTCGCCCCTTCGTTCGCGCTTAACGGATACCGGATTCCGTCGAGCTGCATGTCTGCACCACCTATCCGATTGGCAACCCGCCCGACAATCGCACCCAGATAATAGGGGTCCGTCAGGTAATCCTGCGGGTCTTCATAGCCCAGGATCAAAGGCGTGTCGTTGATCCACCACCCCTGAGTAATCGCCCCGTAACTCAGCAAAGACACGGACATCGTGTGGTCATTCAGCAATACACGATCAATATGCACTGGTGTTCCCTGACCTGCCTTCATCGCGCCGCGAGCGGCGCGAGCGCTTTGTAGGATTGGCTGTAGAGCTGATACTTGCTTTCGTAAGCGTCGAACAGATCCGCACGCGGGTCAATAACGTCCGAGGTTTGAGGGGGCACCATGACATCGCCAGGGTTAGCACCGCTGACCGCGCAGGCAGCCAGACGGGCGGCACCAATGGCGGCCCCGAACTCACTGCCATCGGGCAGCGCAAGCGGCACCTTCAGTACGGTCGCAAGCGTTTCCAGCCAGAACCGAGAGCGCACGCCGCCGCCCACAGCCAGCAAGCGGTCGGGTTCCGTACCGGTGCTTTTCAACGCCTCCAGACAGTCTCGCATCGCAAAGGCAACTCCATCCATGACAGATTGCGTCAGATCGACAGGCCCTGCCGACACATCAATACCCAGAAATGCACCCCGGATATCGCTGTTGTTGTGGGGCGTCCTCTCTCCGGACAGGTAGGGCAGAAAGGTAATGGCTGAGGGTCCGGTCAGTGTTTCCGGTAACGCCGCCGCCAGTGATCCAACCGATTGACCAAGATTTCGTGACAACCAGTTCATGCTGTTTGTGGCCGACAATATGACTCCCATTTGGATCCACCGCTCGGGAACCGCGTGACAAAAGCAATGAACAGCGGTTTCAGGGTCCGGCGCGTACGAGTTTTTTGCAACAAGCAGAACACCGGATGTGCCCAGCGAGACAAATCCCGACCCCTCATCAATACTGCCAATTCCGCAGGCCGCAGCGGCGTTATCACCAGCGCCCCCTGCGACTACAACTGGCCCGGACAGGCCCCATTCCTGCAGCAACCCGGTTCTAAGCTCACCTCCGGGTGCGCTGCCTTCCACTAACCGGGGCATCTGATCGACGCTCATGTGGCTTAGATCAAGGGCGGTTTCCGACCACGCCCGTTGTCCGACATCCAGCCAAGAGGTCCCGGCACTATCGGACATCTCGCTGATGTAGTCTCCGGTTAGCCAGAAACGCAGATAATCTTTCGGCAGCAACACTTTTGTGGTCTTGGCGAACACACCAGGTTCGTGGTTCCGCACCCATTCCAGTTTGGGGGCGGTGAACCCGGGAAAAACGATGTTGCCGGTAATGGTGCGCATCTCGGGCTTTTGGTCCAGAGCGGCCGCTTCTTCGGCGGATCTGGTGTCGTTCCACAGGATACATGGTCGCAGCACTTTGCCTTCAGCGTCCAGCAGAGTTGCACCGTGCATATGACCGCTTAGGCCGATGCCTCGAACCGCGGACAACGCGCTGGCATCCACAGCACGCAATGACGCGATCACCTGTTTGCAGGCTTCAATCCAATCCTCGGGCGCTTGTTCGGACCAGCCGGGTTTTGGCGTTGAGGTCTCGATACCTGCTTCAGCCTCAGCAACAACTTTCCACTCGTCGTTCACCAAAATCCCGCGAAGACCTGATGTCCCCAAATCCAGACCTAGATACACTCAAAACTCCTTCTTTCACCGCGCATTTCGGGCCGCGCGCGACCCTGTTGTTTTAGCCCATCGCACCCAGCGCTGACGGGCCAACTGGTTACCCTAGCCGAGCTTTACCCACGCCGCGTTTCGTGCCGAGCTTTGTACACAAGCCGCGACAAACTTCACGCCATTTAAGCCATCCTGAACAGTTGGATACATAACCGCAGTATCGGATGATTTCCCTGTTCTGAAGGCCTGAATCGCTTCTGCAGCTTCGCTGTAGATATTCGCAAACCCTTCCAGATACCCCTCCGGATGGCCGGGCGGCACGCGGCTTAGTCGGTTGGCAGCTTCACCTGCACCGGGCCCATTGCGGGTGATCAGGCGCTTGGATTCACCGTAGGGCGAAAACCACAAATAGTTCGGATCTTCCTGCGCCCATTCCAAGCCACCCTTTTCCCCATAAACACGCAGACGCAGGGCGTTTTCATTTCCCGGTGCGACCTGTGAGGACCATAGCATCCCGCGTGCACCGCCATCAAACCGCAGCAAGACATGGGCGTTGTCATCAACTTTGCGACCAGGAACGAAGGCCTGCAAATCCGCGGCGAGGCTTTCGGCCTGCAGCCCGGTGACGAAACAGGCAAGGTTGTAGGCATGAGTTCCGATATCTCCTGTCGAGCCACCCGCACCCGAGCGTTCGGGATCGGTTCGCCACTCTGCCTGCTTGAAATCCTGCTGTTCTGTCAGCCAGTCCTGCGGATACTCAACCTGAACCACGCGGATTTTCCCGATCTCACCATTGGCTATCATCTCACGCGCTTGCCGAACCATGGGATAACCCGTGTAGTTATGGGTCAGGATGAACAAAGCGTCCGCGCTTTCGGCCGCTTTGACCAGTTTCTTTGCATCGCTCAACGTCGATGTCAGCGGCTTGTCGCAAATGACATGGATACCGCGTTTCAGAAATTCGCGCGCTGCTGTGTAATGCACGTGATTGGGGGTAACGATTGAGACCGCCTCGATTCCGGATTTTAGCCGCGCCTCGCGTATCGCCATCTGCTTGAAGTCGTCATAGACCCGCGCAATCCCCAGTGCCTCTCCGCTCTCGCGGGACTTTTCAGGTGTCGAGGACAAGGCCCCAGCGACCAGTTCAAACTTGTCGTCCAGCCGCGCCGCGATGCGATGCACGCCCCCGATGAAGGCGTCATTTCCACCGCCGACCATACCTAGGCGAATACGTCCCGAACTATCTTCACTGCGTCCCGTAACCATCAGTCAATCCCCAGCATTTTTCGGTTGGCTGCTTCGTCGGTGCCACCGTCCGCAAAGTCATCAAAGGCCCTTTCCGTCACGCGAATGATGTGGTCCGACACGAATTGAGCGCCCTCGCGCGCGCCATCCTCTGGATGCTTCAGACAGCATTCCCACTCAACCACAGCCCAGCCGTCGAAATTGTTGGCCGCCATTTTCGAGAAGACTGCCCCGAAATCCACCTGACCATCCCCAAGTGACCGGAACCGCCCAGCCCGATCCACCCAGCTTTGGTATCCAGAGTACACGCCCTGTCGACCGGTTGGATTGAACTCGGCATCTTTAACATGGAACATTCGAATCCGATCCTTGTAGATGTCGATATTGTCCAGATAATCGAGGCATTGCAGCACGTAGTGTGACGGATCGTATAGCATGCAGGCACGCGCGTGGTTACCGGTCCGTTCAAGGAACATCTCATAGGTCACACCATCATGCAGATCCTCGCCCGGATGGATCTCGTAACAGACATCCACACCGCAATCTTCCGCGTGATCCAGAATGGGCCTCCAGCGACGCGCAAGCTCATCAAAGGCCGTTTCGATCAGACCAGCGGGGCGTTGCGGCCATGGGTAAACATATGGCCAGGCCAGCGCTCCTGAGAAGGTCGCATGCGCCGAAATCCCCATATTCCGTGACGCCGACAGGGCTTTTTTGACCTGATCGACAGCCCATTCCTGCCTGGCCTTGGGGTTTCCCCGCACGCTTTCGGCCGCAAACCCGTCGAATGCCGTGTCATAGGCCGGATGTACGGCTACCAACTGCCCCTGCAGGTGCGTCGACAGCTCGGTTACCTCAACACCATTTTCCAAGGCTTTGCCTTTGAATTCATCGCAGTAGTCGACACTGGATGCAGCGGTTTCAAGATCGAATAGCCGGCCATCCCAGCTGGGCACCTGAACGCCCTTATATCCGCAATCGGCAACCCATCGCGTAATGGCATCCCACGAGTTGAACGGAGCGTCGTCCCCGGCGAACTGCGCCAAAAACAATGCTGGGCCCTTGATCGTCTTCATAATTTTTCCTCCCCATAACCTAAGCCGCTATGGCGGCAAATTTTCCTTAAGGTAGATGTCGATGCGAATGCGCTCCTGCGCCCTGTTGAACGGAACCTTGTCGGTTGTCGCGCGCAGCAGACGCACGGCAGAGCGGACGATATGCCCTGAATCCTGTGAAATCAGCGCGTCGAACGTGCCACGGCACAGCGCCTCGCGGCTCAGCGGTGTCAACTCGTGGGCGATGATCGCCATATCCTTGCCGACCTTGCTTTCCGACAGAAACTGGACCAGCCCCGCGTTGCCTGCGGCTGAAGAATAGATTCCAACCAGATCAGGATAGGTCTCAAAAATCTCGGGCATCATCTTGTAAATCAGATCCGGGTCATCCCGACCTTCCACGGATGCAACGACTTCGAGATGCGGAAAATCTTCAGCAACCACCAGATCAAAGCCCTGACGCCGCTCCAAATGGTCACGCGCCAAGCGTGAACCGGTCAGAACCAGAACCTTCCCAGGCCGATGCACAAACCGCCCCATCAACTGAGCCGCAGTACGCCCGGCAGATACGTTGTCAATTCCAACGAAATGATCCCGGTCCGAGCTGGGAAGGTCAGAGACCAGCGCCACAACCGGCACACCCTTGTCCCTAACCCGTTTTACCGCGTCTCTAACTGATGGTGTTTCCGGGCCAAAAACGGCCACGCCATCGACATCTCGCCCATCGACCCCATCCAGGATTTCAACAATATCTTGCGGGTCAAACGGAGCGACCCTTTTGATCGTCATCCGCGTCCGCTCAATGAACTGGTCCCGCGATTGCTCGCCGATCTGAGTGCTGAGCGCCTCGACAAATTCGTTATCCGCGTCCGGTAAAACGAAGAGGAAATTATAGACACGATTGCGCGCAAGGTTCGCGGCGGCGGTGTCGCGGACATAGCCCAGCTCATCGATGGCCTTGTGCACTTTCTGGACCGTCACCGCCCTAACACCAGGCCGTCTGTTCAACACACGATCAACCGTAGCCAAGCTTACGCCGGCTACCCGCGCGATGTCGTTCACCGTTGGTTTCTTCACCAATTCTAACTTTTGTTTTTGGTCTTCCACTGTTCTGCTATTCCTCAATCTCCTGCGCCAACCCTTCGAATAGCAATGCGACGACTTCGGCGCCGGGATCATTGTGCCCAATCAGGTTTTCCTCGGGAACATAAGCTGCGCGACCTGCCTTCGCACGATGAATATTAGCTGTTCGGTCAGCGCCTTGCCGTGCGGCTTTCGCAGCTTGGGGTAAGCCTGCCGGTAGCGCTTCTAGCGCAGGTTCAAGTGCGTCGATCATGGTCCGATCGCCCAGTTTTGCACCGCCCACCTGACGGACCCTGTTCAAGCCTTCGGCCAAGGATTTAGCCACCGACGCGCCGCTTGCGCAGGCATCCCCCGCCGCGTTGAAGAAGATCGCCAGGATCACACCAGACGAGCCGCCCATCGTCTGGCTCAACTCATTGCCCAGGGCTGGAAATAGCTGCGTCAGATCGGCAAGAGGCATCCGGTCCAGACTGGCCTGCAAAGCCCGGGCCGCGGTAGCCAACGTACTGCCCGTATCACCGTCCCCCGACTTGGCATCCAGCGCATTCAGGTCTTGTTCTGCGCCAATCAACAGTGCGGACAATCGGGTGATCGTGTCCCTGGTGGCCGGGTTATTCGACGGGATCGGATCGATCGGCGTCAAACCATCCGGCAAAGGCGCGATCTTTACCGGAGCAATGGAATTGACGCCCGGCCACGCGACAAGATCGACCGGGCCTTTAAGGGCCGCCAACTCATCAGAACCTACGGGCAAGACCGACACGGAAAACCCATGCATGTCCAGCGAAGTCATCATCGGCGCGGGCCCGATGATATGGCGCGCAATACCGGTTTCAGAAAGCGCATGCGTCAGAACCGCCATTTCCAGTGGCGTTGTCGAGCCGAGGTTATTCACCAACGCCACGCAATCGCCCGCTCCTACCCGCTGTTTAAGTTTGTCAACGACCGTAGACATGGCCGTAACAGCATCTGAAAAATCCACTTGCTGCACACCGGGTTCGCCGTGGATGCCCAGTCCCAATTCCGCTTTTCCCGGAGCTATCCTGTCTTCTTTCGGTGATCCCGGAACGGTGCACGTATCCAAGCTCATGCCAATGCTGACGACTTTTTCGATGACCGTCTTTGCCGCATTGGTCACAGTGCCAAGATTCGCCCCACCCTCAGCCAACGCACCTGCAATCTTGTGAACAAACAACGTGCCCGCCACGCCACGGGGTTGCGGAAGGTCAGGCAGGGCAATGTCGTCATCTACCACAACCATTTCCACCTGCCGACCCAGCGCGCGGGCGCGTTCTGCGGCGAGCCCAAAGTTCAGCCGGTCCCCGGTATAATTCTTGACGATCAGCAAACAGCCCGCTTCACCCGTCACCGCCAGAATTCCGGCCAACACGGCCTCGACCGACGGAGAGGCAAAGACCTCGCCGCACACCGCGGCGGTCAGCATTCCAGCGCCGACAAACCCGGCATGCGCAGGTTCGTGGCCGGATCCACCTCCGGACACCAATGCGACCTTGGACTTGTCCCAATCCGATCGGTAGACCACCTTGATATGAGGATACCCGTCCAACCGTGTGAGTGTGCCACCCGAGGAGGACAAAAGGCCGTCAATCGCATCTGTCACAAGGGTTTCTTTGGTGTTGAGGAACTGGGCCATGCTTTTGCTCCTTAAGTCACACGCGCGCCGGACGCGTCGAAATACAACGGGTTGTTGGGTCTGATTTTTATTGTCTTTCCGGCGGGGTAATCCTGATGAACATCAATTAGAGTCACGATCGGGTACCCGTGCAGATCAAGATGCAACCTTGTCTGGTCGCCCAGATGTTCGGCGCGGATCACACGGGCCTCGATGCCTTCGCCTTCAACGATGTTCTCGGGGCGCAGACCGATCTGCGGAGCCTTGTGATCGCCGCCAAACAGCTCGGAAGGCAGGATGTTGATCCGCGGCAGGCCGAGACGGCTGGCGACATACACACTGCCTGGATTTTCGTAGATGTCGCGGGGAGTGCCATATTGGACAAGCTTGCCGTCTTCCAAAACACCAATATGCGTCGCCATGGTCATCGCCTCGACCTGATCATGCGTCACGTATAAAAGCGTGGAACCCAAATCCGCCTGAATTCTCTTCAATTCAACCCGCAAATCCGCCCGCAGCTTTGCGTCCAAAGAGCTGAGCGGTTCGTCCATAAGGAAAATCTGAGGATCCCGAACCAGCGCCCGCCCGATTGAAACACGTTGCATCTCTCCGCCCGACAGTTCGGTTGCCTTGTTGTCCAGCTTGTGCGGGATCTGAAGGATTTCAGCGACCTCACCCACTTTGCGTGTGATCTCGTCTTCAGGTGTCTTTAGGATCGGGGATCGCAGCGGAAAGGACAGGTTTTCGCGCACCGTCATATGTGGGTAAAGCGAGTATTGCTGAAACACCATGGCCACATCGCGCTGGGCAGGCGTTTCAAACCCGACATCGCGACCGTCAATACGAACCGATCCCGAATCCAGCTTCTCCAGCCCCGAGATCAACCGTAATGTCGTTGTTTTCCCCGCCCCAGTTGGCCCCAGCAACACCACAAAGGCCCCGTCAGGGATGATCATCGAGATATTGTCGACCGCCTTCAGAATGCCAAAGGATTTTGAGATTTGATCCAATACGACTTCAGCCATTGGTCAGCACCTCATTGTTCAGGACAGATCGCAAAGCTCGGCCTGTGGGCTGTTCGAACAATGTCACCATCGCGGACCGGAACTCCAACCCGACCGTTTCGCCGGGGCTGACGGTATCGCGAGCGTCAATACGAGCCTTCAGCTCTCCGTTTGGGCTTTGAAGCGTCACGATCTGGGTGGTTCCCAGATATTCTGCGGCCAGTACCTTGGCGCGGTAGCTGCTGTTGTCGGACAGAAACACATGCTCGGGGCGGACACCGAACACCAGCTCGCCCTCGGCGGCCTCAAGCGACTGCGGCACTGCCTCATCATGACCGTTCAAACGCACCATGTCCGATCCGGGTTCGACCTTGCCTTGAAACGGCAAAAAGTTCATTGACGGCGACCCGATGAAATCCGCAACAAACATGGTTGCGGGCTTGTCATAGATTTCCTGCGGGGTTCCGAATTGTTCGATCACCGCATTGTTCATCACGACGATCTTGTCGCCCATTTGCATGGCTTCTAACTGATCATGCGTGACGTAAACTGTTGTGGCCCCCATACGGTCATGCAGCCCGCGCAGTTCTTCGGCCATATGTTCGCGAAACTCGGCATCCAACGCACCCAGCGGTTCATCCATCATGAAAGCCTTGGGTTCACGCACGATTGCCCGTCCCAATGCAACACGCTGCCGGTCACCGCCTGACAGCCCGCCCACCGGGAGGTCCAGAATATCATGTATACCCAGAATTCCGGCGACTTCGTTCACCTTGGCTTTTACCGCGGCGCGCGGCATCCCCTGAGAGATCAGCGGATAGCTAATGTTCTTGCGCACGTTCATATGCGGATAAAGCGCAAACATTTGAAAGACAAAGGCAATATCACGCTCGGACGGGGGTCTTTGGCTGATCTCTTCTCCGTCCAGATAGATCTCGCCCGAGGTCGGAAGCTCAAGCCCTGCGATCATCCGCAAGGTCGTGGTTTTCCCACATCCCGAAGGCCCCAGGAGCATGAAGAACTCACCATCTTCGATCGTGAACGAGCTTTCGCGGACTGCCGTGAAATCGCCGAACATCTTCTTGACGTTTTTGACTACGATCTGGGCCATTTCTACTCCGGAAAATGGCTGACGACGATGAACATAACCGTTCCGATCAGCGTGACGATGAATGAGTATGTGAAGGCCCAAAGAACAAAGGGTTGCATCAACATGAAGACCCCAAGCGCGATCAGGATGGTTGCGACCATCTCCCATGGGCCACGGCGGAATCGCATCAGACCTGACAGAAAATCACTCATTTGCGTACCGCTCCAAAGGTAATCCCGCGCAGCAGGTGCTTGCGCATCAGGATAGTGAAAACCATTACGGGAATTAGGAAGATCGTCGCCCCGGCCGCAACTGCCGGCCAATCCAACCCCCCAACTCCGATGATGGTGGGGATGAAAGGCGGTGCGGTCTGAGCGGTAGCCGAAGTCAGCAGCACAGCAAACGCGTATTCATTCCATGCGAAGATAAGGCAAAAGATCGCCGTCGATGCGATGCCCGTCGCGGCCTGTGGCAAGACCACTTTGTAGAATGCCTGAAACCTTGTATAGCCGTCGATCAGCGCCGCCTCTTCGTATTCGCGCGGGATTTCATCGATGAAGCCTTTCAGCAGCCAGACCGCGAGTGAGATATTCACGCCCGTGTACAGCAGGATCATCCCCAGATGCGTATCGCTAAGCCCCAGGTTCCTGAACATCAGGAATATGGGAATGGCCACGGCCACCGGCGGCATCATCCGCGTGCTGAGGATAAAGAACAGCAGATCATCCTTAAGCGGAACCTTGAACCGGCTGAATGCATAAGCCGCCAGTGTGCCCAGGAAGATGCTCAGGAAGGTTGATCCAAACCCAATGATTACGGAGTTCATAAAGCGCTCGCCAAACTTGGACGGCCCGACGATCACCATGTCATATTGCCTGACGATCTCATCCGCCCAGTTCTGTGGTGGGTTCGCGTCTAGAAACTCCTGCGTTTGCCGGGTTCGGGTGGTGAATAGGTTTACGTATCCCTCCAGCGTCGGGTCGAACACGACTTTGGGGGGATAACTGATGGCATCGGCCGGGGATTTGAACCCGGTCAGCAAGATCCAGACCAACGGAATCATGGTTATCAGCGCATAGGTGATGACCAACGTCCCTGCGACCCACTTGGACCGTTTTGAAGGTTCGGTTACCGAAAAGCTGCTCATCGTTGTTTCACCTTGTTCAAGGCTTTCACGTATATGGACGCCAGGCCAAACACCGTTACAAACAGGATGATTGCGTAGGCCGAGGCATAGCCAGTGCGCCATTTCTCAAACGCTTCGCGCTTCAGATTGATTGACGTCAGCTCGGTCGTTGAACCTGGCCCGCCACCTGTCAGCTGGACCACAAGATCGAACATCTTGAAGTTCTCGATCCCGCGGAATAGGACCGCTAGCATCAGGAACGGCAGCACCATCGGGATGGTTATCGTAAAGAACTGCCGCAGCTTGCTGGCCCGGTCGACCTCTGCGGCCTCATAGATGTAATCGGGAATACTGCGCAGCCCGGCCAGACAGATCAGCATCACAAACGGCGTCCACATCCAGGTGTCCACGATCACAATCGCCCAAGGTGCCAACTGGACCGATCCCAGCATCTCAAAGCTGGATGGATCCTTGCCGGAGAACCAGGACACGATGTAGTTGAACAGACCTATCTGTGGCTGATACAGGAACTTCCAGAAATTCCCGACCACCGCAGGAGACAGCATCATCGGCAACACGATGATCGTCGTCCAAAGGTCATTACCCTTGAACTTCTTGTTCAGCAGCCAGGCCAGCGTAAACCCGATCAGCACCTGAAAGAAGATCGTCCAGAACAGAAAATGGGCCGTCGCCTGCATGTTCAGCCACGTGTCGGAATCCGTCAGAATGCGTTCATAATTCCGGAACCCGACATCTTTGACCTCACGCCCGATCCGGTTGGCTTTGAAATTGGTAAAGCTCAGTTGGATGGTCCAGATCAGTGGAAAGATATTGATCGCCAGCAGCAAAAAGATCGTGGGGGAGATAAAGATCCAAGCGATCGCCCGATCTGACAATCCCCGAATTTTTCGCGCAACTCGAACGGGCGTTGCCTTCGCAACGCGATCTACGGTCCTGTCAGACATCTCTTTGCCAGTTCTTGTCGGTTTCGGACTCTGAGAGAAATGCAGGAGCGGGTCTGATCCCGCTCCTGTCCGGTTTCCGGATTACAACTTGCCTTCGTCTTCGAAGGTCTCGGTCCAATCCTCGATCAAAAGATCCAGCGCTTCCTGTGCCGTGCCCTGATCGGCAACAACGTAATCATGAATACGCTTTTGCATCGCCAGCAACAGCTCGGCATAAGCCGGCTCTTGCCAGAAATCCTGAACATCATTCATGGCCAAAAGGAAATCGCCGGCAAACGGGGCGCTATCAACAAACCCCGGATCCTGCAGCACCGAGTTGTGTGCGGAATATCCACCCAGTTCCCACCACTTGGCTTGAACCGCAGGCTGCGCGAACCACTTGATGTATTCCAGGGCCGCATCCTGCTTGTCAGAATAGCTGACAACGGAAATACCCTGCCCGCCCAATGTCGAGCCAGCCTGATTTTGCGGTGGATTCACAAAGAAGTCGATCTTGTCACCGCCCGTACTTGGATCTGCGTAAAGACCCGGGAAGAACGCAAACCAGTTCATAGCCATGGCGACCTGACCGGACTTAAAGGCGTCCAGGCTCTCACCCATGTATGAATTGGTGTATCCCGGAGGCGTCGCGGTCTTGTAGAACTCTTTGTAGAATTCCAGTGCTTCGACGGCCTCGGGCGAATTTACTGCCCCCTCCATATCATAGGACCCCGGAGTGTTTTCATATTTGAACCCCCATGGGTAAAGCGCACCGGTCACACCCATTGTGATGCCTTCCGAGCCACGCTCGGTGAAGATCGCAGCACCGTAAACGGTCTTGCCGTCAATCTCGCGTCCCTGGAAAAACTGTGCGATCTGCAGCAGTTCTTTCTGGGATTCCGGTTCGCGCAGATCTTGCCCGGTGGCTTCTTTGTAAGCAGCCTGAATCTCAGGATCTTCAAACCAGTCTTTGCGATAAAACCATCCGTTGGCATCACCCATCGCTGGCAGCGCATAATAGTTCGGCGTGCCTTTGGGCCAAGTCGAATAGGCGTAGACGGTGGCTGGGGCAAAATCATCCATACTGATGCTTTCAGCATCAAAAAATTCGTTCAGCTGGACATAATGGCCGTTTTCCGCGCCACCCCCGATCCACTGGCTGTCGCCAATCAGCAGATCACAAAGCTTACCGCCCGAGTTCAATTCGTTCAGCATCCGGTCCGCAAAGTTCGGCCAAGGCACGAACTCAAAATTCATCGTATGGCCGGATTCGGCTTCGAATTCCTTGGACAGTTCGACAAGCGCATTGGCCGGGTCCCAAGCTGCCCAGCATAATGTCAAATCTTCAGCATTTGCCTTGGTAGAAAGAGTAGTAGCGGCAAGGACTATTGCGCTGGCCGAGGCCAGTTTTGAGTAAGTCATCCATTCCTCCCTTTTTTGCGCCGTCAATCGAGGATGTGCGAATCGCGGCATGTTTCCAAGGCTATTTGAGGTACGCACCTCAAGTCCAGATATTTTTGAGGTTCGTACCTCATCGCGCCGCCATCGACCGTCTGATGTATTGCTAATTATTTGTTTTTATTTGCTTTCTAAAAGAACCAGAATCTGCACGCCGGCCCATAGCAATATCTGTGATTTGAAATCCCGAACAAAGCGCAGCTATGTTCCTCATGTTCGCGGCAACCGCCAACGACACCCAAATTAACTCTGGTATTGCTCAAGCGAACGCCGCACCATTCTGAGCAAACGGCAATTGAACTATTGCGTAAGGCGCGATTTCATGACCACTCTTTCGATCTCCCGGTTGAACAGATTTCCAGTCAAGGGACTGAGCGCAGAGCCAATGACTTCAGTCGCCCTGCGCCCAGCCGAGGGCATCCCCGGCGACCGCCTTTTCGGCTTTGCACGGTACAATTCGGGCTTCGATCCAAGCGACCCACAACCCTTGCCCAAGGACCGGTTTGTGGTTCTGTTGAAAGAGGCCGAGTTGGCGAGCCTGCAGACACGGTTCTCCGCTGACAGCCAAATCCTTGAAGTCTCGCGCAACAGTGAGTTTTTCAGGTTCAATATGCGGACATCACAAGGGCGCAAGGACGCGGCCGCTTTCCTGCATAGGGAACTCGCCCTGGCTGATCCTGAACCGCCTGTATTTGTGTCGTCCGAACCGCACCGGTTCACCGATGTTTCCGTCGTCTCCCCTGTCATGATGAATGCAATATCCGTGCTGAACCTCGCTTCGGTTCAGGCGCTGAGCCGCCATCTGGGTGAAAATGTCCACCCCGCTAGGTTTCGCGCCAATATCGAAATAGATGGCCTGCCACCTTTCGCTGAGTTGGATGCCATAGGATCCACATTGGTATTTGGGGACGTTGAACTACGACTTCTGCAGCGCACCAAAAGATGCGCCGCGACCGAAGTTAACCCGGAAACGGCCGAGCGCGACCTCAAACTCCCTTACCTATTGCGGAAACACTTGGGTCATACGGATATGGGCGTTTACGTTGAGGTCGCTAAACCTGGTGAATTGCGTTTGGGACAGTCAGGTCACTTGTTGGCTTGATCGCAAAGACCCCAAATCCTGGAACATGGGGTCGCATAAGTCGACGTTTTCGACCTGGCAGCCCACTTTGATCCACCCCCGAACCACTCTGACCTAAATACCCGTGAAATGGATTGGGGTCAGGATTCATTGGTTTCGGTTCGCCAGCATAACTCGGCATCGGAAAAAGAGCGGTACTCAAAGTGTCAACGAAGCAACCCAAGAGCAGGAGGCTCTGGCAAAACGACGGGTCATGTGTGCAGCTGCTGCCAGGGTCCCGCGACCACGTCAGGTCGCATGGCTTCGTCCATCTTCGCATAAACGATGGCAGAGCGTTCCGGACATTAAACATACTGAATGAACACAGCCTGGGATGCCCTGCGATCCGGGTGAAGCGGAAGCTGAAGTCAACCGAGGTCATCAATGCCCTCACAGATCTGTTCATCTTGCGAGACGCACCGTCCTACAAACGAATGATCTCTGGACTGGTTTTGAAGTCCCTGAATGGCGACCGACTATTCATGAACCAAGGCTACGAAAGCCACCTGCGCGCCTCAAGCCAAGTTCTTCTGGCAAAACCAGTTCATCATCTACAAACGAAGATTCTGCAGGTCGGCGCGAACCAAGATGCTGGCGGTTGCTCTAACTAATCCTCGAATTCATTCCTTGGTGCCTATAGTTTTTCTTGCCGCCTAGAGGGGATGTGTCGCGCAGAGGCTTTCTCTTCCGGGATCCTTAAACCTCCCACTTGCAGCAGAAGATCCACTACCGCGTCGATCCCTTTCCTGTAGCGAAGCGACGTGAATAGATGGGGTCGTCCGTTGCGCATTCTTAGCGCGTCTCGGTCCATAACTTCTAACGAAGCGCCAACATGTGGTGCCAGGTCGGTTTTGTTGATAACCAGAATATCTGATTTGGTAATAGCCGGGCCACCCTTGCGGGGGATCTCCTCTCCTGCCGCAACATCAATCACATACAGCGTCACATCTGCCAATTCAGGGCTGAAAGTGGCCGATAGGTTGTCACCACCGCTTTCGATCAAAACAACATCCAGATCAGGATGGCGCGCTTGCATCTCGGCCACGGCTGCCAAATTGATCGACGCATCCTCGCGGATCGCGGTGTGCGGGCAGCCTCCAGTTTCAACACCGATAATCCGGTCCTGAGGCAGGATCTGCATCCGCATCAACGCTTCGGCGTCTTCTTGGGTATAGATGTCGTTGGTGATGACACCGACCGAACACGCATCGCGCAGGACTTCGGACATGGCTGCGGTCAGAGTGGTTTTTCCTGCTCCAACCGGGCCACCGATGCCCACGCGAAGGGGACCGTTCATATTGCTCATGTTCGGAATATCCTTGAGTATTGTGTTTCGTGTTTCATGGACGCGACGTCTGCCAAGAACGCCGTTGAGCTAACGTCATCCAAGCCACCCTGTTGCGCCCCGTCGGCGATGTGAGCACACAGCGGCGTCAGATTTCGGATCAATCTTTGGGCATCAGTCTGACCCAAAGGCACAAGGCGCGTTGCACATGCGACAAGGTTGCTTGCGAATGCTTGCAGAAACATCTTTGTCATCAACAAAACGGGAAGGTTCTTCAATCGTGCAGCATGGCCAACAGAGACCGGGTAAGTGAACTGCTTAAGGTCCAACTCCCAAGTGTCTCCTGTGACAGTCGCGAACGCCTGTCCGAGCAACTGCGTTTCCTTCAACCTTTCCGATGACGCGCAAAAGGCGCGTGAGGTTGCATCGATGCCGACCAATTCATCGATATCCTGCGCGTTGTAGGCCGCCACAGCGAACAAAGCGTCATTCAGCCCTGAGCCGTGTTGCAGCACATCCGAAATCCAGGCCTCGGTGTCCTGCGGGCTTGTGACCGTTCCCTCTTCTATCGCTGCCGCCAGCCCATGCGAATACGCAAACGCCCCCACGGGATAGGACGGAGATAACCATTGGCACAACGTCAGGATATCGGCATCAGTGTGCATGCCCATGCGTCCTGCCGTGCCCATAGGCCCCGCCTTCGGGGGTGAACGGTTCGTGTACTTCTCGAATTGAGGCACCAATTTTCAGAAGCATGTCTCTGATAACGTGATCGACTTGGATCAACAGCCGATCATTCTCGATCTGGCAAGGCGTGTGGCGATTGCCAATATGCCACGCGATGCGTGTCAGGTCAGGGGCTGTTACCTGCAGAAGCGCTTCGGGTGCAGCCTGTATTTCCACCTCGCGACCGTCATCAAGAACCAAAACGCCGCCGTGGTTCAAAGAGGTCGTTTGCGCCAGGTCGATAAGTATTTGTTCACCGCTCTCGCAGGTCAGAACCTTGCGGCGCAAAAAACGGTCATCATAGGTCAGCGACAGGCAATCTGCTGGCTTGCTGTGCGTATGTTCCAAGTACTGGCGCGCGGTACAGAGAATGACGGTCATGCGATCGACCTCACTGTAGCAGGATTGGTTAGCACCAGATTAAGTCGGCAAACACGCGATGAACGATTCGATCGCGCCTCAGATCCCTTTTTTTCAGCTCTTCGTCGCTGAGCGATTACAGGAAGTCGGCTTGCAGAACACGCGATTGAGCTTCGGTCACGCTGCTCAGATCTGGGTAGATTGACGTAATCAGACTGGGCAGCGAAAAGCGTGTGCGTGTTGTAGAATGTGCCAGTTGGACCTTCGTAAACGTTGATCCTCCCATGGGCTCTAATTTTTGTCATTTCTGCCTCGCTGAGTAGTGCGTGTTTGCTAATGGTTCGGTTGCTTGCGCAGCAACGCAGCAAAATCTTGGTCAAAACATAAAGTATCGCTGCGCCATCGGCAGAACCTCGGCCGGTTGGCAGGTCAGCAATTCACCATCTGCGCGGACCTCGTAGGTTTCTGGGTCAACCTCGATATTGGGCGTTGCATCGTTCAGCAGCAGGTCACGCTTGCCGATGTTGCGGGTGTTCTGCACGGCCACAGTTTGTTTAGCTAGCCCTAGTGTATCTCCGATCCCGTCTGCTTGGGCGGCCGCAGAGACGAATGTTATCGCCGAATTTTCGACCGAGCGGCCGTAGGCGCCAAACATCGGTCGGCTATAAACCGGCTGTGGTGTGGGGATTGAGGCATTGGGGTCCCCCATCTGCGCGCAGGCAATGGTGCCGCCCAGCAGAACCATCTCGGGCTTCACACCAAAGAAAGCAGGGTTCCAAAGGACCAAATCGGCACGTTTGCCTTCTTCTATGCTGCCGATTTGATGGCTGAGACCATGTGCGATGGCCGGGTTGATCGTGTATTTGGAGATATAGCGCCGGACGCGTAGGTTGTCGTTCTGGCCGGTTTCCTCAGCTAGGCGACCCCGCTGTTTCTTCATCTTGTCGGCGGTTTGCCACGTCCGGATCAGGACCTCGCCGACGCGACCCATCGCCTGACTGTCCGAGGCGATGATGCTGAACGCACCCATGTCATGCAGGATGTCTTCGGCCGCGATGGTCTCGCGCCGAATGCGACTTTCAGCAAAGGCCACGTCTTCGGGGATGGATTTGTCGAGATGATGGCAGACCATCAGCATATCCAGATGCTCTTCCAACGTGTTCACTGTGAAAGGCCGTGTCGGGTTGGTGGACGAGGGTAGAACGTGGTTTTCGCCGCAGATCTTGATGATGTCAGGGGCGTGTCCTCCGCCCGCGCCTTCGGTGTGGAAGGCGTGGATCGTACGGCCCTTCATGGCGGCAACGGTGTTTTCCACGAACCCGGACTCGTTCAAAGTGTCAGTGTGAATCATCACCTGCACGTCCATCGCATCCGCCACGGATAGGCAGCAATCGATGGCAGCGGGTGTCGTTCCCCAGTCTTCGTGCAGTTTCAGGGCGCAGGCCCCGGCTTTGACCTGTTCCTCTAACGCAGCAGGCAGGGAAGCATTGCCTTTGCCTGCAAAAGCCAGGTTCATCGGAAAGGCATCAGCCGCCTGCAACATTCGCCCGATATGCCAAGGGCCAGGGGTGCAGGTTGTCGCCAATGTTCCATGGGCCGGGCCGGTGCCACCGCCAAGCATGGTGGTTAGGCCGGAATGCAGCGCGTCCTCAATCTGTTGAGGGCAGATGAAGTGAATATGACTGTCGAAGCCACCGGCGGTCAGGATACGCCCTTCGCCCGCGATGATTTCGGTGCCTGGCCCAATGATGATGTCTACACCCGGCTGCGTATCGGGATTTCCGGCCTTACCGATTTTAGCGATGCGCCCGTCTTTCAGACCCACATCCGCCTTGTAGATGCCTGAGTGATCTACAATTACCGCGTTGGTGATGACCGTATCCACTGCCCCGTCGGCGCGTGTGACCTGAGACTGACCCATTCCGTCGCGGATCACCTTTCCGCCGCCGAACTTGACCTCTTCGCCATAGAGCAATGCATTATCGCCGGTTCCGCCGGTTGCGGCGCCCCCCACACGCTCGGCCGTCAGGTCACGTTCAACTTCGATCACCAGATCAGTATCCGCGAGTCGCAGCTTGTCTCCGATGGTGGGGCCGAACATGGCGGCATAATCCGCGCGTTTGATTTGCGTCGGCATCAGAGCGACCCCATGACCTTTTGATTGAACCCAAAGACTTTTCGTGCCCCGCCGATGGGGATCAGTGAAACTTCGCGGGCTTGACCGGGTTCGAACCGAACCGCAGTGCCAGGCGCGATGTCTAACCGCAGGCCATGCGCTTCTTTGCGATCAAAATCGAGCGCAGGATTGGTCTCGGCAAAATGATAGTGCGAGCCAACCTGGACGGGGCGATCTCCGGTGTTTGCGACCATCAATGTAATCGCCGTCAAACCGGAATTCAGTGTGATTTCACCTTCGGCCGGGAAAAGCTCGCCGGGGATCATTTCGGCAGCATCCATAACAGCGTGATCGCAACAACGGCAAGCAAGGCCAGACCGACGCCCAACGTGGCATAGTCTGCGCCATGGGCGTGAAGATGAGTATCCGTATGGGCCATGGCCGGACCGGACAAAACAAGAGCGGGGAACAGCATGCGGTGCATGGGATTTTCCTCTATGTTTAGCGAATGGGGTTGTGGACGGTGACCAGCTTGGTCCCATCCCGAAAAGTGGCTTCGACCTGAACCTCGTGAATCATCTCGGGCACGCCTTCCATGCAGTGGCTACGGGTGATGACCTGGGCCCCGGCCTGCATCAGGTCAGCAACCGAACGCCCGTCACGCGCACCTTCGACCACCGCGTCAGTTATCAGCGCTATAGCCTCGGGGTGGTTCAGCTTGACGCCGCGCACCAAACGCTTTCGGGCGACTTCGGCGGCCATCGCCACCATCAGTTTGTCTTTTTCTCGGGGTGTCAGGTTCATGTCAGAGCATCCAGCATCTTGGGAGGGTGTCGTTGTTCAGTCTTCGCAAAACCGGCATCAACGCGCGGCGAAGCGCGAAGCTGGTTTTCGCCAGCATTCGGACTACCAGCATATCGTTTTGGATCAGGCTCGCCCCTGCAGTTTCTGGCAACAGATGTCGAACGGGGGCCAACTGGCCCTCGGCCGTAGCCGAGGCAAAGACTACCAGCGCCATCGCGCCTGCACCGTTAGCAATATGCGGTCTGCAAAGATGCGCCTGCAGATCACCGGAGAACCGCATAGCGTCCAGGAAAGCAGGCGCTCCATCGCGCAATATCTCGATCCGGTCACGAAGACGGATGTCGGTCAATGTCTCTCCCATGGCCGCGCGGCCAAAAACCAATGGCTCGACCAATAGCATGGTCGCATCCGGATCCATCTCGATCTGCAGTCGACGGTCCAACGCGCTGCCGTTGAACAGAATGGTCTCTTGAGGCAGCCAGTTCAATCGCGCACCCGAGCTGACAGTCAGGTGGTTGGATATCTGTGCGTATGGCCCCGGCTGCGCTTTGTAGGCGCGCTCGCAAGCCTGCGTTGTCAGGGTCAGCGTAGTGCCCTCAGCAGCGTTGGCGGTGGAGCGGAATGAGTCACCGCCAGTTACGCCTCCGGCTGTGTTAAGCAGAACTGCATCAAGCCCCTGTGCCGATGCGCGGGGAAACAGGCACTTAGAAGACCCCGACTGGAGAAGCGTGTCCAAAACCGAGTTTTCGCCCAGTTTTTTTGTGCTCAGGTTGACGACACCCTTCGCACGCGGCGGGTTCGCACCTTGCTGAGGCAATATGGAGGCAAATTGAGTAATGGGGCACCCGCGGAACCTAATTCGTGCCACTTGTTTCTCCGCTGGCGCCCCGGAACGCTATTGCGCAGGACATAATGTAGGCAAAAACCAACTCGTGCGATCAATTTTTAACCACGAGCCTGCGCGGTAGATTAAAAATTAAGCAGATACTGCCGTTTTCCCGAAATGCAGCTCAGGCTGGTTGCTTACTTTGCTGCGATGCAGAAACCGTATGGGTGCCCACAGGGGGGAAAACTCCCGGGGTGTGTGACGGCTGCGCGAATTGGACATCGGACACAACCGCCACACGGAACGCAACAACAGTTGCGGGGATCAGGTAGAAGAAGACAGCACAGTTGTGCAAGTCCTCTTGCTGTGAACCCGCCAGGAGGATTACATGAAATCTCTCAAATCCACGCTCGCCGGATCGGTTGTATTTGCGACCATGGCCACCATCGCGCTATCGGCCGAAGACACGATCAAGGTTGGAGTGCTGCATTCGCTGTCAGGCACGATGGCAATCTCGGAAACCACGCTGAAAGACACCATGATGATGCTGATCGACCAGCAAAACGCCAAGGGTGGCATGTTGGGCAAGCAGCTTGAGGCCGTTGTGGTCGATCCTGCCTCGGACTGGCCCCTCTTTGCAGAGAAAGCGCGTGAGCTGCTGACCGTACATGAGGTGGATGTGATCTTCGGCAATTGGACCTCTGTCAGCCGCAAATCAGTTCTGCCGGTGATCGAAGAACTGAACGGCCTACTGTTCTATCCGGTTCAGTACGAGGGCGAAGAGTCTTCGAAAAACGTTTTCTACACTGGGGCCGCACCGAACCAGCAAGCCATCCCGGCCACCGACTATTTTCTGGACGAACTGGGAGTAGAGAAATTCGCACTGCTGGGAACCGACTACGTCTATCCCCGCACCACCAACAACATCCTTGAAAGCTATCTGAAGCAAAAGGGTATTTCGGATGAGGACATATTCGTCAATTACACGCCCTTCGGCCATTCCGATTGGTCCAAGATCGTGTCTGACGTCGTCGCACTCGGCGCCGACGGCAAGAAGGTTGGCGTGATCTCGACCATCAACGGCGATGCAAATATCGGCTTTTACAAAGAACTAGCAGCGGCCGGTGTGTCGGCGGATGACATCCCCGTCGTGGCTTTCTCGGTCGGTGAGGAAGAGCTGTCGGGCCTCGACACCACGAACCTTGTCGGCCATCTGGCGGCCTGGAACTACTTCCAGTCGGCGGACACCGATGCCAATGCTGAATTCATCGAAACTTGGAAAGCCGCCATGGGCGATGAGCGCGTGACCAATGACCCGATGGAAGCACACTATATTGGCTTCAACATGTGGGTGAACGCCGCGACCACGGCCGGCTCGACCGATGTCGACGCAGTACGCACCGCCATGTACGGGCAAGAATTCCCGAACCTAACGGGCGGGACCGCCGTGATGCTGCCGAACCACCACCTGGCCAAGCCGGTATTGATCGGTGAGATTCAGGAAGACGGCCAGTTCGACATCATCAGCGAAACGGACGTTGTTCCAGGCGACGCCTGGACCGACTTCCTGCCGGAATCGGCGGTTCTGGTATCGGATTGGAAAGATCTGGGTTGTGGGATGTACAACACCGAGACCGAGACCTGCGTTCAGACCCTGTCGAACTACTAAACGATCCTGCAAGGCGGGCGCGATCGCCCGCCTTGCCTCAAGATACTCGGGTTTCACCACATGTTACGACTTTTCCTTGCGGGCCTCGCAATCCTGTGCGCCTGCCTGACCGCCAACGCTCAAGAGGGTGGTCTGCAGCCGATCCTGCAAGAGCATCAGGAAACCATCGCCAAAAGCTCGCGCAAGACCATCAAGCCCGCCATTGACGCAATCGCGGCCAGCGGGTTGCCGCAGGCACAAGTGATGCTCGAGACTTGGGGCGCCAAGGATATGTGGATGCGTAAGTCCGACGGGCTGTTCTTTTCTGCTGAACAGGCCGAGGGGCAGTCCTATGTGCTAACTGATTTCGACACGGGCAAGGTCGTCGGTACCATTAAGAAATCCGATATAAAACAATTGAAACCCAACAGCGGCGTACGTGCTATGATCGGGACTGCTCTGGTACAGTTCCAACTGACCGACCCGGATCGAAAGAAGCGCCTGGCCGCTCTGCAATCCATTCAACGTGACCCCGAAAGCGCTCTGCTCGAACCTCTGCGCGCCTCGATCGAAGACGAAGCCGATGCGGATTTGAGGGCGCGGAAGCAGCGGCTCGAACGGCTGCTGACTATTGGGTATGACACAGACACGGCGGCCCGCGTGGCTGCAATTGAAGACATGTCGGACGATTTGAGCGTCGACGTTCGCGCAGCGTTGAACCCGTTGGTCGTTACCTCACGAAAGGCTGCTGCGGACCTTCCGTTGAATGTTAATGTCGCCGTCATTCTGGAACCCGGATCAGACTCATTGTCGCGGGACGAAGCGTATGACCTGTTGGTCGCCAGCGATCTGGCAGCGCCGCCTGTGTCTCCGGACAACATCCGCACAGCTTTGGCTGGGTATATCGACGGTGGCCGCGTGGGTGGCGTCCCGGTCGCGCAACTGAACACTACCACCGCGCGCGCGCGGGCGTACGTCACTCTGGCCGAAGCCGGAATCGTCCCTGCTTTGGTAACTGAGGCCGATATCGACGCGGCACTTGATGCGCATGTGTTCTTTGAAACCTATACCGAAGCCTCTCCAGAAGTGACCGCCGCCGCCGAAAAGGCGCTGGAACGGATCGAACTTAAGGTTGGTCTGAATCAGTCGCTCGACCTGATGCTGGATGCGATCTCGCTGGCGTCGATCTACTTCCTGGCCGCCATTGGCTTGGCTATCACTTTCGGCGTGATGGGTGTGATCAACATGGCCCATGGCGAATTCATCATGATGGGTGCCTATACTGGCTACGTCGTTCAGCAATTCATCCCCGATCATACGCTCTCTATCATTGTCGCCATCCCCATGGCCTTTGCCGTGACATTTGCCATGGGGGTCGCAATGGAGCGATTGGTGATCCGCTGGCTCTATGCCCGCCCGCTGGAAACGCTGTTGGCCACCTTCGGCATCTCAATTGCCCTGCAGCAGCTTGGCAAGAATATCTTTGGCACGCAGGCTCGACCACTGACTGCGCCCGGTTGGCTGGACGGGGCATGGGTGTTGAACGATGTAGTCTCGATTAGCTATATCCGCATCGCGATCTTCGTTCTGGCGCTGATCTTTCTGGGTCTGTTCCTCTACATTATGAAACGTACGCGGCTTGGGCTTGAGATGCGCGCTGTGACGCAAAACCCGCGTATGGCCGCGTCGATCGGGATCAATCCGGGCCGGGTGAACATGCTGACTTTCGGGCTGGGCTCGGGCATCGCCGGGATTGCCGGCGTTGCGATTGGCCTGTTCGCTAAAGTGACCTCGGATTTGGGCAGCGATTACATCGTCCAAAGCTTCATGACCGTGGTCGTTGGCGGTGTCGGCAACATCTGGGGGGCACTGGCAGGCGCCGGGATGATCGGCTTCCTGCAGAAAGGGATCGAGTGGATGAACCCGTCGAACACCCTCGCGGCGCAAACCTACATGATCGTTTTCATCATCATTTTCATCCAGTTCCGGCCGAGGGGCATCGTCGCCCTGAAAGGCCGCGCAGCGGGGGATTGAGATATGGAAGGTAGTTTTGTTGCCAAGAACCCATCGGTGCTGGTCTTTTTGGCCATCCTGTCACTGTTCACTTTGGGTGTGACCGTCCTGTCGGAAGGGTTCGGGATCGGCGTGATCTCGACCAGTTTCGTCAAGACGCTAGGCAAGACCCTGTGCCTGTGTCTGATCGCAGTGGCGATGGATTTGGTCTGGGGTTTCACCGGCATCCTCTCACTGGGCCACTTCGCGTTCTTCGGGTTAGGCGGCTATATGATCGGTATGTGGCTGATGTATGAGCGCACACGCCTCATCGTCGTCGAGTCCCTATCGCAAACCGAAATCCCGCCCACCCCAACCGAGATCGCAGATGCCATCGGCAACCAGATTTTCGGTGTCGTTGGATCATCTGAATTCCCGCTGATCTGGGCGTTCTCAGACAGCCTGTTTTTGCAACTGGCTCTGGTGGTGCTGGTTCCAGGTCTGTTGGCGCTGGTTTTTGGTTGGTTGGCGTTCCGTAGCCGGGTCACCGGCGTATACCTGTCGATCCTAACCCAAGCGATGACGCTGGCTCTGGCGTTGTATCTGTTCCAGAATGACAGCGGATTGCGCGGAAACAACGGGCTGTCGGGCTTGCAGAACTTGCCCGGCGTCACCGCTTCGCAGGACGTGGTGTCGATCTGGTTCCTCTGGGCGTCTGCGCTGGCGCTCGGTCTTGGATACATGCTGGCCGCATGGGTTGTCTCTGGCAAGTTCGGTTCAGTTATGCGCGGTATCCGCGACAACGAAGCCCGTGTGCGCTTCCTTGGCTATTCAGTCGAAGCCTATAAACTCGCCGTTTTTACCCTAACCGCGTGCATCGCAGCCATCGCGGGTGCGCTATATTACCCGCAGGCAGGCATCATCAACCCCGAAGAAATGGCCCCGATCGCCTCGATCTATTTGGCTGTTTGGGTTGCCATTGGCGGACGCCGCCGTCTGTATGGCGCGGTCATCGGCGCGGCGTTTGTCAGCTTGCTAAGCACGTGGTTCACCGGTGGTCAGGCTCCGAATATCCCTTTGGGCGTTTACACGATCAAATGGGTCGATTGGTGGCAGGTTCTGCTGGGAGTGTCCTTCGTTCTGGTCACGCTGTTCGCCCCGCAAGGTATCGGTGGGCTGTTCGATCTGCTGGCCAATCGTCGCCCGTTGGATCGTCATGGCGCTAACCTTGGCCCGGATGACGGGGCTCTTCGCGAAAAGGAGGCCACCGAGTGAGCACTTTGTTAGAAGTCAGCGGCGTCTCGGTCACCTTTGACGGGTTTCGCGCCATCAACAACCTGTCGTTCCAGATCGGCAATGCCGAACTGCGCGCCGTGATCGGACCAAACGGTGCAGGCAAAACAACGTTCATGGATATTGTCACTGGCAAAACCCGACCCGACGAGGGCCGGGTCATCTGGGGCGAAAAATCCGTATCCCTGCTGAGTATGAGCGAGGCCAAGATCGCGCAGATGGGGATCGGGCGGAAGTTCCAGAAACCCACGGTGTTCGAGGATCAGACCGTTCAGGAAAACCTGCTGATGGCCTTGAAGAACAAGCGTGGGTGTTTTGGCGTTTTGTTTTATCGCCCCTCGCCTACGGATTTGGGCGGGGTCGAACAGCTGGCTTTTGAGATCGGCCTAAAAGACGAACTGCCCCGCAAGTCAGGCGAGCTGAGCCACGGACAAAAGCAATGGCTGGAAATCGGGATGCTACTGGCACAGGAACCGCGCCTGTTGCTGGTGGACGAACCCGCCGCTGGGATGACCCCGCACGAACGAGAACACACGACCGAGCTCCTGGTGCAGGCCGCCAAGACCCGTGCGGTGGTCGTTGTTGAACATGACATGGAGTTCGTCCGCCGCCTGAACTGCAAGGTCACTGTGCTGCACGAGGGGTCGGTTCTGGCAGAAGGCAGCCTTGATCACGTGACATCGAATCAGGACGTTATTGATGTGTATCTGGGGCGCTAGACGATGCTGAAACTAACAGATCTGACTTTGCACTACGGGCACTCCCGAATCCTTAACGGCATCTCAATGGAGGCCATGCAAGGCGAAGTGACCTGCGTGATGGGGGCCAATGGCGTTGGGAAAACCAGCCTGCTTAAGGCAATCTCGGGCACGCATCCGCGCTCGGGTGGTGAAGTGGAGCTAGACGGAGATCCACTGCCGATCTTGCCCGCCCATCGTATGGCTTGGAAAGGTGTGGCCTATGTCCCCCAGGGTCGCGAGATTTTCCAATTGCTCACCGTTCGTGAAAACCTTGAAGCGGGGTTCTCTTGCCTTCCCAGCAGCGAACACTTCATTCCGGACGAGATTTTCGATCTGTTCCCGGTGCTCAAACAAATGCAGAACCGGCGCGGAGGCGACCTTTCAGGTGGTCAGCAACAACAATTGGCGATTGCGCGCGCTTTGATAACAAAACCTAGACTATTGCTTCTGGACGAGCCCACTGAAGGTATTCAACCGAACATAATCCAGCAAATTGGTGAAGCCATTCGGCACCTCAGAACTACCAGGGGGATGGCAATTGTCTTGGTGGAGCAGTATTTCGATTTTGCCTATGACCTTGCTGACAGGCTTGTCGTGCTGCGACGCGGAGAAGTCATGATCAAAGGAGCAAAGGGGGATCTAATGCGCGATCAGGTATTGCAGGCCGTAACAGTCAAGTAACAATCGTAGACTTTGGTTTCGAGGCAGGCCGCGTCCAAGTGGTTGAAAATCATCAACTACTCACGCTCCATACTCAATAACTTTGAGCTATTTCCGATCTTTCCCTGTAAATTGCCGGTTATCAGGGAAAACTCCTCGAAGCAAACCCGCCAAAACAAGGCACTGCGACTTTGGCTCGAATTACACTTGTGGAGTGCGACGTGAACGGTCTTTGCCCTGGAACGGCAAAGCAACCAGCGGGAATTGCGGCGCACGTCCGAGGCAGAAACCACAATTGAAGTAAGACGGGCTTTGGTGGCGGGGAGACAGGGATTCGAACCCTGGGAACGCTCTCACGTTCAACGGTTTTCAAGACCGCCGCATTCGACCACTCTGCCACCTCCCCGCGTGAGGCAGGGTCTAAGGCGAACTTAATTCAGAGGCAAGTCGAAATCGGGAAATCTTGCCGAAGCACGTGCAGCAGTCTTTCCATGACACATCACCCGCGTTATGATCCGGGCGAAAGACCGTAGCAGGCTGGCACGCAGAACCAGCCGACCGGCGGCGGGGCTCGGAAAACGAGGTCCCATCAGGCAAGGGATGAAAAGATGAAGCGAGCGACCGAGACACGCGCAGGGCCGAAGAGGCTGGCGTATCTGGCTTTGACTTTTGCAGTACTATCTGGATGTGAGGAAACTCTGGGATCAGCGGAGAAACCAGAAGAAAACGCGGGAAAGATTGAGCTTTTGCCGGAGGTATCAAGCGGTTCCCAGCGTGATGTTGAAGCCCCTGATGTCTTTGAGGTCACCGAAGCCGGACTGTGGGATGGCAGACCGTCCCTGGGGGGAATCTGGGTTGCACATCCCGATGTCACCCAGCCCGAACGCGTTGTTATCAAGAACACGTCCAACAACAAGACAACAACAGGTGCTTTGTTCCGCCGCGAGCGCAACTTGCCCGGCCCTGCACTTCAAGTATCATCTGCCGCAGCTGAAAAGCTGGGAATGCTGGCCGGCGCTCCAACCAAAGTGAACGTTGTTGCTCTACGTCGTGAGGCCGTTGAAGAAACCCCGCCCCCGGCCGAAAAAGCGCCGGAAGCCGACAATGCCACCGAAGAACCTGAGGCATCGGCGGAAACCGTGTCAGCAGAGGACGCCGGTCAGGACGCGACGCCGGAAAAGCCTGCCAAGCGGAAGTGGTGGCAAAAGAAAGAGCCTGCGGTTGCCGCGTCTGCCGGTGCAGTCGTTGCCGCAACGGATGAGACCACCGAGGCGGCAACTGAAGCGGCCACCGAGGCCGCGACATCGCCAGGGCTGTCGGATGCACCGGTCGCAGCACCAGCCGAACAACCTGCCAAGCGGAAGTGGTGGCAAAAGAAGCAACCAAACGAAATCACTGAAACGCCCCTTGATCCGATCGAGGGTGCGGCGGCTGCAATCGATGCCGCCGAACCGACCCCGGCGGCAGCCGCTAAAGCAACCGGATCAACGCTTACGAAACCATATGTGCAGGTTGGTACTTTTGGCGTAGAGACCAATGCAAACAGCGCAGCTGAAAAGATCCGCAAAGGCGGTTTGTCTGCTGAGGTGCGCGAGCTAAAGACTGAAGACAAGACGGTCTGGCGGGTTCTGGTCGGACCTGCCACCACCCGTACAGAGCGCAAAGCCATTCAGAGCAGTGTTAAGTCTCTTGGCTTTAACGACGCTTTCACCGTGTCCAACTGAAACAGGAGGCTTAGCGTGCTATCCTCATTGCGAACATCCGTTTTGACGCTCGGGTTGGCCATTTTGGCCTTGCCGGCCCATGCGTTCGATACCTCGGCCCGTGCGGCCTATGTGATTGACCAGACAACAGGCACGGTTCTGCTGTCGAAAGAGGCCGATCAGCCTTTGCCGCCTGCATCAATGTCCAAGCTCATGACGCTCTACGTTGCGTTCGAGGCCTTGCGGGATGGGCGTCTGACGTTGAGCGAGACGCTGCCAGTGTCTGAACACGCAATGAGCTATGGCGGCTCAACGATGTTTTTGAACACTCAAGACAGGGTCAGTGTCGAAGATCTGCTGCGCGGGATCATCGTCTTGTCAGGCAATGATGCCTGCGTCGTTATCGCAGAAGCGCTCAGCCCTGACGGGACTGAGGCTGGTTTTGCGCGCTACATGACCCAGCGTGCCAAGCAAATGGGTATGAACAATTCGAATTTTGCCAATTCAAACGGCTGGCCCGCGGCAGGGCATATGATGTCCGTGCACGATCTTGCCGTCTTGGCCAATGCTTTGATCACCGATTTTCCGGAATACTACCCGTTGTTTGCCGAAGAGGTCTTTGAGTTCGATGGAAGAGCCCCGTCCAACGCACGAAACCGCAATCCCTTGCTGCGTCTCGATATCGGCGCAGACGGCTTAAAGACCGGACATACGCAAGAAGCGGGGTACGGCCTCGTCGGCTCGGCTAAACAAGGCGACCGTCGCGTGATCTTCGTACTGACCGGCATCGACAGCACCGGCCAGCGCGCAGAGGAGGCTGAGGCCGTGGTTAACTGGTCGTTTCGAAATTTTGTCGAGAGGACAGTTGCCGACGCGGAAGCGCCAATAGCGGAAGCAAGGCTGTGGATGGGCGAAAAGAAGACAGTTAGCCTAGTGCCCGAAGGCGACTTGACGGTTCTGTTCCCGGTTCTGGGCACGCAGAACGTCGAAGCCGAGGTGGTCTATGAGGGGCCCATCAACGCCCCAGTTTCAAAAGGTCAGCAACTGGCCGAGCTCGTGATCAAACCCGAGGGCTTGCCCGAAATCCGCCGCCCCCTTGTCGCGGCCGAGGACGTGGCAATCGGTGGTTTCCTTGTGCGCATGCTGACCGTTGGGGGCATTGTTCTGAAGGATGTTATCAACAAACCGCTGGAGTCGATGTGACGCAGCGCGGGTTGTTTCTGACCTTTGAAGGCATTGATGGATCAGGAAAGTCAACGCAGGCAAGGATGCTTGCCGAGCATCTGCGCGAAACTGGCCGCGACGTGATATTGACCCGCGAGCCCGGCGGATCTGCCGGAGCCGAAGAAATTCGCAGCCTCGTGCTGGAGGGTGATCCCGACAGATGGTCAGCAGAAACGGAAATCCTGCTGTTCACCGCCGCCCGTCGTGACCATCTTGAACGCACGATCGAGCCTGCATTGACTGCAGGCAAAGTCGTGATCTGTGACCGCTTTGCAGACAGTACTCGCATGTATCAGGGCCTGTCTCGTGGCGACTTGCGCGGCTTGGTGGACCAGTTACACAGCCTGATGATCAAGCGCGAGCCACACATGACGGTTTTGATCGACATGGACCCTGACACTGGCCTGTCCCGCGCCAAAGGTCGGCAAGGCACCGAAGAACGGTTCGAAGATTTTGGCCCCGTTTTGCAACGTAAGATGCGCGCTGGTTTTCTGGCGCTGGCAGAGGAGTTTTCTGACAGGTTCCGTATCGTGGATGGGAATCGGGACATGGACAGTGTCGCCCGCGATGTGACAAAGATCGTTACAGCAGCTTTGCGATAGAAGATGAGCGACGACACCCCAACCCCAGATCAAGCGCCCGGCGCCCCACACCCGCGCGAAACACCCCGCATCTTCGGACAGGACGCGGCCGAGCAAGCCTTTTTGGCCGCCTACAATTCGGATCGGCTGCACCACGGCTGGCTACTGACCGGCCCGCGCGGCTTGGGCAAGGCAACACTTGCGTGGCGCATCGCGAGGTTTCTTCTCGCCACAGCTCCGACGGATGACGGCGGGTTGTTTGGCGCGCCGCCACCGCCTGAGACGCTGGATATCGACCCCGATCATCCGGTTTGCCATCGCATGTTGGCGGGCGCAGAGCCCGGACTGGCGGCGATTACCCGTTCGTTGAACGATCAGGGCCGCCTGAGAGCTGAAATTGTTGTGGATGACGTCCGCAAGCTCGGGCGGTTCTTTGGCTTGTCATCCGCCGATGGCGGGCGCCGGGTTGTGATCGTCGATGCGGCCGATGAAATGAACGTCAGTGCGGCCAATGCGCTTTTGAAGATGCTCGAAGAACCGCCGGCGCGCACCACACTGTTGCTGGTATCTCATCAACCCTCGCGCCTGCTGCCGACCATCCGGTCGCGGTGCCGCACTCTACGCCTGTCCCCGCTTGGGCCAGAGGACATGCAAGCCGCCCTTGCGCAAACAGGGGCAGATGTCCCCGCGCAACCAGATCATCTGGCGGCCTTGGCGGCAGGATCAGTCGGGGACGCCGTACGCCTGATCAATCTTGGCGGGCTCGAAACGTATGCCGAATTGATCGCCATTCTGGGCACCCTGCCCCGCATTGACAGACAGCGCGCGCTCGCACTGGCTACGGCGGCAGCCCAGCGTGGGGCGGCAGAACGGTTTGAGCTTTTGTTGACGTTGATCGACGTCGCTTTGGCGCGACTGGCTTTGACAGGGGCAACCGGCGCGGCGCCCTCACCCGAAGCTGCACCGAACGAGGCTGAAATTCTGACGCGCTTGTCTGCTTCACCGCATCAAGCACGCCGTTGGGCCGAGGTTGCTGCCGTTGTGACAGCGCGCGGTCGACACGGTCAGGCGGTGAACCTTGACCCTGCGGCTTTGGTCCTAGATACGGTGTTCAAGATACAGGAAGCCGCCGGTCAGAACAGATGAGCGATACCCCCCAAATCACGGACAGCCATTGCCATCTGGATTTCCCGGATTTCGACGGGCAACTGGATGAGATTGTCACCCGCGCCGCGCGGGCTGGTGTGACCCGGATGGTGACAATCTGCACGCGGCTTCGAAATGAACCAACCGTTCGTGCCATTGCTGAAACCTACGCGCCGGTGTTTTACGCTGCCGGCACCCACCCGATGAGCGCCGCCGAGGAACCACTGGCGACCGCCGATGAATTGGTGGCACTGGCACAGCATCCAAAATTCGTTGGCATCGGCGAAAGCGGGTTAGATTATCACTACACAGCTGAGAGCGCCGTAGTGCAAAAGCAATCATTGCGCGTTCACATCGAGGCAGCGCAACGCACGGGCCTGCCTCTGATTATCCACGCCCGCGCAGCAGATGACGATATGGCCCGCATTTTGTCCGAAGAGTTCCGCAATGCGCCCTACAGCTGCGTGATGCACTGCTTTTCCTCTTCTGCAGAGCTTGCCAGGGCAGCGCTGGATTTGGGTTTTTATCTGTCCATGTCCGGCATCGCGGCTTTCCCCAAAAGCCAGGAATTGCGCGATATTTTTGCCAGCGCCCCTGTAGATCGGATTCTGGTCGAAACTGACGCGCCTTATCTGGCCCCGCCGCCCTATCGCGGGAAACGCAATGAACCAGCCTATACTGCGCATACGGCGCAAAAAGGGGCAGAGATTTTCGAAATGGATTACCCTGCCTTCGCGGCCCAGACACAGGCGAATTTCGATCGGCTTTTTACTAAGGTCGCCGCGTTCAAGGCGGCTGCATGACCCAGCTGAGATGCACCATCCTGGGCTGCGGGTCATCCGGCGGCGTCCCCCGTTTGGGCGGACATTGGGGTGATTGTGATCCTGCAAACCCCAGGAACATTCGTCGGCGATGCTCAATGCTGGTTGAACGTGACGGTCCAGAGGGGACAACCTCGGTCCTGATCGACACCACACCGGATATGCGCGGTCAACTCTTGGATTCGGGGACCGGTCGATTGGACGGCGTGGTCTATACGCACTCGCACGCCGATCACGTCCATGGAATCGATGATTTGCGCATGATCGTGTTCAACATGAAATCCCGCGTCCCAGTCTGGGCCGATGGGGATACACAAAATGCCTTGTTGGGACGCTTCGGATACGCGTTTATTCAGCCCGAAGGCTCGCCTTACCCGCCTATTCTGGACCTAAAAACCATTGATGGCCCGTTTGAAATCGATGGCCCTGGCGGACCGATCCTGTTTCGCCCATTCAAAGTAAACCACGGCTCGATCGACTCGTTAGGATTTCGGATGGGGAAACTTGTGTATCTGCCAGATGTGGCGGAAATCTATGACGATGCATGGCCGGAGCTTGAGGGCTTGGACTGCCTTGTCATCGATGCCCTCCGCCGCTCACCACATCCGACGCATACACATCTGGAAAAGACGCTTGGTTGGATTGCAAAACTGGAGCCCAAACGCGCAGTTTTGACCAATATGCATATCGATCTCGATTTCGCGACCGTCGAGGCGGAAACTCCCGATCATATCACCCCCGCCTATGACGGTATGGTGATCCATCAGGCGCTGTAAGGCTCTGCCCGGAACACCGCGGATATCACCGTCTGTGGCACCGCCAATGGAGGTGAAATGCTCCAGAGTCTGATCGACGTCATCCTTCCGGTGTTTCTGGTTATCGGTGCTGGTTATGCAGCAACCCGCTCGGGGTACTTCAACGAAGTTCACGTCGATGGGTTGATGAAATTCACCCAGGGCTTCGCCATCCCTTGCCTGCTGTTTTTGGCAATCGCGCATCTCGACCTGAGCGCCAGTTTCGATCCACGGCTACTGGCCAGCTTCTATTCCGCTGCCGCGCTTTGTTTTATGGCTGGCCTGTTTGGCGCACGCATCATCTTTGGTCGTGACTGGGAAGACTGCGTTGCCATTGGGTTCTGCTGCTTGTTCTCAAACTCAGTCTTGTTAGGTCTACCAATCACCGAACGTGCGTATGGCCCCGAGAACCTCACAGGCAACTATGCGATCATCGCGTTCCATTCCCCGTTTTGCTACGGCGTTGGAATCACCGTCATGGAAGTGGTGCGCAACCGGGGACATGGCGGGGTGCGTATGGCACGGTCCGTATTGTCCGCGATGTTTAAAAATGCACTGATCCTTGGGATCGCGTTGGGGTTTCTAGTCAATCTGTCAGGTTTTGCCATTCCGGCCGTTGTTGACGAAGCCCTTGGCTTGGTAACCCGCGCCGCCCTGCCCGGCGCTTTGTTTGCGCTGGGGGGTGTGCTGGTCAAGTACAAACCCGAAGGTGATCTGCGTACCATCGCCTATGTGTGTGCAATCTCTTTGATGTTGCATCCTAGCCTGGTTTGGATGTTCGGAAAATCCACTGGGCTGCCGCAGGATTTGTTTCGATCAGGTGTCTTGAACGCAGCAATGGCGCCAGGGTTCAACGCATACATCTTTGCCAATATGTATGGCCGCGCCAAACGTGTCGCAGCCTCGTCCGTACTGATTGGGACGGCTGCATCAATTCTAAGCGTCTGGCTTTGGTTGACCCTCTTGGGCTAAGCCCACGCGACGCACGGATTGACAATTTGTGGCGGCGGTACATCTATCGCACAATTGGACAGGAGCCTTCGCATGCCGCATGCCATCATCGTCGCCCATGGTCAGCCCTCTGACCCCGAGCCCGCCGAGGCGGCGCTTGCAGATTTTGCTGCCAAGGTTGACGCTTTGACAACAGATGTATCCGTTCATTCCGCTACCTTAGCTGCGCCAGGCACGTTCGAGCGTCGGATGGACAGCCTACCCGAAGATACCGTGATCTATCCGCTTTTCATGGCGAAAGGCTGGTTCGTGACCAGCGCATTGCCGAAACGCGTCGGAGACCGGAACTTGCGCATTCTAGATCCGCTGGGCATCGATCCTGAACTACCCAAACTTACTGCGCGCGCGCTGCACACCACACTATCTGACAAGCGATGGGAGGCCGCCTCAACCGATCTGGTTGTCGCTGCGCATGGCTCCGGTCGCAGCCGCAACCCGTCCGCCGTTGCGGCAGAATTCGCATCGAAACTAGGACAATTGGTTTCTTTCAACTCAATCCGAGTTGGGTTTGTTGAAGAAGCCCCACCCATCGCCACAGCTGCTAGCGGATTAGGCGTACAGGCCCTGTGTCTTCCATTCTTTGCATGCACCGGCGGGCATGTTTTGGAGGACGTTCCGGAAGAGCTGGGCCGGGCGGAGTTTAAGGGGGTCGTTTTACCAGTGGTCGGAGAACTACCGCCAATCCAGCTGCAAATCGCAAAGAAATTAAGTCTTGCGCATCAATCAGCTTAGACCTTGCGGCGCAAACGCCCTTCTGTTGATGCATCAAGCAAAGCTACTGCTGGGCCTTTGACAAGGTCGAATAAAGGCGATGGCAGGATCGCCCGTCTCGTTTGGCCTGATAAAGGGCAAGATCGGCAGCATGAAGAAGTTCTTCCGCTTCTGGTGCCCTAAACTGTGTTGATAAGGCGGTCCCAATGCTTGCAGATACGTGGCAAGTCTGCTGCTGGAACGTCATCGGTTCATTCAACCTGAGGATAAGTCGTTCAGCAATCGACGCGAGCGTTTCTTCACGTATCAGGCCTTTGAAAATAATGACAAACTCATCGCCTCCGACCCTCGCCACTGTGTCATCGCAACGCGTTTCTTCGACCATGATACGCGCCGCTTGCTGCAGGACAAAATCGCCTGCCGCATGGCCCAGCCTGTCATTCACGGATTTGAAGAAATCAAGATCCAGATGCATCAGGGCAAAATTGGAATTGGAAAAAGTCAGGTGGCCAAGCATATGGTCCATTGCCCGCCGGTTTTTCAATCCTGTCAACGTGTCCGTATAGGCCTTTTCCTCGGCGGCGAGCATGGCCCCCTGAAGCCTGAGGTTCAGAGACCGTGAGGCCTCCATCGCTGCAGACTTGGCCTCGACAAGATACAGAAGTTCGATTGCCAAATCAGTGCCCGAGAAGTCCGCGCTTGTCAGAGCATAATCGCGTACGGCATCCAAGATCGAGATACCAAAGGACAGGTTGATGACAGCCCCTTCGCCATGCTGCAAAGGGGCGGCCAATCCTTTTAGGGCAGTGCGCGGTTCATCATGGAACTTAAGGTGCAGCTTTGCACCAGCCATCGACATGAGCGCAGGAATCGTTGTGACCGTTCGGGGACGGATCAGCTCGAAGATATCCAGAAAGCTGGAACCCACTAACGGGATATTGGGGCGCAATTTTTGTAGGGTTGGTCCTGCCTGCCGAATGTCCCCCTTCTCGTCTATCAGCAGGAACATCGGGCACAAGGTTTCCAGAAGCCTCGCCAGGTCTTGGGTGTTCATCATTCCGCACGCGCGCCCAAATCAAAGTGGCGACCTTCGGAAAAAGCACTCTCTACCAGCGTTACCGTGATCACCTCAGCGGTTTCGTGCTGCCCGTCATGCGACAGTATAACCAGCGCACCATAGTCGTCAGCCATTGCGCGCAACACGCCAACCATGACGCTCGAGTAACCTGGCAAACCCGGATCGCAGAGCAGCTGGTACCCTGTCGTGGATAGTTCTCTCAGTTCGAGCGCTGGCAGGGCGAGGTCGGAGACAGCCAATCTGACACGATCAGACAAATCGTCGAGGGAATGCAGAAACTCCACATAGGTTCCGCCGCCAAACCGCAGCAAACGGCGCAGCCCCTCCATGTTTGGGTGAGACACAAGATAGGTGCCGACATCCTCCAGAATTTCCGCTTTCGGGCGGCCAATTTCTGCGCTCAACACGTCCATAACACGAATGGAGACATCATCATCGTAGACGAGCATTGCCTCGAACTCTACAAAACCCAGCTCCGCAGCCTCGGTAACGCGCAGCCAGCACGACCGACCATAGGTTGCGCGTACAAAAGACTGAATCGCCCGATTGATCAGACCATGCATGAGATGCCTCAGATTAATTGCTTCTCAATTTTGGTCCGACAAACCTTAACAAACAGCCAAAATCACCTCCAAGATACCGCGAATGCAACCGAGTATCAGAGCGACACCAGTCCAGTAGTCACTAGAAATCCGTAGGAGCACCGCCTTCTGCTTTTCGGCGCGCGACGAAATCGGCAAGCTCGTCTCGTATCCCATCATCAATGGCAGGCGGTTCAAAGCTTGAGATAATCTCTTTGAACATGTGATGCGCGCGTTCGGCGGTCCAGATACCACCGGCAACGTCCCATCCTTCGTAGTTTTTCCAATCGCTAAGGAAG
Organism: Ruegeria sp. CK2; assembly: GCF_056536585.1. NCBI lineage: Bacteria > Pseudomonadati > Pseudomonadota > Alphaproteobacteria > Rhodobacterales > Roseobacteraceae > Ruegeria > Ruegeria sp. CK2. The sequence continues at coordinate 410,567 of NZ_JBQFPW010000001.1, forward strand.
GGTTGGTAAAAGGCTGTGGTGTAGCGGTCCTGCGTGTGCTGGATCCCAAAGAAATGGCCATCATTTCCGACCGAACGAATGGCATCCAACGCAATTTCATCAGGCCCCGTTGCCGTCAGTGCGGGATCCATATAGCGCTGAATTTGCTGAAGGATTTCGCAATCCATGATAAACTTTTCGGGGCTTGCGATCAGCCCGCCTTCGAGCCAGCCTGCGGCGTGATAAACCATATTCGTGCCCGACTGCACCGCAGCCCAAAGCGAATTTGAAGTTTCCCACACTGACTGCCCATCCGGTACATTCGCCGCGCAAACACCAGAGGATCGCATAGGCAACCCATAATACCGCGCCATCTGCCCCGTCATCTGGGTAGAGCGCATGTATTCGGGTGTGCCAAAAGCGGGTGCGCCAGATTTCATATCCACATTCGACGTGAAGGTCCCAATCACGCAAGGAATGCCGGGGCGTACATATTGGAACAACGCAATCGCGCATAACGCTTCGGCCAACGACTGAGCAACCGCACCCGCCATTGTAACCGGCGCCATAGCACCGGCCAATGTAAACGGAGTCACGACTATGGCCTGCCCACGGCGCGCCAAACGCAGGCAGCCGTCAATCATCGGATGGTCGTGTTTCAGCGGTGAGGTCGAGTTGATGTTGGTGTACATCCGAGGTGTCGCCTCAAACTCTTCATGGCTGTGACCGCCTGCGATGCGCACCATCTCCATGACATCTTCAACGCGTTCTTTCCCTAGCGAGTATGCATGCATCGCTTTGTCCGTCAGGGTCAGCTTGTCATACAGCACATCAAGGTGGCGAACACTTGCATGTATATCCACCGGTTCGACCGGATACCCACCCGCAAAATGGATACAGTTAAAATACTGCGTCAGTTTCAACAGATTCCGGCACATCTCACGATTGCCGGGAACCTTGGTTCCAATTTCCATGTCCCAATAGTTCGGCGGCGACGAAACGTTTCCAAACAGCAGGTTTTTACCGCCAATCTCGATCTTTCGACTCGGATTTCTTGGCGTGATCGAAAACTGGCTTGGCGCCTTCGCCACCATTTCCATCACAAAATCACGCCCCATGCGGACGTTATCGCCTTCTATGGTACAGCCCGCTTCTCGCAGGATACCGATGGCCTCTTCATTGTAGAACTCGATGCCGATTTCTTCGAGGATACGCATCGCCCCGTCATGGATCGCCTCAATCCCGTCCTGATCCAAAGGCTCGGTCGGTTGATCCGTGTTGATCGGTGGGTTCCATGGCATTTGATCAATGGCCGCGCTGCCTCGGCGAGCAGCCGCCCCTGCGCGTCCACCGCCCCGACGTTTGCGTGTTTTCGTGTCGGCCATCGTCGCCTCCTGCGTTTGCTTTTGTCCAAGCAAGCCCCGAAGACGGGCATCAAGCCGCTCTGTCTGCGACAGAGTGTGTCGGTTTTTACGATCCGATTGCTGAATTCAAAGTTTGGCGTGTTGGTTTTCCAGCAACCAGCCGGGAATGTGCCCGATGTCCGGCAACACAACATCTGCCATCGGCGCCAATGCTTCGGCCGAGGCCAACCCGGTCAAAACACCGATTGTTGTCATGCCTGCAGCACGCCCGGCCTGCAAATCGTGCAAGCTGTCGCCCACCATCGCGATACGCGCCGGCTCAACACCGACATGCGCCGCAAATGCCAGCAATTGGCCAGGGCCAGGTTTGAAACCATGACCGCTGTCATAGCCCGCGACAAAGTCGAAATGCTGTCTGACCCCGGCAGATACCAAGTGTTCAAGCGCGGGGTGTTCACTGTCGTTTGTCGCGATCCCCAACTTGATTCCCGAGTTCTGAAGCCGCTCCAGCAATGGAGCCAAAGGGGTAGCCGGTGCCTGTGGAACCGCCGCTGCTTCGGCATTCATCAGTTCAACCAGTTCACCGAATGACATGTCTTCGACGTGTGGAACCAAAACCTCGGCGATTTCGTCCACGGTTGCGGCGATCACGATACTGTCTTCGGCATAACGCTGCTGCTGAAAATCGAACCCGATGATTTGCCCAAGTTCCGTCGCACGCGTTTCATCTTGGTTGCTCAAACGCAGCAGCATGGAGCGTCCGAACGCCCCCCATGTGTTAGCAAAGTCGAACAAAGTACCGTCCTTGTCGAAGACGATGGCGTCAATTGGCATTGAGTGAGTGCTCCTGCAAAGTCTATCGTTCAGGTCCAATGCGTGTCAGCATTGCCCGACAATGCCGCGCGCGCCTGAGCGGGGCGGTCGTAGGGGATCGAATTGGTGTCACAAAACGCCATGACCCAGGAATCGTCAAGCATCAGAAAATCCAGAACAGACACCGCAAAATCCAGATCCCCCGCTCTGTCACGCAGGTCTTCTGTTGCAGCGCCTGTAGATCCCAGGAAAACGGGCAGCAATTCGTCATTGCCGACAAGCCACGCAAGGGCCCTCAGCGCCAGTGTTTCGGCGGAATCGGTAGAGATCGGCATAAACGAGCCTCAGGATCGGTTTTGGAAAGGGTTTATTAACCAGACTCATAAACACTTTGTTCACGCATGCAATCAATGGTGAGCAACTATGTCCGTGCAGGGAACCATCCTTGTCCTCGACGGGGTATCAACCAACCGCATTATGCTGAAGGTTCAGCTGACCGCGGCATGGTATCACGTGGTTCAGGGTGAAAAACTCAAAGGGTTGACGTCGCTGGTGCGCCGAACCCGGCCAGACTTGGTGCTGACAGCGCAGACATTGCCCGATGGTACTGCGGCAGACGTAAAAAAGCTGATCACAACACAACCAGATCTCGTCGACGTTCCCGTTGTCGCGATTGCACCACAGAACGATAATGAGGCGCGTCTGCGTGCATTGGCGGATGGGCTGGATGATGTCCTGACGCATCCTTACAAAGACGCGCTACTGTTGGCCCGTATCCGAAGCTTACTGCGCGTGCATGCAGACACACAGGAGTTACAGGTCGACAACGGGGGCCAATCAATCGGGTTTGCGGAATCAGCCATCGCTTTGATCACACCCCCCCAAACGGCCCGTGTAGACATTCTGGCACAGACAGCGCGAACGGGCTCAGCCTGGCAAAAGGCGTTATCCAATCAAAGTCGACATCAGATTTCCTGGCACACTCGGTCAAACTTCAACGGTGTGTTGTCCGGATCAATTCCGGACGCAATAGTGGTTGAATTGGATGCAAGCCCCTACGGGTTGAACGTCCTGGCCGATCTCAGATCGCGCAGCGCCACGCGGCACACTGTTTTGATTGGCGTGCTGAAGGACAACAATGCCTCCATGGCCTCCGAAATTCTGGACCGCGGCGCCGACGCCGTATGTTTGGGCGGGTTTTGTGCAGAAGAAATTGAGCTACGCCTGAAAAATCAGATAGCCCGCAAAGCGCGGATAGACCAGATGCGTGCATCGTTGCGACAGGGTATTGCAGAATCCTGGATTGATCCGCTGACCGGCCTGCACAATCGTCGCTACGCGATGCGTGCTATGGACCAGATTACTCGGCAGTCGATGCAATCCAACCAAGGCTTCGCCGTCATGCTCGCGGATCTCGATCATTTCAAAACAATCAACGACCGTTATGGGCATGCAAACGGCGATTTCGTTCTGTCTCAGGCTGCCGAGCGTATGCAGAATATCCTGGGATCAAATGGTTTTATCGCCCGGATCGGCGGGGAAGAATTCATGATCGGCACGTCAGATCTGTCCCGAGATGCGGCATTGAGGCTTGCAGAAGCGCTTTGCAACTGCATATGCGATGAACCCTTTCATCTGCCCGATCAACAAGAACCGATCTCTGTCACGATCAGTGTTGGCCTGAAACTGTCGAACCCGTCGAAACCAACAGAAGATCCCCAGTCTTTCGAAAAAGTAATAAGATGCGCGGACAAAGCGCTCTATGCCGCTAAACGAGCCGGACGCAATCAGGTATGGGTCAGGCCGAGCGCGGCATTATCCAACTAGTCTTTTTTCTTGCGTGAATGCGGACCTTTCTGGATCACCTCTTGCAGGCGTTCGGCATAGGTCTGACGCTCTTCATCGCTCATGGCAGTGACCCGAACCATCCATTGCGCCTGCAACTCAGATTGCAGATCTGCCGTTGCCTGAGCCTGTTGCTGCAGCAATCCTTCAACCGCAACCGGATCGAACGGAACAGCGCGCAGAGCCGCACTGATGGCTTCAAACCCCTGAGTTCGCGCGTTTGACCCTTCTTTGTGCAGTCCGGACAATTCACCCCGCATTGCTTTGCGATCTTCTTTCGGCAACGCACGATAAAGTGCCGGTCCAAAACCCGGCGGCGCCTTGGCATGATCGCTGCCCTTCATACGCAGCACCGTTCCGACGGCAACACCGACTATCAACAAATTCAGGGCCAGCGACACGATCAGTACCACTGACATCCATCGCCGCTTTGTTTTGGGTTCAGCGTTCATTCCGTATTCTCCAGAAAAATCGTATCAAATCCGAGGTCGGCCACCAGATAGCTTGTATCCTGCGCCGTCAGCAGGTTGGCCGGATCGGGTAAGAATGTCGGGGCCGCAAAGCCGATCCAGACGCCAGCGGCGCTGGCTGCAACCAAACCGCCAAAGCCTTGCCAACCGCCAATAGTTTCAAAAAGCCGCGTCCAGGCCTCGCGTTTCGGGCGGGCCGTGGGCGCCAAACGCTCCAACCGAATCGCTTCGGCGTCCGTTTGGATGCGAACAACCAGGTCATCAGCCAACGTTGGCCGATCTCGCCTTGCGTTGGCGAACAGATGATCCAGTTTCAGGTCTTCATCAGCCATTGTCATACCCCAATTCATCTCGTCGGTCGGCCAGCATAGCAGCCAAAGATCGTTTTCCACGCGCCGTCAGGCTTTCAACTGCTTCTACTGAAATACCCATGACCCCTGCGATCTCGGGGTTGGGCAGCTCTTCGATATGGCGCAAGACCACCGCCTGCCGCTGCCGTTCCGGCAATTCCGATAAAGCAAGCTGTAGCGCATCTTTGCGGGCCTCGTCCTGCAATCGGTCAACCACGCTGGCCTTGCCGTCTTCGGGCTCGGGCACGTCGGACAATCTGTCAGGCCTCTTTTTGCGCCTGATGTCCACGCACAGATTCAACGTCACCCGATACAGCCATGTTGACACTTTGGCGGTTCCTGGCACCCAATCTGGCGCCATCTGCCAAAGCCGCATCATCGCGTCCTGTGTCACATCTTCGGCCTCGGCACGGTTCCCTAGCATACGCAAAGCAACCGAAAAACTGCGTGGTCCCAAACGATCTGTCAAAACACGCGCCGCCCCGGCGTCACCATCGGCAAAGCGCCTCAGCAACGCTTCGTCGCTGAGGTCGTTCGCGGCGAAATCAACGCCGCGAACATCTTGCGGATGGGAGGTCAGGTCCTCCATCCTGCATCAGTTATTGTCTGAGTCCGCCGCATCACGTTTCTTTTTGTGACGGCCCATCTTGTCCTTGGCATCGGCAAATTCCTGTTCCGAGATCCCACCGCTGTTATCCGCATCGATCCGGTCAAACATCTTGTCAGCCCGGCGCTGTTTCGGCAACTCGTCTTCGCTCAGATATCCGTCGTTGTTGGCGTCATGCTTTTCGAACATCTTCGCAACGCGGTCGTTGGTGCGCTGCTGTCTGGCAGCCTGCACTTCCTCAACGCTTAACTGTCCGTCGCCGTCAGTGTCGGCATTTGTGAAACGCTGGCTGCGCTGGGCCTGCATCTCTTCCTGTGTCACTTGGCCATCACCATTGGCGTCAAGTTCTTCGAAAGACACGGGTTCGCGGTCTTTTGGACCGGCCGCCAAAACGGATGTGCCTGTGATTGCGACCGCCGAAAGAACTATGGCCGGGATGAATTTTGCGTTTTTCATATCGGTTTTCCCTTGCTGGCGCGACCTTATTGCCGCTGCTCATATCTATTCAAACGCGGCATCGTTGGGTTTCCGTCGCCAAAAAAAGAAAAATCTTTTCGGCTCGCCCGGAAACACAACCTGATTGTTTTCCCTCAACCAGGCGGCACAAAGCGACGCACCCCCCTTTATTGTGGACTGAAACAGGCGCACTATCTGTCAAATATGAATGCGCGAGTTTTACTAAGATGGATCAGACGATCGACACGACGACCGAGAATGAGCGTCCGACATGGCCCGCTCTGGTCAAAGGGTTTCGGTGCAAATGCCCAAACTGTGGCGAAGGCAAGATTTTGCACAGCTACCTGAAAGTCAACGACACCTGCGCGACCTGTGGAGAAGAGCTGTTCCATCATCGTGCGGATGACGGACCGGCCTATCTGACGATCCTTCTGGTCGGGCATCTGCTGGCACCTGCCTTACACGTGTCATATGTGCATTGGCGCCCGGATCCATGGACCATGGCCATAAGCCTGTCGATCGCGTGTGTTGCGCTGTCCCTCTTCCTTCTTCCGCGACTGAAGGGGGCTGTCGTTGCCTATCAATGGGCGCGACGCATGAACGGGTTTGAAAAAACCTCGTGACCCAGGCAGGCAGGTTAGACAGGGCATGACCACCGATAAAACCGCAATCCGAAACGCAGCCACTGTCATTGTGCTGCGGGACCGCATGACTAACCCTTCGATCCTGATGGGTCAGCGCGGTGCAAAAGCGGCCTTTATGCCAAACAAATTTGTCTTCCCAGGTGGAGCCGTCGATCCTGCGGATGCAGACGTGCCCTTGGCCACAGCGCTTCCCGATCTGTGTCATGAACGCCTGTCGGAAAAGTCCGAAAACGGCATGCAAGCGGCATTAGCTGCCGCTGCTATTCGGGAGCTATGGGAAGAAACAGGTCTGATCCTGGGGCAGCCGGGTGTATGGCCTCAGAATGCTCCAGCCGATTGGCAGAGCTTTGCCCAAAAAGGGTTCATGCCATCCGCAGCTGCGTTGCAGTTCGTGTTTCGCGCGGTCACGCCGCCGGGTCGCCCACGCCGGTTCGACGCCCGTTTTTTTCTTGTCGACGCTGCTGCAATACAAGGCGACCTGGACGATTTCAGTCACGCCTCGGACGAGCTTTCTCATTTGCAATGGGTCGAGCTGGATCGGGCACGGGATCTGGACCTGCCATTCATTACCGAGGTTGTTCTAGCCGAGATTGCGGGTCGCATTTCGGACCCGGAACCACCCGAATCCGTCCCGTTTTATCTAAACAAAGAAGAACAAAGCCTGTTTCTGCGGCTCAGAGGATACCCCATGCCCGAGATTGACTGAGGCCGTCGGATTACTTCATCCGGCTTACAACTACAGTCACTTCGGGCTTTTTGCCGATTTCGGATTTCGCAGTTTGGCGCGCGATCCGGCGCATTTCTTCTTCCAGCTTGTCGTCATCTCGCAACGTCTTGGCTTCGGCACGCATCAGAAACTGGTTAAGGTCTTCCTCCAGAACTTCAACCAGTGCCGCACGCGATGTCCCAATGTCAGGCAGGCCCATCGTGTCGCACCATGGCTCACCCAACGGTTCATTCTCTTCATCCAGAATAACCGTGACCGTGATGTGCCCGTTCAGTGCCATGCGAATACGATCCCGCACAACCCCGTCCAGTGCGCCGACCTTGACGGACCCATCCAGATAGGTCCGACCGGTCTCGACAAAATCCACGACCTTGGGCGCATTTCCGGTCAAATCCAGCATGGTTCCGTTCACCGCCAGCACCCCGGTGCGGCCACCCGCTTCTGCCAGTTTGGCATGTTCACGCAGATGCCTGTGTTCACCATGCATCGGAATGACCATCTGTGGATCGACCAAACCATGAACCTGTTCCAGATCGGGGCGGTTGGCATGGCCCGAGACGTGATACAAGCCTGCGCCGTCATCCACCACATCCACACCCTTTTCGCTGAGCTGGTTCATGATGAAAATCACACCACGCTCGTTCCCGGGAATGGTTTTGGACGAGAACAAGAACAGGTCGCCCTCTTTCAGCTCCAACCCACGATACTTGCCACGCGCCAGCTGCGCGCTGGCAGCCCGGCGCTCGCCCTGGCTGCCTGTGACGATCAGCATCAGGTTCTGGCGCGGCAGATCCAATGCTTCTTCGGCGCTGATCACGCGTGGGAAATCGGACAAGATGCCGGTTTCGGTCGCAGCCTCGATCATCCGGCGCATGGCGCGACCTAGCAACACAACCGAACGCCCGGCTCTTTCGCCTGCCTCGGCCAGCGTTTTGACCCGCGCAACGTTGGATGCAAACGTGGTTGCAACCACCATGCTTTCCGCGTTTTCGACCAGTTTGGTGATCTCAGGGCCGACCTCCGACTCCGAACGACCGGCATGAGTTGAAAACACATTGGTACTGTCACAAACCAACGCCTTGACACCTGACCTGGCCACTTCGCCCCACAGGTTTTGGTCAAAGGGCTCGCCCACAACGGGGTTCGCATCCAGTTTGAAATCACCGGTATGCACGATCCGGCCAGCGGGCGTATCGATCACCAGCGCGGCGCTTTCCGGGATCGAGTGCGAAACCGGCAAAAAGCCCACTTTGAAGGGACCAACCGAGATTTGTTCCGGCCATGCAGACGCCGTATGAACTGCGTCTTCCGGATGGCCATGTTCTTCCATCTTGCGACGCGCGATGTTGGCCGTAAACGCTCGTGCATAAACCGGCGCCTTCAAAGCATCATAGCAATGCGCAACAGCGCCCACGTGGTCTTCATGCGCATGCGTAACAAATACAGCTTCCAACTGGTCCGCTCGCTCCCGCAGCCACGAGATATCGGCATGGATCAGATCCACCCCTGGCGTTGTGTCCATATCCGGGAATGTCACGCCCAAATCCACAAGGATCAGACGCTCCTGACCGGGTTTTCCATAACCATAAACGTAAGCGTTCATGCCAATTTCGCCTGCGCCGCCCAGCGGCAGGTAGATCAGTCTTTCGCTGCTCATGTCGACCCGTTTTCCTTGTTATAGCGATGGATCACGGTCAGGCCGTGCATCGTCAAATCATCTTCGATTGCGTCGAACCCTACGTCAGCCTGATCGAACAAGGGCGCAAGACCCCCGGTTCCAACGACTTTCATCGGCATTCCGTATTCCGTCTTTATGCGGGCAATAAGCCCCTCGATCAGCCCGGAATAGCCCCAATACACGCCAGACTGGATGCAGCCAACAGTATTCGTGCCAATAACTTTTTCCGGGCGGGTAATGTCAATATGAGGCAACGCTGCGGCCCCTTGGTGCAAGGCCTCAAGGCTGAGGTTCACACCGGGTGCAATGATCCCACCGACATATGCACCATCCGCCGCCACCACATCGAAATTGGTCGCTGTGCCAAAATCAACAACGACGATATTTCCGCCATGGCGGTCAAAAGCCGCGGCCGCATTGGCCAGTCGGTCCGGGCCCGGAACCGTTCCTTCGTCGATACGAGGGTTCACAGGCAGCAGGCATTCGGGTTTACCGACCACCAAGGGTCGGCAGCCAAAAAAGCGGTCTGCAAAAACACGCAGGTTGAACACAACACGCGGGACGGTTGATGCGATTATCACGTCACTAATGTCCGCCTCGATCCCGTAGTGTTTCACCAGCGTCGAGTACCACGTGAAATAGGCATCCGCCGTTCGTGCGTGGTGGGTCGAAGTACGCAAAGTGCATAGGAACTTCTCACCATCCCAAATCGAGAAGACGGTATTGGTGTTGCCGCAATCAATGGCCAGAAGCATCTGAGCCCCTTTCAGAAAAACACATCCGCCGCCGGAATGCTGACACGGCCTTTTGCGGTGTTTAGGACAAGGTTACCCCCCGCGTCCACCGTTTCAAAGGTTCCTACGGTCTCGGACGTTGCGGTACGTGCGGTGATGACTTCGCCCAACCGCGCGGCACTGGACAACCACGCTATGCGGATCGGATCAAACCCATATGTGACAAACTGTGTTTCGTACCGCGCGTAAGCAGCCGCCAGTTCGGTCAGGAAATCATCGGGCGAGACAAGCGCCCCGGTTTCCGATAGCAATGAGACCGGGCGCAAAGCTTGGGGTTCCACCATTTCAACACCGGGGGCTTCGGCCAAATTCACACCAATGCCGATGGCCAGATGTGAGACACCGCGCCCCTGCCCCATGCTCTCAAGCAGAATGCCCGCCAGTTTGCCCCCGTTCAAAAGAACGTCGTTCGGCCATTTCAAGGATAACCCCGTGGCGCGTCCCGTCACGGCGACACAGGCATCGAACAGCGCCAAAGCCGCCACAAAGCTGCGCAGCGCAATCTGATCTGGCGTCCCTTGCGGGCGCAGCAACAACGTAGCCGCCAGATTACCTTTCGGATTGGTCCAGGCCCGGCCACGCCGACCGCGTGCAGCGGTTTGATGATGTCCCATGATCCAAACAGGCCCCTGAGCTGTTGGGGCAATGCGCGCAGCCTCGTTCAATGTGCTGTCGACCTCCTGCAGCACGTGAAGCCCGTATCCCTGCGGCCAGTCGCTCATGTCAAAAAGGCTCGATCCACAGATCGAGCCCCTTGTGTAGGAAACATTCGAAGATCAGTTGACAAGTGTTGCCGCCGCAGCAGCCGCTGCGCCCTCGATACCGAACTGATAGAACACGCCGATCAACATCAAAGCCGCCGATCCCATCAAGGCCACCCACAAAACGGGCGTCGAGCGGGTTTCGATCGGTTCCTCGTTTTCATCCCCAAAATACATGTAGAACACGATCCGAAGATAATAGAACGCCCCAATCACCGAAGCGATCGCCGAGACGACGACCAGCCCGGTCAGCCCGGCGCTGACACCGGCCTGCCAAACACCGAACTTGGCAAAAAAGCCCAACATTGGTGGAACGCCCGCAAGGCTGAACATCAGGATCAGAACGGCCAGTGCCTTACCCGGGTCGCGTTTCGAGTACTGGCGCAGCGCGTCAATATCAGTGACGGGTTTGCCATCACGTTCCATCATCAAAATGAACGCGAACGTGCCGATATTCATCGTCACATAGATCGCCAGATACATCAGCATGGCCTTGATACCCAACTCGGTACCTGCAGCGAGGCCGATCAGGGCATAGCCCATATGAGCGATCGACGAAAACGCCATCAGGCGTTTGATGTTGCGTTGCCCGATTGCAGCCACAGCACCCAACAGCATCGACAAGACGGACAATAGGACGATGACCTGCTGCCAGTCTTTCACCACACCACCGAACGCATCGTGTAGCACTCGGGCAAATAGCGCCATCGCGGCCACTTTGGGTGCGGTTGCAAAGAAGGCTGTAATAGGTGTTGGAGAACCCTCGTAAACATCCGGGGTCCACATATGGAAGGGTACGGCCGAAACCTTGAAGGCCAGGCCCGAAATCAAGAATATAAGGCCGAATAACAAACCAACCGAAACATCTCCGTGATGCACGGTCTGTATGATGCCCGAGAATAGTGTCGTTCCGGTGAAGCCATACACCAACGATGCACCGTAAAGCAGTAGGCCTGAGCTGAGCGCGCCTAGAACGAAGTACTTCAGACCGGCTTCGGTCGATTTTGCGCTGTCCCGACGCAACGCTGCCACGACATAGAGCGCCAATGACTGCAGTTCCAGACCCATATAAAGCGACATCAGATCGCCGGCACTGACCATCATCATCATGCCTACGGCTGCGAGCGCCACCAGCAACGGGTATTCGAAGCGCAACAGATCCCGGCGCGCCATGTAGTCTTGACTCATCACCAAAACAGAGGCAGCCGACAACAGGATCGCAACCTTGGCAAAGCGTGAAAATCCGTCATCGACGAACATGCCGTTGAAGGCCACATTCGTGCCGTCGCCATTGGTGGCAATCCAAAACGCCAACAGCGCCATCAGACCCGCTGTCGTCCAGATCAGGACCGGAGCCAGCGCATCCTTTGTGGTATAGACAGCAACGATCAGCGCCGCCATCGCATAGATCGCCAGAATGATTTCCGGCAGGATAATTGACAGATCAGCCTGGATCATGTTTCCAAAGCTCCCTTAATGCGATGCGGCCGTCTGGGTCACGGCCTCTGCCGCGGCCAGAGCCGTGTCATAGTTCGAGATCAGCGCAGCGGTCGAGTTGCCGATCACATCGGTCACCAGCGACGGATAGATCCCCAGCAGGATCGTCATGATGATCAGTGGGGCAAAGATCAGACGCTCTCGCGAAGTCATGTCTGTCATGGCCTTCAGGCTTTCCTTGATCAGATCGCCAAAGACCACACGACGATAAAGCCACAGCGCATATCCAGCAGAAAAGATCACACCCGTTGCCGCCACAGCCGTCACCCAGGTGTTGACTTGGAATGCGCCCATCATTGTCAGGAATTCGCCGATGAAGCCACTTGTGCCCGGCAGGCCAACATTCGCCATCGTGAACAGCATGAAGACCAACGCATAGGCCGGCATGCGAATGACCAGACCGCCATACGCATCGATCTCGCGCGTGTGCATCCGGTCATAGATCACGCCGACGCACAGGAACAACGCTGCTGAGATGAACCCGTGGCTGAGCATCTGGAAGATAGCTCCGTCGATGCCCTGCTGGTTCGCTGCGAAAATTCCCATGGTCACAAAGCCCATATGTGCAACCGAGGAATAAGCGATCAGCTTTTTCATGTCCTCCTGCACCAGCGCCACCAGTGATGTGTAAACAACCGCAATCGCAGACATCCACAGCACAACATCGGTCATCACCGCAGAGCCCACTGGGAACATAGGCAAGCTGAACCGTAAGAAGCCATAGCCGCCCATCTTCAACAAGATCGCCGCCAGCACGACCGACCCCGCCGTCGGGGCCTGAACGTGCGCATCCGGCAGCCAGGTGTGAACGGGCCACATCGGCATCTTCACCGCAAAGCTGGCGAAGAAGGCCAAGAACATCAGCGTTTGCAATCCACCCACGACATATACGCCCAGAACACTGAACCCTTCGGACGAGAACTGATGTGTCATCAGCGCCTCGATATCCGTGGTGCCCGCATCCGCATACATCGCAACCATTGCCACCAGCATCAGAACTGAGCCGAGGAAGGTATACAGGAAGAACTTGAAGCTGGCGTATATCCGGTTCGCCCCGCCCCAAATCCCGATGATCAGGAACATCGGGATCAGGCCTGCCTCAAAGAACAGGTAGAACAACACCAGATCGAGCGCCATGAAGACGCCCAGCATCAGGGTTTCAAGCAGCAAGAAGGCGACCATGTATTCCTTGACACGGGTCGTCACGTTCCAGCTGGCCAGAATGGTCAGGGGCATAATGAAGGTGGTCAGCAGCACAAACAGCACGCTGATCCCATCAACGCCCATCTTGTATTTTAAGCCCATCAGCCATTCACCCTCTTCCACCATCTGGAAGCCGGTGTTGGATGGATCAAAGCCTGTATAGATGCCAATCGAAACCAGGAAAGTGACCGTGGTTGCCAACAGCGCGATCCACTTTGCATTGCGCTGTGCTGCCGCGTCGTCCCCGTGCAAGAACAGGGCCAAGATGCCTGCCGCAATGGCGGGGATGAAGGTGACGATCGAGAGGATGTTGTCCATTATTGCGCCCCTCCGCCGATCGACATCCAGGTGACAAGGGCTGCGATGCCCAGCACCATCCAGAACGCATAGGTAAAGATATACCCGGTCTGCGCCTTACCCGCGAGACGCGTGAAGAAGGGTACCACGCCCATGGCCACTCCGTTCAGGAAACCGTCGATTGTATTGCCGTCCCCGCGTTTCCACAGGAACCGGCCAATTGCCAACGTCGGTTTGACGAAGACCGCATCGTAGATTTCATCAAAGTACCATTTGTTCAGCAGGAACAGATACAGCGGACGCTGGTTCGCGGCCAGACGTGCGGGCAGCGACGTGTTCACTATGTAGAACCAATAGGCCACGATAAAGCCAAGTGCCATGGCCACAAAAGGTGAGACCTTGACCCATTTGGGGGCAGCATGTGCATCGTCCAGCACATGATTGTCCGACGCAATGTACAAGGCGCCCTCGCCCGGCTCACCCGCAAATACATAGTGGTGATCGCCGCCAATGGCCGCTTTGTCATCATGCGCAGCTTGGTCGCCATGGCTTTCGTCCGCTTGCGCCTCATCGGCTTGTGTGTCGTCACCATGGGTTTCATCAGCAGTGCCGTGGTCGGCGGCAGCGGCATGCTCGGATGCCTCAGCCACCGGAATGCCATAGAACTTGCCGACCTTGTCCGCGTGGCCAAAGAAGTTTCCGTACCAGATCATCCCGGCAAACACCGCGCCCAGCGACAGAACGCCCAGCGGTATCAGCATGGTCATCGGACTTTCATGCGCGTGCTCATGCGTATGCTTGTCGCCGCGTTGCTCGCCGTAGAATGTCAGGAAGATCAGGCGCCAGCTATAGAACGACGTGAACGCAGCCGCGATCACCAGCATCCAGAACGCGTAACCAGTGCCGCCGGCAAAGGCGCTTTCGATGATGGCATCCTTGGACAGAAATCCAGCAAATCCGATATGGGTCAGTGGAATGCCAACGCCGGTGATGGCAAGCGTTCCCATCATCATCGCCCAGAAGGTATAGGGGATTTTCTTACGCAACCCGCCGTATTCCGTCATTTCCTGCTCGTGATGCATCGCGTGAATGACCGAACCCGCCCCAAGGAACAACAGCGCCTTGAAGAACGCGTGTGTCAGCAGGTGGAACATTGCAGCCGAGTACATCCCGACGCCAGCCGCCACGAACATATAACCCAGCTGAGAACAGGTCGAATAGGCAATGACGCGCTTGATGTCGGTCTGAACCAGACCCACGGTCGCGGCAAAGAACGCGGTGGACGCGCCAAGGAAGGTGATGAACCCGGTCGCACCCGGCGCGAACTCCATCAGCGGTGACATACGGCAAACAAGAAAGACACCAGCCGTCACCATGGTGGCCGCGTGGATCAGCGCGGACACAGGTGTCGGGCCTTCCATCGCGTCCGGCAACCACGTGTGCAGGATCAACTGTGCCGATTTGCCCATCGCGCCGATGAACAACAGAACACAAATCACTTCAATTGCGCTCCATTCGCCCCACAGGAAACGCAACTGTGTTTCAGCCAGTTTCGGGGCCGACGCGAAAACGTCGGAGAGGTTGATGCTGTCGGTCAGGAAGAACAGTGCAAAAATTCCCAGCGCAAATCCAAAGTCACCCACTCGGTTAACGACGAACGCTTTGATCGCGGCAGCGTTCGCCGTCGGCTTGCGATAGTAGAACCCGATCAGCAGGTAAGACGCGACACCCACACCTTCCCAGCCAAAGAACATCTGAACCAGATTGTCCGATGTCACCAGCATCAGCATGGCGAAGGTAAAGAACGACAGATAGGCAAAGAACCGTGGCTTATAGCTTTCGCCCTCGCGCCATTGCGGGTCGTTGTCCATGTAGCCAAAGGAATACAGATGCACGAGCGCCGAGACGGTCGTCACTACAATCAGCATGATTGCGGTCAGCCGGTCCAGACGCACCGCCCAGCTTGTCGACAGCGAGCCACTCTCAATCCAGCGCATGATCTCGATCTGTTGGGTGACACCGTCGAAGGTCAGGAAAACGATCCACGACAGCAAACAGGCCAGAAACAGCAGGCCTGTGGCTGTCCACATGGCGGCTTTCTCGCCGATGAAGCGCCAGCCGAAGCCGCAAAGCAGCGCGCCCACGAGAGGGGCAAAGAGGATGGTGGTTTCCATGGTTCTCTTAGCCCTTCATCATATTGACGTCTTCAACCGCGATGGTGCCACGGTTGCGGAAAAAGCAGACCAGAATGGCCAGACCAATTGCCGCCTCGGCCGCCGCCACGGTCAGCACGAACAGCGTAAACACCTGCCCGACCAGATCGCCGAGGAAACTGGAAAATGCCACAAGGTTGATATTCACCGCCAGCAGCATCAACTCGATGCTCATCAGCAGGATGATGACGTTCTTGCGGTTCAGGAAAAGACCGAAGATTCCGATGACGAACAGCGTCGCCGCGACCGTAAGATAGTGTTCAAGTCCGATCATGATCCTAAGCCTTTTGCAGCACTTTCATTTTCAGGCCGATCCAACTGCGGTTGATACCACGGAGCATTCTCAACTTCCCAAGGCATCGCACCATCGCGATCAGGCCAAAATATTTGAAGCGCGTTCCCAAGTTTTGGACGCTTCGTTGCTTCTCGAAACGCAATGCTTGCGCCGAAGTGATTATCAAGATTTGAAGGGTGAACAGGTCGCAACTCCAAAGGATAGTTTTCGATGATCTCGTCGAGCCGTGCGTTGCCGCCATCCCAGACCCAACCAGACTTTGCGCGATCCACAATATCCGAGACAATTCTGTGGGCTGTGTCCTTGGGTAGGCCAAAAACGATCAGTTCGGGAAGCCCACAAAACTCGTCCAGATTGGTTGAGTACGAAAACTCCGGGGTTTCCTCGGGATCATCTTCGGTTGGAAAGACGCTTGTAAACGCCCAACCAAACTCATCAACTAGTGCGATGGTATTCTTTGCAAAGCTTCTCACTTCCGGCAAATCAGGCATCGACTACAACCCCTGCCCCGGTTTCACATCCTTCAACTCCATCGCCTTGGCCGGGTCGCGCATCATCTGGCCGATGATGTCCTGACGCTTGATGTCCTGACGGTGGCGCAGCGTCAAAACAATGGCGCCGATCATGGCGACCAGCAGGATCAGGCCCGCCAGTTGGAACAGAAGGAAGTATTGATCGTAGAGGATGACACCCAGCGCCTCGGTGTTGTGACGATCCACCGGAACCGGCTGGGCCAGATTGGCCGCTGCACCCTGCGCGCTGTCCCAAGCGCCAAAGGCCATTACGAACTGCATTAGGATCACCAGTCCGATCAGCAGGGCCAGCGGCATATAGCGCGCCATCTCGGCCTTAAGCTCGGCAAAGTCCACATCCAGCATCATCACCACGAACAGGAACAGCACCGCGACCGCGCCCACATAGACGATGATCAGCAGCATCGCCACGAACTCCGCGCCCAGCAGCACGAACAGCCCCGCCGCAGACAGGAAGGACAGGATCAGCCACAGCACCGAGTGCACCGGCTGGCGGCTGATCACCGTGAACAGCCCGCCGGTGATGGCGCTAATGGCAAACAGATAGAAGGCAAAGACGGTCATTGATCCTCATCCTCGTTGTCGCCCATGACCTCTTGCGCCAGTTCCAGCGCGCGGGTCATGGCCGGGATGCCGGCAAAGACCGACATCTGACCGATCGTTTCCACGATCTCTTGTTTCTTGGCGCCCGCTTCCAGCGCGTGGCGCACGGTCTGCCGTACCGCCGCATCCGCCTGCGCGCCCTGACAGGTCAACCCGGCCAGCGTCAGCAGCAGACGGGTCTTGGCATCCAGCCCGTCCTTGTTGACGGTATTGCCGAACATCATCTCCATGACCTCTTTGGGCATGGTCGGCCACAACGCCTCGAACCCTTTGGGCGAGAAATTCTCCATCGCCGGGTTCATCGCCTTGGCCATGTCCTGAGCCTGCTTCATCATCAGCTCGAACGGATTTGTCGGCGTGTCACTCATCTGTACGGCGCGTCCATTTCCAGATTGCGGGCAATCTCGGCTTCCCAACGCTCACCGTTGTCGAGCAGTTTTTCCTTGTCGTAGAACAGCTCTTCGCGGGTTTCCGTGGCGAATTCGAAGTTCGGACCTTCGACGATGGCATCGACCGGGCAGGCTTCCTGACAGAAGCCGCAATAGATGCACTTGGTCATGTCGATGTCGTACCGCGTGGTGCGGCGGCTGCCATCTTCGCGCGGTTCGGCGTCGATGGTGATGGCCTGCGCCGGACAGATCGCTTCGCACAGCTTGCAGGCGATGCAGCGTTCTTCACCATTCGGATACCGGCGCAGAGCGTGCTCACCCCGGAACCGTGGCGACAGGGGGCCCTTTTCGTGCGGGTAGTTGATGGTGGCCTTGGGGGCAAAGAAATACTTCAGCCCCAGTTTCATGCCGACCCAGAAGTCTTGCAGCAAAAAGTACTTGGCGGCGCGGGTGTAGTCGATTTGAGTCATATCAGCCTCCTACGCTCCAGCGGGCGAACGCGCCCCAGAACCAGTCGAATTTCGCTGCAAAGGCCACAAAGACCACCCATGCCAGTGAGAACGGCAGGAAGACTTTCCAGCCCAGCCTCATCAGTTGGTCATAGCGGTAGCGAGGCGTGATTGCCTTGACCATTGCAAACAGGAAGAAGAAGAACGCCATCTTGGCGATCATCCACAATACGCCATCCGGCAAGCCAGGGATCGGTGACAGCCAGCCGCCGAAGAACAGCAGCGTGGTCAGCGCGCACATCAGGAAGATGGCAATGTATTCACCGGCCATGAACAGCAGGAAGGGCGTGGCCGAGTATTCGACCTGATAGCCAGCGACCAGTTCCGATTCCGCCTCGGGCAGATCAAACGGGGGGCGATTGGTTTCGGCAAGCGCCGAGATGAAGAACAGGAACACCATCGGGAAATGCGGTAGCCAGTACCAGTTGAACAGGCCTAGATTGCCGTCCTGTGCCTGTACGATGGCCCCGAAATTCATCGACCCGGTCGAGATTATCACGCCGATGATGATCAGGCCGATGGAGACCTCATAAGAGATCATCTGCGCTGCCGAGCGCAGCGAACCCAGGAACGGGTACTTTGAGTTTGATGCCCAACCACCCATAATCACGCCATAAACTTCCAACGAAGACACAGCAAAGACGTACAGAATGGCCACGTTGATATCGGACAGGACCCAGCCGTCGTTGAACGGGATCACCGCCCAGGCGATCATCGCCAAGACAAAGGATGTCAAAGGGGCGAGGATAAATACTGTGCGGTCGGCCCCGGCGGGTATGACCACCTCTTTGACCACATATTTCAGAGCGTCTGCTACGGTTTGCAGCAAGCCGTAGACGCCAACCACGTTGGGGCCCCGGCGCATCTGAACAGCCGCCCAAATCTTGCGGTCGCCATAGACAAGAAATAACAGTGAGATCATCACAAAGGCAACAACCGCAAGTACTTGCGCCAGAATGATGATGGCTATTCCGCCTGGGGTGTTAAAGAATTCAGCCATTGGTCCTCACACCGTGGGTATTCCGTTTTCCGCGTGCGATGCAAAGGCCATGTGCCTGCGCATATTGCGGCTGGGTCGGCGTGTTGGTGTAAACAGCATCTGCCGCTATTGCGCCACCCTTTTTGTTCAGCGTCATATCCAAATCGCACCCTGCCGCCCGCCACCTGGTGTCACGTGCAGGCGCGCTTGAACGCGATATGACGAAAGTCTGCTTCATTCCGCGGCAATCTGCTCGGATTTGCGAGCCTGTGCCTGCGCCGACAGTTCGGCCATCAACTCTGAGGCGCGCGCGATCGGGTTGGTCAGATAGAAGTCTTTGATTGCATTGCGGAAAGTTGCCTTGCCCAGAGCGGCCGGGTCCAATGCCTGAACTTCGTTCTCAATCACTTCGTCGAGGCGCGCCAGATGCGGCACCGCTTCGATCAACGCGCTGCGCAGCTGGGCCAGCGAGTCATAGGGCAACGTGGCACCCAATTCCGCCGACAAAGCCCGCAAGATAGCCCAGTTTTCCTTGGCTTCACCCGGCGCAAAGCCTGCGCGCATCGCCAGCTGAGGGCGACCTTCTGTGTTCACGAACAGACCGTTTTCTTCGGTATAGGCGGCACCCGGCAAGATTACGTCAGCGCGGTGGGCACCGCGATCGCCATGGCTGCCCTGATAGATAACAAAAGCGCCGTCGCTGATCTCGACCTCGTCCGCCCCGAGGTTATAGATCACGTCGGCAGCGCCGACGGCATCCATACCGCCTTCGTTAGTCGCAGCCACATCCATCGCACCAACACGCGAAGCAGCGGTATGCAGGATGAGCAGACCGCTTTCGGTAACTGTCGCAACGCTTTGCGCAGCGGCCAGAACGGCAGCGCCGTCTGCTTCTTGCAACGCACCTTGTCCAACAATGACAAGTGAACGTTTACCCTTGATTTCGTCATCTCCACCCATGTCGACGACCTTTTGCAGCGCCGCCCGGTCATCCCCCATATGGTGATAGCCGTAGGTCAGATCCACCGCCTGCCCGATCAACGCCACCTCGGCCCCGTGTATCCAAGCCTTGCGGATACGCGCGTTCAGAACCGGTGCTTCGTCGCGCGGATTTGTTCCGATCAGCAGAATGCGCTCGGCTGTATCGATGTCTTCAATCGCAGCCGTTCCAGCATAAGCGCCTCGATTGCCCGCAGGCAGCTTGGCCCCATCGGTGCGGCATTCAACAACGCCACCCTGCCCTTCAATCATCTGTTTCAGCGCAAAGGCTGCCTCGACCGGCACCAAATCACCCACGATTCCAGCTGGTTTTTTGGCTCCTTTGAACGCTTCGGCCACTTTGGTAAGTGCCTCTGGCCATGTCGCAGCACGCAGTTTGCCGTTTTCACGCACGTAAGGCCGATCCAACCGCTGACGACGCAAACCGTCCCAGACAAAGCGGGTCTTGTCGCTGATCCATTCCTCATTTACGCCGTCATGATTGCGCGGCAGGAACCGCATCACTTCGCGGCCTTTGGTGTCGACGCGAATGTTCGAACCCAAAGCATCCATCACATCAACAGATTCCGTTTTCGTCAGCTCCCAAGGCCGCGCGGTAAAGGCGTAAGGCTTGGACGTCAGCGCTCCAACCGGGCAGAGATCAATGATGTTGCCCTGCAAATTGGAGTCGAGCGTTTCGTTTAGATACGCCGTGATTTCGGCATCCTCTCCGCGGCCGGTTTGGCCCATCTGGGTGATCCCGGCCACCTCGGTGGTGAACCGAACGCAGCGCGTGCAGCTGATGCAGCGGGTCATCGCGGTCCCGACAAGTGGCCCGAGGTTCAGATCGTCGACCGCGCGTTTGGCCTCTTTAAACCGTGACCCAGCCATACCGTAGGCCATCGCCTGATCCTGAAGGTCACACTCGCCGCCCTGATCACAGATCGGACAGTCCAGCGGGTGATTGATCAGCAGGAATTCCATCACCCCTTCGCGGGCCTTCTTGACCATAGGCGAGTTCGTCTTGACCACCGGCGCCTGCCCTTCCGGACCGGGGCGCAGATCGCGCACCTGCATCGCACAGGAGGCCGCTGGTTTCGGCGGGCCGCCAACAACTTCGACAAGGCACATCCGGCAGTTCCCGGCAATCGACAAGCGCTCGTGGTAACAAAAGCGCGGCACTTCGACCCCAGCCTGTTCGCAGGCCTGGATTAGGGTCATCGCACCATCGACTTCGATTTCCTGCCCGTCGATATTGACTTTGCGGAGGTCAGACATGGTCTAGTTCGCCCTCAAATAAACGCCGATGGCGCTGTTTCTTTCGATTTCCGTACGACCCAACGTACAGAAGGAATTCGGATTGTCGTAAGAGACGCCATGCTGGGCCAAATAGGCCTCACCTTTGGATCGCATCCGGTCTTTTTCGGAATCAGAGTCCACGTAGGCGCGGATTTCCTTGTCTGAATACCCCAGTTTGTTCGCCTTGGACCGCAACCCCCACATCACCCCGATCGCCTTCATCCTGCGCCCGCTTATCGACGGGCAATAGTCCGAAATTTCGTTTGCAATGGCGATGTAGTAGAGTTCATTGTCGATCTCTTTGACATCTCTCAAGGGCGGTTTTGCGTCTGCTGCCGCCGGGATTGTCATGAGGGCCGCCAAAGCGATTGTTTTTGCAAGAGACATGGTTTTTCCTTTCGTCTTGGGTTCCCCAAGACGACGTGCGACCCGGTTGCTATGCAATAACGGCCCAAGGATCGTGTTGTGATATGCAAAAACACGGCTCATGGTCTTTGGCACGTCCCCGCAAATGTCAGCTTGTCGTCACTGATCTGCAATTGCTGTGGTTCGGTATCCGGGCCGACCTTCCACTCAATCCGCGACGAGCCAAAATTTTCTATGCAGAACTTTGTACCCTCATAACGCCCGGCCTCGCGGGCGCCATCCAACGATGCGGATACGCCATTTACGACCACCGAGAAATCGGCTGGCGAGACTTTTTTGTCCACCACTTTAGCCTTGGCCCGAAAAGCCTGACCATCGAACAGAATCCGATCATCCGATGGCCTGAGCAATCCACAAGCTGATACAAGAAGACACGCAGAAACAAGTGTAACGCGCTTAAGAACGACTTTTACCAAGGTAACCACTCCCGTTTAGTGGCTGGCCTGAGCGGCATGTCGACAACGACCGAGACCGTTAACTGTGTCTGCATCGCAATCACTCCGCTGCAACTTGGGCGCACCGATTGTCGCGCCACTTGCTTGCCGGTTTCAATTCATCCCAGCCAAAGGCCTGGGTGTCGGGACCATTTGTCCGCAGGTGGTCCAACCTCTCCAACCCTTCTTCAAGGGTCGGTTTGTGCCCTTCAGGCACCCACCACATCACAAAGTGCTGCTCGCCCAGCACTTCAAACCAGTCATGCCGGCGCTCGTAGAACTGTTTGTGGATCGTGCCCCAAACAAAACGCTCAAGACTTTCGACATTTTTCCAAACAGTCATGTTGGCGACAAATTGAGGATCACCGTCGATGTTGTTTTCGGTATTGCCGGTTCCCGGCTCGCCTGATCCCTCCATCATCCAGACAAAGCCCGGTATGCGCTTGCCAAGCCCGTTGATACGGTCGAGATTGTTCATGAATTCCGCCACACGCGGATCATCAGTCGGGGTCAGCAAACGCCCGATGTTCAATTCCGCCAGGTGATGTCCGTCAGGTTGGATCAAAACGCCGCCCCCAATGCCAGAACGCCCAGAATGACCATACAGGCCCATCCGACGACATAAGAAATCGACCGCAACCCGCTGTTTTGCTTACCAATTCCGCGCAAATGAATCACCAGCATGACGATCCGCGCCACCAACGCAACCGACGCCAACAGGTTCACCCAAAACGGGCTTGCCCCCAAAAGGATCGCCGCAATGGTCACGGCAAGATACGCTGGCAGTGTCTCGGTTCCGTTCAGGTAAGCGCGATTCAGGCGATAAGCGTTATCGGAGTAGTCCTGCTCTGGCGTTGCGCCCGGGGCCAGTCCCTTGCCCTGTTTTACCAGAGCTGTGAACGGCGACATGAACAGGACGATCAAGGTAAAGATCATCAGCGAGGCGATTGCGTGTGAATACTCAGCGAATACATCCAACATACCGTCTCTCCTTCACCCGACCTGTTCGCATTGAGCGGCTTTCCAAAGCGCCGCTTCTTTGGCACCAGCCCACCCAAAGGAAAACTCGGTCTCCCCGTGTTCTTCAAGATGACGATACCGTTCGGCCGCCTCCGCAATTGTCGGTCGATGCCCAGCCGGAACCCACCATAAAACCAACCGCAAGGCGTCACTGGGCGCATACCATTCGTGTTTTCGGTCATAGAACTGTTTGTGAACGGTGTTCCAGACGAAATTCTCCAAACTGGTAATATCTTCCCATACCGACAATGTCGAAGCCGTTCGCGGATTGCCCCCCAACGGGCCTGTCGGATCGCATTGTGCGTCTTCCATCGCATCATCCGACATGCGCCATACGAAACCGGGGGCACGCCTAGCAACCGCGTATACCCGGTCAAGGTTATCCGCAAAGTCTTTGACGCGCGGATCTTCCCAGTCGTAGCGCAACGTGCCGATATTGAATTCGGCGATATGATGACCCGATGGCTGCATTTTCACTCGGCCGCCATCGCACCCATGCGACCCGATTTCTGGGCTCTGATACGGTCTTCGATCTCTTCGCGGAAGTTACGGATCAGGCCCTGGATTGGCCAGGCCGCTGCGTCCCCAAGGGCGCAAATCGTGTGGCCTTCGACCTGCTTGGTCACATCGAACAACATGTCGATCTCTTCCAGCTCCGCTTCACCGCGCACCAGACGATCCATAACACGCATCATCCAGCCCGTGCCTTCTCGGCAGGGCGTGCACTGGCCGCAGCTTTCGTGCTTGTAGAATTTTGACAGACGCCAGATCGCTTTAATGATGTCCGTGGACTTGTCCATCACGATCACGGCAGCGGTCCCGAGGCCCGAGCCCAGATCGTTACGCAGATGGTCAAAATCCATGATCGCATCGCGCATGTTCTCGCCGCGAACACATGGCACCGAGGACCCACCCGGGATTACTGCCAACAGGTTGTCCCAACCACCGCGAATGCCGCCGCAATGGGTTTCGATCAGCTGTTCAAATGGGATCGACATCGCCTCTTCGACAACACAAGGATTGTTGACGTGACCAGAGATCGCAAACAGTTTGGTGCCAGCGTTGTTCTGACGGCCAAAGCCAGCAAACCAGTCAGCTCCGCGCCGCAGAATGGTTGGCACAACAGCGATGGATTCCACGTTGTTAACTGTGGTCGGGCAACCATAAAGGCCCGCACCCGCCGGGAACGGAGGCTTCATCCGCGGCATGCCCTTTTTGCCTTCAAGGCTTTCAATCAGCGCGGTTTCTTCACCGCAGATATAGGCGCCCGCGCCATGGTGCAGGAACAGATCGAAATCCCATCCCGATCCGGCGGCGTTTTTACCCAGCAGACCGGCATCATAAGCCTCATCAATCGCGGCCTGCAGCGCCTCGCGTTCGCGAATATATTCGCCGCGCAGGTAGATATAACAAGTGTTTGCGTTCATCGCGAAGGACGCGATCAGGCAGCCTTCGATCAAGGTATGCGGATCATGGCGCATAATCTCGCGGTCTTTGCAGGTGCCGGGTTCGGATTCGTCGGCATTCACCACCAGATAGGCCGGGCGACCATCGCTTTCCTTGGGCATGAACGACCATTTCAGACCCGTTGGAAAACCCGCACCGCCCCGACCGCGCAAACCTGAATCTTTCATCGTTTGAATAATCCAGTCGCGCCCATTGCCAATCAGGCCAGCGGTTCCGTCCCAATGCCCCCGAGCTTGCGCGCCTTTCAGCGTCCGCTCGTGCATCCCGTAGATGTTGGTAAAGATCCGGTCCTGATCCTTCAGCATCGCTCGCTTACCTTTGGTTGTCCTGACGCATGCGCCAGAGTTGAAATATGTTGATCACCGCGTAGATGAATCCGCCCAATGCGGCGAAATCAAACAGCAGCGCATAGCGCCCGGGCATTTCCAAAGCCGGGCCGATGAACAGCGACACCGCAAGCCACAACAGCATGGTCACAGCAATGACCACCCCGATATGCCGGCCCTTGCGGGCTATTGCTTGTTCCTTGTCGTCCATCTTATCCCGGCACCCAATTGGTGGAGCCACTCATCCCTGTGTCAGTGTTCGTAAAGCCCGTCTTTTTTTGCGCGTTTGGCGAATTCTGTCTCTTCACCCGCTGCCAGTTTCGACGCTTGTTCGATCCAGCCATCCCGTTCAATCCGACCTTTGAACTTCAATCGCGCATCAACCCAGGCCACATGCCCGTCTGTCCAGGCTGCGATCTGGTCAAAGTGATAGAAGCCCAGTTCGTTGAGCGTCTGCTCCAGCTTCGGTCCCACGCCTTTCAACAGCTTCAGGTCATCTGGCGCACCACCCCGAGCCCTAGTCAGCGTTTCGGGCTGGTCTTCTTTGAACTCGGCCGGTTTTGCTTCGGCTTTCTTGG
This sequence comes from Ruegeria sp. CK2, assembly GCF_056536585.1. Taxonomy (NCBI): domain Bacteria; kingdom Pseudomonadati; phylum Pseudomonadota; class Alphaproteobacteria; order Rhodobacterales; family Roseobacteraceae; genus Ruegeria; species Ruegeria sp. CK2. The sequence goes on from NZ_JBQFPW010000001.1 coordinate 436,101, forward strand.
CCTTGGCAGGTTTGGATTTAGCCTCTGCCGCCTGCTTTACCGCAGGTTTGCCAGTTGCAGGTGCCTTGGGTGGTTTCGGAGCCGACTTCGTCGCAGCGGCTTTGCCATCCTTGCCCAACCATGGCGTCAGGATTGGAACCTCGGTTCCGTCGATCCGCTTTATGGTGTCGCCCAGATCACTGGCCAAGGCGACACTGGCATTGTATTGCGGCTTGCCTGCGTCATATTCGGTCAGGCTGGACAGACCACTCAGAGGTTCTGCGGCATAGCGCCCGTTTTGCGGGCCCGGAAGCGGCACTTTGCCCGCTGCCAGATCGTCGATGATCTTACCAAACCTCTCGGCCGTCAGATCTTCGTAGTAATCCTTGCCGATCTGCGCCATCGGCGCATTGGTGCAGGAGCCCAGACATTCGACCTCTTCCCAGCTCAGCTTACCATCGGCGGACAAAACATGCGGTTTCTCGGCGATCTTGTCCTTGCAGACCGCGATCAGGTCTTCGGCCCCGCAGATCATGCAGGAAGTCGTGCCACAAACCTGAATATGGGCGACCGAGCCCACCGGCTGCAATTGAAACATAAAGTAGAAAGAGGCGACTTCAAGAACCCGGATATAAGCCATGCCAAGCATGTCGGCGACGGATTCAATCGCCGGACGGCTCAGCCAGCCCTCCTGCTCCTGCGCGCGCCACAAAAGCGGGATGACCGCGCTGGCCTGACGGCCCTCAGGGTATTTGGTGATCTGCGCTTCGGCCCATTGCTGGTTGGCAGCGGTGAAGGCGAACGTCTCAGGCTGTTCAGGATATAAACGGCGTAGCATTTGTCATCCGGTCTTCAGGTTAACGGGAACCAGACGCCTCTGTCCGAGGGGGCCCCCATATTTGGAACTATGTGATTTTGATCAAGATCGCGAACATCGATATTTGCGCGAATATGGGCGACTTCTCCACCAACTGAAAGCGAGCTTGAAATCAAGCTGATAGCATCATTTACATCGAAAGCTGTCACACCCACTCCCAGCTTGGCCAGGAACGGTCGCGGCTCAGAGTACTCGACCCAGTATCTAGTGAGTTCAGCTTTCACCGATCAATCTCCCCGAATACGACGTCCATCGTCCCAATGATGGCGGCGACGTCGGCCAATTGGTGCCCTCCGGCAATGTAATCCATAGCTTGCAGGTGTAGGAAACCGGGTGCGCGCAGCTTGGCGCGGTAGGGTTTGTTGGCACCATCGGCGACCAGGTAGACGCCGAATTCGCCCTTGGGGGCCTCGACGGCGGCATAAACCTCGCCCGCGGGAACGTGGAAGCCTTCGGTGTACAGCTTGAAGTGATGGATCAGGCTTTCCATCGAGGTCTTCATGTCCGACCGGCTTGGCGGGGTGATCTTGCCGCGCGCTAAAATATCCCCCGGACACTCGCGGATTTTGGCGATAGCCTGACGGATGATCAGCAGCGACTGGCGCATCTCTTCCATGCGCACCAGATAGCGGTCATAGCAGTCGCCGTTCTTGCCTACAGGGATCTGAAATTCGAACTCGTCGTAGCATTCATAGGGCTGTGCACGGCGCAGATCCCAGGCCAGCCCAGATCCGCGCACCATGACGCCCGAGAAGCCGTATTTCTGGATGTCATCCTCGGTCACGACGCCGATATCGGCGTTACGTTGCTTGAAGATGCGGTTTTCGGTCAGCAACCCGTCGATATCGCCCAAAACGGCAGGGAATTCATGGCTCCATGCCTCGATATCGTCCAACAGTTCCGGCGGCAGGTCCTGATGCACACCGCCAGGGCGGAAATAGGCCGCGTGCAGGCGGGCACCGCAGGCACGCTCATAAAACACCATCAGCTTTTCGCGTTCTTCAAAGCCCCAGAGCGGCGGGGTCAGCGCGCCGACGTCCATCGCTTGGGTGGTCACGTTCAGCAGATGGTTCAGGATGCGCCCAATCTCAGAATACAGGACCCGGATCAGAGAGGCCCGGCGGGGCACTTCAACCCCGGTCAGCTTTTCAATAGCCAGACACCAAGCGTGTTCCTGATTCATCGGCGCCACGTAATCGAGACGATCGAAATACGGCAGGTTTTGCAGATAGGTCCGGCTTTCCATCAGCTTTTCGGTGCCACGGTGCAGCAGGCCGATATGCGGGTCACAGCGCTCGACGATTTCGCCGTCCAGCTCAAGCACCAGACGCAAAACCCCATGCGCGGCAGGGTGCTGCGGGCCAAAGTTAATGTTAAAGTTGCGGATCTTCTGCTCGCCGCTCAGCGCGTCCGAACTGCCGTCATCATATCTGGAGCCGTCCATCAACGCCGTCCCCTCTTATTCTTCTTTGCCGCGGCCCGAACCCGAGCCTTTTCGGCCTCGGCCGCTTTGGCGGCAGCGCCCGCAAGCAGCACGCCCAGCGCGCCCAAAGCGATCAGTTCCCCCAGCAGCATCAGCATCTCAGCGGCGCTCCAATTCCTGAAGTTTCAAACCGACCCACCACAGCAGCGCGATAGTGCCAAATGGGACCAGGCACAGCAGACACCAGTATTTGTTGATCCCGAAAAACGGCAGAATTTTCACCATCGGGATGATGGTCAGCGCAGAAAGGATCAGCCACCAGATACCACCCATTATTCGGCCTCCTGCTTTTCATCGCCAGGCAGAATGTACTCCGCACCTTCCCACGGGGACATGAAGTCAAACTGACGGTACTCTTGCACCAGCGAGACCGGCTCGTACACGACACGCTTTTGCGCCTCATCATACCGAACTTCGGTATAGCCGGTGGTCGGGAAATCCTTGCGCAATGGATGGCCACGGAACCCATAGTCGGTCAGGATGCGCCGCAGGTCCGGATGGCCCGAGAACAGAATGCCAAACATGTCGTACACCTCACGCTCGAACCAATTGGCCGAGGGGTGAACGTCGACAATCGACGGAACCATGTCTTCTTCCCGGATCGAGACCCGCAGACGGATGCGCTGATTCTGGTACATGGACAGGAAATGGTAGACCACATCAAACCGCTTGGCCCGCTCGGGGTAGTCCACAGCAGTGATATCTACCAGAGACGAGAACTTGCAGTTCTGATCAGATTTCAGAAATTCGATAAACTCAACCAGGTTGGACGGGGCCACATCGACGTTCAGCTCACCGTGGGTGACGTCCCAGGACAGAACACAATCGGTTCGCTTGAGTTCCAGCTGGGCGCCGAGTTCTTTGAGTGCTTCGCTCATCCGGTGCCTCCTTTTAGCGCACGATCGTGCCGGTACGGCGGATTTTGCGTTGCAATTGCATCAATCCGTATAGCAACGCTTCGGCTGTTGGAGGGCAGCCAGGGACGTAAATGTCCACCGGAACGATACGATCACAACCACGTACAACCGAATAGGAATAGTGATAATATCCGCCACCATTGGCGCAGGATCCCATAGAGATCACATAGCGCGGCTCGGGCATCTGGTCATAAACCTTGCGCAGCGCGGGGGCCATCTTGTTGGTCAGCGTTCCGGCCACGATCATCACGTCCGACTGACGCGGAGACGCGCGGGGCGCAATGCCAAACCGTTCCGCATCATAACGCGGCATCGAGGTGTGCATCATCTCAACCGCGCAGCAGGCCAGACCAAAGGTCATCCAGTGCAGTGAGCCAGTACGGGCCCAATTGATGATGTCCTCGGTCGAGGTCAGCAGGAACCCTTTGTCCTGCAGCTCGGCGTTCAGGGCCTGGGTGGCGACTTCTTTGTCGACGCCCGCAGTGTTTGCGCCCGTCATCACTCCCATTCCAAGGCTCCCTTCTTCCACTCATAGGCAAAGCCGATGGTCAGAACGCCTAGGAACACCATCATCGACCAGAAGCCTACATCGCTGATGTCTTTGAACCCAACGGCCCAAGGGAACAGGAACGCAATCTCCAGATCAAAGATGATGAAGAGAATCGCAACCAGATAGAACCGCACGTCGAATTTCATCCGCGCATCATCAAAAGCATTGAAACCGCATTCATAGGCGCTGACTTTTTCCGGGTCAGGATTGCGGACGGCCAGCACAACGGCGGCAAGAATCAAAACGATTCCAAGACCGACCGCCACGGCCAGAAACACCAGGATCGGGAGGTATTCCCGCAGCAGGTCTTCCACTAGTAGCTCCTTTCCTGCGCATCCTCTATTGGAATGCGCCGTCAATTGGCGTGTTGACTGGACATTCTCTATCCCTGCGGGGTCAGAGGGTCAACCGAACACAAGCGCACACCGCATCAATCCTGCGCTTGACAACGTCAGGAAGAATCGCAACCGGTGAACCCCAGGTTGCCTTGTACGGTAAGCGTTAAACTTTGTTGTTCCACGCGGGGTTACGCTTGTCAAAAAACGCACCAATCCCCTCTTGGGCTTCAGATGTCTCCCAGCGGGAGACCAGTTTTTGGATGGTGTGATCAATCACGCTGTCATCGATACGAGGACCCAGTTCCCGGACAAGTTCCTTTGCGGAGGCAACCGCACCGGGGGCGCAGCTCAGGTAAGGTTGAACCTCTGCCTCGATCGCCGCGTCGAGCTCATCGGCGGGCGCCACCTTGGCCAATAACCCCAGATCCACCGCTTCGTGCGCATCGAACAACCGCGCAGACATGAACACCCTCCGGGCTTTCGCCTCACCCATCCGGGCAATCACATAAGGTCCGATGGTGGCCGGGATCAGCCCCAACCGGGTTTCGGTCAGCCCCATCTTCAGGCTGTCGACGCCAATGGCTACATCACAGACTGAGGCTAAACCGACGCCGCCGCCAAAGGCATTGCCCTGCAACGCGCCAATCAACGGTTTGTTTAGCATGTTCAAAGCCTGCAGCATTTCCGCAAGTTTGCGTGCTTCGACAAAACGTGTCGCCGAATCTGCCGCCATCTGCTCTTTCATCCAGCCCAGATCACCACCGGCGCAAAAAGTTTTGCCTGCGCCGGTCAAAATGACCACACGCACGTCTTGATCGTTCCCCAGATCAGCCGCCGCATGCGTCAGTTCCGCGATCATAATGGCCGACATTGCATTGTGCTTTTCGGCAAGGTTCAGGGTCAGCGTTGCAACGCCCCGGTCATCTGAGGTGAGCGTGATCGCTTCGTACATGTCAGCCTCTCATCGCCTGAGCCATCTGAGCGGCCTCTTCCAGCACCGCAGCGTCCAGACCGGTTTCATATCCAAGCCGTTCAAGATGTGCGGCAACGGCTTCGGTTGCGACGTTCCCGGCCGCTCCTGGCGCATAGGGGCATCCCCCCAATCCACCAATCGCCGCATCGAAGACTCGAACCCCAAGCGCAATCGAAGCATCAATATTGTCCATCGCCCGCCCGTTCGTGTCATGGAAATGCCCAGCCAATCGGGTGACCGGGACCCTTTCACGCACCGCCAGCAACATATGGGCAATCTTGTCCGGTGTGCCCTGCCCAATCGTATCGCCTAACGACACTTCATAGCAGCCGTGCGAGAACAGAATATCAGCAACTTCCGCCACTTTTTCAGGCGGGGTCGGCCCGTCATAGGGGCAATCGGTCACGCAAGACACATAACCCCTGACCGGCAAGTCGATGTGGCGGGCGGCTTCCAAAATCGGAACAAAACGTTCGATGGATTCGGCGATTGATGCGTTGATATTCGCCTTAGAAAAACCTTCGGATGCCGAGGCAAAGATGGCGATCTCATCCGCACCGGCGGCCATCGCATCTTCGTATCCGCGCAAATTCGGCGTCAGCGCTGCGTATCGAACCCCTTTGGCCCTAGTGATGCCGGCAAGAACATCGGCGCTGCCAGCCATTTGCGGCACCCATTTCGGAGAGACAAAGCTTGCCATTTCGATCCGGCTGAACCCGGCGCGCGACAAGCAGTCAACCAGCGCCACTTTCTCGGCCACCGGGATCTCGCGTTTCTCGTTCTGAAGCCCGTCCCGTGGACCTACTTCGAAGATTTCTATCCGCTCACCCATCCTAGCCTCCATTGACTGCGTATCGTTTGCCGACGCGCCACTGTGTTCTCACGCCTCGGGTCCCAACCTGCAGAAGGTTTCGGCAACTTTGTCCCGATTGTTCATCCGTGCCCACCATGAGTTCAATGCGGGGTAATGGGCAAGCAATTCCGCAGCTGCCGGATATCTCCGGAACGCATCGATCATCGGAAACAGGATACAATCCTCGGGCTCACACCCTGAACCAAGCACGAGGTTCTCAGCGGCTATGTCCTCCAATGCGCTCAGAACGGAACCCGCTTGTTCAAGGCCGTCCTGTATTTTCGACATATCGTATTCAAGGTCAAAAGCCGGCCTGAAAACGCCATGGGAGTAAACCTGCCGGACCAAAGGCCAATAGGCGTAAGAGGTCACGATTCCGGCAATCTGTGCCGCGCGCGCTTCGACAAGCGGGGCGCGGATGCGGTTGCGGTCGCTGATCCGATAGAGGTAACTAAGGATCGCCCAGCTTTCGTACACACGTGTCTGACCATCAAACAATACCGGCACCCGCCCGAACGGATGATCGTCGGATGCTTCACCGAACGGGTCGACCTCTTCCCAACTGTAGGGATGAGATAATTCAGCCAACGCGATGCGAACTGATCGGGAAAAGACGCTGTGGCTGTAACCTATGACTCGCAGCGCTTTCAATCATTGTCCTCCAACCGCACCAACGCGGCGCCAGCCTCGACTTGTGCCCCGGCATCGACAAGCACTTCGGCGACCTCGCCATCACGTGCCGCCAACAGCGAATGCTCCATCTTCATTGCCTCAAGAATGGCCAGCCGGTCACCTTCCGAAACGGTCTGGCCCGCAGTCGCGAACACAGCTTTGACCAAGCCGGGCATTGGCGCTTCGATCACGTTGGTATCACCTGCTGCGCTGACGTCGCGATCCAGCGGGTCAACATTCTCAAAGACCTGCCCATAGTCCTCAAAAACGGTGATCTCGCCGCCTGAGATTGCAACGTTCGGCATTGGCCTTCCGCCGACATTCCACCGCCCGTCATGACGTTCAGCGATCACCTGGGCCTCGCCAACCTGCCAAACTTGCCGGTCGGGCCCTTCGACCTGAACGTCCAGATCCACAACTTCCCGGTCCTGCATCAACTGCACGGCCCGGTGCAGCGGAGACCACAAGGTGAACCCGGTTTCATCATTGGGCTCGACCAGATCAAGCGCGTGCATCGCTGCCGCAACAAAAGCTGACGACGTGACTTCGGCCTGTTGAACCAGCGCGTCAATATCCCGGCCGATCAGCCCCGTGTCGACGTCGCCCGACGCAAAGCCCGAATGTCGTGTCAACGCACCCAGGAACGCGAGATTGGTCACCGTCCCGCCAACCTCGGTCCCGCGCAAGGCACGATGCAACGTTTCAAGAGCGACGGCACGTGTTGGCCCATGGACGACAACTTTCGAAATCATCGGGTCGTACCAAGGGCTAATCGTATCGCCGGCGCGCACGCCGCTATCGGCGCGGCACCCGTCCGGGAACCGCAGATGCGTCAACAGCCCTGTCGCTGGCAAGAAACCCTTTGGAACATCCTCGGCATAGAGCCGCGCCTCGAACGCATGCCCGTTGATCGACAGATCCTCTTGCTGCATCGGCAAGCTCTCACCTGACGCAACCCGCAATTGCCATTCGACCAGATCGACACCTGTGATCGCTTCGGTCACCGGGTGTTCGACCTGCAGGCGCGTGTTCATCTCCATGAACCAGAACCGATCCGGGCGCAGACCGTCCGAAGCGTCAACGATGAATTCGACCGTCCCGGCCCCTTTGTAGCCAATCGCCTCGGCGGCGCACACACCTGCCCGCCCCATCGCTTCGCGCATCTCGGACGTCATGCCCGGCGCCGGAGCCTCTTCGATCACTTTCTGATGCCGACGCTGCAACGAGCAATCGCGTTCGAACAAATGCACCGCATGGGTGCCATCGCCGAACACCTGCACTTCGATATGGCGTGGCTTGGCGACGAATTTCTCAACCAGAACAGCGTCATTGCCAAAGGCGGTCCGCGCCTCGCCCATTGCACTATCCAATGCGGCTGCGAAGTCTTCGGGATTTTCGACCAGTCGCATGCCTTTGCCGCCACCGCCAGCGACTGCTTTGATCAGAACCGGATATCCGATCGTGTCGGCAGCCGCGGCCAGATGTTCCGGGTCTTGGTTGTCGCCGTGATACCCAGGCACAACGGGCACACCCGCTTGTTCCATCAGAATTTTGGCCGCGTCCTTGAGCCCCATCTTACGGATCGCATCCGCCGAGGGACCAATGAATGTCAGACCTGCGGCTTCGACCGCATCCACAAAACCGGGATTTTCGGACAGAAACCCGTATCCCGGATGGATTGCCCGCGCACCCGTGTCCAAAGCCGCCTGAATAATCACATCGGCCTTGAGGTAGCTATCCGTCGGGGCGGGACCGCCAATATGAACGACCTCATCCGCCATCTGCACATGCTTTGCTGCTGCGTCCGCATCGGAATGAACAGCGACGCAAGACACGCCCATGCTCTGAGCCGTCTCCATGACCCGGCAGGCGATCTCACCCCGATTGGCAATCAGAATTTTGTTGAACATGGTCTTCACCCTTCCAATGCCAGATCTTCCACAAGCCGAAACCGTTCGCACACGAGTTTCATCTCGGGATCAAAACCACCGTTTCGTTGGAAATAGCGGCGATGATCTTCCTGCCATCCTTCAAGCGTTTCATTCTCACCTTCCGCCAAAGCGAAATCCTCGGTCACATCGCAGTACCGCCGGACCGAAACATCTACGGTTTCAATGACCAAAGCCGGTGTGTCATCCCAGTTCAGAGCAATATCACGGCGGCCGGGTTTCGGCATATCAGGGCTGCCATCAGGATAATTACTGAGCGCATCGCAGGTCGCTGTTTTGCGGCCGGAACGAACCAAAGCCAGAAGCTCTGCGCTCAGCGCCGCGTTGTCACCGAATTTAAATGTCTGTGCACCGGGGTAGCGGGCCAAAATGTCTTTCAGACTTACGCTCATCTTACATCCTGAACACGCCGAAACGTGTCTCCTCGATCGGGGTGTTCAGAGCAGCGCTCAGCGACAGGGCCAGTACATCCCGACTTTTGCGCGGGTCGATAATGCCATCGTCCCACAGACGGGCCGAGGCATAGAGCGGGTGGGATTGTTCTTCGAACATGTCCAAGGTCGGGCGTTTGAACTCAGCCTCTTCCTCGGCGGACCATGCGCCTCCCTGCCGCTCAATCCCGTCGCGTTTGACGGTGGCCAGAACGCCTGCCGCCTGCTCACCGCCCATGACCGAGATGCGAGAGTTGGGCCAGGTCCACAGGAATCGCGGCTGATAGGCGCGCCCCGCCATGCCGTAATTCCCCGCCCCGAAAGACCCACCCACCAGCATGGTGATCTTGGGTACTGATGTCGTGGCAACAGCCGTCACCATCTTGGCACCGTGGCGCGCAATACCTTCGTTTTCGTATTTGCGACCAACCATGAAGCCGGTGATGTTTTGCAGGAAGACCAACGGGATTTTACGCTGCGAGCATAGCTCCACGAAATGCGCACCCTTTTGCGCGGCCTCAGAAAACAACACGCCGTTGTTGGCGATGATCCCGACGGGGCATCCTTTGACATAGGCGAACCCGGTCACCAGCGTTTCGCCAAAGCGCGGTTTGAATTCGTCGAACCGAGAGCCATCGACCAGACGAGCAATCACCTCACGGATGTCATAAGGCGTGCGGAGGTCGGCAGGAACCACGCCGAGGATCTCCTCAGGGTCATAGCCTGGATCTTCCGGGTTGGCCCAATCTACCGTCTGCGGCTTGCTCAGGTTCAAAGACAGAACCGCCCGCCGCGCCAGGGCGAGCGCATGGGCATCGTCTTCGGCAAGGTAATCCGCCACACCGGACAGGCGCGTATGCACATCGCCACCGCCCAAGTCTTCGGCGCTGACCACCTCTCCGGTCGCCGCCTTGACCAGCGGTGGCCCGGCCAGAAAGATCGTTCCTTGCTCTTTCACGATGATCGTTACATCCGACATCGCAGGCACATAAGCTCCGCCGGCCGTACATGATCCCATGACGACAGCGATCTGAGGGATACCCTTCGCGCTCATCCGCGCCTGATTGTAGAAGATGCGGCCAAAGTGGTCGCGGTCGGGGAAAACCTCGTCCTGATTGGGCAGGTTCGCGCCGCCACTGTCGACCAGATAGATACATGGCAGATGGTTTTCCTCGGCAATCTCCTGCGCCCGCAGGTGTTTCTTAACCGACGTCGGGTAGTAGGTGCCGCCCTTCACGGTGGCGTCGTTGCAGACCACCATGACCTCGCACCCCTGCACCCGGCCAATGCCTGCGATCACCCCGGCACAAGGCGCGGCGTCACCATACATCCCATACGCCGCCGTTGCCCCGATTTCCAGAAACGGAGATCCCGGGTCCAATAGGTTCGCCACCCGACGACGCGGGAGCATCTTGCCCCGCGATTCATGCCGCGCACGGGATTTTTCACCACCGCCCATACGAGCCGCTTCGGCAGCAGTGGAGATTTGCGCCAGCGCGTCGAGATGGGCCGTGCGGTTTGTGTTAAAGCCTTCGGAGGCGGGCATAACTTTGGATGTGAGTTTCATGGCACCTCTATTAAGTTCTCAGTTTCGGATAGCCAGGATCGCTCGATTATTCGGGATGTGCGCCAGCCTGCCAAAGCATCTGTATAGGAGCATACCGTCTCTTCTGAGACACCCTCGACGTCAATTTTACTGCAATCAGGCAGCGGCAAGACAAGTCCAAGACCAATTTCGCTTTCGAAGAGTTCTTTTGCTGTTGGAAGGCTTTCGAAGCCTAACTTTTGCCCTTCGGGAAGCCGCTGCCAGCGGATGTCAGCATCACGCCGCATCCAAGCAGTGACTTCAACAAGACAATATTCGTTCTTTGCTAGGTCATATGCATATTCGCACATTTTGCGAGCGTGGCTAACGCACTCGCCATCCATAATAGTCGCCAGTTCAGTATTGGGAATACTGTCGGAACAGAATTGCAGAAGGGAACCGGCACTGAGTTTGACCTCCTTGGCGGCTAGCACGCCAGACATCTGTGCAAACCCCACCACTGCTAAGAGCAGTGTCTTCACAATTGCTTTCACTGACTTACCTCCGCCATCGCCCGCGCCTTCAATTCCTTGCGGATCACCTTACCTGTTACCGTCATCGGCAGTTCCGCCAGAAACGCCACTTCACGCGGGTAGGAATATTGCGCCAGACGGTCCTTGACCCAGTCCTGCAACTCCGAGGCCGAGGCTTCGACCTCCGGCTTTAAAACGACATAAGCCTTGACGATCTCGGTGCGCAGCGGATCGGGCTTGCCGACCACTCCGACCGTCGCCACCGCAGGGTGGGTCAGCAGGCAGTCTTCGATCTCGGCCGGGCCGATGCGATAGCCGGCGGATGTAATCACATCATCCTCACGACCGACGAAACGCAGATAATCCCCCTCCCATACGCCGCGATCACCAGTGATCAGCCAGTCGCCCCGGTACTTTTCAGCCGTCGCCTTGGGCCGGTTCCAGTATTCCAACATCATCGAGGCCGTGCCGCGCTGGATGGCCACGTCCCCCTCTTCCTCGGTCGGATTGCCATACTCGTCGACAACTGCCACCTCATGCCCCGGCACCGGCTTGCCGATGCAGCCGGGTTGAACAGGGAAATCCTCGGCGCAGGAGGATACGACCATATTGCATTCGGTCTGCCCGTAAAATTCGTTGATCGTCAGGCCAAACGCCTGCTGTCCCCAGGCCAGCATCTCGGCCCCCAGCGGCTCACCCCCTGACGCAACCGAACGCAAACCGGGGATCGCCTGATCCGCCGCTTTGAGCATCCGCAACGCTGTCGGAGGAAAGAACACATTCCGCACACCACCACGCTCAATCACGTCGGCGCAGGCCTCAGGCGTGAATTTCTCCAACCGCGCCGCGACGACCGGAATACCCAGCGCCAGCCCGGGCATCAGCACGTCGAACAACCCACCGATCCAGGCCCAGTCCGCTGGCGTCCACAGGCAATCTCCGCCTTGCAGGTGATCGTGGCTGATCGACACGCCCGGAAGGTGCCCGGTCAGCACCCGATGCCCATGGAGCGCGCCTTTGGGGCTGCCGGTTGTTCCCGATGTATAGATCAACACGGCGGGGTCATTAGGTCCAGTAGCGGCAAATGGAAGGTTTGGGCCGGGCTCGGCGGTGTTTGCGGCAATGAGAGGTTCGGCTAGATCGCCAACCAAATCTGCGCCCTGCTCATCCGTCAGAACAATTCGCACCCCGGCATCGCTGATACGCGACCGCAAAGCATCCTGTTTGAACAGCTTGAACAAGGGCACAGATATCGCACCGATTTTCCAGATCGCCAGATGTGCCGCCGCACACCACGGCGATTGACTGAGCAACACACCAACACGATCCCCCGGCTGCACCTTTGACAACAACCCGCGCGCAATACCGTCGGTCATCTGCGACAGCTGGCCGTACATGATGTCGTCGCGAGACGACCCGGTCAAATCGATCAGGGCCACCTGATCGGACGGGTGGTTCAGGCACTGACGCGCCATGTTCAGCTGATCCGGGATGTCCCAGCTACCCTCAGAACGCAAACCCGGCATGCGTCTAGCGTCTACCAAAGCGCATTTCCTTTGTTTTGTGGGCAGTTCGCAACACAGGCGCACCCGAGAACTTCACACAGATTTGATGCAGATCAGAGTTTGCCGAACGCTTTGCTGCGAAGCCAAGGACATCAACACAACCAAAGGCAAGACAATGACAAAGAAACTCGCCGCTTTGACCCTGTCCACCGCGCTGGTGGCTTTGGCCGTTCCCGCATTTGCCCAATCGCAGGGTGACTGGACGCTTGGTATTGGTGTCGGTTATCTGGACCCGAAATCGGACAACGGTACCCTTGCGGGCCTGAACGCCGAGATCGATGCAGACACGCGCCCGATCTTTACGGCCGAATACTTCATCCGTGACAACCTGGGCATCGAGCTGCTGGCTGCTACCCCGTTCAGCCACGATATCACCCTTGGTGGAAGCACCGATGCTGGCAGTGTCAAGCACCTGCCGCCGACTTTGTCGCTGAACTATCATATCCCGACCAACACGGCCTGGAAGCCGTATGTTGGCGCGGGTCTGAACTATACCATTTTCTTTGACGAGCAGTCCTCGCTGGGCGATCTGAAGGTGGACAACTCCTTCGGCGTCTCGTTGCAGGCCGGTCTGGACTACGCGATCACCGACAAGGGCGCTGTGCGTCTGAACGTGCGCTGGTTCGATATCGACTCGGATGTCACGTTGGACGGCGCCAATATTGGCACGGCAGAAATCGATCCCTGGCTGATCGGCCTGTCTTACGTTCATCGCTTCTGATCCTTTGATCGGATCGCCCCGCAGTGACCTCGTCTGCGGGGCGTTTTTTTCTCAGAGAACTTCGTTCATCAACTCGCGCCCGATCAGCATCCGGCGGATTTCGCTGGTTCCCGCCCCAATTTCCATTAGCTTGGCATCCCGGAAAATTCGGCTGACCGCCGAGTCCGCAAGGAACCCGGCTCCGCCCATCGCCTGAACGGCCTGATGCGCCTGAACCATCGCCTGTTCCGAGGCGTAGAGGCAGCACGCCGCCGCGTCCTGGCGCGTGACATCTCCACGATCGCAAGCTTTCGCGACTTCATAGATGTAGGCGCGTGCTGAGTTCATCGCTGTATACATATCGGCAATCTTGCCCTGCATCAGTTGGAAGCTGCCGATGGGTTTGCCAAACTGCTTGCGTTCAGCCAGGTACGGCATGATCTCATCCAGGCAGGCGGCCATGATCCCAGTGCCGATCCCAGCCAGTACCACGCGTTCATAGTCCAGGCCCGACATAAGAACGGCAACGCCCTTACCCTCTTCGCCCAGAACACTTTCGAATGGGACTTCGACATCTTCAAAGATCAGCTCGGCCGTGTTTGACCCGCGCATGCCAAGCTTGTCGAAATGGGGAGACGTGGAAAATCCCTTCATCTCCTTCTCGATCAGGAAGGCGGTGATTCCCTTGGACCCCGCATCCGGATCGGTTTTGGCATAGACGACCAGCGTATCCGCATCCGGCCCGTTGGTGATCCAGTATTTGTTCCCGTTCAGACGATAATGATCGTTACGCTTTTCCGCGCGCAGCTTCATCGACACGACATCAGACCCGGCCGAGGCTTCGGACATGGCCAAAGCACCGACATGGTCGCCTGAGATCAGACGCGGCAGATACTTCTGCTTTTGCTCTTCAGTCCCGTTCAGCTTGATTTGGTTCACACACAAGTTTGAGTGCGCTCCGTAAGACAATGACACCGAGGCCGATGCGCGCGCGACCTCTTCCACAGCAATCGTATGTGCGAGATAGGACATTCCCGCACCGCCATACTCTTCAGGCACGGTCACGCCCAACAGGCCAAGCTCCCCCATCTCTTTCCACAATTCATTGGGAAAGGCGTTAGAGGCATCGACCTCTGCCGCCATCGGCTTGACCCGTTCTTGCGCCCAGCGATGCACCATTTCGCGCAGCGCGTTTACATCTTCACCCAGATCAAATTGCATCGTTGCCTGGAACATATTGCTTTCCCGTACGTCGCCAAAAATAATTGAACATTCGTTCATTAATAGCGACGCAAGAGATTGCTGTCCAGTCAGAATACTGTGTCAGTGGTTGACGAACTCCCCCAGGCTGATCCGGCCGTCGCCATCCGTATCGAGTTGCTTTAAAATCTCAGGGGCGCGGGCCGCGCTATGCATGCCAATGGCCGCTCTGCATTCGGCGCTGACTTTCGCTTCATCTTCTCGAAAACCGAATTCCAACTCAGCCAGGCTCACAAAACCATCTTCGTTTGTATCCGCCGACGTAAAATCGTCTGCCCTGAAACGTTCGTTCGCAGCTACAACTTCGGACAGGGTAATGCGTCCATCGTTGTCGGCATCCGAAAAACTGATCGCATCCTCCGCCAATTCTTGTGGTGACATCGACCAAACCTTAGCCAATTCGGTTCCATCGCAATCGCTGGGCAAATTCACTTCGGCTGCTTGCTGTGTCATGTGCTGCAGCATTTCCATGCGATCAACAAAACCGTCGCCGTTCGTGTCTTTCGCACGGAAATTGCCCGCGAAGTCGGTTTTTGCCGACGCTCCGGCCAGTGACACTGCGGCAAGAATAGCGACCGTCAGGACCACCGGTGACGCGGCGATAGTAATCTTTTTCAAGGTCGAGGCCTCCTTCGTTTTTGAATGAGGCACGCCATCTTCGGCAATCAATCGGCGCAACGCGGCGCTCATGGTTTCACCACGGGATTCAACCCGCGATGCAAACGCATTTTTCTCTGACAGGCTGAGCCTGACTTCGAGGGATTCTGATTTCTTCTCTTTACGCATGGTTTCGCAATGATGTTGATAGCGTGCCCGGCCAAAAACGCTGGGGCACCTCAGATTGCTAGCAGGATACCGTCCAGACACGAGGAAATTCGTGTCCAGACAAACCGATTAGCGACTTCAGAACGCCACCTGGTTGTGGATGCGCGTCACTTCATCCCGAATGATCCGAGCAATCAGGCGGCAATCTTCCAATGAAAACGTCAATGGGACGCGCATGTCGATGATCCCAGCAAGCACCCTGTCGCTGGTCGGCATGGGCGCGCTGTCAGCATAACGCCAACTGTCATAGCGCGACGTGAACCCGGTCGGCTCTGCCCCACCAAACCATTTCAACTCGACACCGCGGTTGGCGCAGCGGCTGATGACGTCAGCTATGCGGTCCGCTGACCAGTCCAGCAAGAGAAACTGGATTGAAGACCCAACATAGGTCTCATCCTCGGGGCGCTCCACCACCTGCAGGCCCGGTGTTCCCCGCAAACCTGTTTCGATCTCGCGGTAACGTTCGTTCCATCGATTCACCTGTCGATCCAGATCACGCAATTGTGGGCGAAGGATCGCAGCGCGCAAATTGTCCATTCGGCCCGAGACATTGGGTGTGGTGTACTTGATCCGGTCAAACACCTCTGGGCCAGGTGCAGCCAAATGGCGTTCGTACAGCATGTAGGACCCAGATAGCATTGTTGTTTTGGCCGCCAATTCCTCATCATCTGTGATCAGCAGACCACCTTCGCCTGAATTGACGTGTTTATACGTCTGACAGGAATAGCACCCGATAGCGCCCTGACGCCCGGACAATTGCCCGCGCCAAGCCGCCCCCATGGTATGTGCACAGTCTTCTATCACGGTGACACCCGCCGTGTCGCACAGCTCCATCAGCCGGTCCATGTCGCACAAATGCCCACGCATATGGCTGAGCATGAGGACCCGCGCCTGTCCGAGCTTACTGTCCAGATCATCCAGATCGATGGTCAGGCCTTCGGTCACGCCAACAAAAACCGGCTTGGCCCCAACCGACGCGATCGCCCCTGGCACCGGCGCCAGAGTAAATGCATTGGTCAAAACCCGATCGCCCGGCTGCACTCCCACCGCCCGCAGCGCGGTCGCCATCGCATAGCCACCGGACGACACTGCAAGGCAGTATTTCGCCCCCATTTGGGCCGCGAACTCCTGTTCTAGCAAGGCGGTCTCCCCCAGCTCTCCGGGGGCAATGTTGTAACGATGCAGGCGCCCGTGACGCAGCACCGCCAATGCGGCCTCGATCGCGTCGTCGGGGATAGGTTCCTGTTGGGTGAAACTGCCGGTAAATGTCTCAGTCATGGCATTGTTGTGGGGCCGCACAGGGCCTGGGTCAAGGGATCAAGCAGCCGCACCGATCAATCCCGGAACCATTCCGGGTAAATCATCGAAATGATGCAGCAAAGCCTCTGGCTCCAGAGCCGCCATGTCATCACCGGACGGGCCAAATGTGACCAGAACCGAGGGAACCCCTGCGGCCCGCGCGGTGTTTCGGTCGGTATCCGAATCCCCGATCAAGACGCATAACTCCGGATCTCCGCCAGCGCGGCGAGCCGCCTCACGCAGTGGTTCAGGGTCTGGCTTGCGCACGGTCAGCGTATCTGCCCCGACCAGCGACGCGAACCGGTCGCGAACGCCCATGCGGGTTAGCAATAGCTCGGCCAGCGCCTCGGGCTTGTTGGTACAGATGCCAACACCGTAACCAGCGCCTTTCAGCAGATCGACCGCCTGCAATGCGCCGGGGTAGAAGGTTGTATGTGTATCGATAGCTTCGGAATAAGCCTTCAGCAGCATCGGGTAGTAGTCGAGAACAGTCCGCTCTTGAAAAGCCCCGACCCGCTTTAGGCCATGGGTCAACATCATCCGGCCACCGCGCAGCGCAACACCTGCATCCTGCCCGTGAACCAACACATCACCATGCCCCATGTGACGAAAACAATGGTTCGCCGCCGCCAGCAAATCGCCTGACGTATCCGCCAATGTGCCGTCCAGATCGAAGATGACTGTTCGCATTTTTTCTCCTGCCTCGGCGGGTTTTCGCCATGTCGTATTTCAAAACGGCAACCTTGTTTGATGGCCGAACCGCTTGCGCCTTTGCCCTCAGCGGATAAAACGGACTGCGACAAAACAAAAGAGAAATTGATTTCATGACCATTGCCCTTGTCATCCTTGCCGCCGGGAAAGGCACCAGGATGAATTCGGATGTTCCAAAAGTTCTGCATCCTATCGCCCAGGCACCCATGCTGGTTCACGCGATGCGGGCGGGTGCAATGCTGTCGCCGGAACGCACCGTTATCGTCACGGGCCATGGATCAGAAGCTGTGGCCAAAGTCGCCCAGGCCGAGGATGAAACGGCACAGGTCGCCCTGCAGGAGGAACAGCTTGGCACAGCGCATGCGGTCGCTCAGGCCCGCGCGGCGCTGGATGGCTTCGATGGTGACGTTGTTGTCCTTTATGGTGACACGCCATTTTTGCAGCCCGACACGTTAGAGAGGATGATCGAAGCCCGGGCCCAGAATGATCTGGTCATCCTTGGGTTCGAAGCCGCCGACCCCGGACGGTACGGACGTCTTGTAATGCAGGGCGAAACTTTGGAACGGATCGTGGAATTCAAAGACGCCACGGAACAAGAACGATCCATAACCTTTTGCAATTCAGGTCTTTTAGCATGCAACGCAAAGACATTGTTTGACCTGCTTGCCGCGGTTGGAAACGACAACGCATCAGGTGAATACTACCTGACCGATGTGGTGGAAATCGCCCGGGGCAAGGGGCTGACCGTGACGGCAGTCGCTTGCGACGAAGGCCAAACATTGGGCGTCAATTCCCGCGCTGATCTGGCGGCAGCGGATGCTGTATTTCAAGCGCGCGCGCGTATCGAACTGTTGGGTCTGGGCGTGACGCTGATGGCCCCGGAATCTGTTTATCTGGCGGCTGACACCGTCATTGGACGCGATTGCGTGATTGAACCCAACGTGGTCTTTGGCCCCGGTGTGACTGTCGAAAGCGGCGCAACGATCCGGGCGTTCTCGCATCTGGAAGGTTGTCATGTCAGCCGCGGGGCTATCGTTGGCCCCTATGCCCGATTGCGACCCGGTGCCGAATTGGCCGAAAACGCGCGGATCGGCAACTTTGTCGAAATCAAAAATGCCGAGATCGCCGAAGGGGCCAAGGTCAATCACCTGAGCTATATCGGCGATGCCACCGTTGGCGCTGCGACGAATATCGGCGCCGGGACCATCACCTGCAACTATGATGGCGTGATGAAGCACCAAACCACGATTGGTGAAAACGTCTTCATCGGCTCGAACACCATGCTGGTGGCCCCGGTGACGCTGGGCGATGGTGCGATGACTGCGACGGGAACCGTTGTGACCCGGGACGTAGAACCAGATGCCCTGGCCGTGGCCCGCGCCCGACAGGACAACAAACTGGGGTATGCGCGTAAATTGTTTGACATGTTAAAGGCGAAGAAGGCTCGCCTAAGCAAAGGAGCCTGAGACCTATGTGTGGCATTGTAGGCGTTCTGGGACAGCATGAAGCTGCCCCCATACTGGTCGAGGCGCTCAAACGGCTCGAATATCGAGGCTATGACAGCGCGGGGATTGCGACCGTCAACGACGGTGCCTTGGGGCGCAGGCGCGCTGTTGGAAAACTGGTCAACTTGAGCGACTTGCTGGTACATGATCCCCTGCCCGGCAAATCCGGGATCGGCCATACCCGCTGGGCCACACACGGGGCACCTTCGGTCAACAATGCCCACCCGCACAAGGCTGGTCCGGTGGCTGTCGTGCACAACGGGATCGTCGAGAACTACCGGGAACTGCGCTCAGAACTTGCAGAGCATGGCATCGGCTTCGAAACCGAAACCGATACTGAAACCGTCGCCCTGATGGCGGAACATTTCCTCAAATCCGGTATGTCGCCCGTTGAGGCTGCGTTCAATACCATCGACCGGCTGCAGGGTGCTTTCGCGCTGGCCTTTTTGTTCGACGGTCAGGGCGATTTGATCGTGGCCGCGCGCAAAGGCTCACCCTTGGCCATCGGTCACGGAGATGGTGAAATGTATGTGGGATCTGATGCCATTGCTCTGGCCCCTCTGACAAACAAGATCACCTATCTGGAAGAAGGCGACCGCGCCGTTCTGACCCGCACTTCGTTGGAAATCCGCAACGAGGTTGGTGAGTTGGCCAACCGCGAAATGCGCAAAATCAAACTGGATCATGCGCGGGCCGACAAGGGCGAGCACAAGCATTTCATGGCCAAGGAAATCGCCGAACAACCCGTTGTGGTGGCGGAAGCGATCAGATCCTATATGCCCACCGGCGGCGATAAGGTGATTCTCCCCGATACAGATCTCGATTTCACCAAGCTAGACCGCCTGACCATGGTCGCCTGTGGCACAGCGTTTTATGCCTGCCTCACGGCGAAATACTGGTTCGAGCAGCTGGCCAAAATGCCAGTCGAGGTCGATATCGCCAGCGAGTTTCGGTATCGCGAACCACCGATCACTGACCGCACCTTAGCCCTGTTCGTCAGCCAATCGGGTGAGACTGCCGACACGCTGGCGGCACTACGCTATTGCGATGGCAGAGCTGACAAGATCGTCTCGGTTGTGAACGTCCCTGAAAGCTCGATTGCGCGGGAAAGCGATGTGGCTTTGCCAATTCACGCGGGTGTCGAGATTGGCGTTGCCTCGACCAAGGCCTTCACGTGCCAACTGAGCGTTCTGCTGATGCTGGCACTGAAGGCTGCGGCGGACCGAGGCACGTTGACCGATGAGGAAATCGCCGATCACGCGGCAGCCCTGCGCGGATTGCCTTCGGTGCTCAATACGGCATTGGACCAGAACCGGGCCATCCGCAAATCCGCCCAGCGCTTGTCCGAAGCACGCGACGTTCTGTTTTTGGGCCGTGGCCTGATGTATCCGCTTGCGATGGAAGGTGCGCTGAAGCTCAAGGAAATCAGCTATATCCACGCCGAAGGGTATGCATCGGGCGAGCTGAAACACGGCCCCATCGCCCTGATCGACAAGCATATGCCAGTGGTTGTCATGGCACCGCGCGACGCTGTTTTCGACAAGACTGTGTCCAACATGCAAGAAGTGATGGCGCGGAAGGGCAAGGTCATCCTTGTATCTGATGATGACGGCATCGCCGAGGCTGAGGATGGCGTCTGGAGCACGATCCGCATGCCTCATATCCACCCTAACCTGGCGCCGATCCTGTATTCGGTTCCGGCACAACTGCTGGCCTATCACACAGCCGTCGCCAAGGGCACAGATGTCGATCAGCCGCGCAACCTCGCGAAATCTGTCACCGTGGAATGATCACTTTGGGACCAGCAACTTGAACGACACTGACATCCGGACCCTTTTGCGTCTGATGCGCAGCTCGAAACAGGAATACGAGCTGTACCTGAGCAATGGGCGAACATTCCTTCATGCCAGAAAGCTGAGAGAAAACAATCAAGCCATCCTCGACTTAATCGCGGCCGAAGGTTTTGGACCAGACGACACATTGGGTGCGGGCCTTCAGGACCTGAAAGAACACTTGGAAGACTGGGCACAATGCTGGGATCGCGAGCAGGCCACTCTGGGCCCCAAGGATGATGATCCGTTTGTCTTTACAGGCTACAAGACGTATCCAAAGCATCTGGACGCGCTTCTGGCACAGTACCAAAAGGACAGGGGTCGCAAGATCTGAGGCGCAGCCGCTCCGAAATTGACAGTCACGGTGGAGAGCCCAATGGCCAAGCAATTCCCACAAATCGATGTCGCGCACCAAAAATTCATTGAAGACCAGCACATGTTCTTTGTTGGCTCTGCGGGCACCGAGGGGCGTGTAAACATCTCACCCAAGGGTATGGATTCATTGCGGGTTCTGGGACCCAATCGGATTGTCTGGATGAACCTGACCGGCAGCGGAAATGAAACTGCCGGGCATTTGCTGGACGTAAATCGCATGACGTTGATGTGGTGCTCTTTCACCACCCGCCCGCTGATCTTGCGCACCTATGGCGCCGCCCGCATGATCCAGACCGGGGACGAAGATTGGGCTGAAATGGCCCAGCAGTTTCCCTATCATCGCAGCGCGCGGCAGATCTACGACCTGACTGTCGATCTGGTCCAAACCTCTTGTGGTTATGCCGTCCCTTTCATGGAGTATCAGTCCGAACGGGACACGATGCAAAAATGGGTTGATGGCAAATCGGACGACGATATTCGCGCCTATTGGGTTGAGAAAAACCAACATACAATCGACGGCAAACCCACTGGAATTCTGGGCTAACCAACCATGATGGACGCGTATCTGAACCAGATCAAAGCCCACGCCGACCCTGAACGCGCAAAACAGATGGCGGCGTATCACAAGGCAGATCGACCCCATTTGGGCGTCGCAAACCCGGTTCTGAACGACTTGACCAAGATGTGGCGGCAAGAATTGGACGTGCCAGCACGTGTGGAACTCGCGGGTGCGCTTTGGAAAACCAACATCCACGAGGCGCGTCTTGCTGCAGCAAAACTGCTGACCCAAGCGCGCATCCGCCCCGATGCCGAGGTTTGGAGCCTGTTGCAAAGCTGGTTACCGGACTTCGACGCATGGGCGGTCGCAGACCACGCCTGCATGGCGATGCAGAAACGTCTGTCGGCCGACCCGGAGCGCTTGGATCAGGTCGAGCTTTGGACGACGTCAGATCATATGTGGACGCGCCGGGCGGCGCTGGTGGCCACCCTGCCCTGGACCAAACAGAACCATCCAAAACCTGATGACCTCCTACATCGAGATCGGGTGCTCGGCTGGGCTGCAAGCTATGTGCAGGATCGTGATTGGTTCATTCAGAAAGCGATTGCTTGGTGGTTGCGCGAATTGTCCAAACACGACCCGGACCGTGTGATTGCATTTCTAGAAAACCAGGGTGACGCCATGAAGCCCTTTGCCCGCCGCGAAGCGGGCAAGTACCTGAAGGATCAATCGACGAAGACCTGAACTTCAACCAATTCGTCAAATGGCACCAATAGCGCCCGCATTGCATCCACCGACAATCGGCTTCCGCTGCCGGCTGGTCCCGGTGCGGGAACCAGAGTGATATAAGCCTGTGCACCGGTTTTCGGGACAACAACGCGCGCAGTAACTTCCGCATCAACAAGTGGCGTCTGCATCCAGCGACCGGGGGTGGACGGATCGCCCAGACCAGCAATAGTCGTCCTGGCGCCGACCCAGCCCGCAGACGCCGAAACCGGCGCAGGGTCTGGCGTTTCAGTGTCAGCCTCAACCGCCGCAGACGTTGTTTCGGCGGGTGCCTCATCTTTTCCGAAAACGCGGTCTGTCGTGGACCGAATTGCGTCGCATCCACCAAGCACAACACATGATATCAAAAGCACGTATCTCATGTCTGAAACCTACAGCCCTGTGCGCATCTGTACCAGCGCAAAGCACAGTTCACCCTTGTCGCGGACAAGTTCCAGCTTTACCTATACCGAATGACAGCTCCGCTTATTGACCCGTTCGCACGCGCCATCACATATCTCCGCGTCTCCGTCACGGACCGCTGCGACTTTCGCTGCGTCTATTGCATGTCCGAAAACATGACCTTTCTGCCCAAGAAAGACCTGTTGACGCTGGAAGAGCTGGACCGGATGTGTTCAACCTTTGTCAAAATGGGCATCGAGAAGCTGCGCATTACCGGTGGTGAGCCATTGGTGCGCCGCAATATCATGACGTTTTTTAACGCCATGACACGCCATCTGGACAGCGGCGCATTGAGAGAACTGACGCTGACCACCAACGGATCGCAATTGCATCGCTTTGCCGATGATCTCTATGCGGCAGGCGTGCGACGGGTGAATGTCTCGCTGGATACGCTCGATGAAGACAAGTTTGGCCGCGTAACGCGCTGGGGTCGTCTGAAACAGGTCTTAAATGGTATCGACGCGGCACAAAAAGCGGGATTGCGCGTCAAAATCAACGCCGTGGCCCTAAAAGGGTTCAACGAACCCGAGCTGCCAAAGATCACCGAATGGTGCGCCGAACGTGATATGGATCTGACATGGATCGAGGTCATGCCCATGGGCGATATCGGCAACGAAGATCGTCTGGACCAATACTGGTCCCTCAAAGATGTGCGGGCTGAGTACGAAAACCACTATACGGTCAGCGATCTGGCTGAACGCTCCGGTGGCCCTGCGCGGTATGTACGCCTTGAAGAAACCGGTCAGAAAATCGGCTTCATCACTCCGCTGTCCCACAATTTCTGCGAAAGCTGCAATCGGGTGCGCCTGACCTGCACCGGTGAGCTGTATATGTGCCTGGGTCAGGAAGACATGGCTGACCTGCGCGCGCCATTGCGTGATCACCTCGATTCGGAAGAACCACTTGAAAACGCAATTCGCGCGGCGATCAATCTCAAGCCGAAAGGCCATGATTTCGACTATTCGCGCCAAACGATCGATGGTCAGATGAGCCGCCACATGAGCCATACAGGCGGCTGAGATGCCTGAACGTCCGACGCTGCTGTATCGGCTGTATTGCGGCCTGACCTCGCTTGTTGAACCACTGGCATGGCGCACAATTCAAAAGAAGCTACAAGCGGCAGACGTGTCCGTCGCACGTCAACGCGAACGCTTGGGTCATGCCTCCTTGCCCCGCCCCGATGGTCAGTTGATATGGTTTCACGCCGCCAGTGTCGGCGAAAGCCTGTCGGTGCTTAGCCTGATCAAGCGCATGGGGGACAGGTTGCCTGACGCGCATTTCCTTATCACCTCGGGCACGCCGACCTCTGCAGCCTTGATCGAAAAGCGCCTGCCCACGCGCACACGGCATCAATACCCACCGCTGGATACCGGCGGCCCCGTAAAACGTTTTCTGGATCATTGGCAACCCAACGCCGGTATCTTTGTCGAAAGCGAGATTTGGCCGCGACTGATCGTCGAAAGCGCCCGGCGAGGCGTGCCATTGGCCTTGCTCAATGCGCGCTTGTCCGAGAAGTCCGTGAAAGGTTGGTCGCAACGCCCCCAAACCGCACGCTTTATTCTGGACAGTTTCCGCCTGTTTCTGACCCAAAACGACAGGACCGCCGGAAACCTGATCGGCTTAGGGGCAAACCCCGATCATGTCCAGCGCGGCACCAACCTTAAAGCCATGTCCGATCCGTTACCCGTGGACCAAGATGTTCTGGATGGCATTCGCAAAGAAATCTCTGGGCGGCCGGTCTGGATTGCCAGCTCCACCCATGATGGCGAGGAAGAAACGGTTCTGGCTGCACACACGCGTCTTTTGAAACGTTGGCCCAACCTCCTGCTTTTATTGATCCCGCGCCACCCGGACCGTCGTGACGACGTGGCCGCGATACTGAAACAGGCCGGGCTGACAGCTTCTTTCCGCATGGCCGCCGAACCGATAACTGAGACAATTCAAGTCTATGTGGCTGACACGCTAGGCGAAACCGGCACCTGGTACGCGCTTTGCCCAATTGTGTTCCTTGGTGGATCGCTGAAGGAAATCGGCGGCCATAACCCTTTTGAGCCAGCGCAAGCCGGCGCCGCCGTGATCACAGGTCCGGGATACTTCAACTTCGCAGAAACCTTTGCACCTTTGGTGAAAAGCGGCGGTGCCATCAAAGTTCAATCGGCACAAGACCTCAGCGAAACAGTTGAACGATGGCTTACAGTTGAAAGCGCGCTGCGTGAAGCTCAAGCCGCCGCAAGCGCCTGTGTGAAGACGCAGGAAGATGCTCTGGACTCGGTCTTGGACACGCTGTGCAAGCGCCTTGATCTCACCTGACGCACACGACTCGCTCCTTCATCTGGCTAAAACTATCTCGGGGAGCGCGAGGGGCTGGCCCCTCGCTTGCCCAGGCCATCCCTAGGCCGCGGGCATCCGCTGTTCGACAATTTCCGCCCACCAGCTGCACCCGGCCGGAATGGCCTCATCATTAAAGTTATACTCAGGATGATGCACCATCGCGGTGTCACCATTGCCAACCAGAATATAGGCGCCGGGGCGCTCTTCGAGCATGAAGGCAAAGTCCTCGCCACCCATCACCAACGGCGCTTCTTCGCAACTGCCCGAGATCGAGCGTGCGACATCGGCAGCAAAATCGGTCTGTTCGTCACTGTTGACCATGACCGGATAGCCACGGATGTAAGTAACATCTGCCGTGCCGCCAAACGTGGCTGCGACACCATTACAGATCTCATTGATGCGCTTTTCGGCCAGATCGCGCATATCCTTGCTCATCGTGCGCACTGTGCCTTTGATCTGCACGGTCTGCGGGATAACGTTGAACGCTTTCGACGAAGTTTCGAACGATGTGACCGAAACGACCACCTGATCAATCGGATCAGCGTTGCGCGACGCAATCGTTTGCAGCGCCAGGACCGCTTTCGCCGCGATGATTGTGGTGTCCACAGTATCATGCGGTTTGGCTGCGTGACCTCCACGTCCTTCGAATGTGATGTCGAACTGATCCGTCGCCGCAAAGAAAGCGCCGGGGCGAATCGAGAAGCTTCCGACCGGTTTGCCTGGCCAATTGTGCATTCCATAAACTTCCTGGATGTTCCAGCGGTTCATCATGCCGTCTTCGCACATCTCGCGGCCACCGCCTCCGCCTTCTTCGGCGGGCTGGAAGATCACCACAACAGTGCCATCGAAATTGCGGGTTTCGGAAAGGTACTTGGCGGCCCCCAACAACATCGCGGTATGCCCGTCATGACCACATGCATGCATGGCTCCGGGCGTTTTTGAAGCATAATCCAATCCCGTGGCCTCATGGATTGGCAGAGCATCCATATCGGCGCGCAACCCGATGACTTTCCCAGAGGAATCAGCCTTGCCCTTGATCACGCCGACCACACCGGTTCGACCAATCCCAGTGACGACCTCATCACAACCGAATTCTTTCAGCTTTTCGGCAACCAGAGCACTTGTGCGATGAGTGTCGAACAGGATTTCCGGGTTTTCGTGCATGTCACGTCGCCAAGTTGTGATTTCATCCTGCAACTCAGCAAAGCGGTTTTTAACTGGCATACTGTCTCTCTCCTAATTCACTTCAAGCTGCCGGCATCCGGCGCTCGACCATTTCGGCTAACCACGAGCATCCGATCGGTATGATCTCGTCGTTGAAATTGTATTCCGGGTGATGCAGCCCTGCTGTGTCGCCATTACCCAAAATAATGAACGCGCCAGGGCGCTCTTCGAGCATGAAGGAAAAGTCCTCGCCCCCCATCACCATCGGTGCTTCGTCGCAGCTGCCACCAACCGAGATCGCGACCTCTTCGGCATAACCTGTCTGTTCCTCAGCATTGATTGTCACTGGAACGCCGTGCTTATAGGCGACAGTCGCGGTCCCGCCCATGGTAGCAGCAATCCCTTCCGCAATTTCTGTCAGGCGCTTTTCGATCAGGTCGCGCATCTCGTTAGAATGGGTTCGCACCGTTCCGTTCACGCTCGCAGATTGCGGGATCACGTTGAACGCCTTTGAGGATGTCTCCACGGATGTCACCGACAAAACGCCCTGCTGGATCGGATCCGCATTGCGCGACACCACGGTTTGCAACGCAACAATCAACTGAGACAACATCACGGTTGTATCCACGGTGTCATGGGGTTTCGCCGCATGGCCACCCCGCCCTTCCAGATGAATTTCAAACTCATCCGCCGCCGCCAGCAAGGGCCCCGAGCGGATGGCAAACTGACCCGTGGGAACGCCGGGCACGTTGTGCATGGCATAGACTTCCTGAATGCCAAACCGATCCATCAGACCATCTTTGCACATGGCCTCGGCCCCGTTGCCGCCTTCTTCGGCGGGCTGGAAGATCACAACCGCCGTGCCGTCGAAATTCCGCGTCTCAGCCAGATACTTGGCCGTCCCCAGCACCATTGCTGTATGGCCGTCATGGCCGCAAGCATGCATGGCGTTTGGAGTCTGCGAGGCGTATTCCAACCCGGTCTGTTCTTGCATCGGCAGCGCGTCCATATCGGCACGCAATCCGATGGCACGTCCTCGGGTATCCGACTTGCCCCGGATCACCCCTACCACGCCGGTGCGACCTATTCCGTTCACCACCTCATCACAGCCGAATTCTTTCAGTTTTTCGGCAACCAAAGCGCTGGTGCGGTGCGTGTCATACAGGATTTCTGGGTGCTGATGAATGTCACGCCGCCAGCCGGTGATTTCTTCGTGCATTTCTGCAAGGCGGTTCTTGATCGGCATGTCATGCTCCCTGTTATTATGCGACGGGCAATCGTCGTTCCACAAGCTCGGCATACCAACTGCAGCCGGCGGGTATCGCGTCGTCGTCGAAATTGTATTCCGGGTGGTGGCACATCGCGGTGTCCCCATTGCCTACAAAGATGTAGGCTCCGGGCCGTTCTTCAAGCATATAGGCAAAATCTTCGGACGGCATTATGGGATCGGTGTTCTCGGTCACCTTGCCTGCTACGGCGGCGGCGGCCTCGGCCGCATACTCCGTCTCAGCCTGGGAATTTACCGTCACAGGGTAGCCAGGCGTCCACGTCATCGTTGCAGTCGCCCCAAAGGCCGAGGCCGTGTCTTCTGCGATCCTGCGAACCCTCTCTTCCGCGATGGTGCGGTATTCGGGGTCAAGCGTTCTGACAGTACCCAAAAGGCGCACCGTGTGCGCAATGACATTCGAGGCCGAGCTGTCGGTTTCAAACGTGCCCACCGTCAGAACAACGCGCTTAATCGGATCGACCGTACGCGCCACAACGGATTGAAGAGCCACGACGATATGAGAAGCCACCAGCGTTGTGTCGACCGCATCATGGGGCGCGGCGGCATGCCCCCCTTTGCCGGTGACAACGATCTCAAACTCGTCAGAGGAGGCCAGCAGTGCCCCGGGCCGGATCGCAAACTCTCCGACAGGCAGACCCGGCATATTGTGCATGCCGTAGACTTCCTGAATACCCCACCGGTCCATCATTCCGTCTTGGCACATGGCCAGACCGCCCGCGCCGCCTTCTTCGGCGGGTTGAAAGATCAGCACGGCTGTACCATCGAAGTTCCGGGTCTCTGCCAGATATTGTGCCGCGCCCAGCAGCATCGAGGTGTGCCCGTCATGGCCGCAAGCATGCATTTTGCCGGACACGGTCGAAGCATAGTCCAGCCCCGTCGCTTCTTCGATCGGTAGCGCATCCATGTCCGCACGCAACCCGATCACGCGGCCTTGCGTATCCTGACGTCCGCGGATCACGGCCACAACACCGGTTTTCCCAATGCCCGGGGTTGTCTCGTCTACACCAAATTCTTTCAGACGCTCAGCAACAAATGCCGCAGTCTCGTGTACGTCATACATCAGCTCTGGATGAGCATGCAGATGACGGCGCCACTTGGTGATCTCGTCATGCATTTCAGCAAGTCTGTTTTTGACCGGCAATTTAAGTTCTCCACGTAGTTATTTGATAAACAAATAAAACAGATTACGCCGCCAACCTGGATACAAGGCGTTTCATGAAGGTCTGGCCCGAGTCAAACTGCGCGATCGAAATGAACTCGTTTGGCTGATGCGCCTGCGCGATATCGCCCGGCCCGCAGATCACGGCAGAATAACCCGCCTCCTGAAACTGTCCGGCTTCTGTGCCATAGCTGACGACATGGCTGGCATTGTCACCTGTCAGGGTGCGCACCAAAGCCTCGGCCTCACCTTCTTTTTCCGGCATCAAGGCAGGTACTGCAAAATTCTCGGAAACCTCGATGCGGGCTTCCGGATGGATCTTTTGCATCTGTGTCTCGGCCTCGCGGACCTGCCGTAGATAGGCATCTCGCCAAGTGCGAGCCTCTTCACCCGGCACAACCCGAAAGTCCATCATGAACCGGCAGTCTTTGGCGGTGATATTATGGGCCGTTCCGCCCTGAATCATCCCCACATGGCAGGTGGTCCATGGCGGATCAAAGACCGCCGCTATGTCACTCGGCCTGGCCAGCCGGTTTTCGGCGTTTCGCCTGTTGGCCCAGTCGATCAACGGGGCTGCTTCCATAATGGCGTTGACACCTGTGTGCATGATCGAGCTGTGAACTTCAAACCCGACCATATGGGTGTCATAGCCAAAGCCCCCCTTATGGCCGGTCACAGCTTGCATCATCGACGGCTCACCCACAATCACAGCAGAGCCTTTTGGCAGCACGCCCTGCATTGCCTCGATCATCGGCGGCGCACCGGTGCATCCGACCTCTTCATCAAAGCTGAGCGCCAGCTGTAGCGGGCGTTTGACATCGGCGTAGTGCGCCTCAACCAAGGCCCAGATGGCCAGGGCATCAAAGCCTTTCATGTCACAGGTGCCGCGCCCGAAATACTTGCCGTCCTTCTCTGTCACCAAGAACGGATCGGTATCCCATGGCTGCCCGTCCACCGGCACCACATCCGTGTGACCGGACAGAACAATTGCGCCCTCTTCCCAGGGGCCGACATGAGCATACAGCGCCGCCTTGTGCGGCTGCTCCGGGTCCGGCCAGCGATATGACGTGATCCCGTGGTCCCGCAAATACCCTTCGACCCAATCCACCAAAGGCAGGTTGCTGTCGCGGCTCACCGTCGGGAATGAGATCAGCTTGGTCATGATCTCAAGCGGCGTCAGGCGCAGTGCCATGGGGTCTAGTACCCGCTGTCAGTGGTGAGAATGAAATGCCCCGGTTCGACCTCGCGGTATTCCGACGGCTCTGGTGTGTACCCAATCGGGTGGATCGGAGATGGGATCGGTTTGAAATTTAAGTCCTTTTCCGACTTCCGTTTATTCGGATCAGCGATTGGCACTGCTTTCATCAGGGCCTGTGTATAGGCGTGCTGCGGGTTTTCAAACACGCGCGCACGTGGTCCCAGTTCCACGATCCGGCCCAGATACATGACACCGACGTGGTGGCTGACCCGTTCCACAACGGCCATATCATGACTGATGAAGAGATAGGACAAGCCCAGCTCGGATTGTAGCTCCATCATCAGGTTCAGAACCTGCGCCTGCACCGAGACGTCCAGAGCCGAAACGGCCTCATCTGCGATGATCAGCTTTGGGTTCAAGGCCAACGCGCGGGCAATCGCGATTCGCTGTCGCTGACCGCCTGACATTTCATGTGGGAACCGGCGCATGAAACTGCGCGGCAGTTGCACTTTGTCGAACAATTGTGCCACGCGGTCCTGCAACTCTGACCCGGTCGCCACGCCATAGTTCCGCATCGGTTCCGCCACTTGGTCCAGCAATTGCATCTGTGGGTTCAGCGAGGCGAAGGGATCCTGAAAGATCATCTGCATGTCCAGCCGCGCCTTGCGCAGACCGCTCTGATCCAGCTTTATGATGTCCAAGCCATCCAGATCGACCTCGCCAGACAAAGGCTCGACCAAACGCAGGATAGATCGACCGGCCGTGGATTTTCCGCATCCGGATTCGCCAACAAGACTTAGGGTCTGCCCTTTGTTCAATTTGAACGACACATCCTCGACCGCATGGACGTTCGAGATGGTCCGACGTAACAACCCGCCCTTGACCGGAAAGCGCGTCGTCAGGTTCTTGACCGTTAACAGAACCTCCTCGGTGCCTGGGATCGGCGCGATATTCTGCCCTTCCACGCCCAACAGCTTCATCGGTTCGGGCGCGGCTTTGCCCTGCATTTCACCCAACTTCGGCACCGCCGCCAGCAAGGCCTTGGTGTAATCGTGCTGCGGGTTCTCGAAGATCTCTTTGACTGAACCTTCTTCAACCTTGTTGCCGCGGAACATGACCACAACACGGTCGGCCATCTGCGCAACCACAGCCATGTCATGCGTAATGAACATAACAGCGGTGCCCGTTTCCCGTTTCAGCCGGTCCATCAGAGCCAGAATTTCGGCCTGAATGGTCACATCCAGCGCCGTGGTCGGTTCATCCGCAATCAGCAGGCGCGGTTCGCACGCCATTGCCATGGCGATAACAACCCGTTGCCTCATCCCACCGGACAATTCATGTGGGTATTGCTTCAGGCGTCGTTCCGGCTCGGGGATGCGTACCTGGCGCAGAAGTTCCAGTGCCCGCGCTTCAGCCTCGGGTTTGGTCATATCTTTGTGGATGCGCAGGCCTTCGGTCAGTTGCCGGCCTACTGTGAAAACCGGGTTCAGTGCAGTCATCGGCTCCTGAAAAATCATCCCAATTTCATTGCCGCGAATCTGTTTCATCAGGTCCTGATCGGCCCTGGACAGGTCCATCTCTTCGCCATCGCGCCGATCGAACAACAATTCTCCGCCCGCGATTTCGCCGCCTCCAAACTCGACCAACCGCATCAGTGACAACGACGAGACCGACTTTCCAGACCCGGATTCACCAACGATACAAACGGTTTCGCCGGGATTCACATCGAACGAGACATCCTCGACCCCAACCACTGGGCCGTCCTTGGTTTGAAACTCGACGCGAAGTTTTTTTATCTGTGCAATCGGTTGGTCCAGCACGCACACGCTCCCCTTGGCAGCTTTTTTGTTCTATTGCCCGACGCTAAGGCGGCAATAAGGGGAAAGTCAAACCGGTTGCACCTTTTCGCCACAGCAACTCTTGCAATTTTCCAAAGTTCTGTTTCGATACCAAGCGTAACCGTATTGGGGAGAATACGGCATCACCAGAATGCTGCCTGAATTTGCGATTCGAAATCAGGACCTTACTCCCCTTTCGGCAACGCCAAATCCGCAGGCATTGCGGAAGAAATCGAGACACGCAAGTGTCCAACATGGAGTGTATGATGAAAATCAAAACCCTTTTGCTTGGCGCGATCGCAAGCACAGCTATGGCCCCGATGGCCATGGCAGAGCGCGGATCGGACGGCAATGTCAGCATTATTTATTGGCAGGCTCCGTCAATCCTGAACCCTTTCCTGTCAGGCGGCACCAAGGACGTCGAAGCATCGTCGCTCGTGATTGAACCGTTGGCGCGCTATGACCAAGACGGCAATATGGTGCCTTTCCTTGCATCTGAAATCCCAACCGTTGAAAATGGCGGCGTTAGCGAAGATCTGACTTCGATCACCTGGAAAATCGCACCGGGAATCACTTGGTCCGACGGAACCCCCTTCACATCCGCAGATGTGAAATTCACCGCCGACTACTGCATGGACCCCGATGGTGGCTGTGCGCAGGTGACCAAATTCGAAGGCGTAACCGCTGTCGAAGCAGTCGATGACCTGACCGTCAAAGTCACATTCGACAAACCAACCCCATTCCCCTACGGACCGTTCGTTGGCGGCGAAAGCCCGATCATTCAGGCTGCGCAATTTGCCGATTGCACAGGCGCGAAAGCGCCGGAATGCACGGACCAGAACTTCAACCCAATCGGCACGGGTCCGTTTGTCGTCACCGAGTTCAAACCGAATGACGTGATCACATTCCAGGCCAACGACAATTACCGCGACCCGGCTAAACCCGCATTTGCTTCTGTGACGTTCAAAGGCGGCGGCGACGCGACAGCGGCAGGCCGCGCCGTTATGGAAACGGGCGAGTTTGACTATGCCTGGAACCTGCAGTTGGCGCCCGAAGTGATCGCCCAGATGCAGGAAGGTGGCAAGGGTACGCCCGTCGCGGGCTTTGGTCCACTGGTCGAGCGGATCATGTTGAACCAAACGAACCCATCGCCCGACCTACCGGAAGGTGAGCGTTCGACGGCTGCCCATCCGCATCCGTTCCTTCAGGACCCGGCCGTTTACAAAGCCATGTCAATGGCCATCGACCGTCCGCTGCTGGTGGAAATCGGCTATGGTCAGGCAGGTAAAGTGACCTGCAACTGGGTTCCGGCGCCGGCCGCGTTCAACTCGACCTCGATGACCTGCGACACGCAGGATATCGAAGGCGCGAAGAAGATGCTGGATGACGCAGGTATCGTCGATACAGATGGCGACGGCGTGCGCGAAAAAGACGGTGTTCCGCTGAAAGTTGTCTACCAGACCTCGACCAACGCCGTCCGTCAGGACTTCCAGGCGCTGATCAAGGAATGGTGGAGTCAGATCGGTATCGAATCCGAGCTGCGTAACATCAACGCGTCAGTCTTTTTCGGGGGTGACCCGGGTTCGCCTGATACCTTCCAGAAGTTCTATGCCGACGTTGAAATGTATGCCAACACCTTCAACGGCACCGACCCGCAGTCCTATCTGGGCAATGGTCTGTGCGACAAGGCACCTCGCCCCGACTCGCAGTGGCAGGGTGAGAACATCAGCCGCTTCTGCAACGAAGAGTTCGACAAGCTGCACGCACAACTGGCCGAAACCGCAGGTCTGGAGCAGCGGGCTGCTATCGCCACACAGTTGAACGATATCATCGTTCAGAACGGTGGTATGATCCCGCTGGTGCACCGTGGCCGTCTGTCGGCGCACGCGAACACGCTGGGTGGCGTTGTCCTGAACGTTTGGGACAGCGAACTGTGGAATATCGCTGACTGGTACCGCAAGACCGGTTCCTAAGCGTTAGCCTTGCAAAGCCGCGCCCCGATCTTTTTCGGGGCGCGGTCTTTCGCATAATCCACCAACAAGAAGACGCATATAAAGGCGCCTCTTAATGCTTAACTTCACAATCAGACGACTGATACTGGCCGTTCCGACGCTCTTGTTCATCAGCCTCGTCATTTTCCTGCTGCTCGAGCTCGCACCTGGCGATCCGATGGCGCAGGTTCCGCTCACTGTTCCGCCCGAAGTCAAAGAGAAGATGCGCGAGGCACTAGGCCTCGGCCAGCCGATGCATATCCGATTCTGGAAATGGATCGTGCAATTCTTCTGGATCGAACCACAGGTGCTGATCGACGCGATGTTCGGCACAACCTTCTCAGAAGGTGATCTGCGCGTGATTTCTTGGCAGACCCGCTCGCCGGTTATGGACATTGTCGTTCAGCGTATCCCGCAGACCCTGTGGGTTGTTGGCACCGCCTATGTGGTCGCCATCCTGATTGCCCTGCCCATCGGCATCTACTCTGCATATCGCCAGTACTCCTGGTTCGACCAGATGGGGACATTTGTGTCGATGATCGGCTTCTCGGTTCCGCCGTTCTTTTCGGGTGTTCTGGTGATCGTGATCTTCTCGGTCCAACTGGGCTGGTTCCCGTCGATCTATGACACCACACTTGTTGTGAACAGTTGGGACAGCTTTGTATTGCAGCTGAAACAGATGATCATGCCGGTCATGGTTCTGGCACTACAGATCACAGCGCAACTCAGCCGGTTCATGCGCGCCTCGATGCTGGACAACCTTAATCAAGACTACGTCCGCACTGCCCGCGCCAAAGGCCTGAGCGAGTATGTCGTGGTTATGGTTCACGTCTTGCGCAATTCGATGATCCCTGTCGTCACCGTGATCGCGTTGGGAATTCCCGCCATCTTTGGCGGCGCAATCATCACCGAACAGGTGTTCAAGGTGAACGGTATCGGCCAACTGCTGATTGGTGCCATTCAGGCCAACGACCTGCCGATGGTGCAAACCCTGACCTTCATCTTTGCTGTGCTGATCGTTCTGTTCAATCTGATCGCAGACGTTCTATATGGCATTCTGGACCCGAGGATTCGCTATGACTGATCACAATCATTCAGACACGCTGATCCCCGATGAAGGACTTGCCCCGGCATCAACAGCCCTGCCAACGGCCGACGTGCTGGAAGAGCTGGCAACCCCACCCCGCAGCCAATGGCGCGATGTGTGGGATCAGTTCAAAACCCACAAGGGCGCCATGCTGGGGGCGGTTCTATTCATCTTTATCGTGGCTGCCGTCTATCTCGGCCCGTTTCTTTGGACGATTGATCCGACGCAGATCGACATCCGGTCTCGGAATCAGGGGCCCAGCTTCGCTCATCCCTTTGGCACTGACCAGTTGGGGCGCGATATCATGGCTCGCATGATGTCAGGTGGTCAAACATCGGTTTCAGTGGGCATCACGGCAATGCTTCTGGCCCTGTTCTTGGGCTCGTTCATCGGCGTTGTTGCCGGATTCTTCAGACGGTTGGACGGTCCGCTGATGCGCCTGACGGACCTGTTCCTGGCTTTGCCGCTGCTGCCTTTGCTGCTGGTGATGATGCTGTTGTTCCGCGAGCCTTTGTCCGCAGCCTTCGGGCTGGAGCGTGGGATTTTCATCCTGATCGTCTGCGCCATCGGGATCACATCTTGGATGCCGACAGCGCGGATCGTGCGGGGTGATGTGCTGGCCATCAAGGAACGAGAATTCGTGCTGGCCGCCCGGTCCATCGGCACCAGCAACAGCCAGATCATCACGCGGCACATCCTGCCCAACGTGCTGTCGCCGATCATGGTATCGGCAACGCTGGGAATTGCTACGGCGATCATCACGGAAAGCGCCCTGTCTTTCCTTGGATTGGGCTTTCCGCCTGATTTCCCAACCTGGGGAAGGCTACTGTTTGATGGTGTCGACTACCTGCAGCAATACCCGGAGCGCGTATTCTGGCCCGGCCTGGCAATCTCGCTGACAGTGCTGAGCGTCAACTATTTGGGCGACGGCCTGCGCGACGCGCTCGATCCGCGTATTCGCGGACGCTAAACAAAAAATCAGTCGGCGCGCCTTAGCGCGCCGGCGCACACTACGATCATAACGGCCAACGGTAGCAAAACCGCGAAGGCCATCCGCAGCGTCAAAAGCTCGGCCAGAAACCCGATTAGCGGTGGCCCAATCAACAACCCGCCATATCCAAGTGTTGCGACACTGGCGATCGCCTGACCGGGCGGAACATTCGGGTCATTTGCCGCCCGGCTAAACGCCAATGGCATGATCACGGCATAGCCAACCCCCATCAGGGTAAATCCAAACAAAGCGAGGGGCACATTGCCGGAAGAGACAACTAAGAACACCCCCAAGGCCGAACAGAGACCACCAAAACGCGCCGAAGCGACGGGTCCAAACCGAGCGATGGCCACGCCTCCGGCAAGCCTGCAAACCACCATCGCAACCGAAAACACTGCATAGCCCAAGGTCGCCACACTTTCGGTAGATCCTGTCACGTCGCGCATGAACAAGGCACTCCAATCGGCAACAGCGCCCTCGCCCAGCGCAGCGCACAGTGCCGTGAACCCGACAAGGATCAATGCGCCCGAAGGCAAGGCAAAAACCGATCCTTGCGACAAGGCTGACCGGCGCGATACCCAAGGCACCCACGACATCGCCAAAGCCAGAAGAACGACCATGCAACCGGCCACCAAAAAATGCTGAAATGTCGTCAGATCAAATTGCACCGCTATGAAACCGCTGACCGCGCCCAGACCGGCACCCAAGCTCCACATCGCATGGAACGAGGACATCAACGGCTTGTCGTAGGTTTGCTCGACCTCTGCGCCCCAGGCGTTCATGGACACATCCATCGACCCATGAAACGCGCCGAAAACGAACAGAAAAGCCGCCAGCGCCGCAAAACTGTCTGCAAGCCCCAACAGGACTAGAGAAAATGTGTATAGGACCGCAATGATCCGGGTGATGGCAACAGCGCCAAACCGGTCTGTCAGACGCCCAGTCACTGGGAAGGAACAGACAGCCCCGGCCGCCATGAACAACAGTCCATAGCCCAAGTCTTCGTGGCTTAGTTGGAGGTGGTCGCGAACGGCAGGAATACGAGACGCCCAAATGCCGAACAAAGCACC
This sequence comes from Ruegeria sp. CK2, assembly GCF_056536585.1. Taxonomy (NCBI): domain Bacteria; kingdom Pseudomonadati; phylum Pseudomonadota; class Alphaproteobacteria; order Rhodobacterales; family Roseobacteraceae; genus Ruegeria; species Ruegeria sp. CK2. Next base: position 473,096 of record NZ_JBQFPW010000001.1, read on the forward strand.
GTTCAGAATAAACATGGCGGCCACGGCCCGCCACGCAGATGCAACACTGATCACTGGAAACCTCTGCCCCTTCACCGACACTCGCGACCACTTCTACAAAGGTCGAAGTCGGTGGCAAGCCGCTCTTACTCTAAACGGCTGCGTATTCTTCGGATTGCGTCCCAAACCAACAACACAACCGGAAGCGTGACAGCCGCCGTTAGCATGCCTTTGCTGATCCCGGCGGCCGTCAACGGATAGAGCAAATAGCTGGCCAGCGAAACCGCGTAGTAGCTGATCGCCACAACAGACAACCCTTCGACCGTGTGTTGAAGACGCAGCGCAAGATCGGCCCTGCGGTCCATGCTTTCCAGCAATGCCTGGTTCTGGGCGCTGCGTTCGACGTCCACCCGCGTGCGCAGCAGATCACCTGCACGGATTGCCCTATCCGACAAGGTCTGTAAGCGCCGTTCCGTGGACTTCACGGTGCGAATGGCGGGGTCATACCGGCGCATCATGAAATCGGCAAAGCTCTGCCTGCCGAGAAAGCGCTCCTCTCGCAATACTTCGATCCGCTGATTCACGATGGCCTCGTAAGCTCCGGTTGCACCAAACCGAAATGCATTGCGGGCAGACAGTGTTTCCAACTCGGTCGAGATTGCGAGCAGTTGCGGCAACTGATCATCGGGCCGGTTGGCATCGTCGGTCATTTCAATCATCAGCTCGGTCAGTTTTTGATCCAATTCACTGATGCGTTCTGTCAGACTTTTGACGCGCGCGAACCCAAGCATGGACATTGCCTTATAGGTCTCGACCTCACACAATCGTTGGATGATGCGGCCAATTCGTCGTTCGCCGGTCCCTTCCGAGACGAACATTGCAAACCGCATGTGCCCGGCCGGGTCGATGCGAAAATCGCTGGCGCAAGTGGCAGCATTATCCAACACTCGGGAAACGGCCAGACTTTCCGGCTCGAACCAATCGGTCAGCGACGCGCTGATTTGATCGTCATCGGGGCATGGTACTACACGCATCAGAACCGAGGTTACCCGTTGTCCCGGGCTGGACATCAGCCAGTCCGGTGGAAAAACCTCAAAATCAGCGGGATTGAACGCACGCTCGCTAACGTTGTTTGTGATCGCGGTGAACGTGACAAACTCCGTATGCTGTTCCCATTTGAGCCAGTGGCGCCCGATTTGCCCCGCGTAATGCGTCGCACCGGGTTGCGGATGCGGCGCGCCGTGGCGGTCCAAGAGGTCTGTCAGATGTGCGATATCTTCACTTCTGTCCCGACCCACCGCTTGTTCGGGCTTTTTGATTGCCAAAAACACAACCGTGCAGGGCATCTGAGCTACCGGAAAAGGGCGCGCATGCAATTCATTGGCCAGCGCATAGCGCAGCGGATGGTCCTGGATCGGTGTCATTGGTCGCTCCGTTGAATTCCCCGGACTATACGGTATGCACGGCAGACATCAATTCTCTTTTTATTTCAGTAACTTACATGGATACAACGGTATACAAGACACGCTATCTCATTGATTTGGTTGCCAGAGCTCAATCGGATTGCCCTCAGGGTCGTGGATGCGGGCAAACTTCCCGACCTCGCTGTCCCACTCTGGGTTGGTTTCTACGGTGATCCCGGCCGCTTGCAATTGTTTGGTCATGGCCTCCAGATCATCAACACGGAAGTTGATCATCCATTGTTGCTCGTCTCGGCCAAAATAGCTCGTGTCCTGCGCGAAGGGGGTAAACACCGTATAGCCCTCGCGCTGTTTCCACGGAACCGGATCATAGTGATGAACGCCCAGATGCGTCTCGTACCATTGCGTCAGCGCCTGCGGATCACGAGCGCGAAAGAACACGCCACCTATGCCATTCACTGTTTCCATCGGACACCTCCTGTGATCGCATGGTACCTCAATGCTGGCAAAAACAGAAAAGGCGCCCATATGGGCGCCTTTCCAAAGGGTATCGGGCCCAGATCAGTCGATCATCGGCAACAGCTTGTCCAGCGAAGCCTTGGCGTCGCCATAGAACATGCGGGTGTTTTCTTTGAAGAACAGCGGGTTTTCGATACCCGAGTACCCGGTGCCCTGGCCGCGCTTTGAGACGAATACCTGCTTGGCCTTCCAGCATTCCAGAACCGGCATCCCGGCGATGGGGCTGTTGGGATCTTCCTGTGCAGCAGGGTTCACGATGTCGTTCGAGCCGATGACAATGGCCACATCCGTGTCCGGGAAGTCGTCATTGATCTCGTCCATTTCCAGAACGATGTCATATGGCACCTTTGCCTCGGCCAGCAGAACGTTCATGTGGCCCGGCAAGCGGCCCGCAACGGGGTGGATGGCAAAGCGTACGTTCTTGCCTTGCGCCCGCAGCTTGCGCACCAGTTCGGAAACTGATTGCTGCGCCTGTGCCACGGCCATGCCGTAACCCGGGATGATCACCACGCTGTCGGCATCGTTCAGGGCTGCAGCCACGCCATCGGCCTCGATGGCAATCTGCTCGCCCTCAACAGCCATCTGCTCACCTTGCGGGCCGCCAAAGCCGCCCAGGATCACACTGACAAAATGACGGTTCATCGCTTTACACATGATGTAGGACAAGATCGCACCTGACGAGCCCACGAGCGCACCAACCACGATCAGCAGGTCGTTGCCCAGCGAGAAGCCAATCGCCGCAGCCGCCCAGCCGGAATAGCTGTTCAGCATCGACACAACTACCGGCATGTCGGCACCGCCGATGCCCATGATCAGGTGATAACCGATGAACAACGCGGCCAGCGTCATCAGGAACAGCGGGAAGAACCCACCCGACGCGGTGTACCAGATCAGGCAGATCAACGAGATGATCGCGGCCGCCGCGTTCAGCGCATGGCCACCCGGCAGCTTGGTCGCTGCAGATGTCACCTTACCCGCCAACTTGCCATAGGCCACGACCGAACCGGTAAAGGTGATCGCGCCAATGAAGATACCCAGGAACAGTTCCACATGCAGGATGCCCAGCTCTGCCGGGGTCTTCTTTGCAATCAGCTTGGCGAAAGCCCCCAGATCAGACAGATCCGCCTGATTGGCCGAATCCACGATAGCCATGACCTGCGCAACATTGCCAATCTCGAAATGCGCATTGTAGCCAACGAAAACAGCCGCCAGACCCACCAGCGAGTGCATCGCGGCCACAAGCTGTGGCATCTCGGTCATCTGTACGCGCTGCGCGACGTACTGGCCGATAAAGCCACCGCCAGCGATCAATAGTAGCGACAACAGCCACAAGCCAGACCCGGGACCGACCAGCGTAGCAAAGACCGCAAGCCCCATACCGACGATGCCATACCAGACCGCGCGCTTGGCGCTTTCCTGGTTCGACAGTCCGCCTAGGGACAGGATGAAAAGGACAGCCGCAACAACGTAAGCGGCGGTAGTGAAGCCATAATCCATGTGCCCGGCCTCCTTAAGATTTCTGGAACATGGCAAGCATGCGCCGGGTTACGAGGAAGCCGCCGAAGATGTTGATCCCGGCCATGAAGACAGACAGTGCCGCCAGCAGAATGACCAGGAAGGATCCCGATCCAATCTGCATCAGCGCGCCAACGATAATGATCGATGAGATCGCGTTGGTGATCGCCATCAACGGAGTGTGCAAGCTGTGCGAGACGTTCCAGATCACCTGGAAGCCCACAAAAATGGCCAGCACGAAGACGATGAAATGTTGCATAAAGCTGGCCGGAGCAATCAGCCCCACCAACAGCATCAGCACGCCGCCGACCCCCAGCAGGGTAAACTGCTGCTTGGTCTGCGCCTTGAAGGCCGCAATTTCCTGCGCCCTCTTTTCTTCCGGCGTCAGCTCTTTCACCTCAGCCTTAGGCTGAGCCGCGATTGCCTGCACTTTGGGCGGTGGTGGCGGGAAGGTGATCTCACCCTCATGTGTCACGGTCGAGCCGCGGATCACGTCATCTTCCATGTCATGATTGATCTGACCGTCCTTTTCGGGCGTCAGATCAGTCATCATGTGACGGATGTTGGTGGCGTAAAGCGACGAGGATTGTGAGGCCATACGGCTGGGGAAGTCGGTATAGCCGATGATGGTCACGCCATTATCGGTCACGACCTTCTCATCCGCGATCGTACCCTCAACGTTGCCGCCCCGTTCGGCCGCAAGGTCAACGATCACCGAACCCGGTTTCATGGCCTTGACCATGTCCTCGAGCCACAGCTTTGGCGCCGGGCGGTTCGGGATCAGTGCGGTGGTGATGACGATGTCCACTTCTGGTGCCAGTTCACGGAACTTGGCCAGTTGGGCTTCGCGGAACTCGTCGGACTGAACGGATGCATAACCGCCCGTGGCCGCACCGTCCTGCTGTTCTTCTTCGAAGTCCAGATAGACAAATTCCGCGCCCATCGACTCGACCTGCTCAGCCACTTCGGGACGGACGTCGAACGCATAGGTAATCGCACCCAGCGAGGTCGACGTACCGATCGCCGCCAGACCAGCCACGCCAGCACCCACGATCAGAACCTTCGCGGGCGGCACCTTACCAGCCGCCGTCACCTGGCCGGTGAAGAAACGGCCAAAGTTGTTGCCAGCTTCGATCACCGCGCGATAGCCTGCGATGTTGGCCATCGAAGATAGCGCATCCATCTTCTGCGCACGGGAAATCCGCGGCACCATCTCCATGGCGATCACGTTGGCACCCTTGGACTTGGCCAACTCCATTCCTTCTTCGTTCCCGGCCGGGTTGAAGAAGGAAATCAGCGTCTTACCCTTGGTCAGACGCTTTAGCTCGGCCTCGGTCGGGATCCGAACCTTGGCTACAATGTCAGCCGATTTCCACAACGAGGCTGCGGTCTTGACGATCTCGACGCCGACCGCCTTATACGCCGCGTCTGAAAAGCCCGCCGCTTGCCCGGCCCCCTTTTCAATGGCGCAATCATAGCCCAGTTTCTGCAGTTGCACGGCGGAGTCCGGGGTCATCGCGACCCTGTTTTCACCGTCCAGTATTTCCTTTGGCGTGCCTATTTTCACTGGCAGTCCCCCTAATTATCACTCTGGCAGAGCGGGTGATCGGTATTGTTAGTTAAGCAAAGATGTATCTTGCGCAAGATTATTTCGCAAGCGCAGCAATCGTTACGTGATGTCACAGCACGAAACACCCTATATCCAACGACGTGTTTTGCATTCATATCGGGCGAAATCCGCGCGAAAAGTACGGCGCAGACGGTCTTCTTCAGGCAATATAAAGCGACGTTCAAGCAGCCAGACAAGGATCGGCACCAAGACCAGTGACAGCACGGCGTCCAGACGCAGTACAAGCCCGGCCAAGATCAGGATATCGGCCAGATAGATCGGGTTGCGACTGTATTTGTAGATGCTTGATTGCACCAGCGCCGTCGGCGTTTCATGCGGGATGACTGTGGTCCTGTGCCTACGAAACTCGACGACCGCCATAACCACAATCAAAATACCGCCGCCAATCAAAACACCACTGATGAGATCGGTCACTCCGCCTTCCAGCGACAATCCAAAACCCAAAAAGCGCGCCTGCAGCCACGCCAGAAAAACAAACCCCAATAGCCAAACAGGCGGAATGTCGATCCGACGCATACATCGTCCCCGTGGATGGCGACACACAGTGGCACATGTCGCTTCTGCGCGATGTCCTATCGCTTTCAGACCGGAATAGCAAAACCTCAGTATGTCGCATGAATGGACAGATACAAGAGGATCGGATAGGCCAAAAGCACCCTGCGATGTGTAAGAAAGAATTGTGAGCCGCCATGACCGATTTTGCCGCAACCAAGGCCATGTTCCATCTGCCCGAAGGGGTTCTGTATCTCGACGGTAACTCTCTGGGACCATTGCCAAAAGCGGCCACGAACGGCGTCCAGCGCATGATGAGCGACGAATGGGGCCAGATGTTGATCACCGGCTGGAACAAAGCCGGCTGGATGGGCCTGCCCACGGGCCTTGGAGACCGTATTGGTCGGTTGATCGGAGCCGAGGCTGGCAGCGTCGTCGTCGGCGACACCTTGTCGATCAAGGTCTATCAGGCCGTTGCATCTGCGCTAGAGCTTAATCCAAAGCGCAAGGTGGTTCTGTCCGACAATGGTAATTTCCCCTCAGACCTATACATGGCAGACGGTCTGTTGCGGTCCCTTGGGGCCGAATACGAATTGCGCGTTGTTGACCCTGATAACGTCGCTGACGCGCTGACAGAAGAAATCGCGGTCTTGATGCTGACCGAGGTCGACTATCGTACAGGTCGCAAACACGACATGAAGGCCCTGACCGAGCTGGCCCATGCAAACGGCGTGGTAACGGTGTGGGATCTGGCGCACTCGGCCGGGGCGATCCCGGTTGATCTTGCCGGATGCAATGCCGATTTTGCGGTGGGCTGCACGTATAAGTACCTGAATGGCGGACCGGGCGCGCCTGCCTTTGTGTACGTGGCACCCCGACTGGCACCCAACGTGCGCCCTGCTTTGTCAGGCTGGCTGGGGCACGAAGCCCCGTTCAACTTCGATCTGGATTACCGACCCGGAGCTGGGATCGAGCGGATGCGCGTCGGCACGCCGCCCGTCATTCAGATGACGGCATTGTCCACCGCGATGGATGTTTGGGATATGGCCGATATTGCGGACGTCCGCACCAAATCCATTGAACTGACCGAGATGTTCATCGACCGGGTCGAAGCGACCTGCCCCGATCTTGAACTGGCAAGCCCGCGTGATCCGGAACAACGTGGCAGCCAGATTTCATTCCGGTTTCATGAAGGCTATGCCGCAATGCAGGCGCTGATTGCGCGTGGGGTAATCGGTGATTTCCGTGCACCCAACATCATGCGGTTCGGCTTCACACCGTTATATGTTGACGAAAACGATGTTGCTCAGGCGGCGGATATCCTGGCCGATATCATGACCAACAAACTGTGGGATACGCCCGAGTACAAAACGCGCCAGCGCGTTACCTGACCTCAAGCCCGGCGCCGATCAGGGCGGCCAGTTGCACGGTCCGCCTTTCAAATTCTTCCGCGCCGGACGCCGTCATTTTGACTCCCTTGAGCGCGACTGTGATGGTCTTTGCAGTTTCATCAGGGGTTTCAAACAACCGGACCCGACCAGCGACGTCTTCGCGGGTCAGCCACGCCGAATAAAGATCCGTTAGCTCGGCCTCGCCTTCTTCAACAATGTCGATGGACATCGATTTGGTCGTATCCAACATCTCTAACCCATGTGGTGACGCAAGAATGGCAGCCATCCCGTCTGCCTGCGCCAGGATTGCCCGTGTCACGAGGTCAGAAACTGCTCCGGACCCGTTTAGGGCTTCGGTCACAGCGACGATCTTTTCGGCATAGTGCAATTCGGTCAGCTTCCGAACAATCGCCTCTTTGTTCTTGTAGTGCAGATAAACCGCAGGACGGGACATCCCCGCCCCGCGCGCTATGTCGTCCATCGAGGTCTTGCGAAACCCATAGGACGAAAAAGCCTGAAACGCCGAGGTCAGGATCGCCTTTTGCCGTGTATCGTCACCGGTGTCGTTCATATTCGCAGACCTGACATTTTTTGTATATTTTGTCAATTGACATACTGACACTTTTCACCAATTATGTCAGAAACCAGCCGCAGCCAAGCGAGGTGAGCCATGGCGACCACCCTTAAGATCAACGGAACGTCTCATCAAGTGGACCTGCCCGATGATGTGCCCCTGTTGTGGGTCCTGCGGGATGAGGTCGGTCTGACCGGAACCAAGTTTGGCTGCGGCGTTGCCTCGTGTGGGGCATGCACCGTCCACATCGATGGTGAAGCTGTGCGCTCATGCCAAGTCGCGCTGTCCGACGTCTGGGGCGATGTGACTACAATCGAAGGCGTAGGAACCCCGGATGCGATGACCACAATCCAGCAAGCATGGGTTGACCATCAAGTAGCGCAATGCGGCTACTGCCAGTCAGGCCAAATCATGCAGGCTGCCACTTTGCTGGCTGAAAACCCGACCCCCACAGACGCCGATATCGACGATGCCATGCAGGGCAACTTGTGCCGCTGCGGCACCTATCCGCGCATTCGCGCTGCTATTCATGACGCAGCTGCCAAATTGAAGGAGGCATAAGCAATGGCTCGCATTGGAAAAATCCTCCGCCGTACTTTTCTGATTGGCTCTGCCGCGATTGTCGGCGGTGTGGCATTCGGCGCGTATTACGTCAGCCGTCCGGCGGCCAATCCGTTGAAACCGAAAGAAGGCGAAGCGGCGCTGAACCCCTTCATCCTGATTGACCAGAAAGGCGTCACTCTGTTTGCACCGCGCGCCGAGATGGGACAGGGCGTCCAGACCACCTGGGCAGCACTGATCGCAGAAGAATTGGACGTAGATCTGGATAAGATCACGGTTCTGCACGGCCCGGCAGCAGCGGCGTATTACAACTCGGCTCTGGTCGGTGAAGGCCTTCCCAACAAGGGCTATGACATTACGAACTTCCAACACAATCTGGGTGAGGCCCTGGGCGTGTTGGGCAAAGTGCTCAGCCTTCAAGTCACTGGCGGCTCGACCTCGATGAAGGATGGGTTTGAACGCATGCGTCAAGCAGGTGCCTCGGCACGCGAAACCCTAAAGCGCGCCGCTGCCAACCGGCTTGGGGTAGACCCATCTGAGCTACAGACAGCATCGGGTCATGTGATCGCACCGAACGGTAGTCAGATTTCTTATACAGAACTGGCCGTCGATGCGGCGGGTTTGGAACCCGTCGATGTGCCCCTGCGCGACCCATCCGAATGGCGCTATCTGGGCCAGACCCAACCGCGGCTGGATATGGTCGAAAAGGCCACCGGAACGGCCGAATTCGGCGTCGATGTGCGCCTGCCCGGCATGAAGTATGCCAGCGTTCGGATGAACCCCAAACTGGGTGGGGCGATGAAAGGATATGACGACAGCGCCGCGACCTCACTGCCCGGTGTTGAAAAAATCGTCGATCTGGGCACTGGCGTTGCGGTTATCGCCAACAATACCTGGTTGGCCATTCAGGCTGTTGAGGCCATCGATGTCGATTGGGGCGATGCCCCCTACCCGCCAGAAACAGACGGTATCTTTGCCAAGATTGCTGAGGCGTTTGACGGCTCGCCGAACTCTACAATGCGCGACGATGGGGATGTCGGCACCCTGCCCGCAGGCGCAACAGAGGTCACGGCAGAGTATCAAGTGCCCTATCTGGCCCATGCCACGATGGAGCCGATGAACGCCACTGCACTTTATTCCGGAGATGCATTGGAACTGTGGTGCGGCAACCAGGCCCCGACATTGATCCAGTTCCGTGCTGCCAACACGGCCAATCTGGAAACCGAGGCGGTGCAGATCCACACCACCTATCTGGGTGGTGGGTTCGGTCGCCGGGGCGAATTGGATTTTGGCGAGATTGCCACCAAAGTCGCCATGGCCATGCCCGGCACCCCGGTTCAAACAACTTGGAGCCGCGAAGAGGATATGCGTCACGACTATTTCCGCCCAGGCGCAATTGCACGTATGCGCGGTGCAGTTCAGGACGGAACCGCAGTTTTGATCGATGGCAAACTCGCATCGCAATCCTGCACGCAGCAGGCTGTTGAACGTTACACGGGCATGCCGGGCGCTGGCCCCGACAAGGTGCTGGTCGAGGGGTTCTTCAACCAACCCTACGCGGTTCCAAACTACAGGATGAGCGGCCATATCGCCGATTTGGCAATCCCGGTCGGCTTTTGGCGGTCCGTAGGTAACAGCCACAACGGTTTTTTCCATGAAACCTTCATGGATGAGATGGCACATGCCGCGGGTCGCGATCCCTTAGAGTTTCGGCTGGAGTTGATGAAGAACGAACACGCCCCATCGGCCGGTTGCCTAGAGGCCGTGCGAGAGATGTCAGGCTGGATCGGTAACACACCGGATGGTGTTGGTCGCGGCGTGGCGTTTACCTACAGCTTTGGCACCCCCGTCGCTCAGGTCATCGAAGTGGTGGACGAAGACGGCACCATCCGCATCAACAAGGCCTGGATCGCGTGCGATATGGGACTTGCACTGGATCCCGAAAATGTCAAAGCGCAGATGTTCGGTGGCATGATGTATGGCCTGTCGGCCGCCTGCTACGGAGAGATTACCTTCTCCGAAGGAGAGGTCGAGCAGTACAACTTCCCGGACTATGACGCGATCCGCATGCACACCGCGCCGCAGGTCGAAGTGCGCGTGCTGGAAACCAACCGTCACATGGGTGGCGCGGGAGAGCCCGGCACGCCCCCATCAATGCCGGCGCTTGGAAATGCGCTGTTTGACCTGACCGGAAAACGGGCCCGAACCCTGCCGCTGAACACTCAGTTCGACTTGCTGATCTGACCACAGAACACTGGTCCGGTAGCGCAAATGCCGGGCTAGCTTCATCTTAAGCAGATTGTTGGATCAATTGCGTGTCCGACCCCGTCGCCCATGCACGAACGGCGGCCCCAAAAGCCTCGAATAGCGGGCGGGACACTGGATCATTGATCGCGTCCCATTCGGGATGCCATTGCACCGACAGTGTAAAGCCAGGTGCGTCTTTGATGTACATCGCTTCGGGCGTTCCATCCGGTGCATGCCCATCGACCAGGACACGCTGCCCGACCGTCTTGATCCCCTGCCCGTGCAGCGTGTTTGTCATCACTTCAGACGCACCAAACAGATCGTGAAACACGCCATTTTCGCTTAGCTTTACAACATGACGCAGCGCAAATTTTTCTTCCAGGGTGCCGTCTGGTGGCATGCGGTGGTTCATACGCCCGGGCAAATCTCGGATCTCGGGGTAAAGCGTGCCACCCATGGCGACATTCACTTCCTGAAATCCACGGCAGATGCCAAGGAACGGCTGGCCGCGATCCACGCAGGCGCGCACAAGGGGCAAGGTGATCGCGTCACGCGCCCGGTCGAAATCGCCATGCGCGTCGGTTGCGGACTCACCATATTCCTCAGGATGCACGTTGGGTCGACCGCCGGTCAGCAGAAACCCATCGCACACCTCCAGCAGTTCCTCCACTGAAACATAACGTGGATCAGCCGGGATCAGCAGCGGCAAGCATTCCGAGACGTTGGCCACGGCATCCGAATTCATCGTCCCACCGGCATGTGTCGGGTATTGATCGTTCATAAGATAAGAATTGCCGATAATACCAACGACGGGCCGAGACATTCCGCATACCTTGCTGTGACAGTAGTTCACCGCGAGGCTATCTGCAGCGGGATAAACGTGCAACAACACACGACCTGCATGACAGCGCAAGACCGTGTTCAACAGCGCACATCTCATGCCTTATTGCTGAAAGCCTAAGAAACAGGCGTTTTGCAACACCTCCAAATGCTGGCAAACAGCCTGCTGTGGTCAAATTTCTCCTGTCAGACCAGAGGCTTCAATACCCGCCATACCAGCCGCCGCATCGTTGTCCGACGTATCACCGGTGACACCAACAGCGCCGATTACAGCGCCTTTGCGGTCCCGCAACAGAACCCCACCCGGGACTGGTACAACCTGCCCGCCGTAAACACCGTTCACTGCAGCCATAAAATAGGCCTGTGCCTCGGCCCGCTGCATCTGCGCGGTCCCTGCCATGCCCAGCATGACCGAGCCATAGGCTTTCCCATGCGCAATGGAAAAGCGACCGGGGGCTGCGTCGTCTTCGCGCTCAAAGGCAATGACGTGCCCACCTGAATCCAGAACAATCACCGACAACGGCTTAAGTTCCATTTCGCGCCCTTTTTCCAGCGTTTTGCGGATAATCGTACGCGCTTTGCGCAGTGAAACCGACATGTATGCGTCCTCCTGTCAGATCGGGTTTTATGCGGAGCCAGAGCACCAACGCCCCCGGCTTAGTTCGCCGCTTATTCTTGGCTGGCCTTCAATTCCAGGCGTCGCGCATGCAGAACCGGCTCGGTATAGCCCGAGGGCTGAACCCGCCCTTTGAACACCAGATCACAAGCAGCCTGAAAGGCGATGCCGTCGAACCCGGGTGCCATTGGCGAGTAGCCCGGGTCCCCCTCGTTCTGACGATCAACCACGGCTGCCATTTTCTGCATCGCCGCCATCAGCTGCGCCTCGTCCACCACGCCATGATGCAACCAGTTGGCCAGCGCCTGAGACGAAATCCGGCAGGTTGCGCGATCCTCCATCAGACCGACATCATTGATATCTGGCACCTTGGAGCAACCGACACCTTGATCGACCCAGCGCACCACATAGCCCAGTATTCCCTGCGCATTGTTCTCGATCTCGCGCGTGATCTCGTCGTCGCTCAGATTGCGACCGCCCAGCAATGGGATAGTCAGAAGATCGCCCAATGTGCTGCGGGCTCCGCCAGCGGCGATTTCATCCTGACGCGCCAACACTTTGACCTTGTGATAATGCGTGGCGTGCAGTGTTGCCGCGGTTGGCGATGGCACCCATGCGCAGGTTGCTCCAGATTGCGGGTGCCCGATCTTGGCTTCGAGCATTTCGCCCATCCGATCGGGTATCGCCCACATGCCTTTACCGATCTGCGCTTTGCCTTTCAAACCGCAGGCCAAACCAATATCGACATTCCGGTCCTCGTAGGATGAAATCCAGGGCGTGTTCTTGATATCCCCCTTGGGCAGCATCGGCCCGGCCTCCATCGAGGTATGGATCTCATCTCCGGTTCGATCCAGAAAGCCCGTGTTGATGAAAGCCACGCGCGATTTCGCGACGCGGATACACTCTTTGAGGTTCGCAGAAGTTCTGCGTTCCTCATCCATGATCCCGAGTTTCACAGTGTTGCGTGGCAAGCCCAGAATTTCTTCGACCATATCGAAGATTTCCATGGCAAAACCGACTTCCTCCGGCCCGTGCATCTTGGGCTTTACGACATAGACAGACCCTTCGACCGAGTTGCCTCCGTCCCGCTTCAGGTCATGCATCGCAATCAGCGTGGTGCACAACGCATCCATCAACCCTTCGCCAATCTCGCGGCCTTCGACGTCCAGCACGGCGGGGTTGGTCATCAGGTGGCCAACATTGCGGATCAGCATCAACGCCCGCCCCTTGAGCGCGGCTTGTTCACCGTGTGTAGTCGTGAATTCGACATCACCTGACAGCCTGCGGGTAAAGGTCTTTCCGCCTTTGGCAACCTCTTCGGTCAGGTCGCCTTTCATCAGGCCAAGCCAGTTGCCGTAGGCGCCAACCTTATCCTCAGCATCGACACACGCGACAGAGTCTTCGCAATCCATAATCGTGGACAAAGCGGATTCCAGACGCACATCCGAAATACCGGCCGGATCGGAAACGCCGATGTCGCTTGTCGGATCAATCATGATCTGAATGTGCAGACCGTTGTTCTTTAGCAAAACAAAATCGGGCTTCTCAGCAGTTCCGCCAAAGCCGACAAACGCGCCCGGATCGGACAAGGCTGGTACAAGGCCCCCACTTTCCACGCGAAGGCTATCGACCGCAGCCCACGAACCATCTGCCAACGCAACCGCATCATCCAGAAACGACTTGGCCCAGTCGATCACCCGGTTTCCACGCGCTTCATCATACCCTCTGCCGCTAGGCAAGTCGCCCATCGCATCCGTGCCATAAAGCGCATCATACAAGCTGCCCCAGCGTGCATTGGCCGCGTTCAGCGCAAAACGGGCGTTCGTGATCGGCACAACCAGTTGAGGACCCGGCGTTAGGGCAATTTCGGGATCGACATTGGCCGTTTCAATCTCAAAATCCGGGCCGTCTTCGACCAGATATCCAATCTCGCGTAGAAACGCTTCGTAGGTGGTGGCGTCATGAGCTTGACCTTTGCGCTCAGCATGCCACCCGTCGATGCGCCCTTGAATGTCAGCACGTTTGGCAAGCAGTTCGCGGTTTTTCGGACCAAGCTCGTCCACGATGCGGGCCAGACCTTTCCAGAATGTGTCGGGTGCAACACCCGTCCCGGGAAGTGCCTGATTGTCGATGAAATCAACCAATTCATCCGCAATCTGCAATCCGTTTCGGATCTGTCTGCTGCTCATATCCCTATTCTCCCGCGCTGGATGCGATAGTATTCTTCCATCAATTAGGGGCAAAGTTTCCGATAGGCAACAACCCAAATGTCGATTTGGTAAAATAATATTACCAACTAGAAGTTCACCGACGCTCGCCTCTGCCATTTGCTTGCAGCCTGCAGACGTTCCCCATAGTTTCGCGTCAAATTTGTACCGAAGCGAGGCCCCGATGCGTGACGCCGCCCCCACCACGATTTACCTCAAAGACTACGCGCCGTTCGGCTATCTGGTGGATAGCGTGCATCTGACCTTTGACCTTGCAGCCCATGCCACTCGGGTCACCTCACGGATCGCGTTCCGCCCCAATCCCCAAGCAACGGATCAAACGTTTTTCCTGCACGGCGAGGATCTTACATTGATCAGCGCCGCCATCAATGGAACTGACATCTCCCCTGAAATCACAGACCAAGGCCTAAGTGCAGACGTACCAGACGCGCCTTTCATCTGGGAGGCTGAGGTTGAGATTGATCCCGGCAATAACACCGCGCTCGAAGGGCTGTATATGTCGAACGGCATGTACTGTACTCAGTGCGAGGCCGAAGGGTTCCGCAAGATCACCTACTACCCCGACCGCCCCGATGTGATGTCCACCTTCACCGTGCGCATCAATGGCGATTTACCGGTACTGCTGTCCAACGGAAACTTGTCAGGCAAAGGCGAAGGTTGGGCCGAATGGACTGATCCATGGCCGAAACCGGCATATTTGTTTGCGCTGGTGGCCGGCGATCTGATTGCCCATCCGGGACAGTTCACCACCAAATCGGATCGCGATGTCGAGCTAAACCTCTGGGTGCGTCCGGGCGATGAAGGCAAATGCGCCTTTGGCATGGAAGCCTTGAAAAAGTCGATGAAATGGGACGAGGACGTGTATGGTCGCGAATACGATCTGGATGTCTTCAACATTGTCGCCGTGGACGATTTCAACATGGGCGCCATGGAGAACAAGGGGCTGAACATCTTCAACTCGTCAGCTGTTTTGGCCAGTCCGGAGACCTCGACCGATACCAATTTCGAACGGATCGAGGCGATTATCGCGCATGAGTATTTCCACAACTGGACGGGCAACCGCATCACCTGTCGTGACTGGTTCCAGCTGTGCCTCAAGGAAGGTCTGACCGTCTTCCGCGACGCGCAGTTCACCTCGGACATGCGCTCGGCCCCGGTGAAACGCATCCACGATGCGATTGACCTTCGCGCGCGGCAGTTTCCCGAGGACAACGGGCCATTGTCGCACCCGGTTCGGCCTGAGAGCTTTCAGGAAATCAACAACTTCTACACTTCGACCGTCTATGAGAAGGGCGCCGAAGTGATCGGGATGCTCAAACGGCTGGTTGGGGATGAGGCCTATACCAAAGCGCTCAACCTGTACTTCGAGCGCCATGATGGGCAGGCCTGCACGATCGAGGATTGGCTAAAAGTGTTCGAGGATACGACTGATCGCGATCTGACCCAATTCAAACGTTGGTACAGCCAATCCGGGACACCGCGTGTCGCCGTATCAGACAGCTGGGCGGACGGCACCTATACCCTGACCTTGAAACAAAAGACCCAACCCACATCGGGACAAGATGAAAAGCACCCGCAGGTAATCCCCGTCGCAGTTGGCCTGCTGGGGCCAAATGGGGACGAGGTTCGTGGGACCGAAGTGCTTGAGCTGACAGAACCCGAACAGAGCTTTTCGTTCACCGGGTTGACCGCCAAACCCACGCCATCGATCCTGCGCGATTTCTCGGCACCAATTATCCTGGAGCAGGATCAATCCAATGCTGAACGCGCCTTTTTGCTGGCGCATGACACCGACCCGTTTAACCGCTGGCAGGCCGGCCGGTCACTGGCGCAGGATACCCTGCTGCGGATGATCTCGGACGAGGCAACACCGGATGCGGACTATCTCGAAGGGTTGTTGGCCGTGCTACGGGATGGCGGACTGGACCCGGCCTATCGCGCGCTGATGCTTGGTTTGCCGACGCAATCGGAACTAGCTGCTGCGCTGCATGAGAAAGGCGAAACGCCCGATCCGATGGCGATCTGGACAGCGGTGGAAACACTGCGGCAGGCCACCGCGCAGCACATGCAGGACCTGCTGCCAAGGTTACACAGTGAAGCTTTGGTCGATGCGCCCTATTCCCCTGATGCCGAGCAATCCGGCAAACGCGCGCTGGGCGGCGCGGCGCTGGCGCTGACCTCTCGCCTGGACGGCGGCGCCATGGCCGCTGAGGTTTACGCCAAGGCGGATAACATGACCCTGCAACTGACCGCCCTGTCGTGCCTCTTGCGGGCTGCAAAAGGCGACGCAGAGCTGGCTGCCTTCTACGACCAATGGCGGCACGACCGGCTGGTGATGGACAAATGGTTCGGCCTGCAAGTGGCAATGGCGTCCCCTAAGGCGACGCCCAAAACCACCCGCACACTGACCGAGCACCCGGAATTCAATTGGAAGAATCCCAACCGTTTCCGCGCCGTGATGGGGGCGTTGGTCATGAACCACGCCGGGTTCCACCAACCGGATGGGGCAGGATACGAGCTGTTGGCCGGGTGGCTGATCCGCCTGGATCCGGTTAACCCGCAGACCACAGCTCGTATGTGTTCAGCCTTCCAGACCTGGAAACGCTATGACGCGGACCGTCAGGACATGATGCGCGCTCAACTCACGCGGATTTCAGAAACACCCAAGCTATCGCGCGACACGACCGAAATGGTGTCCCGAATCCTCGGCGCATGACCCCGTACACCTTCACGCGCCGGAACAGGACCTCTCGTACCGTTATCATTTTGATCGGCGTTTATGCCGCTTTGCTGGCCTTGGTGATCCTATTCAACGCCGCTTGGTGGCTGATGGCCCTGTTGGCGCTCGCGACACTGCCGGCGGTTTGGGATGTCTTTCAAGACACCCAAGCCGGCCTGTGCCTGGGGCCAGAACAGTTGCGCTGGTATTCAGGCCAACGCCAAGGCGAGATCGAACTGAACGACGTCGATTTCTTCCGATTCGACACGCGCTGGGATTTTTCTGTAAGGATCTCTCTGGTTCTGCATTCCGGTAAACGGATACGCCTTCCAGATGAGTCTCTGCCGCCGCATCGAGAATTCGAGGGCCTATTGAGTCAGGCGGGATATCGCGTCGAGCGCCATCATTTTATTGTTTTTTGAAACGATCGTGGCATCAGGGCGCGATTGACCAGAAAAACTACAAAACGACCAGCAATTAACTTGAACTGAATGCCATTAACGCCCAGACTGCTACCTCAGTTATGCGTTGTTAATAGTTTCGAGTTTTACCATGTTTCGGTTGTTCAGGGCGTTTTCGGCCCGATCAGAAGGTTCCCCACCAGGTAACGCGCCCGAATTGTGCGCGACAAAATCTGCATTGGCGGCAGCGCTTCCGGAGCAAGGGCAACTTAACATTCCGGTCGCCCAGCTTGGTTCGGAAGATATGATTGGCCGCGCAACCATCGAACATGGCCGGTTTCTTGCTCGGCAGGATCGCTGGAGTGAGTTGTCAGCGGAAATGCAAGCCGCTGACGAAACCCGGGAGACGGCCCCGGACGGAATGCCAACCGCCGACTTGTTGGCGTTCGGCGCGCGCTCTGACGTGGTTCTGGCCGTTGAACATGCGTTGTCCGATGGCAAAGCAATATCCGATTATGACTTGCTAACAGGCATCTCTGAACTTGAAGGAGAGATGCGCGAAGCACCTGATGACGCGATGCTTGCCCTGGTTGTTGCACTGGCACATATCGACATTGCCTGGGCCTGGCGCGGAACAGCCCTTGACGCCACCCTGCCCCCTTTGCACCGGTCACGCTGCGCTGCTCATTTTGATAGGGCCGCCGCGATCCTTCCCATGTGTCGCACGGCGGCCCCTAACAGCCCACTGATCGCCGCTGCGGGATGCGCCTTGTTGGCTGGACAACGCAAAACGACGGCACGTGTCGCTGACGAGTACGAGCGTCTGATAACTCTGGACCCGCAAAACCAGCGCCATATGCGCGCGATGGGCAGCCATCTGCTGCCACGCTGGTTCGGCAGCTATGAAGAGCTTGAGGTTCAGGCCCTGCGCAACGCCGCCCGGACGCAAAGTATTTGGGGCGCAGGCGGCTATACCTGGGTACAGTTTGATGCCATAGCTCTGGACGACGAAGCCTGCGCGCGTGTGGATCTAGATTACTTCCAAGAAGGGTTGCGAGACATTGTGCGGCAACGTCCGGATCAGCAAATGATCAACATGCTATCGGCCTATTGCGCAATTACGCTTCAAAACGGTCTGGGTTTGAACGAAAAGGCCGATCTGGTTCGAACGCAGATGCGGGAAACTGCCAACTGGCTGATCCGTGATCATCTGACCGAACTGCACCCGCTGATCTGGGCGCATGCCGCCAACGGGTTCAACAATAGCGTTCGCATCAACTCGCCCGAGCGGTTCGCGGCACGTGGTCACCGGGATGCATTGCGGGCGATCGGTGATTTGTTCCGGGATGAGTTGGGCAGCGGGATGGATGTAACCTTCACGCCGTCGGGCCTGCGCTTCTCTGAGAACTGATCCACGCAGGATTCCCCCTTGCCCCTTTGTCGCGCCGGGCCTAATACGCAGGCTTAGACTTCTGCGGAAATGAGGCGCGCCATGCTCGATCTGACATACGAAATGCCCAAACCCAAAACCATCGCCGGTGCCAAGCACGATTGGGAGCTGGTGATCGGGATGGAAGTGCATGCGCAGGTCTCATCCAACGCCAAATTGTTCTCGGGCGCCTCGACCCAATTCGGGGCCGAGCCGAATTCGAACGTCGCCTTTGTTGATGCGGCGATGCCCGGTATGTTGCCGGTAATCAATGAGTATTGCGTGGAACAGGCGGTGCGAACCGGGTTGGGCCTGAAGGCGGAAATCAACCTGAAATCTGCCTTTGATCGCAAGAACTATTTCTATCCCGATTTGCCACAGGGGTACCAGATTTCCCAGCTTTATCAGCCTATTGTCGGCGAAGGTGAAGTTTTGGTCGAGATGGGGGATGGCACTGCGCGTATGGTACGGATCGAACGTATTCATATGGAGCAGGATGCCGGCAAATCGATCCATGACATGGATCCTCATATGTCTTTCGTGGACCTGAACAGAACCGGCGTGTGCCTGATGGAAATCGTCTCGCGCCCTGACATTCGCGGACCCGAAGAAGCGGCCGCCTATATCGCTAAGATTCGTCAGATCATGCGGTATCTGGGCACATGCGATGGCAACATGCAGAACGGCAACCTTCGGGCAGATGTGAACGTCTCGATCTGCTTGCCGGGTGCATACGAGAAGTATCAGGAAACACAGGACTTTTCGCATCTGGGCACCCGCTGCGAGATCAAGAACATGAACTCCATGCGATTCATTCAGCAAGCCATCGAGGTTGAGGCCCGCCGCCAAATCGCAATCATCGAAGGCGGTGGTGAGATCGATCAGGAAACACGCCTGTATGATCCCGACAAGGGCGAAACACGATCGATGCGGTCGAAGGAAGAAGCGCATGATTATCGCTATTTCCCTGACCCGGATCTGCTGCCGTTGGAGATCGAGCAGGCCTGGGTCAACGATATCGCCGCCAAATTGCCGGAACTGCCAGATGAGAAGAAAGCGCGTTTTATCAGTGCCTTCGGCCTGTCCGACTATGACGCATCGGTGTTGACCGCGGACGTGGAGTCTGCGGCATATTTTGAAGATGTTGCCAACGGTCGCAACGGCAAGCTGGCCGCAAACTGGGTCATAAACGAACTGTTTGGCCGGCTGAAAAAAGAAGATCATGACATCACCGAGTCGCCGGTTTCTCCCGCGCAACTGGGCGGCATCATTGACCTGATTTCATCGGATGCGATCTCAGGCAAAATCGCCAAGGACCTGTTCGAAATCGTCTATACTGAAGGCGGTGATCCGGCCAAGATCGTCGAAGATCGCGGCATGAAACAGGTCACCGATACCGGCGCGATCGAGGCTGCGCTGGATGAGATTATAGCCGCCAATCCGGCACAGGTTGAGAAGGCCAAGATAAACCCGAAACTGGCTGGCTGGTTTGTTGGTCAGGTGATGAAGGCAACTGGCGGCAAGGCAAATCCCAAAGCTGTTAACGAATTGGTCAGCAAGAAGCTGGGATCGTAAATCTTTCGTCTTGTATGAGTCGGGCAGTACAGATTGTCTGACTTGTACAAAACAGAATTCCACTCTTTGTGAAGGTTTGGGGGTCAGACCATCCGGTTGACTTCCCCCCGTTGGCACCCTTTCTTCTTCAACAGAGAGATGAGGTGTCATGCAGAAACGATTTGATCAGGAACTGGAAGACCGGCTGGTTCGCTACGCAGCGATAGACAGTCAGAGCGACGAGATATCGCCGTCAACCCCCAGCACGGATATCCAATTCGACATGCTGAACCTGTTGCAGCAGGAGTTGAGCGACATAGGTGCGCAGGATATCGAACTGACGGCGGACAGCGTGGTGGTGGCCACCATTCCGGGCACCGCACCAGGCCCGACCATAGGCTTTTTGGCTCATGTCGATACGGCGCCGCAATTCAATGCAACCGGCGTCAAACCGAGGGTGATCAAAGGGTACAATGGCGGTGAGATTACCTTTCCCGATGATCCGGAGTTGGTTCTGTCGCCCAAAGAACATCCATATTTGGCGGAAAAAATCGGACATGATGTGATCACCGCCTCGGGTACGACCCTGTTGGGCGGTGATGACAAGGCGGGTGTGTCGATTCTGATGACCATGGCGCGGTATCTGCTGGAAAACACAGACATCCCGCATGGCCCAATCCGCATTGCCTTTACACCAGATGAAGAGATCGGGCGCGGTGTCACAGAGAACCTGCCCAAGGATCTGAAAGCTGACTTTGCCTATACTCTGGATGGTCAGGACATCGGCAACATCGAGTATGAGAGCTTTTCGGCTGATCGGGCCATCATCAAAATCGAAGGCGTTTCGATCCATCCGGGGCTGGCTAAGGGCAGGATGGTTAACGCCGCCAATCTGGCCGCCAAAATCGTACAGACCCTGCCGCAGGCCACGATGACGCCCGAGGTCACTGATGGGCGCGAAGGTTTCATCCATGTCACTGACATGAAAGGCGGGTCATCCGAGATGGAGATCAGGCTGATCTTGCGCGACTTCGAACTGGATGCGTTAGAGGCGCAAGGTGATCTGGTGCGGCAGGTCTGTGCCGCCGTACAGGCCACCGAACCACGGGCAGTGATCTCTTGCGACATATCCCACCAGTACCGCAATATGCGCTACTGGCTGGAAAAGGACATGACGCCAGTAGAATTGGCCTTAGATGCCTGCCGCGGCTTGGGGATCGAGCCAGGCTCGGTCCCGATCCGGGGCGGAACGGACGGCTCTCGCCTGACCGAGTTTGGCACGCCCTGCCCCAACCTGTTTACCGGCATGCAATGTGTCCACGGCCCGTTGGAATGGATCTCAGTTCAGGATATGGCCCTGGCTACGGAACTATGCTTGTCTGTTGTGCAAAAAGCCGCGCTGAATAGGCGCAACAGTCAGGGCTGAAATCCGCTGGTTGGGCAACATCTCTTTCGTCCGGGGATCAACGTGTTAGATTGGGCGCAACAGGCATTTAGGAACAGTTGATGCAGCGTTACGAATACAAGGTTGTCCCCGCCCCGCAAAAGGGCGCCAAAGCCAAGGGTGTCAAAACGGCAGAAGGACGTTTTGCAGTTTCGGTCGAACAACTGTTGAACCAGATGGGTCAGGACGGCTGGGAGTACCAGCGCGCTGAATTGCTGCCCAGCGAAGAAAGAACCGGCCTGACGGGATCAACAGTGAACTGGCGCAATGTTCTGGTATTTCGGCGCGCGGTCGAGGGGGATGCAATCGTCATGCGTACCCCCGGTCCGACAGAAACACCCGAGGGTGTTCCGCTGGCACAACCGATTTCGGGACCCGACACCGTGGCAGCACCCGCACCCATTTCAGAGACGGCAGACGAGCCGCCTTTGTCACTGAAAGGGTCCGAGAACCCAAAGACTGAAGAGGCCCACCAGAAGACCTCAACAGAGGCTGCTGACAAAGCCTGAAGCAGGCAATTCCCACGGATACTGCGAACACCGCGTATGGATTCAGTCCGAGCAACGGGTGTTTTTGGATCACGCCTCAAGTTTTGTTTACCCACGGTAGGCCAATGATGAGTTTTATGCGTTGTTTACTTGGCGCTTTCGTCTATCAAGGCCGGTGACACCGATAAAAGCAGGCAAATGCAACACAATCCCGACTCCTTTCAAAAGGACACCGATCAGACGCACGCGCGGGATTGGGTAAAAGTTCTCTCATCTTATCGCGAACCCAGCGGGTCCCGAAGTGCCTTCGAGCTTGCCGTTACGCTTGGCCCGTTCATAGCTTTGTGGGCTTTTGCCTGGTTTGCCCTGTCTTTCAGTGGCTGGTTGGCGTTTGTAATTGCCCTGCTCAACGCGGGATTCCTGCTGCGCCTGTTTGCGATCCAACATGATTGTGGGCATAGCGCCTTTTTCAACAACCGTACGGCCAGCGACTGGTTGGGTCGAGTCATCGGTGTGCTGACACTGACCCCCTATGACGTGTGGCGCCGATCGCATGCGATGCATCACAGCTCTGCCGGCAATCTGGGGCGGCGGGGCATGGGTGACATTCACACGCTGACTGTTGCAGAATACAAAGAGCTTTCGCCGCTAGGGCGTTGGTCTTACAGGCTTTATCGCCATCCAATCGTGCTGTTCGGTCTTGGGCCCGGTTATCTGTTCTTCTTCCAGAACAGGCTGCCTTTGGGGTTCACCAACCAGGCACGCTACTGGGTCAGCGCCATGGGGACGAATGCAGGGATACTGATTGCGTTGTCGCTGATCTACTACTTCGGTGGGCTGATGCCAATCCTTCTGATTTTCGTGCCAACGACTCTGCTGGCCGCAACAGCCGGGGTCTGGCTGTTTTATGTGCAGCATCAGTTCGAAAACACCCATTGGTCTGAAGATACGGATTGGGATCTGCACGACGCAGCCCTGCATGGCAGCTCGCACTATGTTTTGCCCAAAATGCTGCAGTGGATGAGCGCGAATATAGGCATTCATCACGTGCACCACCTGTACTCTCGCATCCCGTTTTATCGGCTGCCCGAGGTCCTGCGCGATCACGCCGTTCTTGCGCATAGCAACCGGATGACCATCCGTGAAAGCCTGTCCAACGCGCGCCTGCATCTCTGGGATGAGCAGAGCAAAAAGCTGCTGTCCTTCGCACAGGCTAGATTGCTGGGCTGAACCGGACTAAAGGTTCAGTCTCACAACCCACGTGCAATTTGCCTGTGTAAGCAGACGATGCTCAGTGTTTTGGTTGCAGCGCAGACTCCGCGGGTTTGGCAGCCTGCGGAAAAGCCCATTATCAAATTACCGCAGCAAAAACCTTTGACCTGAAAACCAAAAATACTTTTCCAGACCGCCTTACGGCCAAAGAAAAGCACGCAATGGTCTAATCATCTGAAACAACGATGATCCTGGGACCATCCAAATCGAATTTCACAAAGTCATTTGCATATTCACCCGACAGGATGGCAAACGGTTCGTGAGAAACGTTACCCCACAAAGTCCCAAGTATTTTTTCATCTGAAAGGTGCGCCGGAGCTTCGATTGTTTTGTTCCATGCCAACCACGTTGGTTGTAGAGATCCAGCCAATTGTGCCCTATACCAAAATCCTGCGTCGTTTTCGCCGCCGGACGCCTGAAAATGAAACCGAATTGGTTTGATTTCTCCCGTCCCGAACGTGCCAGACAAATCGATGTGGCCACTTTGCGGCAAGAAATGTTTCAAAAACGCGCAACCTATAAGGTCGAATTCAAGCTTCGGGTTTAAGTTCTCACGAATACGTTCTACGCCAGTTTTCGTGGATTTGTAGTGCTCGGGGGAAGACGTACCGACGGTTAGTTGCCCATTGTCACGCAGATCGATTTGACTCGCAAGGCGCATTGGCCGGAAGCCAGCCGGGCAAACGGGTCTCGGTTCACCCGGCTCCAGGTTCATCAACTTGGCAATCACGAATTCATTGGGCAAAAATGTAATTTCCCAAGTTCGGGCAGCGACCGGGTTGTTAAAAACCGAGCAAGTCAGGGACGCCCAGAGAAAAATCCGTACAGCTTTACGAAAAAACGCGCGGCACATTATTGACTGCTCTCGGGCATCGGAAACTCTACAAAGCTGCTTAGGGTCAAGTCTACCAGCATCTCGCCGTCCCCTTCCTGCGTCTGAAAAGGTATATCTTTCAATTCCAACGAAAGATGCAGGCGACCAATTGTGCCTGGATTTTTAGCCTTTCCAACGTCGGAACCTCGATACCACTTAAACCCCCGCTCGAATGTTAGCGAAGAACTTTCGCCCTGATCTAACGTTACAGCATCTCTTTTATGAACTGTGAAATTCCCAACTTCGCCCGAAGCCGTGTAAACAAGGCCCACAAACTCAGGAAAACCAAGGTATTCGCAAAAATAGAGCACTGTGCGCAACTCCACATCTGCAGCATCTGCAGCCTGCACTTTTGAAAAAGACTTGCTTGCAAACCGCGCCTGACTTTCTGGTCCTTCCGTATCGGTCCGCCCACCGCGCCGCACGACAACTGGCTTTTTACGTCGCACCGGTTCGACAAAAGATGACAGGTCATGAGTCTGTGGGTTCAACGCATGGACGATGTCAATCTTTGCAGGGCGCATCGGAGCCTTACAGGAAATAGCGGACTCGGGTGCCATTATTTCAAGCTCTACAGAAGTACGACGAGCATTCAATTCTAGGTGCGCATTTTGCGCCTGCGCCTGAACGCCCGACCATGCTGAGATTAAGGCGACCAGCACAACGACTAAGAGAGGTTTTGATGCAAGGGTCATTTCAACGTTTGAATAGATACAATCTAAGGCAGAACTAGGGCTGGTTTCTTGGTCAAACCCCAATATCCAACGCCAGCGCATGGATGCGCGGCACTATGTCACCCAGTGCCTTGTGAACCGCGCGATGCCGGGCGACGCGGGATTGGCCCTCGAACGCAGACGCGCGGATTCGAACGTTGAAATGGCTTTCGCCACCCTCTTGAAAACCTGCATGGCCACGGTGACTTTCGCTATCGTCCACAACTTCAAGCTCATGCGGCTCAAATGCGGCCTGCAGGCGATCTTCAATTTCTTCGGTGATGCTCATTTTTTGCTCAACGGCAAATTAATTGCCGTCCCCCTCTTCTACTTTCGGCTGCTTAGACTAAACTGCTGCCTCCGAGTCGAAAAGATACGTTCGTGAGGATCAGAGCATGGCAAAGTCAGACCCCTTCGGATTCGATATGTCCGTTTCCACGTCAAAGAAAAAGAACCCGCGCGGGCGTCGGGGCATGTCGGGTGCGTCAGAAACTTCGGTTCGGGTCTGTGACCATGAAGGTTGTGAAGAGGCGGGCAAGTTCCGCGCACCCAAAGCACCAGATGTACTGGACGACTTTTTCTGGTTCTGCCAGCAGCATGTGCGCGAATATAATCAGAAGTGGAACTTCTTCGACGGAACCACCGAGGCCGAGCTGAACGCACAGCGATCCAAGGACAAAGTATGGGAGCGTGAGACCAAACCGATGGGCGACCCCGAGGCCCGCGCCTGGGCCCGTCTCGGCATCGAAGACCCGCATCAGGTTTTAGGCGAAAACGCAACCAAGAACCCGGGCCGGGCAAATTCCGGCGGCCGCCGATTGCCCCCGACCGAACGCCGCGCCGTCGAAATTCTGGAAGCGCAGGATAGCTGGTCCAAGGCCGAGATACGCAAAGCCTATAAAAAACTGATCAAAGTGTTGCACCCGGACATGAACGGCGGCGATCGATCGCAGGAAGAACAGTTGCAAGAGGTCGTCTGGGCCTGGGATCAGATCAAGGACAGCCGGAGTTTTAAATAGGGCTGGCTAATTCCCGGTGGGCCGGAATGGTCAATTTGCTGAGCTCCTCGCGGGTTACGCTACCACCGGCGTCTGCAACCTGCACTGTTCGGGAGCAGGAAGTGAGCTGCCGTTGCTGTGAGAACTGGGTGCTGCGAGTGCCTTCGGCGGCTTCGAGCCCGAGTCTACCCATTTGCTGCGGTGAAGCGAATGTCAGGTCCCGATGTCGCGGGTGGCGAATTGACGCCCTCGTGTATCTGGCTTGCGCTGTTATTGCTATCAGGCGCTTTGCCCAGAGATACTTATGCTGCCCTCAGAACTGTCGATCCCTTTCCTCGCTTCTACGGCGATATTTGCATTTACTCCCGGTCCGGGAATGCTCTACATGGCTGTGCAGACGATGGCACATGGCGCGCGCGCCGGATTGCTCAGTTCTTTAGCCTTCCATCTCGCATCCTATATACACATTTTCGCAGCGGCCTTCGGCGTGACCGTTCTTCTAAAGACTGCGCCATTCCTTTTGATAGTGCTAAAAATTGTTGGGGGCTGCTACTTGATTTGGATGGGTATCCGGTTGTGGAAACGACCAAAGACCGGTGCGCTGACAGCTCAATCATCCAAAGCGAAGCCTTCCCGGCAAGCTTTTCGTGACAGCCTTACCATCGAGATCCTGAACCCAAAGTCGGCGCTATTCTACTTTGCATTTTTGCCCCAGTTCACTACTTCTGAAGCGGCTTTTCCAATCTGGGTTCAAATCCTAGCGCTCGGCGTCATCGCCAATGTAGCTTTCAGCCTTACAGATATAGTTTGTATCCTTTTTGCACGCCTCGTTGCTATGCGAGCAGCGGCGTCGGCTCGCCTTGTAGCGTTGGGGCGACGGATTGGGGGCACTATACTTATGTCAATGGGTGCAGGGATCGTAGCTGATACGCGATAGCTCAGCAGACATTCGGCTCCGAGTAGCGAAAGCCCGGTTTAGTCCGCTTGCCGGATCTGGATGCCGTCTGAACAGACCCGGTGACCGGTTCGAGCCCTTTCTGTTTGAACACTGCCGACTTGCAGTCCACCAGTTTCGTGGACGACTGTAGCAACACCAGTGTTAACCTGATTGAGGCCCTCCATTGCGGAAGGTGAAGCAAATAGGGGTCAACTTGAAGCCTTTTCTCAAAACCTTGACGTGTCAGCGCAATAAAACTGAGCCACAGATTGCCAGATTGGTTCCACACGCAGCGTAGCAAACACGCTCAACTGAAAGGGACCAAGACATGAAAAAGACACTGATTACATCCGTCACCGCATTCGCCATTATCCTGAGTGCCGGAACGTCCACGGCTGGTCCGTTGCGTGACCATAGCCAACGAGGGTTTGCGCAGAAAGTTCACTCATCAGTTTCGCAAACAGTCAATCACGCTGATGGGATGGCCGATATCCGCCGTCATCGCGAAGATGATCCGCAACCCCTTCTGAATACAATTAACATCGACGATTGGACTTGTGGTTACGGTGATACACAAAGGCCTCCAATCATACCCAGGATATGCCCCAGAGTTCCGCCAGGATGATGCGTTGCCTTTCGGGAATGGATTGAAGGGGGTGGGATAATGACTGACGCCCTCAGCGCGGGAAATGGCTTCATGCACACGTTGCCTGCTAACCCCAATCTTGTCTGTATTGTCGCCAGAGAAGCCTTTAGGGCGACCGGGGGTTTTGTCCCGCAGACCGGCCATTGCCTACCATTGAGTATGCGACTGCGGCAAATATCTGTTGGGTGGCTCCAACACTTATCCCATTCAAAGCGATAAGGCCAGTTTCAAAGAAACATCCGCCTAGCTTTTGACACGCGCGGCTTTCCCTTGCCCTTGCCCGCAATATGTTGCACCACACACGGGTTCAAACCCGGGAAACGGGGCAAAGGATAAGGACAAGACGCATGGCTGACGGATCGATCGATATCAACGCGAAACCCACCGAAGAGATCTCGGTCCGTGAAGTGTTTGGAATTGATAGCGACATGGCGGTCAAAGGCTTTGCCGACCGCAGTGATCGCGTGCCTGCCATCGACTCGACCTACAAGTTCGATCCCGAGACGACGCTGGCGATTCTGGCGGGATTCTCGCACAACCGCCGCGTCATGATCCAGGGCTACCACGGCACAGGCAAATCGACCCATATCGAACAGGTCGCCGCCCGTCTGAACTGGCCCGCCGTGCGTGTGAACCTGGACAGCCATATCAGCCGGATCGACTTGATTGGTAAGGACGCTATCAAACTGCGCGACGGCAAGCAGGTGACAGAATTCCACGAAGGCATCCTGCCCTGGGCTTTGCGCAACCCCGTGGCCATCGTGTTCGACGAATATGATGCGGGTCGTGCGGATGTCATGTTCGTAATCCAGCGGGTGCTGGAGCATGACGGCAAGCTGACTTTGCTGGACCAGAACGAAATTATCACACCCAACCCGAACTTCCGCCTGTTCGCCACCGCCAACACCGTTGGCTTGGGTGACACCACGGGCCTCTATCACGGCACCCAACAGATCAACCAGGCGCAGATGGACCGTTGGTCGCTGGTCTCGACGCTAAACTATCTGAGCCATGATGCCGAAACGATGATCGTCCTGTCCAAGGCTCCTTTGTACAACACCGCCGAGGGCCGCAAGACCGTCAGCCAGATGGTCACTGTTGCCGACCTGACCCGGACCGCCTTCATGAATGGCGATCTGTCCACAGTGATGAGCCCGCGTACCGTGATTAACTGGGCCCAGAACGCCGATATCTTCCGCGATGTGGGATATGCCTTCCGCCTGTCTTTCCTGAACAAATGTGATGAGCTGGAGCGCCAGACCGTGGCTGAATTCTATCAGCGCTGCTTTGACGAAGAACTACCAGAGAGCGCGGCCAGCGTCAGCCTGGGGTGACTGGAGGTCCGCCATGCATATCGGATTGATTGGCGGGATCGGTGTTGCTGCAACAGTGGTGTATTATCAGCGGCTGAGTGCGGCCATGGCGGCACGTGGAAAGCCGCTTGAGTTGACCATCGTGAACGCGGATGTGCAGGAGTTGATCCGTAACAATCTGGCTGATGAGCGAGACGCGCAGGCGCGGGTCTATGCTGGGTTGCTGACCCGTTTACATGCAGCAGGTGCAGATTGTGCGGCCATCACCTCACTGGGCGGGCATTTCTGCTATGATGAGACAGTCCCGCTATCTCC
The DNA here is from genome assembly GCF_056536585.1 of Ruegeria sp. CK2. Taxonomy (NCBI): domain Bacteria; kingdom Pseudomonadati; phylum Pseudomonadota; class Alphaproteobacteria; order Rhodobacterales; family Roseobacteraceae; genus Ruegeria; species Ruegeria sp. CK2. The sequence continues at coordinate 502,212 of NZ_JBQFPW010000001.1, forward strand.
TATCCCGTTGGTTTCGGCCGTAAAGCCTTTGGATGCCTATTTCGCCTCTCAGGGGTTTGGGACAGTTGGATTGCTGGGCACGCGGGTTGTGATGCAGACAAAACTCTATGGTCAGCTTGTGCAAACTCGGGCAGTCGCGCTGGAAGACGAGATCGACACGCTGGGGCAGACCTATCAGGATATGGCAGTCGCCGGAATCTGTTCCGAACAGGATCGCGCGCTGTTTCTGGACGCAGGCCACCGTATGGTGAATGACTTGAATGCTGACGCCATCGTTTTGGCAGGAACCGATCTAAACCTTGCTTTTGACGGGCAGGATCCCGGCTATACTGTAGTAGATGCGTTGGACGTGCATGTGGAGTTGCTCGCTCGTCTGGCAGGCAAAGAATTGACGCTTGAAGAAGCAGGGGCAGATTAATGAGTAAACAAAACGACAACCCTGCCGATCCGTTCAAGAAAGCTCTGGCCGAAGCCACCAAAGTGATGGCGGACGATCCTGAGTTGAACGTCTCATACACGGTTGATCCGTCAGGGATGACGGGTGAGTCGATGCGTTTGCCGCAGGTCTCCCGCCGGATGACGCGCGAGGAGGTTTTGCTGGCACGGGGCACAGCGGACGCCTTGGCGTTGCAGCGCCGGTATCATGACGATGCGACCCACAACCGCTATGCGCCTCCAGGTGATATGGCGCGTGATCTTTATGAAGCGATGGAGGTCGCACGCTGCGAGGCGATGGGGGCCCGGGATATGCCCGGCACCGCCAGCAATATCGACGTGAAGATCGGGCATGAGGCGATCCGGCGTGGCTATGATCAGTGCAAGCAACCGGCCGAGGCACCTTTGTCCGTGGCAGCAGGCTATCTGATCCGGCATCTGGCGACCGGGCGCGATCTGCCGCCTGCCGCTGAAAACGTCATGAACCTGTGGCGTGGGTTTATCGAAGAACAGGCTGGCGGCGTGCTGGAGAACCTTGATGAGGTGCTCTCGGACCAGGCCGAATTCGCCAAGTTCGCGCGCCAGATGATCAAGGATCTGGGGTATGGCGACCAGCTGGGCGATGACCCGGATGAACTGGATGAAGATCAGGAAGATCAGGCCGAGGACGACGCCGAGGAACAGCCTGATCCAGACAGTACCGGCCAGGATGATCAGGACGAACAGGACGCCGACGCGACGCCTGAGCAAACGCAGGAAGAGCAGCAGGATCAATCTCAGGCGCAGGTCTCGATGGATGAGATGGCCGAGGATGAGATGGGCGATGAGGCCGAAATGCCCGAGGGCGAGGCCCCAATGGAGCCACCTGCCCCACCGCCAGCGTCCGAGGCTGACCCGGACTACAAGGTATATTTGAACACCCATGACGAAGAGATTTTGGCCGAGGATTTGGCGGAACCGGCTGAATTGGAGCGTTTGCGCGCCTATCTCGATCAGCAGCTGGAGCCTTTGAAAGGTGCTGTCAGCCGTTTGGCCAACAAGTTGCAGCGTCGCTTGCAGGCGCAGCAGAACCGGTCTTGGGAGTTCGATCGCGAAGAAGGTATTCTTGACGCTGGCCGTCTGGCGCGGGTGGTTGCGAACCCGACCACACCGCTGAGCTTTAAGGTCGAAAAGGATACCGAGTTCAGAGATACCGTTGTGACGTTGCTGCTGGACAATTCAGGCTCGATGCGCGGACGCCCAATCTCGATTGCGGCGATCTGCGCCGATGTTCTGGCGCGGACGCTGGAACGTTGCAACGTGAAGGTTGAGATTCTGGGCTTTACCACCCGGGCGTGGAAGGGTGGTCAGGCGCGCGAGGCATGGTTGAACGATGGCCGCCCACAGCAGCCGGGGCGTCTGAACGATCTGCGCCACATCGTCTACAAGGGTGCGGATGCACCGTGGCGACGGGCACGGCCCAATCTAGGGCTGATGATGAAAGAAGGCCTGCTGAAGGAAAACATCGACGGCGAGGCGCTGGAATGGGCGCATCGCCGGATGCTGGCGCGGCGTGAACAGCGCAAGATCCTGATGGTGATTTCCGATGGTGCGCCCGTCGATGATTCAACGCTGAGTGTGAACCCGGCCAACTATCTGGAAAAACACCTGCGCGACGTGATCGCCATGGTGGAAAAGCGCAAGATGGTGGAACTGCTGGCCATCGGCATCGGCCATGACGTGACCCGGTACTATGACCGGGCGGTGACGATCACCGATGTCGAACAACTTGCCGGTGCGATGACCGAACAACTGGCAGCGCTGTTTGACAGCGATCCCCGCGCGCGGGCGCGAGTGATGGGGATGAAACGGGCCAGTTAGGCCTGTTGCGGTCGGTGAAATAGCATACCAGCCAAGACGCTAAGAAAGTGTTTCGGGGCAGGTTTTTCAGGCGGGTTCGTGATGTGTCGCGGATCTGGCAGCGTATGACGTGCGGCCAGGTGTTGTAAAAGGGCGGTGTCGAATGGGGGCATCATGGCGTGATCTCCTGTTTCAGATCTTATATTTGCCAACCAGTTAGTGCGCCTGCTTGAAGATACTCTTGAGATTTCCCTAAGAAACCTTTGGGATTGCCGTTCAACCTTGTGAGGCCGGGTAAAACCGGGTGTATTCGCCCCATGCGATATGAGTTTGCAGATTGTGTTCTGGATATAGATCGTCACGTGCTGTTGCGCGGAGGCGAAACCGTATCTGTCGAGCCGCAAGTTTTTGATCTGTTGGAATTGCTAGCGCAAAGCCCCGGCAAGCTGGTCCCGCGTGAAGAGATTATCGAACGGGTTTGGCAGGGGCGCTTCGTCTCGGATTCAACGATCAGCGCGCGCATAGCTGCGGCCAGGAAAGCCGTCGGTGACGATGGCAAGACGCAGCGGATCATTAAAACGATCGTGCGGCGTGGATTGCAATTGGCAGCGGAGGTAAGCCGCGATGACGACGCGGGCTCGGGAAAGGGCGAGCATACTCAACAATTGAGGTATGCACGTGGTCGAAATGGCCAGGCAATCCCGTTTACCCTGTTCGGCGAGGGCCTGCCGGTTCTTCGCTTAGGGTCCGTTGTTCATGATCTGGAAGCAGAATGGCGGTTGTCATCAGAGCACAAGCGGTTGACAGATATGGCTGATCGGTTTCGTCTGTTGCGGTACAACAAGGACCACAGTGCGAGTTCGAATTCAAACCACGAAGCTGTGTATAATCACAGGATCGACGAAATCCTGACCGTGACTGAGGCCGCAGGATTTGAGCGTTTCTCTATCGTCGGTGAGTTCGGCGGAACATTCCCTGCGTTGCACTTTGCAGCGCAGCACCCCGAGCGGGTGAACAAGCTGGTGATCGCAGGTGGTTGGGCCGAAGGGCGAGATCATCGCGCGGACGCGCAACAGCCGGACTCGATCCGAACGTTGATTGCCGAGGGCTGGCAAACTCCGGGAGGCGGGTACGCACTGGGCTCTACGCTCAGCTATTTTCCGGATGGCCCGCTTGATGATGTCCGGCAGATGGTCGACGAGATGCAGTCGTTGTATTCCCGAGAACAAAAGCTGCACTACCGCGACATAGGCAACAGCACATCTGCTTTGCACATACTGCCAAAAATCGAGTGTCCCACCCTAGTTCTGCACGGGCGTCACGCTGCAGTTCACCCGTTGTCAGAGGCGCGGAAACTGGCGGCTGGAATACCCAACGCCTCATTGGTGGTCCTCGAAACGGGCAATCAGATACCCCTGCCCGGAAACGCCGCATATGACACCTATTTGCAAAGCCTAACCGCGTTTCTTGAAGCACCCGACTAAGGTCGGATCGGGCGCTGGACATTTCTCGGCGCAGCGCTCAGGTTTCACATCGACCATGCAAAAATGAGGCCCCCATGTTCCAGTCTTTCACAGCCACCGCGCGCCCTGAACAAGGCCCCCCTAGGCTGGCGGCACTGCGGGGCGAGATGGCACGCGACGGGTTGGACGGGTTTCTGGTTCCGCGGGCGGATGCTCATCAGGGTGAGTATGTGGCACCCCGGGACGAGAGGCTGGTGTGGTTGACCGGTTTCACCGGATCAGCCGGGTTTTGCGCGGCTCTCGTCGATGTAGCCGGGGTCTTTATCGACGGGCGCTATAGGACGCAAGTCAAGGCAGAGGTGGCGCGGGATTATACGCCGGTTCCATGGCCTGAAGTCGGCTTAAGTGCCTGGCTGAAGGAACAGCTGCCAAATGGCGGCAAGATTGGGTTTGACCCGTGGTTACACCCGGCTGGGCAAGTTTCCAAGACGCGGACCGAGTTGGATGGCAGTGGCATCACGCTGGCGCAATGCGACAATCTGGTGGACCGGATTTGGGACAATCAACCCGCGCCACCGATGAACCCAGTCAAGGCGCACCCGATTGAATTTGCCGGCGAAACCGCAGACAGCAAGATTGGTCGATTGGCCGATGGTTTGCAAAAGGACGGATACGCGGCAGCGGTGATCACCCTGCCGGATTCGATCATGTGGTTGCTGAATATTCGGGGATCAGACATTCCCTATAATCCGGTAGCCCACGGGTTCGCCATTCTGCACGCCGACGCCCGGGTAGATCTGTTTATGGCCGCTGAAAAGTTGGTGGGTGTGGAAGGTCATCTAAGCCCACATGTCCTGGTGCATGACCCATCTGATTTCCTGGATGCTGTAGGCAAGTTGGAAGGGCGCATTCAGGTTGACCCCAACACCGTGCCCCAGATCGTTGCGGATGCTCTGGGGGATCGGCTGGTCGAAGGTGGCGATCCTTGCGCCCTGCCCAAGGCCTGCAAGAACGCCGCTGAAATCGCGGGCAGCGCCGAGGCGCATCTGCGCGATGCGGTCGCTGTAACTGAAACGCTGTGTTGGTTGGATACGCATTCCCCTGGCAGTCTGACGGAGTCTCAGGTTGTGACGCGGCTTGAGGAAAATCGCCGCAAAGACAATGCACTGCAGGATATCTCGTTCGATACAATCGCGGGCTCCGGGCCGAACGGCGCCATTATGCATTACCGCGTGACCGAAGAGACGGACAGCAAGCTTGAGGACGGTCATCTGTTGGTTCTGGACAGCGGCGGGCAGTATCTGGATGGCACAACCGATATCACGCGCACCATAGCGATTGGCGAAGTCGACCACGAGGAAAAAGCCTGTTTCACCCGCGTGTTGAAGGGCATGATCAACCTGTCGATGTTGCGTTGGCCGGTTGGGTTGGCCGGCCGCGATATCGAATGCATCGCCCGTACGCCGCTGTGGTTGGCCGGTCAGGATTTCAACCACGGGGTTGGGCATGGTGTTGGCGCCTATCTCAGCGTTCACGAAGGGCCGCAACGTCTGTCCAAGGTCAGTCATGTCCCGCTTAAGCCCGGCATGATCCTGTCGAATGAACCGGGGTACTACCGCGAAGGCGCGTTTGGCATCCGGATCGAAAATCTGGTGGTGGTGGAAGATGCCGACACCCTGCCCGGTGGCGATGCCGAACGGGCAATGTTGTGTTGGCGCACGCTGACATATGTGCCGATCGACCGCCGACTTATCGTCACCGAGATGCTGGCGGCGGATGAGCGCACCTGGCTGAACGCCTATCATCGCGACGTTGCAGAAAAGATCCGACCAAGGCTGGGCCCCGACGCGCAACTGTGGTTGGATGCCGCAATTGCGCCGATCTGACACCGGACTGTTACACAGACCGGGCAGAGGAAAGGCCCTGATACGACGAGAGTAGGAGCAGAAATGACTGAGATCACGATCCAAAAAGCGCCGGGGAAATGGACCGTCCGTTCTGGCGGAGCGATTCTGGGCGAGACAAGCAACGCGCTGGAATTGAACGAAGGCGATCTGGATCCTGTGATCTACTTTCCGCGTTCGGACATCGCCATGGCCTTTCTGGATCAGACCGACAAGGTAACTCATTGCCCCCATAAGGGTGACGCGGCGCATTTTTCCATCGTCAACAAATCTTCGGTCACGGAAAATGCAGCCTGGAGCTATGAGGACCCGATTCCGGCTGTGGCCGAGATCAAAGGGTATCTGGCGTTTTATCCGCAGGAGTCGGTGAAGGTCGAACAAATCTAGGCATCGCACGATCCGAGGCGCCAGGCCCGGTCAGGCCAGGCTTGTCAGTCAGGCTCAAAACTCAGGATATCGCCTGGCTGACACTCAAGATACTTGCAGATCGCGTCCAGTGTCGAAAACCGGACACCTTTTATTTTGCCTGATTTGATCAGCGACAGGTTGGTCTCGGACAACCCGATTGCCGCCGCTAATTCCCGCGAGGAGACTTTGCGCTTTACTAGCATCAGGTCGAGATTCACCTGAATTGTCATACAGTCCCCCTATAGAAAGTGTTTGTTTTCATCTTCGGCCTGCCAGGCACGCCCTAGCGTTTGCGAGATCGCCAGCAACACAACACCCGTTATGGCAAAGATAATGTCCAAATCCAGTGGGTCCCAGCCGAATTCGAACCCTTCGGTCGAGTCCAAACCAATCACGATCAGATACGGCATCACGGCTGAAATGATATTGTAGCCGATCCAAAAGCCGATCAGCCCCCAAGCCATGCGACGCAGATTGCGTGCCAGATCGCGAAAATCCTGCCCCTGCCCGCCGTTCAAGATTAACCAAGCGCCCCGAAACGCACCGGCCAGAGACAAAAGGGCAAGTAGGGTCAGGATCAATCCGATCATCAATGTCCAAACGGGTGGGGACGAAGGTTGTATGGGAAACTCAAAAATGTCCCATATCTCGTTGTGAAGACCCAACATTTGGCCAATCCAGAGGAAGCCAAAGATAAAAAGATAGTAGGTCATGCTCAATGCCATCGCGGCCTTTGCAAGAAAACTCATCATACCTCCTGTGTTGCCGATCGTGCTTATCGCAATTCGTCAAATATACAAACCCTTACTTTACGTAATTTAAATAAAACATAAAAATATTGTTGAAAAGCATTGAACCTTCGATTAGGTCCGCTGCCGAGTAATTCGATCGCACTAAAAAAAGGACAAAACGATGAAACTGACCAATTCTTGCGGCATACTGATACTTGGATTGACGGTCGCGGCGTGCTCGGACAGTGCAGACACTTTGATTGTTGACGGCCAGAAAAAAGCGAATTTCCAATCTGACCTGACCGCCTGCCAGCAGGTGTCGATGCAGCGCGAAAAAACCAATGACGGGGCGATTACCGGTGCCGTAATCGGCGGGCTGGTCGGCGCAGCCGAAGCAGACAGCGGCGACGCACTGGCCGGGCTCGGTATTGGTGCAGCCGTTGGCGGCCTCATAGGAACAGCCGAGGATTCATCTGAGGCAGACGACGCCAGAAAACGTATCGTTTTTAACTGTATGCGGGGTCGAGGCCACAATGTCGTTGGTTAGAAGACATCTTTCGCCGCGTGGCCGCCGCCTGAGCCGCTATGCCGCCGCGCTGGCGGCAATGGTCGCGGTTTTAATGGGCGGGTGTACTCAGATGTCCATCTTGGCGTGGAACCAGGTCCCGATGACCGAGTTCCGCGTCGACGGCACACGGCTGTATATGCAAGGGGCTATCAACTCTCAGACGCTGAAACAGTTTGAAGACGTTTATGCCAAGCACCCTGACATCAAGACTTTGGTCGAACTGGATGTGCCCGGATCGCTTGATGATGACACCATGATTGCGCTGGCCTATCGAGTACGAGAGCTGGGACTTAACACCCATCTAGAAGCCTCCAGCCTGATCCAGTCAGGCGGGGTGGACTTGTTTCTGGCAGGCGTCCGTCGCACCATGGAGCCGGGCGCACAGATTGGTGTGCATTCTTGGTCAGACGGATCGCGGGACGCGAAAGACTACCCGGGCGATGCCCCTGAACACGAACAGAACCGATTGTACATCGAGCACGTGCTGGGCGATGAGTCATTCTACTGGTTTACGATTTATGCCGCACCGGCTGATGGCATGCACTTCATGACTAGCAGCGAAATCAAAAAATACGGGTTATTGACGAACTAGCCATCCAATGCCCCAAGTCGATGTGACCGCAGGCACGCAGATTTCAACGCGCGTGCCTACTACATTTTGATCGGTGCATATGCTCTCCGCTTCGCGAAAGCCTGAAATCCGATCACACGCTGCTCACGCGGCTGTGGCATGCAATTGATCATCCCAGCGTGCATATTGGGCCTGAACAGAAAGGGAGCGGGCCATGTCGATATCTCGTCGCAGCTTTGTTTGGCTAGCCGGGGCAGGCGCATTCGCGCCAGTTGCGCTCTGGGCCCAACAGGACCCGGTGCTTGAGGCAGTTCGCAGCACGCTTTTCGGCCGCAGGACTGAGTTTGAGGCACACATGGCGTTTCTTAAGGATCGCGGCAACCCTGACGTTGTTCCGGCCCTGCTGACAGGAATGCGGTTTTCCGACCGGCGAAGAGACGACATCGTCGAAGTGATGGAGGCTCTGACGGGTCAGCAATTGGGCACCGACTGGTTCGAATGGATGCTATGGCAGGAACGCAACCCGCAGGTGGTGCCCCACCCATCGCTGATCCCGTTCAAACGCGAAGTTCTATTGGGTGTCGATTCCAATTTCGACGTATTCCTGCAGCCAGAATATCTGCAACGCGACAAGATGAAGATCCGGCTGGAAGAGATCGCCTGGGGTGGCGTGCGCAAAGATGGCATTCCGTCGTTGGACAACCCGACACTCATTTCGGCTGCAAACGCCGACTATATGAAGGGCGACGATCTGGTTTTTGGCGTGGCGATCAACGGGGATGAGAGAGCCTACCCGCTGCGGATCATGGGATGGCACGAGATGTTCAACGATGTGATTGGCGGCGTGCCGGTTGCTTTGGCTTACTGCACCCTATGCGGTTCGGGCATTCTGTTTGAAACGCAGGTTCAGGGACGGCAAAAACCACTGGTGTTTGGCTCATCCGGGTTCTTGTATCGGTCCAACAAGCTGATGTTTGACCGCGCGACACATTCGCTGTGGAATCAATACACCGGAAAACCGGTGGTGGGGCCCTTGGTGGACAGCGGAATTACCCTGAAGCAACGCCCTGTTGTGATCACGACCTGGGACAGCTGGAAGACATCGCATCCGGGCACGCGGGTGCTGTCGCTGAACACAGGGCATCGGCGTAACTATGGTTCGGGTGTCGTCTACCGCGACTATTTTGCGTCGAGCGAGTTGATGTTCCCGGCGCTCGTGGATCAGTCTAAGCATCGGCAAAAGGACTACGTGTTTGCGGTACGCCAATTTGGGGCAGCGCGGGCTTGGCCGCTGGATGCTTTCAAGCGAACTCAGGTGATCAATGACGCCATCGCCGGCCGCCCGCTGGTTTTGATCGGTGATCCAGCCGAGCGCAGTGTTCGGGCCTATGAACGCAAGTCCCACAAATTCAGCGCGTCAGGGCGCGGGTTGCGGGATGCCAAAGGCGCTGACTGGACCGTCACTGAAGAGGCGATTGTCGGCGCGGATGGCGCACGGCTGCCGCGTGTGGCTGGTCATATCTCCTACTGGTTTGCGTGGGACAACTATATGGGTGACGCCGCAAGCGTGTATGACGGCTGACGGTCAGGAATGTTCCTCGGCCGCTGTTGCCGCCAAAGCTCGGTTATAGGCTTTGAGCGCATCTACGTGATAGAGCGCGCCAACGGGCGTTTCTCGGCCAACGTCATCGACAATGACCACCGGAATACACGGGATATCGTCGCGGTCGAAATAGGGCATCGCGGCTTCGAGCGTTGCGCTGGCTTTGACGCAGAACCCCTTATCGATCAGGATCTGCGCTTCATCCTTTGAAATCGAACGCGGGTCTCCGATAGGCCGCATTACAGCCCCTGCCCTGAGCATGGCCAGCAGATAAGCCTGGGGCCCGGCGGCCAGATGCACGTTGCGACGCTCTAGCTGGGTCAGGAAGAACGAACGGTCGACCAGGCGAGATGCCAACGCGGTGGACATCGAAACCGACACCATCACTGCCAAACCAATCTGCCAGTCCCCGGTCAGTTCGAACACGATCAAAGTGGTAGAGATCGGCGCGCCCAGAACGGCGGCGGCCACGGCGCCCATGCCCGCAAAGGCATACAGCGTATGGGTACCCGACACTTCCGGCAGCAATCCGGTGGCAATAAGACCAAAGGCCAACCCGGTCAGCGCGCCAATCATCAACGATGGAGAAAACACGCCGCCGCCCATACGCCCGCCCATGGTGATCGCTACCGCTACGGTCTTGATCACGGCAAACAGGATCGCGGTTGTCAGCACAAGATCACCGGTCAAGGCACGGATCGTAGTTTCGTATCCGACCCCTATGATATGCGGGAACCAGATTGCCAAAAGACCCAGCATCGCGCCGGACACCCCTGGTCGCAGCCACCGCGGCATGGATAGGCGGTTTTGAATATGGCTGCCGATATCCTCGGCAAAGAAGATCGAACGCATCAGCAGCACTGCCACGAAGCCGCAGATCAGCCCAAGGATCAGAAAGGCCGGCAATTCGACATAGAATTGCAGAGACCCGGGCGTTTCCAGCGCAAACTCTGTGACGTCACCATATTCCAACCGGTTGATCACCGTCCCCGCGACCGAGGCAATGACGATGGGTGCAAATGCGTGCACGGCGAAATGGCGCAGCACGACCTCGAGCGCGAACAGGGCTCCGGCGATGGGCGCGTTAAAACTGGCCGAGACGGCGGCGGCAACAGCGCAACCCAGCAGATCACGCCCGGTGATGCCATCTGCGTGAATGCGATTGCTAACCCAAGTGGAAATCACACCCGCCATATGGACCACCGGCCCTTCCCGCCCGGTGGACCCGCCTGTACTGAGGGTGATGAGCGAAGCAAAAAACGACGCGATACCCGCTTTGGTTTCGACCCGCCCATCGGTCACGGCAGAACCTTCGATTACATCTGCCACGGATCGAACACGCCCGTCATCAGTGAATTTATTCAGTATGACCCCGACGATCAAACCACCGAAAATGGGGGTGATCAGGATCAGAAACCACGGGAGTTTTTCGACGTGGCTATGCAGCAGCAGAATGTCTTCCGTTTCGTAAACATAGGCCTGCAACGCCCGGATCGCCTTACGAAATCCAAGCGCCATGAAGCCCGCAGCTATTCCGATGACCAGTGCAATGAACCAGAACTGGATCTGGCTGGGACCCCGGCGCAGCATCACCCGCCAGGCGTCCTTGATTGCGGCCAGAGCCTGACTAAGCTGGTTGCGCAGAACGGTGCGGGTAGACTGGGTCATTGGCCCTCAGGGATCATCTCATATCCCTTAGTAAGCCACGGGGCGCTCATATAAAAGTAGGATAGCGACCCCAGGTAGTAGCGAGTTGTTTCAGGCTTGCAGCAAAGCGCGGGCGGCGGCGCGGGCCTCGTCCGTTATCGTATCGCCTGCAACCATGCGTGCGATCTCATCCACCCTGTCGGGATCGGCCAAAGGGGTGACAGTGGACAGGGTCTGCCCGTTGGCGACATGTTTCTGAACGCGCCAGTGATGCGCGGCACGGGCGGCAACCTGCGGCGAGTGGGTGACAACCAGTACCTGCCCACCTTCTGCCAGCGACGCAAGACGTCGCCCAACGGCATCAGCGGTAGCGCCTCCGACGCCGCGATCAATCTCGTCAAAGATCATTGTGAGGGTGCTGTCATCACCGGACAGGCACACTTTGAGCGCCAATAGAAAGCGACTGAGTTCCCCGCCCGAGGCGATCTTGTTCAGCGGCCCCGACGGTGCACCGGGGTTGGTGGCAACCGTGAAGGCAACCGCGTCGGTTCCTTCAGGGCCGGGATCGGCGGTGGTGATTTCGGTCTGAAACACCGCGCGTTCCATTTTCAGCGGCGCCAATTCATCCATGACGGCTGCATCCAGTTGCCCGGCTGCCGACTTTCGCTTGGTACTCAGCGCATTGGCCGCCGTATCATAAGCAGCTTGTGCCACATCCATAGCGGCGCGCTGATCAGCAAGATCCGCATCCCCTGCATCAAGCCGGCTGAGACGATCCCGCAGCGTTTCGGCAAAGCCACCTAGTTCATCTGGCGCAACATCATGCTTGCGAGCCAATGCACGGATCGCGAACAGACGTTCTTCGGCGGCTTCAAGGTCAGCCGGGTTGAAGTCCAGCGCCTGCAGGCAGGCGTTGACGCCGTCCTGTGCCTCACCCAGTTCGATCATGGCGCGCCCCAGCGCGGCGATAGGGCCTTCCAGTTGCCCGCCTGCGTGATCGGATACGCCTTCGAGCCAGCGCACGGCATCTGCCATGGCCCCTTCTGCGCCGTCCCCGCCCAACAAATCAAAGGCGCGGGCGACGTCGTCACGGATGCGTTCAGCCCCCTGCATCATGCGGCGGCGCGCGTCGAGTTCGGCATCTTCACCCGGCTGAGGGTCAAGTTGATCCAGTTCCGCCACGGCGTGGCGCAGAAATTCCTCTTCGGCGCGCATGGTCGCCAATGCGGCTTCGGTCTCGGCCAGCGCTTTACGTGTGCGGGACAGTTCAGTCCACGCGGTGCGTACGGCATGCAGATGACCCGAAAGCTGGGCATAGCTATCCAACATCGCCCGGTGGCCGCGCGGATTCAGCAAACCACGATCATCATGCTGGCCGTGAAGTTCAATCAGGGTTTCAGACAGGGCCCGCAACACCTCACCAGAACAGCGGCGGTCATTGACCCAGGCGGTCTTGCGCCCTTCGGCGGTGTTGACGCGGCGCAGGATCAGCTCTTCTCCGCCGGGCAAACCGGCCTCGGATAGAATTTCGTGGGCAGGGTGATCGTCTGGCAGTTCGAATTCTGCCACGACCTCGCCCTGCGCGGCCCCTCGGCGGACAAGTTCAGCTCGGCCGCGCCAACCAAGTACGAAACCCAGTGAATCCAACAAGATCGATTTGCCCGCACCCGTCTCACCGGTCAATGCGTTCAACCCCGGCTGGAACGATAGCTCCAACCGGTCAATGATCAGCATGTCGCGGATATCGAGGGCGCGCAGCATCGGGTCTTTACCGTCCCAAGCCAAAAGCCATGACGACTACAACCACTCACCCTTGATGGTTTGACGATAGATCGTGCTGAGCCAATTGTTGCCACGGCTCTTGAGATCCAGCCCACGCGAAGTCAGCAGCTTGTAGGCGTCATCATACCACTCCGAAGACTGGTAGTTGTAGCCGAGGATCGCACCGGCCGTTTGGGCCTCATCCACCAGACCAAGTGACAAGTAGGCTTCGACCAGACGATATAGCGCTTCGGCGGTATGTGATGTGGTCTGAAAATCCTCTACCACCACACGGAACCGGTTGATGGCCGCGATGTAGTGATCCTGACGCAGATAATAGCGCCCGATTTCCATTTCTTTTCCCGCCAGATGGTCAAAGGCCAGATCGAATTTCAGCACGGCCGACGTGGCGTATTCGCTGTCTGGATAAACCTCGATCACTGTCCGCAGGGATTGCAACGCCTGAAAGGTCAGACCCTGATCGCGACCAACTTCGTCAATCTGGTCGTAATAGCTGAGGGCCAAAAGATACTGCGCATAGGCCGCGTCTTCATCCGTTGGATAGAAGTCGATGTAACGCTGCGCGGCCGCACGGCTTTCTTCATAGTTCTTGTCCGAGTGGAACGAAAACGCCTGCATGATCAGCGCACGTTTGGCCCAGTCGGAATAAGGATACAGACGCTCCACTTCCGAGAAATACCAAGCCGCATCGTCCGAACGACTCTGCGATAGTTCGTATTCACCACGGGTGTAAATCTGCTCCGGCGTATAGCCTTCCAGGTTTTGACTGCGATCCGCGCCTTTGTTGCCGAACAGGCCCCCCGCGTTGCCGCATGCCGTCAAAGTTGCTGCCAGAAGAATCGCGCTTGCGAACCTGACTGCCGCTTTGCTGCCAACCATACCGCCCATCCTTGTCGTCTTAACTTAACGGGGTTCGCCCCGGATTGAGCCATGGTCTAGCACAGAAAATTCCGGTGCAAAACGCCTTATCCACGCTCTGGCGCAATTGTCGTCAGAGTTGATCAGATCAGGCGACTTCGGGAACTTCGTTCAGAACGAGGCCCTGCCCTGGCAAGCGCGCAGCTTGTTCGGGGGTGCACAGGACTGGACGCACCGCACCGGGCGTTTCGAACAGTTTGCGCAGCAAAGTATTGGTCATCGAATGACCTGACTTGTCACCAGTGAAGTGGCCAAGAATCGGACCACCCGCAAGATAGAGATCGCCCAGAGCGTCCAGCATCTTGTGGCGCACGGCCTCATCCGCGCGGCGAAAGCCGCCCGGGGTCAGAACTTCGTTACCTTGCACAACAACCGCATTTTCCAACGTACCGCCAAGTGCGAGACCGTTTTCACGCATGGCTTCGACGTCTGTACGACGGCAGAACGTCCGACAGTCACTAAGCTCGCGGGCAAACGACCCGTTGCGCATGTCCAGAGTTTTAGTCTGGCTGCCGATGGCGTCGTCTTCGAAATCGATGTGGAAGTCGATGATCAGCCCGTCTGCGGGCACAATCGTGGCGCTGGCGCCTTCACGCGAAGCAGTCACTGCTTTTACGACTTCGTAGGCCAGAACCGGGCTGGCTTGACGGCGCACGCCCTTTGCCACAATGCCGCGCACGAAATCGATGGACGACCCGTCCATAATCGGAACCTCGGGCCCATCAATCTCGATCAGTGCATTGTGCACGCCACATCCGGCCAGAGCCGCCATGATGTGTTCAACGGTGGACACCGACACACCAGCGTCATTCACCAGGCGGGTGCAAAGTGGCGTCCGCTCGACCACGTCATAGATCGCAGGGATGAGGGCATTGCCCAGCTCAATATCCGTCCGCTTGAACCAAATGCCGTGACCGGCAGCTGCCGGTTTCAGGACCATCTTGGCAGGCTGACCGCCATGCAGTCCGACGCCTTGGAACGTGACCGGAGATTTGAGCGTATGTTGCAAATGGTGCCTCAAAGAGTGGTGTCCAGCCTGCTAGGGCTGTGTTGCATCCCCAGTTAAGGAAGCATGCGTCAAGGCTCAACTCACTCTTTGTAACCGAATGAAACATGTATGTAACAGATCGGCAAAACCCTGCTTACCCACCTATAATACTTTGGTAATAAAGTAAAAAGGGCCGCCAGTAGGCGACCCTTTACACTCAATTTGTTACCGCCATCAGTTGGCTTGGCGGCGCAGGAAGGCCGGAATTTCGATCCGTTCCTGTTCCGGGTCGGCCTCATCATGGATAGGTGCCGTAGCGTCAGCCTGACGCATTGCAGGCTGTTGACGCACCGGCTGCGGGGCCTGTGCCGGAGTATCTGCCGCATGGCCGGTCATCCGGTCAATCAACCGATTGAAGCCAAAGCGGGGGCGTTCTTCGGTCTCGGGCTGCGGTTGCTGCGCCGCCTCCTGAGGCCGCGAAGCGGTCATGCGCTGCTTGGCTGACGGCACGTTTTGAACGGCCGCCTGCAGACGCTGAAGTGCTTCGGGCGAGGGGGTGCCGGCGGCTTGTCCACGCGGAGCAACAAAGGTTTCTGGTGCCTGTTCGACAGGATCGGGCTGCGGTTCAAACTCGGCCACACGCGGCTGGTAGGCCGGAGGCGGCAGACCGTCATCATCCCGCTCGTCCCGTGCATGAAACTGCGTCGGGGCAGGCTCTTCGGCTGCTTCGAACAGAGAAGGCTCGCGGATTTCTTCTGGCTGCGGAGCTGGCTCGGCCACTTCGGCTGCAACAGGCGTTTCCTCGGGCATGTGCTCTTCCGCTGAAACCGTACGGGTCAGTGGTGCGGACATCGAACGGCGTGCAACCGGGATATCTTCCTGCTTTTCAGTGGCGTCGATGCCAGTAGCAACAACCGATACGCGCATGCCACCTTCCATTGCGGTGTCCAGCGTCGAGCCGACGATGATGTTCGCCTCGGGATCAACTTCTTCGCGGATGCGGTTGGCCGCTTCGTCCAGTTCGAACAACGTCAGATCGTGCGAGCCGGTGATGTTGATCAGCACGCCCTTGGCGCCTTTGAGGCTGATTTCATCCAGCAGCGGGTTGGCAATGGCCTTCTCAGCCGCCTGAACCGCGCGATCTTCGCCGGTTGCTTCGCCGGTGCCCATCATGGCTTTGCCCATCTCGTCCATCACCGCACGGACGTCGGCAAAGTCGAGGTTGATCAGGCCCGGACGCACCATCAGGTCGGTGACGCCTTTGACACCCTGATACAGAACGTCGTCGGCCATCGAGAACGCCTCGGTGAACGTGGTCTTTTCATTAGCCAGGCGGAACAGGTTCTGGTTTGGAATGATGATCAGCGTGTCAACAACCCGTTGCAGCGATTCAACGCCGTCTTCGGCCTGTCGCATCCGCTTGGCCCCTTCGAACTGGAAGGGTTTGGTCACGACACCAACAGTCAGTACGCCAAGCTCACGTGCGGCCTGCGCAATAATCGGAGCGGCCCCGGTTCCGGTACCGCCACCCATGCCGGCGGTGATAAAGCACATATGCGCACCCGCCAGGTGATCAACGATCTGTTCGATGCTTTCTTCGGCGGCAGCAGCCCCTACGGTCGGCCGTGCCCCAGCACCCAAACCTTCGGTGACCTTTACGCCCAGTTGCACGCGCGCCGATGAATGGCTTTGCTGCAACGCCTGAGCGTCGGTGTTAGCGACAACAAAGTCGACCCCATCTAGTTGCTTTTCAATCATGTTGTTAACGGCATTGCCGCCGGCGCCGCCAACGCCAAATACTGTGATCCGAGGCTTCAGTTCATCGTGCCCGGGCATCGAAAGATTCAATGTCATGCTCTGTCCGCCTGTTTTTATGTTCCGCCAAAGCGGTGTTTTTCTTGCCTATCTGCCCATGATTCTATCGCTCCAATACGAAAAGGTCACGTCAAAAATTGCGTGATTCCACAAAATATGGAGGAAATAAGGCGCTGAACGGCGGTATTTCGCATCCAACGCCAGATATTGGGGAACACAGGCAAATCACAACAAGACAAGCGTCATCCGCGCCGCATTTTGGGTGCGTCACGAGTTAGTGGATCGTATCGGTACATGCGGAAAACTGCTCAGGGTCCTGCCGCGGGCCTCTTGCGGGCCTTGTGGATATCTTTAGGGATAAATCCGGTCGCTGCAACCCGTTTCTTTAGCTGAGCGGAGCGCCTGGGCAGTTCAAACTGTTCGTGGTGATGCTGCGCACTTCCTGAATTTCACCGTCCGAGAATGAAGCAAGCCGCACCAACAGGCGGTCTTTATGCATAAAGGGCCACCAACATACAGGCAGACCATCCGGATCATTGTCGTACAGAAAGCAGATCTGACCGTTGGGCGTGGTGATCTGACCATAAACGCACCCCTCGCCCTCTTGCCGCCAGACCGATGTTGTGCGGCTTAGAAACTGTTCGGTTCCTACCAGGTCGCCGCTTCGGATTTCATAGAATTTTAACGTTCTCCCAATTGCGGCATCCAGAAATGCCTCGGGCGTGATGATGGTTTGGGCCGCAGCCCAGCCGGGCAGCAGCACTGCCCCAAGACCGAACCAGCGCAGTGTTTTACCAATTGTCACGGAACCACCGGACGGCCCGTTTGAAGGGGCGTGCCGCGTCCGTGTCGACCGGAATTTCGAAGTCCCACCATTCGTCCTGCGGATGCGCAGCAAACAGGCTGAGTCCGACCGCCGAGGAAAAACCCGGCCCGGTGGCCGATTGCGGCAGCCCGTGGACGCGCAGCGGACGGCCCAGGCGCACACGCTGGCCTAGGATCCGCGTCGCAAGCCCGTCCAGCCCCATGATCTGACTGCCACCGCCGGTCAGCACAATCTGCTGGCTTGGCATATGTTCGAACCCGGCCGCGTCCAGACGTACACGTACCTCTTCAAGGATTTCTTCGACCCTAGGGCGCATAATCCCGATCAGTTCAGCGCGGCTGACGGTGCGGCGATCATGTTCCCAGTCTCCAGTGTCGCCACCGATATCGATCATATCGCGATCATCCGCGCCGGTCGCATGGACCCCACCATTAAATGTCTTGATCCGTTCGGCCACCGACGCGGGCACGCCCAGCCCCATGGAAATATCCGACGTCACGTGATCTCCGCCCATGCGCACGCAATCGGCATAGATCATGTGCTTTTTCATGAAGATCGATACGCTGGTCGTGCCACCGCCCATATCGATACAAGCCGCGCCCAGTTCCTGTTCATCTTCAACAAGCGAAGAGATGCCCGACACATAAGCCGAATTTGCAATACCAGCGAGCTCTAGATCGCAGCGTTTGATACAGCGCACGATGTTCTGAATTGCCACAGCATCAACGGTCAGCATGTGCATATCGACGGCCAACGATTGCCCGAGCTGACCGCGCGGATCAATCAGGCCCGAGCGGTTGTCGAGCGCAAAGTTCACCGGCTGGGCATGCAACACTTCGCGCCCTGCTCCGTAGTCAGGCACATCGCAGGCGTTCAGAACGCGGCCTACTTCGGCCTCGGTCACAAGCTGGCCTTCCAGATCGACCTGCGCATCCAGCCCATAAGACCTAGGGTTGGCGCCCGAGAAACAGGCGATCACATGATCAACGCGGATATCGGCCATTTTCTGTGCTGCCTGCAGCGCCGTGCGAATGGCCCGCTCGGTTTCCTGCATGGCGGTGACTTCGCCAAATTGCACACCGCGTGAGCGTGTTGTGGCGGCCCCGACAACGCGGAACCCGGTCTGACCCGCCATGGACCCGATGGTGTTATCCTCGCTGAGCCGCCCGGATCCGTCGAACCGCAGCACAAGGCAGCTAATCTTGGAACTTCCGACATCCAGAATGGCGACGACGCCCCTTTGCATGGCTTGTCTACGCATCTGCCGCATGGCGCGTTGAGACTGATATAGATCGGTCATCATGATCGTTACTGCCCGTTACCCACTGTCACTTTTGTATTCCACCAGTCCTCGCTGGCAGCTTTTGTCATTCTGATTGTCGGACGCTGCCCAAGGCGCATGTCCACCACGGCCACGTCTCGCTCCAGAAGATCCTGCACTTCGTTCACCGCCAGCACGCGTTCCAGCGCGCGCACCGGGCGCTCGACGGGCAACATGATGCGCTGCCCGCGGTCGAGCACCAGATCCCAACGCCGCTCACCGACGCGAACCAATCCGCGAACCCGATCGCCGAGGCTGCGGGCGGTGGTAAAAATCTGCAGCGCCTCGGACACGTGCTGATCTGCACCAGTTCCAGCAACCAACGGCAGATCCACGTGATCCCTCCGCGAAACGGCCTGATCCACGTGCACGCCGGTTTCGTCCAGCAACTCGACACCGTCCCGGGTGCGCCAGACGATAACGGGCTGCCGTTCAATGACATCAACCTGCAGAATACCGCCGGGGCGAATGCGCACCGTCGCGGATTTCACCGGGTCCAGACCTGTGATGGTGTCACGCATCTGCTCGACATCCAGATCCCAGGAGCTAATCGGGAAATCCAATGGAACGATCTCGCGAATATCATCGGCCAACCCGGTTCCGGCGCCATCAATCGCCATCAGATTGACCATGAATTCCGGTCTCTCCTGAATCGAGGTGCGAATGTCAGCGATGTAAGCGCTAACGGCTTCGCGCCGATCTTCAGAGGCAAAATATAGACCAGCTGCTGCGGCAATGGCGCAGATCGGAACGCCCAGCTTGACACCAAGGCGAATGCCCGGCGTCAACATCCAGCGCTGGAACCGATAGCTGAGCCGCGACGGCGCAGGGTCACTGCGTCGTGCGGTTCGCGCAAAGACCTTGGCCCCGCGAAGCCGCAGGACAGCTTGAACATCGCTGTCCTCTGATCCAGCGGACTCAAAATCTGCATCCGGCCCGGCCAATGGTTTGGCGCGGTGGATCACGGGTGCGCGGGTGGCGATCAGCGGTCGCATGAGGCGTCCTCCACCATCCAGGCGCAGAGCTGGCCGAACGTTAGGCCACAATGCGCGCCCTGTTCCGGCACCAGCGAGGTTGGCGTCATCCCGGGCTGGGTGTTGGTTTCCAACAAGAACAACCCGTCCGTACCCTGACTGTCATCCCAACGAAAATCGGTACGGCTAACACCCCGGCATCCCAACAGAGTGTGGGCGCGCAAAGCGTACTCCATGCACATGTCAAAAATCTCGGATGGAACTTCGGCGGGCAGAACATGCCATGATCCGCCGGGTTTGTACTTGGCGTCATAGTCGTACCAGCCGTCGGTCATGATCTCGGTCACCGTCAGGGCGCGGTCGCCCATCACGGTCACGGTCAACTCGCGGCCTGCGATGTATTGTTCGACCATCACCTGATCGGGCATGTCATCTGACAGTTTCGGAGGGCCATTTGCGCCCTCAAACACCAGATAGATGCCGACGCTGGACCCCTCGTTGTTGGGCTTGACCACATAAGGTGCTGGCATTGTGTGCTTGGCCACCACCTCGGTCTTGGGCAGAATCACACTGTCGGCAATGGGCAGCCCCGCGATGCGAAACGCCTCTTTGCTGCGCTGCTTGTCCATCGCCAAAGCTGAAGCCAAAACACCAGAGTGCGTGTAAGGGATGCGCATCCATTCCAGCAGGCCCTGCACACAGCCGTCTTCGCCCCAACGGCCATGCAGAGCGTTGAAAACAACATCCGGCTTGATGTCCAAAAGGCGCGCATAGAGGTCGGGACCTGCGTCCAGCTCGACCACTTCAATACCTTCTCCCCTGAGGGCGGTTGCGCATTCGCGCCCGCTGCTGAGAGACACCTCGCGTTCAGCCGAGGGGCCGCCCATCAATACCGCCACTTTGGGGTTTGTCCTGCTCGACATACCCACGTTCGTGCGCCTCAATGTCCCCGGACCTTATCTGGTGGTCCGTACTGCGTTTATGCCTTTGATCCGTCGCCTTAAATTGCCTGTTATTGGTCTGACGGTTTGGGCTTTATTCTGTCAGCGGATCACCGACCCGCATGATTTCCCACTCTAGCGTGATACCGCTTGTTTCGTAAACCTTTTTTCGCACCTCTTCGCCCAGCCCTTCGAGGTCTGCGGCGGTGGCGCTGCCGGTGTTGATCAGGAAATTCGAGTGCTTCTCGCTCATCTGTGCGCCGCCCTTCGTGGCGCCGCGCATGCCTGCGTCATCAATCACTTTCCACGCCTTGAGGTCATGCACATCATCAGTGCGGCCAGTGGACGAGAAGCCCGCAGGGTTTCGGAAGGTCGATCCGGCGCTGCGGTCCTTGGTGGGTTGCGTCTCGTCACGCTTCTTAAGTTGGGCGTCCATACGCGCATGTAGGTCAGCGGGAGTGCCTGTAGGACCTTCGAATTGGGCCGAAACTAACACCGCGCCGTCCGGAAAATCGGACTGGCGATATCGAAAATTTAGCTCTTCAGGCGTGAGATCCAAAATCTCGCCCTGCCGGGTCACGATTGTGGCTTTGCGCAACACATCTGCCGTATAGCGGCCATAGCACCCAGCATTCATCCGTACCGCGCCGCCGATTGAACCGGGGATGGTGCGCAGAAAGGTCAAGTCGACGCCCGCGTCCGCCGCCTTGCGCGCCACATGGGCATCCAGCGCTGCTGCGCCTGTGGTGACGATGTTGCCCTCGACAGATATCCCGTTGAACCCGCGCCCGAGGCGGATCACCACAGCACGCAGCCCGCCGTCACGAACGATGAGGTTGGAGCCGACGCCCATCGGAAAGATCGCGACGTCTACTGGCAGATCGCGCAGAAAGGTTTGCAGATCTTCGATATCCGCCGGCTGGAACAAATAGTCCGCCGGACCGCCAACGCGGAGCCATGTTAGGTCATTGAGAGATCGGTTTTCGGAGAGCTTTCCGCGAGGCGAAGGGAGTGTATTCATAGCTGCTAAATCGCGGATTTGGACTAGCAAATCAAGCTGTATCAATGCCCTTTAATTCAGATCAGGCGGCGCAGCCACCGGCCCAGATAAATCACCGGCCAGCGCAGCACGGACATCCCTGCCGCAAGGACCAACAATCCAATCCATGGACCGTTCTCATAAGTAACATAGCCCAGAATAGGGATGCCTACCGCGATTAGGAAATAGGCACGAGCCCAGTGATTGTCTTTGCTAGGGATCATCGCCAGAATATTGGCCGCAAGCCCCCAGAGCGCGGCAAGGGCGAGAGACCAGATCATTCTGTCACCTCTCGGCCTGTCCATTTGCGCCAGTAAAATCGGATGGGATTGCGGAACATCGAGATGAACCCGCCGGAGGCGAGAACCGACCAGAACCAGCCGTGGTCATAGCCCAGCCAGATGATAAGCGCTGGCGCGCAGGTCAACAGGATGATGCCCGGCGGAAACTGCAGCCGCATCGGCAACAGCGCCACGATTGTGGCGCAGATCACCCAGAGGGCGGCAAAGATCATCGAATAGTCCATTCGCCCCTCCAAGGACGCGCGGTATCAGCGAGCATCGTATCACACTTTATGGTTGTGTGCCAAATCAACATGGACGTCAAACAGCTTGTTTTCTTTGCAATCTCTCGGGCAAACCGTTAGCCCAGGCGCTGATCGTCCCTGCGCCCAGGCAAACAACCATATCACCGGGACGGGTCTGTTCGCGCACGAGGCGTTCAAGGTCTTCTTCATTCAGGATCGCGCGGGCATGACGGTGACCGTGGCGGATCAACCCTTCGACCAGATCGTCGCGGCTGGCCCCTTCAATCGGGTCTTCGCCAGCGGCGAAAACCTCGGCGATGGCGACGACGTCAGCGTCATTGAAGCAAGTGCAGAAATCGTCGAACAGGTTGGACAGGCGGGAATAGCGGTGCGGCTGATGAACCGCAACGACACGGCCTTCGGTAGCCTGGCGGGCGGCTTTCAAAACGGCGGCAATTTCAACCGGGTGGTGGCCGTAATCGTCGATGATGGTGACGCCTTCGACCTCACCCACCTTGGTGAAGCGGCGATTGACGCCGCCGAAATTGGCAAGCGCATCACGGATTTCAACCGCCTTCATACCCAGATGGCGGGCGACAGCCACGGCGGACAACGCATTCGAGACGTTGTGATCGCCGGGCATCGGTAAAGTGCAGCCTTCGATAACCTTGTCTTCGTATTGCAAGTGGATGTCGAAATGCGCGACGCCGCCCTTGTAAGTCAGGTTCTCGGAGCGCACATCAGCCTGCGCGTTGAAGCCATAGGTGCGCACGCGACGGTCGGTGATACGGCCAACCAGCGCCTGAACTTCGGTATGATCGGTGCAGCAAACTGCAAGGCCATAGAAGGGCAGGTTTGAGACGAACTCGTAGAAACCATCGCGCAATTGATCGAAATCGCCCCAATGCTCCATATGTTCGGGGTCGATATTGGTGACGATGGCGATGGTCGCGGGCAAGCGGTTGAAGGAACCGTCGCTTTCGTCCGCCTCGACCACCATCCACTCGCCCTGCCCCATCCGTGCGTTAGAGCCGTAGGCGTGGATGATACCGCCATTGATCACGGTCGGGTCGAAATCACCTGCGACCATCAGCTCGGCCATCATCGTTGTTGTGGTGGTTTTACCATGGGTCCCGGCAATGGCGATGTTAGAGCGCAGGCGCATGAGCTCGGCCAGCATGTCTGCGCGGCGCACGACCGGTAAGCCTTGAGCCCGCGCCTCGTCCAGTTCCGGGTTGCCGGGTCTGATCGCGGTGGAAGTAACGATGACTGCAGCGCCTTTAAGGTTTTCGGCTTTTTGACCGACAAAGATCTCAGCACCCAGGCCTGCCAGACGATCCGTGATTTTAGAGGCTTTCAGATCGGACCCCTGTACCCGATAACCCAGGTTCAACAGTACCTCGGCAATGCCTGACATCCCGATCCCACCGATCCCGACAAAGTGGATCGGACCTACATCCTGCGGCAGTTTGGTTGCTGGGTTCATGTGGTCTCCTTCTGCGCCAGTTGTTCGACAAGGGCCACCAGACGCTCGGTTGCGTCCGGTGCCCCGACTGACAAGGCGGCATGGGCCATTTTCTGTGCGGCTTCGGGGTTGGTCAAAACCGTGGTCATTTGTTCGGTTAGCGAAGAAACGTCAAGCATGTTTTCGGGGATCATGATCGCCCCGCCCGCCTGAACCAGTCCGCGTGCATTGGCTGTCTGGTGGTCGCCTGCCGCCGCGGCAAAGGGGATCAGGATCGACGGGCGTCCGATGACCGAGATATCAGCGACGCTGGATGCGCCCGAGCGGGAGACGACCAGCTGCGCTTCGGACATCCGGCGGGGGACATCCTGAAAGAACGGTTGCACGTCGGCCAGAATGCCGTGATCGGCGTAGAATGCAGTGACACGCTCTCCATCCTCGTCGCGGGCCTGATGGGCAACCCGGACATAGCGGCGCAGATCTTCGGGCAAAGCTGCAATCGCCCCCGGCACAACATCGCTGAGGATACGAGCCCCCTGAGAGCCGCCCATCACCAAGACCGACATCGGGTAGTCCCCCGGTGGAATATAGGGCGCGGCCGCGCGGTCCAGCACAGCGGCGCGGACAGGATTTCCGGTGTGAATACCGTTCGAGTCTTCGGGTAAATCCGTGGGCCAGACACCACAGGCTACATGTGCAACCCGGGTTGCGAACAGCTGGTTCACGCGCCCCAGAACACCGTTCTGTTCGTGGATCATGCGGGGAATTTTCAGCAGGGTTGCGGCGCTGAGTGCCGGGATCGACGGATATCCGCCAAAGCCCACAACCACATTCGGCTTATCGCGCATCATGCCAAATGACATGGAGGTAACACCGCCTGCAATCTTGGGCCCGGCCAGCACCTTGGCAGCCAACCCGCCGCGCGCGAACGTGGCGGAGGATGCTTCGACAATTTCGGTCGAATGCGGGAAACCACTGGTATATCGCGCGCCGCGCGCGTCGGTGGAGAGACGCACGCGCCAGCCTTTATACAACATTGCCTCGGCCAGTGCCTGCGCAGGGAACATGTGGCCCCCGGTGCCGCCAGCCGCAATCAATAGGTAGGGTTTGCCCATCAGCCTCGTCCGCGCAGAATATCGCCAAGTTCGCCCTGTGGGCGGGTTCGGGTGAAGGCCAGCAACATGCCAACTGCGATGCCGCCGGCAATCAGCGACGAGCCACCATAGCTGACAAACGGCAAGGTCATGCCCTTTGCGGGCAGCAGGCGCACGGCAACGCCCATGTTGATCATCGCCTGAACGCCGAACATACAGGCCAGACCAGTGCCCGCCAGGCGGATGAACATGTCACGCTCACGCATCAGGCGCAAAAGCGAACGCACCACAATGATCGAATACAGGGCGATGATGATCAGCACGAGGATCAGGCCGTATTCCTCGGCCGCAACGGCAATGATGAAGTCTGTGTGGGCATCGGGCAGCGACCATTTCACCTGCCCTTCGCCAACGCCAACGCCAAATAGCCCGCCTTCGCGGATGGCGTTGGTGGCATAGCCAAGCTGGGTGGTCGGGTCGACCTCTTGGTTCAGAAAGCCATCAATGCGGCGGGCGAAGTGGTCGGAATTGGAATAGGCAAACATGCCGCCCAGAACAACGACCCCGGCCATGCCGACCAGCAGCAGCATCGGCGCACCGGCGACGAAGTACATCACACCCCAGCCGAATAAGATTAGACAGGCCTGACCGAAGTCAGGCTGCATCACCAGCATGCCAACAATGGCCATGCACAAGGCGAACGACCAGATCCGCCCCGGTGGGCCATTGATTTGCTGGGACGCTGCCAACAACCATGCGGCCACAACGACGAAACCGGGTTTCAGGAATTCCGAGGGTTGTAGCGAGGCAAAGCCCAGCGAATACCAACGCACGGCACCTTTGCCGAAATCAGTGCCGAAGATGGGCAGGAAGGCCAGCGCCACGAATGAAGCCAGAAAGCCCAGTACCGCCAGACGTCGTACAAGCGTCGGCGACATCATTGAGGTCAGCAGCATCGAAACCAAGGCCAACCCGCCGAACAATGCCTGTCGCTCGACATAGTGAAAGGGATCAAACCCGTTGCGACCTGCCAGCGGTGGCGATGAGGCCAGCCCCAACAACAGCCCGATCACAAACAGGATCAGTACGCAGGACATCGTCCAACGATCAATCGTCCGCCACCACTTTGGTAGAATCGGTTCGCCGCGCTGGTCCTGGACCGCGCCATACACCATCTCAGTCATGAGATACCGCCACTATCTGCCTCAACAACGTCCCGTTTTTCGGGATCTGATTGAGAGTCTACAGGGAAATTCGCGTTTGGGCCAGCGGAATGACGGGTCGCGGCGGAAAACAATTGGCGGCGTGCGGAACCTTGCCGGGGCGGGTTTTGTGCCGCCAGACGCTTTGTCGAATTGCGCTAGTCGACGTCCTCGACCGGGCCATCTGCCTTAACCCAGGCGCTGAACCCACCTTCAATATGTGCGACCGGGGCCAGACCCATTTCCATTGCCGTCTTGGCGCTGAGCGCCGACCGCCACGCGCTGGCGCAATAGAAGACATATGTTTTGTCCTGATCGAAAATGTCCTTGTGATACGGGCTTTCCGGGTCGATCCAGAATTCCAGCATGCCACGTGGACATGAAAAAGCGCCGGGTATCTTACCCGCGCGTTTCAACTCGCGAATATCGCGCAAATCGACCAGAACATGCTCTTCGCTGTCAATCAAACCTTTGGCTTGCTCAATCGATATTGTCGTAACGACGGCATTTGCCTCGGCAAGCAGGGCTTTGATCCCCTTCGTGATGGTCTGTGACATGGGCGATGTTCCTATGTTTCGGGGTTCGTATCGGAGCTTGAACAATTTGCTTGAATCTACCTGAGTGCGGGCGGCCCGGCAAACGCAATCCCGACAGGCAACCTCTTGCCTTCCTCAACGATCCACGCCATGCGCTGGGTATGACCTATGACACGATCATCCTTGGGGCCGGTGCCGCCGGTATGATGTGCGCAGCCCATTGCGGCGGGCGCGTTCTGGTGATCGATCACGCCAAGGCCCCGGGTGAGAAAATTCGCATCTCGGGCGGTGGGCGCTGCAACTTTACCAACATGTATGCGGCCCCCGATAACTTTCTGTCGCAGAACACCCATTTCTGCAAATCGGCGCTGGCGCGATATACCCAGTGGGATTTCATCGATCTGGTAAACCGGCACGACATTGCATGGCATGAAAAGACGTTGGGCCAGTTGTTCTGCGACGGCTCCTCCAAGCAGATCATCGCGATGTTGCTGACTGAGATGGAGCGCGCGGGTGCCGAGCTTTGGGTGCAGACTTCACTGCGTTTCCTCCGCAAGTCCGACGCCGGGTTTGCCTTGGAGGTCGAACGCGAAGGGCAAAGGCACAGCCTGACCTGTAACAATCTGGTGCTGGCGACGGGCGGCAAGTCGATCCCCAAGATGGGTGCCACGGGACTGGCCTATGACTTAGCGCAGCAGTTTGGGTTGCGTCTGACCAACACCCGCGCGGGTTTGGTGCCGTTCACATTCTCGGACGGTAAATTCAAGGATTTGTCCGGGGTGTCTCTGCCAGCTCGACTGTCCAATGACCGGACAAGCTTTGACGAAGCCCTGCTGTTCACTCATCGTGGCCTCAGCGGCCCTTCGGTGCTGCAATTGTCATCCTATTGGCGCGAAGGCGAGGCGATCCGGGTCAACCTGATCCCCGATCTGCCGTTGTACGACCTTCTGCGTGATCAAAGACAGGCGTCCGGGCGCAAGGATCTAAGCACCGAGTTGGCGCGACATCTGCCCGGGCGGCTTGTGGACTACCTTGGCCAACAGCTTCTGCTGTCCGGCAAGCTAGCCGATCAATCAGACACGAAACTGGCTGAACTGACGAAAGCGCTTTCCGATTGGCACCTCGTGCCCTCGGGCACCGAAGGGTATCGCACTGCCGAAGTGACCTTGGGCGGGATAGATACGGATGATTTGTCGTCAAAAACGATGGAGGCCAAGGAAATCCCCGGCCTCTATGCAATTGGCGAAGCGGTGGATGTCACCGGATGGTTGGGCGGCTACAATTTCCAGTGGGCGTGGTCCTCGGGCCACGCCGCCGGAATCGCGATTGCTGGTGATTAACCGACTACGTTGTAGCCACGACCACGCATGCAATTCCGCACAATGACTTCCTTGTTCTGGTTCTTGCCGATGGCATCAGCACTCGCCCCCAACAAAGCACCTGCAACAGCAGCACGACCCAGATTGTCGCTGCTGTCCTGAACAATCCCGGTGACTGCGGCCGCACCTGCCGCACCGATAGCTGCGTTCCCGGCAGTGCTACCGTCAATAGTTGCCTGCGATGCAGCCAATTGCTGGCATTGCGCCAGATCGTTGCTGTAGTTCGGCCCAATCGGCCCATCGATAACCGGCTGATAGCTAGCCCCGGTATTCGCGCAGGCACCAGCCAGCATCAAAGCGGGAACAATCATAAGAGATTTACGGTTTGGCATATTCATGACCTCGTGTTGAGCTATCGAGAAACAAAACAAATTCTTAAATGGCGTCAAGCCAATCACCTCGGACTCTGTCCGAAACGGCGGTCAATTGCAAATGAGCTAGCCTTCCAGTTGGCTTTTGACCTGTTCCGCGAAATCGTCTCCGCGCCGTTCGAAATTGTCATATTGGTCAAAACTGGCAGCTGCGGGGGCCAGCAACACCGTCTCGCCCGGCTGGCTGTCTGCCACTGCTTGCGCAACGGCCGCCTCCATGGTTGTGCAGACCTGTGCGTCAATGTCCAACTGCATGGCAAAATTTGCCGCCTCACGCCCGATGACATAGGCCCTGAGGACGTCTGTAGTGGCCCCGTTCAGGGCCACGATACCGCCCTCTTTCTCTAACCCGCCGCAAATCCAGCGGATCTTTTTGAAGGCACTTAGCGCTTTGATAGCGCTGTCGACATTGGTCGCCTTGGAGTCGTTGACATAGGTCACACCATCGGCTTCGGCGATGATCTGGCTGCGGTGCGGCAGACCCGGATAGCTGTGCAACGCATCTTCGATCACCCGTGGTGCCAGACCCAGCGACCTGCAGGCAGCATAGGCTCCGCAGGCGTTCTGGTGGTTATGCGCACCGGGCAGGCCCTTTATGGCGCGCAAATCGATCGAACCGGCCTGACGCCCCTTACGGTATTCCGACAGGAACCCTTTACGGGCAAAAACCTGCCATCCCGGCCCTGTAAGCTTGCGCGCAACCGAAACGCGGATCACCCGGTCATCGGTCGGGCCTTCGGCCAACTGGCCTGCCAGAAATGCTCCTTCGGCCTCGTCCACGCCAATGACTGCGCGATCCGGGCCACCTTCCGCGAACAGGCGCCGCTTGGCTGCAAAGTACCCGCCGATGCCGCCATGCCTGTCCAGATGATCTGGTGAGAGGTTGGTAAACACCGCCACATCCGGCGTCAGCGCGCGGGCCAGCTCAGTCTGATAGCTGCTGAGTTCCAGCACAACGACCGAGCCATCGCCACCTGGTTCGATATCAAGCACCCCACGCCCGATATTACCGGCCAATTGCGCATCTCGTCCGGCTTCGGTCAGAATATGGTGGATCAGTGCGGCTGTCGTAGACTTGCCGTTTGACCCAGTAACCGCAATCACCCGTGGTGGAGTTTCGAACTTGCCCCAATCCTGATCCGCGAAAGACCGGAAGAACAGGCCGATGTCGTTGTCCACCGGAACACCGGCTTCAAGCGCCGCGGCTACAACCGGGTTTGGTTTTGGGTAAAGATGCGGAATACCCGGCGAGACCACTAGCGTCGCAACATCGTCAAAGGCGCCATGGCGCAACAGATCGGCGCAGGTAAATCCTTCCTGCTCGGCCAAGTCACGCGTGGCCGGATTATCGTCCCAGCAGATGGGCGTGGCTCCACCTGCAAGAAGGGCGCGTGCCGCGGCCAGACCCGAACGGCCCAGCCCCAGAACAGCCACCTTTTGTCCTGAAAACCCTTTGACCGGGATCATGCTGCCCTACCTTCACTTCAATCTTGAATTGGCCGCCACCCTGCACCGAAGAAATTGCCATTGGCAAGGGCGGCATCGGGCTCGCGCGGCAGCGCGAGCCGGGCCCAACATGTGCAAGGCGGGCCGCAGGCCCGTCGAACCTGGCGGGAGCATTACCTGACTTTGAGGGTCGCCAGACCAATCATCGCCAGGATCAGTGAGATGATCCAGAAACGGATGACAATCGTAGGTTCCGCCCAGCCCTTTTTCTCATAGTGGTGGTGGATTGGCGCCATCAAAAAAACCCGTTTGCCAGTACGCTTGAAGTAAAGCACCTGGATGATCACACTCAGCGCTTCGACCACAAACAGGCCGCCAACTACCGCAAGAACCAGCTCGTGTTTGGTCGCGACAGCAATGGCACCCAGCGCACCGCCCAAAGCCAAAGACCCGGTGTCGCCCATGAAGACAGCTGCTGGAGGAGCGTTATACCAAAGGAAGCCAAGACCCGCACCAAACAGGGCCGAGGTAAAGATAAGGATCTCGCCCGTGCCTGGCACATAGTGCACATCCAGATATTCAGTGAAGTCCACCCGTCCGACGGCGTAGGCGATGATCCCAAGCGTCGAGGCTGCAATCATCACCGGCATGATGGCGAGCCCGTCCAAACCGTCTGTCAAGTTCACCGCATTGGCAGCGCCAACGATCACGATGATTGCGAACGGAATGTAAAGGACACCAAGGTTGATCAGTGTATCTTTGAACACCGGCAGGGCCAGCTGGTTTTGCAACGCATCGGGATGGTTCAGGGATGCCCACCCTGCGGCCAGCACCGCGATGATGACCCCCAAAGCAAGCCTCATTTTGCCAGAAACACCTTTGGAATTCTGCTTGGACACTTTTGCATAGTCATCAGCAAAGCCAATGGCCGCATACGCCAGCGTTACAAATAGCACCATCCAGACATAAGGGTTGTCCCACCGGGCCCAGATCAGGGTGGATGTCAAAAGCGCGCCCACGATCAGCAATCCACCCATGGTCGGCGTTCCGGCTTTGGACAAATGGCCCTCGGGCCCGTCGTCACGGATCGGCTGACCTTTGCCCTGCCTCTTGCGCAGCACGTTAATCAATGGTTTGCCAAACAGAAACCCGAATATCAGTGCAGTCAGGAAGGCGCCGCCTGCGCGGAATGTGATGTAGCGGAAGAGGTTAAAAAAATCTCCCCCGTCCGACAGGGCGGTCAGCCAATAGAGCATTATAAGACCTTTCTCAAACGCGTTTCACGGGTGGGTTACACATCAGGCGCGCCCCCTTGCCCCATTTTCCGCAAACCGTCAACAATCCGTGCCAATGCCATGCTGAGAGACCCTTTGGCCAGAACCGCATCGCCGGGCCGGATCACGTCCGGCAGATGCGCCGCCATCTCATCGCTGGTTTCAAACCACAGCCCGCGCCGACCTTCCGGCAACGCCTGATACAGGGCCTGCATCAACGGGCCGATGCAATGTACCTGATCAATATGCGCCATGGCGCCCACGCCGGCCACGTCGGCATGCATCGCCTGTTCTTCTGGGCCCAACTCTTTCATATCGCCCAGAAAAGCGATCCGTCGTGTGCCTTGAACCGCGGCAAGAACATCAAGGGCTGCGACCAGCGATGTGGGGTTGGCGTTATAGCTATCATCCAGCACTTCGATTTGCCCGCCTTTAGGCAGTGCGATGATCTCGCGCACCCCGCGCCCTTGCACCGGTGACCAGAGTTTCAGACCAGCGATGGCCCGATCAATATCGACACCCAATTCACGGCAAACAGCCAAAGCGCCGAGCGCATTCATCGCAAAATGCGTGCCCGCCGACGCAACGTCATAGGCAAAGGTTTTTCCGCCTATTGTCGCCACAGCGCGAACCGAGTCTGATAACTGCTCGACATCAGTCAAAACAAAATCGCAGGCTGCACGGCCGAATTCGACTGTTTTCGCACCCAGCGCCTGCGCGTGTTGGCGCAGAATATCAGCATGTTCGATATCTGCATTTACGACAGCGGTGCCGCCTGCGGTCAATCCGTCGAAGATCGCAGCTTTTTCATGAGCAATACCAGCAACCGAGTCAAACGCCTCCAGATGCACGGCAGCAACCGTTGTGACCAGCGCGACATGAGGGCGGGCTTGTCGCGCCAGAGGCGAGATTTCACCCGGATGGTTCATGCCGATTTCGATCACGGCATAGTCGGTCCGCCGGGGCATCCGGGCCAGTGTCAGAGGAACACCCCAATGGTTGTTGTAGCTGGCAACGCTGGCATGCGTGCGGCCTTGTATCGATAAGATCGCCGCCAGCATTTCCTTGGTCGAGGTTTTGCCGACACTGCCGGTTACCCCGATAACTTTTGCCGCTGTTCTGGCCCGGGCAGCCTGTCCCAATGCCTCTAGCCCGGCCTGCACGTCTTTCACGATCAACAAGGGCGCATCTTCAGAGACACCTTCTGGAATACGCGAGACCAGCGCAGCGCCTGCGCCTTTTTCAAGCGCCTGTGCCACGAAATCATGCCCGTCACGTGCCGCCTTGAGGGCCGCGAAAAGATCACCAGGCCGCAGCGTGCGCGTATCAATGGACACACCGTTTGCCACCCAATCGGCGGTGGCGCGCCCTGCGGTTGCGCCGGCGGCCTCGGCTGCAGTCCAAAGGGTCATGCGACCCTCCCATCCAATGCGGCGACCGAGATACTGGCCTGTTCGACATCATCGAACGGCAGAACCTGATCGCCGACAATCTGGCCCGTTTCATGCCCTTTACCCGCAATCAACAACGCGTCGCCCGGTTGCAGGGCGTCAATGCCACGCAGGATGGCTTCGGCCCGATCAGCCACTTCAGTGGCTCCCGGGGCTCCGTCCATCACCGCAGCGCGAATTGTGGCCGGATCTTCGCTGCGCGGGTTGTCATCGGTGACAAAGACGATGTCGGCGTGATTTGTCGCAGCACTGCCCATCAAGGGGCGTTTGGTTGCATCGCGGTCCCCCCCCGCGCCAACAATGGCGATCAGACGCCCTATCACATGCGGACGCAAGGCTTTCAGTGCCGTCGCAACCGCGTCCGGTGTGTGGGCATAGTCAACAAAGATGGCCGCGCCATTTTCGCGGGTTGCGGCCAGTTGCATGCGGCCTCGCACAGTTGTCAGATGCGGTAACGTTTCGAACACGCGCTCCGGGTCATCCCCGGCTGCAATCACCAATCCGCAAGCGAGCAGTATGTTTTCAGCCTGAAACCCACCGATCAGGTTCAGACGAGTCAGGAAGGTTTTGCCTTGCCAGGAAAACCGCAGATCTTGTCCTGTCGCGTCAAAACGCTGGTTCATCAGACACAGGTCCGACTGTCCAAGCCCAACCGACAGCACCGATTGGCCGCGCGCTTCGGCGATCCGCCGCACCTGCCCGCCTTTCGGGTCACTCAGATTGATAACTGCGATACCGTCCTGCGGCAGAACCCGATCAAATAAACCCGCCTTGGCGTCGAAATACGCCTCGAACGTTTCGTGATAGTCCAGATGGTCCTGTGTGAAGTTCGAAAACCCGGCTGCGGCCAACTGCACGCCGTCAAGGCGGCGTTGTTCAAGACCGTGGGAAGACGCTTCCATCGCGGCGTGGGTTACACCATTATGGGTCGCTTCGGCCAAACACCGATGCAGGGTGATCGGTTCGGGCGTAGTGTGGGCGAGCGGTGCGGTCCAAGCTCCTTCCACCCCGGTTGTGCCAAGATTTACGGCGGCATGGCCCAGCTCGGTCCAAATTTGACGCACGAATGTTGCGACCGATGTCTTACCGTTGGTGCCGGTGACGGCCACAATGGTCTGCGGTTGCGCCCCGTACCACAGCGCGGCACATCCGGCCAAGGCCTGCCGGGGATCTTCGGTCACGATCAGGGCCGCATCAGAGGCCGACAGCTCAGTCGCGGCGATTTCGGCGCCCTCGGCATCGGTCAAGATCGCAGCTGCGCCCATACGCAACGCATATTGAATGAACTCTCCGCCATGAACCCGTGTGCCCGGAAGGGCCGCGAACAGGTAGCCATCCTTGACCTCGCGGCTATCGACGGCCAGCCCGGTGATCGACGGGTTCGCACCCCCCCGCGCAGTCAGGGCCAGCTGGCTAAGTTTCTTTGACTGATCGCCCATAACCCACCTTCTGTCCAACAACCTAGTTCGAGGTCAGGGTTATAGCAGCGCCGGCTTCAGGCTCAAGCCGGGGACGCAAGCCCAAAAGCGGTGCGATCCGACCGATCAATTCGGCGGCGACAGGAACTGCAGTCCAGCCTGCCGTTCGGCGCTTTTCGCCGTAGGCCACGATGGACGGTTCGTCCAGTGTGACGATCAGAACGTATTTCGGATCGTAAGACGGGAACATCGTGGCAAAGGTGGCAATGACCTTATCGTCATAATACCCACCGCGGGGTTTCGGTTTGTCGGCAGTGCCGGTTTTGCCTGCAACGTAATACCCCGACACATCGCCAAAACTTGCTGTCCCTTCCGTGACGACGTTGCGCAGCATCTTCTGCGCCTGACTGGCCGTGTCCTGCGACATCACTCGCGGCCCATATTGCGGGCCATTTTTGCGCAAAATTGTCGGGCTTACATAGTGGCCACCATTGGCGATGGCCGCATATCCTGCTGCCAAATGCATTGGGCTGGTCGACAACCCATGGCCGTAGGAGATGGTCACGGTGCTCAGTTCGCCCCATTTCTTGGGCTTAAGGGGTTCGCCACCTGCGGCTTCGACAATTTCGAACGGCGTAGGTTCGAACATACCAAGCGTTTCCAGAAAGGCCTGCTGCCGCTGCGCGCCGATCTGCAAGGCTAGGCGACCGGTGCCCCGGTTAGAGCTGTGCACGATCACATCAGCCACGCTGATTTTGCCGTAGTTCTTGCCGTTAAACTCACCAATCGGAAACCGGCCAATTTTCATCGGGCCCGAAGTGTCGATGATCGTGTTCGAATTCACCAGGCCCAGTTGCACCGCCTGCGCTGCTGTGAAGATTTTGAAGACTGACCCAAGCTCGTAAACACCCTGCACATAGCGGTTGAACAAGGGGCTGTCCGACGGATCAAAGCCCGAGGTTGGCGGGCGCGGACGGTCGTTGGGATCAAAGGAGGGCAACGACGCAGCCGAAACGACCTCGCCCGTATGCGCATTCATCAAAACAGCCGAGGCCCCTTTGGCGTTCATGATCTTCATGCCGCCATGCAGCACTTGTTCGACCGCGGCCTGAATGGTCAGGTCCAGAGACAGTTGCAGGGGTTTGTTGCCGTTGGCCGGGTCACGCAAATAGTCGTCGAACTTTTTCTCGACCCCGGCCACGCCGATGACCTCGGCCGCGCTGACGCCTTCACGCCCAAACCCGGAACCACCTAGTATATGTGCCGCAAGACGGCCATTGGGATACAGGCGCATCTCGCGCGGGCCGAACAAGATGCCCGGATCGCCGATGTCATGTACCGCCTGTTTCTGTTCGGGCGAGATCCGCTTTTTGATCCAGATGAACTTGCGGTTGCCAGTGAAGTCCTTGATCAAGCGCTCTTTCTCCAGATCTGGGAAGATCGCGACAAGCTGATCGGCGGCCGCGTTCGGATCGATCATCAAAGGCGGTTGAGCGTAAACCGAATAAGTGTCGAGATTGGTCGCCAGTATGCGCCCTTCGCGATCGACAATATTGGCCCGTTGCATGGCAATTGCCGCGCCGGGCGCACTGGCCAGCGGTTCCTGGGCCTCGGATGTGGCAAGCATACCCATGCGCACGCCCACAACGGAAAAGGCGCAGAAAAAGAACAGCCCAAGTACAAGCAGGCGCCCTTCGGCGCGGGCGCGGGCTCGGTCCTTCATATCTTCGTGGCGCTGGCGGATATTTTCCCGTTCAATCGCTTTGGGGTTTTCGCCACGGGCGCGGGCATCCAGAACGCGGGCCAATGGGCGGAGTGGCGTCCGGGTCATGGGAACTGCACCTCGCCAAGGGCCTGAATATCGGTGATTGCCTGCAGCTCGATCGGATCAACAATCGGCAGATCCGGGTCCTCGGCATAGGTGATCTGATCGGCCCGCCCGAACTGTTCAGAACGCAGCGGCAGCAGACCGAGACGTTCGAAATTCAGATCCGCCAGTTCTCGCAGCCGATCAGGGCGGTTCAGGTAGGCCCATTCCGCGTTGAGCACGGCCAGCCGCACCTGTGCGGTGCCGATTTGTCGCTGCAACCCCTGTGTTTCTTTCAACACCTGCTGGGTTCGGTAGTTTTCCTGATAGGCCCATAATGCCAATCCGAACACCGCCAGAGCAGTCAACACATACAAAAAACCCTTCATCTTGCCCTTCCCCCAAGTTGCGGCATGCCGATAGCGCGGGCATCGATTTCCCCCGCAGGGGCATCCGTGCGCACGGCAACGCGCAGCTTGGCCGACCGCGCGCGTGGATTGTCCTGCAATTCCTGATCATCCGGACCAACGGCCTTACGGGTTTTCAGGTGAAACTGCGGCTGTTCTTCTTTCATTTCAGGTGCATAACGATTGGCCCGGCCTGTTTTGCCCGCGCGCGACTGAAAGAACCGTTTCACCATCCGATCCTCGATGGAATGGAAGGTGACAACGGCCAGTTGCCCGCCGGGTTTCAACGCCCGTTCAGCCGCCATTAGGCCTTGAAACAGCTCTTCATATTCTGCGTTTACTGCGATGCGCAGGCCTTGGAAGCTGCGTGTTGCTGGGTGTGATTGCCCGGGTTTTGGGCGCGGCAGGCAGGACTCGATGATCCCGACCAATCGCAAGGTTGTTATGATCGGCTCCTCAGCACGCGCTTTTACGATGGCTCTGGCGATGCGACGGCTGGCGCGTTCTTCACCATAGTGAAACAGAATGTCGGCCAGCTGCGCCTCGGTCGCAGTATTGACCAGATCGGTAGCGCTGTCTCCATCCTGGCTCATGCGCATATCCAGCGGACCGTCTTTCATGAAGGAGAACCCGCGCTCGGCCTGATCCAGCTGCATGGAAGAGACCCCAAGATCCAGAACGATGCCGTCCAGATCATGGGCATATTCATCCATGCGCGAAAACACACCTTGCTGCATCACCAGACGGTCGCCATAGTCCCCGGCCCAATCGGCAACCATTTCAAAAGCCAGCGGATCGCGATCCACACCAATGACCTTATCCGCGCCAGCTTCAAGCAATCCGCGGGTGTAGCCCCCAGCACCAAAAGTACCATCCAACCAGATGCCTGAAACAGGGGCCACCGCAGCCAGCAAGGGGCGCAGCAAAACTGGGATATGTGGTTTATCCGAGGAGGGGGTCGCGCCGGCCATGCCGCTACGCATCCCCGGTGCCATCAAGGAACTGCAGCGGATCGAAATCTTCGGGCAGATCGTCCAGCCAATCTTCGGCTGCGGCCAGTTCCTCGGCCTCGTAGGTTTCAGGCTTCCATATCTGGAATGTATCACCGGCAGCTATGAAGAACGCCTCATTCTCAAGATCGATCTTGCTGCGCAACTTGGCGGGCAGCACCAAGCGCCCGGTCTCATCCACATTGGTCGGGAACGACTGACCGTGGAACATGCGTTGCAGCATCCGGCGCTGCATCGAGCCGCGCGGCAAGGCATCGATCTTGGCGTCAACCTCATCGATGGCCTGCATCGTATAACACTCAAGATATTTGCGGCGGTGGTCACCGTAGACAATCACCAGTTCAGGACTGTCTCCGGGCTGCCAATTGGGATCGGACGCTTCAAGCACACGGCGAAACGAGGCCGGGATCGAGACCCTGCCTTTTGTGTCCACCTTATGGTGGCTTTCACCTCTAAACCTGCGCGCCAAGACGACTGTCCCTTTCGCTTGCGCCCCACCAGAAAACTACGTTCCCCCGGAAGTAAAAACGGCGGGTTGATCTGCTGCCACTGATCAACCCGCCGCATTGACCCGCTGTGCGGGATGTCCAGCTGCACGCGCCACCTGGGGGGATGTCTGCTCGCCCGCGCGCCGGATCTCTTGATTGATGAAAGCGAGATGCCTGTATGAAACCTGATTATTTTTGGTTCGGGGTCGTTTGGCGCCCCTGCTGCCTCGTCCTCATCGGATGAATAAGGGATGCCATGGGAATTCATGGAAATCAACTAGTATTTTTAAACTAGGAACGACTCGGGCAGCGTAATACTGACATTCTTATCGTGAAAAACGCGCCATATACACACTATATCGACATATCTATCTAAACAGACACAACATATGCGCAGATAGGTGGCTATCAAAATTTCCCATGATTTCCCGCAGAGATCAGATTTTAGTGCAAATACCTTTCAAACCTGCGGTGAGTTTCAGTATTTCGCTACGAATCACGCACATCCTGTAAGACCGGCCACATGCCTTTCACAAAGCTCAGCCGACCCTCCCATGGTTTCCCATGTCATCGCCGCACGCGCACCAAACTCACACAGCAGGCAAACGATGGTTTCCCACCGCACAAATTTTAGAGTTGGGCGCACAAACATGAAGCATCCGCTTGCGCTAACATTTTTTTGCAATTTCCTGACGCAAACCAGACGCGCGCCAAACCCATATTTTTAGGGCGAATTTCCAAATCAACACCCAACGAATTGATATCTATGCGCTTGCTGCATAGCAGCATTGACGACGTCAGCTATTGTGCAATTGCAGCATTCACCTATTTTCAGTCTCAAGCAAACGCCGGAACACACCGGCAACAACATGAGACATCGGGTTACGCACATGACAGTGGCAACCAATACTTCCGCGCTGAAAGGCGCATCCAAAGGTGGGCTGAGCGCTCTGATCGAGGCAGCAAAAACGCGTTTTGATCGCTATCGCATGTACCGCCAAACGGTCAGCGAACTGGCATCTTTGTCGGATCGCGAACTGGCCGATCTGGGCCTGCACCGTTCGATGATCCGCCGCATTGCAATGCAAGCGGCCGAAGAAAACGCGGTGCGTTAAGCACCTGAAGAACAACCGAGATCAGGCCCTCCTCCTCCCTTTGGGTCTGTAATCAGCGGCGGCATCTCTCCTCCTCCCTGATGCTGCCGCATCTAATACCGGCCCTGAACGCCGGAACTTGATACATCGGGGCTCTCCTCCTCCCTGCCCTGATGTTGAAAGCGCGCGGCGACGTCTCCTCCTCCCTGATGTCGCCGCGTCTTCCCATACCGGGATCAAACCCGGGTTCGTATACATCGGGGCTCTCCTCCTCCCTGCTTCGATGTTAATAAGAACGGCGGTTTCCTCTCCTCCTCCCTGGAAACCGCCGTTTTTGATTTCCCCAACACGAAAAAAGCGCCATAGCCAGAGCTGGGCGCCTTTTGTAAAAAAGAGCATGTGCCGTCAGGCACAATCCATATGATTAAAACGGAACATCGTCCTTGGCGGACAAGAACCGAGAGACAACTTTCTTGGTGCCGGCCTTGTCGAAATCCACTTCGACCTTGTCGCCCTCGATCCCGATCACACCGCCATAGCCAAACTTTTGGTGAAACACCCGCTCGCCCAGTGTGAAACTGGCCACGGCAGTGGCATCAATCACCGTATTGCGGCTCTCTTTTGGTTGCGACATACCATACTGCCCTTGCCGGGCCTGCATTCGCCGCCAGCCAGGAGAGTTATAGACATTCGCCTCGGCCGCGCGGGTTTCGATTCCGGCTGTCGTCTGCCCC
Source organism: Ruegeria sp. CK2 (assembly GCF_056536585.1). Lineage (NCBI taxonomy): Bacteria > Pseudomonadati > Pseudomonadota > Alphaproteobacteria > Rhodobacterales > Roseobacteraceae > Ruegeria > Ruegeria sp. CK2. Next base: position 541,687 of record NZ_JBQFPW010000001.1, read on the forward strand.
CCGCCATAAAGCCCCGGAGGCGTCAGCACCTCTACATGGTCCTCGGGCAGTTCATCAATGAACCGCGATGGCATCGAGTTCTGCCATTGGCCGAAAACACGCCGGTTGGCGGCAAAAGAAATGGTACAGACCTCTTCGGCGCGAGTGATGCCGACATATGCCAGCCGCCGCTCTTCCTCGAGGCCCTTGATGCCCGTCTCATCCATCGAGCGTTGGGACGGGAACAACCCATCCTCCCACCCCGGCAAGAACACGGCAGGGAATTCCAACCCCTTGGCCGCGTGCAGGGTCATGATCGAGACCTTGGCCCCATCCGAGTCCTGCTCGTTATCCATGACGAGACTGACATGTTCGAGGAACCCTTGAAGGTTCTCGAAGTTATCCAACTGGTTGACCAGCTCCTTAAGGTTTTCCAGCCGCCCCGGTGCCTCGGGCGTTTTGTCGTTTTGCCAGTGTCCAGTATAGCCGGATTCGTCCAATACGATTTGGGCAAGTTCGATATGTGTATGCTCGGGCGCGCCAAACCGCATCGGCGCGGTGCCATCGTCGATCACCGTCTCGTCGTCAAGTTCGATCCGGGGGCCCCGAGTCATTGCGTTCCAACGGGCCAGCCCGTCGATCAACTCGCTCAGCGCTTTACTGCCTTTCCCCTTGATCAACCCATTGTCGATCGCGATCCGAGCACCGTCGACCAAGGACACACCGTTTTCCCGTGCCGTCATCTGGATCGTCTGTTGTGCCTTGTCGCCCAGACCGCGCTTGGGCGTATTCACAATCCGTTCGAAGGCTAGATCATCCTCGGGGCTGACCACCAGCCGGAAATAGGCCATGGCATCACGGATCTCCATCCGCTCATAAAAGCGTGGCCCGCCGATTACCCTGTAGGGCAGACCGATGGTCAGAAACCGGTCTTCAAATGCGCGCATCTGGTGGGATGCGCGGACAAGGATAGCCATCTCGTCGAGATTCATCGGACGCACGCCTCGGGTACCACCCTGCATCGCGTCGATTTCCTCGCCGATCCAGCGCGCTTCTTCCTCCCCGTCCCAGTGACCGATCAGGCGCACCTTCTCGCCATCCTCCTCGGCGGTCCAAAGCTCTTTGCCCAACCGGCTTTCATTGCCTCGGATGACATTCGAAGCAGCCGCCAGAATATGCGGGGTCGAGCGGTAGTTTTGTTCCAACCGCACAACAAAAGCGCCGGGAAAATCCTTTTCGAACCGCAGGATGTTGCCCACCTCGGCCCCGCGCCAGCCATAGATCGACTGATCGTCATCGCCCACGCAGCAGATATTCTTGTGCCCGCCGGCCAGCAATCGCAACCAGAGGTACTGAGCGACGTTGGTATCCTGATATTCGTCCACGAGGATGTAGCGGAACCAACGCTGGTATTGTTCCAGCACATCCCCATGCGTCTGGAAGACTGTCACCATATGCAGCAACAGGTCGCCGAAATCGACGGCATTCAACTCGCGCAGGCGAGTCTGGTATTGGGCGTAGAGTTCAATGCCTTTGTGGTTATAAGCCCCCGCATCCGCAGTGGGCACCTTGTCCGGTGTCAGTGCGCGGTTCTTCCAGTCATCGATAATCCCGGCCAGCATCCGCGCAGGCCAGCGTTTGTCGTCGATATTTGCCGCCTGCACTAATTGTTTGAGCAACCTAAGCTGGTCGTCGCTGTCCAGAATGGTGAAGTTCGACTTCAGATCCACCAACTCTGCATGGCGGCGCAGCAGCTTGACGCAGATCGCGTGAAAGGTGCCTAGCCAGGGCATTCCCTCGGCGGGCTGGCCAAGCAGACGCCCTACACGATCTTTCATTTCACGCGCGGCTTTATTGGTAAAAGTTACCGCCAAAACCTCATTTGGTCGCGCTTTTCCGGTAGCCATAAGATGCGCTATTCTGGCAGTGAGCGCTTTGGTCTTACCAGTCCCCGCCCCAGCCAACATCAATACCGGACCATCAAGTTGCTCAACCGCCTCGCGCTGCGCCGGGTTCAGATCATCAAGATACGGAGTTGATGGCCGTGCCATAGCTCTTTGGGACAGCGATGCGCCCTCGAAGGCGTCCATTTCGTCAAAACTGCTCATGGCTGCAAGCTACGCCGGTTTGGTGACGAGGGAAAGAGTTTGTTCATGACTTGTTCACCTGAAATTCACCAATATGCCAAACCATTCATCCAATTCGATTGAAACTGTCCGCGTCTAAAACGCCTGACGTTAACCCTCTGTCAAGCACTGCCCGACATTGTTGCGTTGGAGTTGGGAAGTGTCAGATCATGAATAGAAAACTATCAGAAACAACGCGACATAGACTGAAATGGGCCGGAATCAGTGCGATGCTGGTTCTCATGACCATCGCAGCCGGTTGGGGCATCTATCGTATTCCGGGCCCTTTGGTAGATCGGATGCTGCAGACCGATATTCTTCATTCCGCCGAGTTGTGGAAACGACGCGTGGTCTTTCACATGGGCAACGTTGAAGATGGCTTTCGAACCGGGCACCTGGACCCCCATGATCAGGAGTTTCTTGAAGCATTGCCGGAAGCGTCAGATGTCTATCGCTTCAAACTGTTCGACACCACTGGTCAGGTCATCTGGTCGACGCGCGACCACGAAATCGGGCAGCTTGAAAGCGCCTCGTTCTTTCGCAACGATGTCGCACAGGGCATGATCCACTTTATTCACGAAACCTTGCCATTGTCCGAAATCGATGGGCTGGATCTACATGTCGAACACGCCAACAGCATCGAAATGCGCCACGTCGCCGAAGTTTTTGTGCCTGTGATGGTCAACGGGCGTTTTGTCGGCGCAATCGAGTTCTTTACCGATTTCACCGACCTTCGCGCGACCTTTGTCAAACGGGTGCGGCTGTCTCTGGTTGTCTTATCGGCTGTGGCTTTATGTGCGATGGCTGCGGTTTCTTTGGTGATCTACCAAACCAACCGATCGCGGATGTCGTCGTTGCGCAGCCGGAACACCAAGGAACGGGATCTGCTGAACGACCAGTTGCGGTTGGCGCGCGAAGTGCGCCTGTTGGGTGAACTTAACGAATGGTTACAATCAAGCCGCTCTTTGGAAGAGCTGTTTGATATGGTTGCGCGCTTCATGACACATATTCTGCCCGACGCTGAAGGCAGCGTTTATGTCTATTCGAATTCACGCGATGTGCTGGATGGCTGCGCGAGCTGGAATGGTGGCAGTCACAAAGCGCATATTCACCCCGAAGGATGCTGGGGCCTGCGTCGTGGCCGCACTTATGAGTTCGGCGCGTCCGAAATTGATTTCGTCTGCGAACATGCCGAACCGCATGATGGCAGGCCCTACTTTTGCTTTCCAATTCTGGCGCATGGTGAAACGGTTGGGCTACTGCATCTCCGGGCACAATCTTCGGAAGCGGAAGCGTTTCACGCCAGCAAAAAACTCGCTCAGATGTGCGCCGAGCAGATTAGCATGGCAATTGCCAACGTCCGGATGCGCGATCAGCTGCATGACCAATCGGTTCGCGACCCGTTGACCGGATTGTTCAACCGCCGCCATATGACCGAAAACCTGCGCAAGTCGATCTGTCGCAGCCAACAGACCGGCGCTCCGCTGAGCCTGATTGCAGTGGATGTGGATCATTTCAAAAAATTCAACGACACCCATGGTCATGATGCCGGTGACATGGTCTTGCGGGCGGTTGGTGCGGCGCTGGAACAAGGCTGTGACCGAGACGAGGTGGCCTGCCGCATAGGGGGTGAGGAATTCATGCTAATCCTACCGGACAACACCCCCGAAGACGCCGTGACGCGAGCGGAAAAATTGCGGCAGGCGGTCGAATCTGTCTCGGTCCGTTATGGCGAAAAATCCCTGCCACGCATCACGATATCCATCGGGGTGGCGCATTATCCAACCCATGGACATATGCCGCAGGACCTGATGCGCTCGGCAGATGACGCGCTCTATGCTGCCAAGGACAAAGGGCGCAATCAGATGCAGGTGGCGCGCGGGATTGCCCGCCACGAACATGCTGATCAACAGACACGTAACGAGCTTGGAGCAGCGATCCCTCCTGCAAACGCGGCCTGACATCCTTGCCGAATCGCGCCGTAAGCCCGATCAAGCTGCATGGACCTGCACAGCACTTATCCCGGCATATCGGATCTGAAACAGCGCGCTAAACGACGACTGCCGCATTTCGTCTGGGAGTACATTGACAGCGGGACCGGCGCGGAAACGACCGTACACCGCAACAGAGATGCGCTAAACCAGATCCGTTTCCCCCCCTCGATCCTGCATGGCGCGCTGGAGTTTGACACCAGCGCTCGGGTCTTGGGACATGACTATCCATTGCCATTTGGTATTGCGCCCATCGGGATGTCAGGGTTGGTCTGGCCTGACGCGGAAGGCATATTGGCAAGGGCCGCAGCCGATTCTGGAATACCATACACATTATCGACAGTTGCCAGCCAATGCCCCGAAGATCTGGCGCCCCACCTTGGGGACAATGCCTGGTTTCAGCTGTACCCACCGAAAGACCCGGAAATTCGATCAGATCTGCTGAACCGGGCGTGGCAATCGGGTTTCCGAACCCTGGTTTTGACCGCCGATGTACCGGTAGCATCCCGTCGGGAACGGCAGACACGGTCCGGGCTGACGCACCCGCCGCAGATGACACCGCGATTGATGGCGCAAATCGCGCTAAGACCCGCTTGGGCTTTGGGTATGTTGCGGTACGGGGTTCCGCATATGCGGACGCTCGATAAATACATCGATGCCAGCCAGAACCTGCCTCCGACGGCGCATATCGGATATCTGCTGCGCACCTCTCCGGACACGGACTATGTGAAATGGCTGCGTGATCACTGGGATGGGCCTTTTGTAGTCAAGGGCATCTTACGACCCGAGGATGCGGACCGCTTAGAACAAGCTGGTATCGATGCGCTTTGGGTCTCGAATCACGGCGGTCGTCAGTTCGATGCCGCACCCGCCAGCATCGAAGCGTTGCCCGCCATTCGCGCCGTCACCAATCTGCCGCTGATCTTCGACAGCGGGGTTGCAAGCGGGTTGGATGTTCTACGCGCACTAAGTAAGGGTGCCGATTTTGTCATGCTGGGCCGGGCATTTCTCTATGGAATTGCGGCGCTTGGTGCACGCGGCCCTGCGCATGTCATTGACATACTGAGACAGGACATGCTGGCCAATATGGGGCAAATGGGGATCGCAACACTTGCCCAATTTCCCTCGGGTCAATCAAACAATTGATGCTGCAGCGCGGCGTATGTAAAAGGAAAGCGCCTCAGGGCGGCGTTTGCGAGCGATAACATGCCGGTTCTACCCAGAACTACAGATGTACGCGGCCGTAATGTCCGCCTATTAACACGGCCATACAAAAAGACCGGGACCTAAAATGACAGACTTCAACAAGATCCTGATCGCCAATCGCGGCGAGATTGCCATTCGCGTGTTGCGCGCAGCCAACGAGATGGGCAAACGCACCGTTGCCGTCTTTGCCGAAGAAGACAAGCTGGGCCTGCACCGTTTCAAAGCGGATGAAGCATATCGCATTGGCGAAGGGATGGGGCCGGTCGCGGCATATCTCTCGATCGACGAAATAATCCGTGTTGCCAAGGACTGCGGCGCGGATGCGATCCACCCGGGCTATGGTCTGTTGTCGGAGAACCCGGATTTCGTGGATGCCTGTGTGCAAAACGGCATCACCTTTATCGGACCGAAAGCCGAAACCATGCGCGCCCTGGGCGACAAGGCGAGCGCACGGCGGGTTGCGATCGAGGCCGGAGTGCCGGTGATACCCGCCACCGAAGTGCTAGGCGATGACATGGATGCAATCGGCAAAGAAGCTGCTGAAGTTGGCTATCCTTTGATGCTCAAGGCGTCCTGGGGCGGCGGCGGACGTGGCATGCGCCCGATCGAGTCCGAGGATGAACTGGAAGAAAAGGTTCTGGAAGGTCGCCGCGAAGCCGAAGCCGCCTTTGGCAATGGCGAGGGGTATCTGGAAAAGATGATCACCCGCGCCCGCCATGTCGAAGTGCAGATCCTGGGCGACAAGCATGGTGAGATTTACCACTTGTATGAGCGCGACTGTTCGGTTCAGCGCCGAAACCAGAAAGTCGTAGAGCGCGCGCCTGCCCCCTATCTCACTGAGGAACAGCGTACCAATATCTGCGAACTTGGCCGCAAGATCTGCGCGCACGTGAATTATGAATGTGCGGGCACCGTTGAGTTCCTGATGGATATGGAAACGGGCAAGTTTTACTTCATCGAGGTGAACCCGCGCGTGCAGGTCGAGCACACGGTAACCGAGGAAGTCACCGGTATCGATATTGTCCAGGCACAGATCCTGATCGCCGAAGGAAAGTCGTTGGCCGAAGCGACCGGCGCAGCAAACCAGGCCGAGGTAAAGCTGAACGGTCACGCACTGCAGACCCGGATCACCACCGAAGATCCGCAGAACAACTTTATCCCGGACTACGGCCGCATCACGGCCTACCGCTCCGCCACAGGAATGGGGATCCGGCTGGATGGCGGCACTGCATATGCCGGCGGGGTGATCACACGGTATTACGACTCGCTGTTAACCAAAGTGACCGCTTGGGCGCCAACGCCTGACAAGGCGATTAGCAGGATGGACCGGGCACTACGTGAATTCCGTATTCGCGGCGTCAGCACCAATATTGACTTTGTCATCAACCTGCTGAAGCACCCGACCTTTTTGTCCAATGAATACACCACCAAGTTCATCGACACGACGCCGGACCTGTTCACCTTCAAGCGGCGACGCGATCGGGGCACCAAGGTTTTGACCTACATCGCGGACATCACCGTGAATGGGCACCCCGAAACGAAAGACCGCCCGGAACCCCGCGCCGATTTGAAAGAGGCCAAAGCCCCCGCGCCGAAGGCCGAACCACAGATGGGTGCCCGCAATCTGCTAGAGCAGAAAGGTCCACAGGCCGTTGCCGACTGGATGAAAGCACAGCGGCAGTTGCTGATCACCGACACCACGATGCGCGACGGGCACCAGTCGCTGCTGGCGACCCGGATGCGCTCGATCGATATGATCAAGGTGGCGCCCACTTATGCGGCCAACCTGCCGCAGCTGTTCAGCGTTGAATGCTGGGGCGGTGCGACCTTTGATGTGGCCTATCGGTTCTTGCAGGAATGCCCCTGGCAGCGTCTGCGTGATCTGCGCGAAGCGATGCCGAATTTGATGACTCAGATGCTGCTGCGCGGTGCAAACGGGGTTGGCTACACCAACTACCCCGACAATGTGGTGCAGGAATTCGTGCGTCAGGCGTCGCAGAACATCGATTTGTTCCGGGTGTTCGACTCACTGAACTGGGTTGAGAACATGCGTGTCGCGATGGATGCAGTCGTAGAAAACGGCAAAATCTGTGAAGGCACCGTCTGCTACACCGGTGACATTCTGGATCCGGATCGTGCAAAGTATGACCTGAAATACTATGTCGGCATGGCGAAAGAGCTGCGCGATGCGGGCGCGCACGTGCTGGGTCTGAAAGACATGGCGGGCCTGCTCAAACCGGCGTCGGCCAGGATCCTGATCCGTGCATTGAAGGAAGAGGTTGGGCTGCCAATCCACTTCCACACTCACGATACCGCCGGCATCGCCAGCGCGACCATTCTAGCCGCATCCGAGGCAGGCGTGGACGCGGTCGACTGTGCGATGGACAGTTTCTCGGGCAACACCTCGCAGGCGACGCTGGGCACCGTGGTCGAAGCACTGCGTCATACCGAGCGGGATACCGGGCTGGACATCAAAGCGATCCGCGAAATCAGCGACTACTTCGAGGCTGTGCGCGGTCAATACGCGGCGTTTGAATCCAGCCTACAAGCCCCAGCCTCTGAGGTTTATCTCCACGAAATGCCTGGTGGCCAGTTCACCAACCTCAAGGCGCAGGCGCGCAGTTTGGGGCTGGAGGAGCGTTGGCACGAAGTGGCGCAGATGTATGCCGATGTGAACCAGATGTTCGGCGATATCGTCAAGGTAACGCCGTCGTCCAAAGTGGTTGGCGATATGGCACTGATGATGGTCAGCCAGGGCCTGACCCGCGCCGAGGTGGAAAGCCCCGATACCGATGTGGCCTTTCCGGATTCGGTTGTGGATATGATGCGCGGAAATCTGGGCCAGCCTCCGGGCGGGTTCCCTGACGTCATCATCCAAAAAGTTCTGAAGGATGAGGCGCCTAAAACCGAACGTCCCGGTAAAGGTGTCGACCCTGTCGATCTGGAGGTCACTCGCGCCGATCTATCCAAGCAACTGGATGGCAAAGAGGTCGATGACGAGGATCTGAACGGCTATCTGATGTATCCTAAGGTGTTTCTGGATTACATGGGCCGCCATCGGGTCTACGGTCCGGTCCGCACCCTCCCCACCCGCACCTTCTTTTATGGCATGGAACCAGGTGAAGAGATTGCCGCCGAGATCGACCCCGGCAAAACGCTTGAGATCCGCTGCCAAGCCATCGGCGAAACCGATGAAAAGGGCGAGGTGAAAGTGTTCTTTGAGCTCAATGGTCAACCGCGCGTAATCCGGGTGCCAAACCGGTTGGTGACCTCTGCCACGCAGGCGCGTCCAAAAGCCGAAGTTGGCAACCCCAACCATGTCGGAGCGCCGATGCCAGGTGTGGTGGCTACCGTTGCCGTCGCAGCCGGACAGGAAGTCAAGGAAGGCGACATGCTGTTGACCATCGAAGCGATGAAGATGGAAACCGGTATCCACGCCGAGCGTGACGCGACGGTCAAGACTGTCCATGTCCAGCCGGGCGGCCAGATTGACGCCAAGGATCTGCTGATCGAACTGGAATAAAAGAAAAAAAGCACTAACCTACCAAAGGCCGCGCAATGTACTGCGTGGCCTTTTTTGATGCTCTAACGGAGGCCCCCATGCTTGCCATCACTCCGATCTACGCGGCACTAATCGCGCTATTGTTCGTCGCGCTCAGCGCCAATGTCATCTCGCAACGCCGAAGCGGCCGGATTTCGGTTGGTGACGGAGGTAGCAAAGACATGATTAAGGCCATGCGCACGCATTCCAACTGTGCCGAATACGCTCCGTTTGCGCTGCTGTTGATCGCCATGGTCGAGCTGCAAGGTGCCGGTGCGCTCTTGTTGAACCTGTTGGGGCTGTCACTGTTGGGCGGTCGCGTTTTTCATGCCTACGGATTCGGGCGCACACCTCAGGTCATCATTCTGCGCCAGATCGGCATGCTATTGACCTTTGCCGCTATATTGGTTGCTGCACTTGCAAACCTTGTACTGGCGCTCTGACAAGGAAACCCTTGTCAGCAGTGCAACAGGGTAAGGGCGTCAGGGCTGCAACTGGTCGGTTTCACAGAATTCCGGCGCTTGGACAGGCTCGGCCGCCTGGGCGCCATACCTGTCTGTTTGGGCCAGCGTACCAACAACAATCAACGCCGCCAGCATTGCCATTTTCAGAGTTTCTTTCCGCGTCATCTGTCACCTCTGCTACACGCTTGTTTTTGCTTTCTGACCTTTGAACGGATCAGCGCATGAATTCCGTCGCACGAAAGATTTTTTAGCGATGAGGCGTTTTTCCTCTTGCAGCTTTGCGCCAGAATTAATACTTCACGCCTCACTCAACGGCGCGGGCGTAGCTCAGGGGTAGAGCATAACCTTGCCAAGGTTAGGGTCGGGCGTTCGAATCGCCTCGCCCGCTCCATTGAGAGACCGAAAGGTCGCCATAAGTATCTGATGCGGGCGTAGCTCAGGGGTAGAGCATAACCTTGCCAAGGTTAGGGTCGGGCGTTCGAATCGCCTCGCCCGCTCCAGATACAAGCCTCTCTGAACATGCTGGTTCTTTCCCGGGCGTTGCGCCATTCTGGCTGCGATTGCAACCAGGACGAGACCACGCCGATGTCGGATTATACCATTCGCCCCCTCACCGCTGCCGAACTACAACACGCCGTGAACTGGGCCGGGCGCGAGGGTTGGAATCCTGGCAAACACGACGCCGAGTGTTCCCGTACCACAGATCCCGAAGGGTTTTTGGGCGGGTTTCTCGACGGTGAGATGATCGCATCCGTATCAGCGGTGAATTACGATGAAGCGTTTTCGTTTCTAGGATTCTACATTGTACGGCCTGAGTTTCGGGGGTCAGGGCACGGTCTGGAAATCGCCCAGCATGCGCTGACCCATTGCACCGGTCGCAACATGGGATTGGATGGTGTGGTCGAGCAGCAGGACAACTACCGCAAATCCGGTTTCACCTTCGCCTACAACAACTATCGCTTTGTCGGCACAAAAAACGGAATCCTGAACAAGCTGATGGAGCCTGTGGACCAGATCATCCAACTGGTCAGCCTGTCAGACGATCTGAGAGCCTATGATCGCAAGCTGTTTCCTGCCGCGCGTGATTTGTTTTTGCAAAGCTGGCTAAATGCCGACAGCCACGTTTCCAAAGTCTATTCCGAGAGGGGCCAGATAAAGGGGTATGCCACCCTGCGCCCCTGTCAGTCCGGGTACAAGATCGGGCCTTTGTTTGCAGATAGTGCAGATATCGCACGCGCCCTAATGGCGGCGGTGTTGGACACAATTCCCGACGATCACAAAGAACACGAGGTGTTTGTGGATATGCCTCAACCCAACGCTTCGGCCTTTGCATTGGCGGATGAGTTGGGGCTGGAAAAGGTGTTTGAAACGGCCCGGATGTATTCCCACCATCAGCCTGATATCGACTTGGACCGTATCTTTGGCGTAACCACGTTTGAGCTGGGATGACTCCTAAAACGCCTTGAACGTAATCGTGGTCAAAGATCGTTCGATGCCCGGAATCACCAGAAGGTGTTCGTTGATGAAATGCCCCACATCCTCGGATTCGGGGATGTAGAGCTTCAACAGCAGGTCATACTCGCCGCTGGTCGAGTAAAGCTCGGAGTGAATTTCGCGCAGCGCGATCTCTTCGGCGACTTTGTAGGTGGTGCCGGGTTTGCAGCGGATCTGGATGAAAACGCAGGTGGACATGGCTTGACCCTGTTGGTTGAGTTGCGGGCAGGCTGGCATGCCGGGCGTGCAGGCGCAATCCCCTGCAACAGTTTGCAGCGATTGCCACGCTTGGTCTGGATCAATCCACCCTGCCCCGTCTATAAGCGCGCCTGTAGCAAAAGGAATTCGCCCATGCGCACCGCTTTGATCAGCCGTAAGACCGCCGAGACGGACATCTCGGTTGAGGTCAACCTGGACGGCACAGGCCAGTATGACAACAAGACCGGTGTCGGGTTCTTCGATCATATGCTGGACCAACTGGCGCGCCACTCGTTGATCGACATGACGATAAGCGCCAAGGGCGATTACCACATCGACGATCACCACACGGTCGAAGACACCGGCATCGCGCTGGGTCAGGCACTGACTCAGGCGTTGGGCGACAAGAAGGGCATCCGCCGTTATGGCGAATGCCACCTGCCCATGGATGACGCTCAGGTGCGCTGTGCGCTTGATCTGTCGGGCCGTCCGTTTCTGATCTGGAACGTGGACCTGCCGACACCCAAGATCGGGGCGTTCGATACCGAATTGGTACGCGAGTTCTTTCAGGCGCTCAGCACCCATGGCGGCATCACGCTGCACATTGACCAATTGCACGGTTTCAACAGCCACCACATTGCCGAGGCGGCGTTCAAGGCCGTTGCCCGCGCATTGCGGCTGGCGGTCGAGACCGATCCGCGCAAGACGGATGCGATCCCGTCGACTAAAGGCGCGCTGTAAGCGCAACTCGAAAAATCGGCCCGGTTTTCGGACAAGTTGCGCGCAGAAAGGACTCAGATGCTCACTGCGATTATTGACTATGAAAGCGGCAACCTGCATTCCGCCGAAAAAGCATTTCAGCGTATGGCGCGTGAGATGGATGCAGGCGAAGTTGTGGTGACCTCGGAAGCTGATGTTGTCGCACGGGCCGACCGGCTGGTTCTGCCCGGCGACGGGGCCTTTCCGGCCTGCGCGGCCGAACTGCGCGGGCACAAAGGCATCTATGATGCGATGGTCGAAGCGGTCGAACAGAAAGCCCGGCCGTTTCTGGGCATCTGCGTTGGGATGCAGTTGATGGCCTCGAAAGGCTTAGAGTACACAGAAACGGATGGATTGGATTGGGTCGCGGGCGATGTGGTTCGAATTGAACCGTCAGACAGCGCGCTGAAGGTACCCCACATGGGCTGGAACGATCTGATTCTTGAAAGTGATCATCCGGTGTTTGCCGGGGTCAAATCAGGTGATCACACCTATTTCGTGCATTCCTACCACTTTCGGGTCACTGACCCAGCGCAGCGTCTGGCTTATGTGGAATACGGGCAGGATGTCACGGCCGTGATTGGCCGTGACACAATGATTGGGATGCAGTTCCACCCGGAAAAAAGCCAGGAGGTCGGCCTCCGCATGATCGGGAATTTCCTGACCTGGACCCCATAAAGGGGTTACTGAACGCGTGTCCATGTCTGGCCACGGCAGACCAGACCACCCGCGACGCACCCTTTGACGGTCAAGGTGTTCTGGCCGTCCAACGACATCTTCGAACTGTAGGTCTTGTTCCGGTCTGGCGCCCAGATCTTACCGTCATCATATTTACCGCCACCTTCGGGAATCATATCCCAGATGATCTGCTTGCCCAGGTTTTCGTATTCCAGCTGCTCATTGCCATCTTTGTCAAAAGCGGTGTCAATCGTACCGCAAATGGCACTGCCGCAGGACCCGATGGACACGTGAAGATAGCCGCCCGTGTCGCCGGGTTGCGTTTTCCAAAGGCCGTCAACCTGATCTGCAAAGGCGCTGGTTGCCATGGCGGCGAAGACCGCTGCGAGTGTAAGCTTCTTCATAATATTCTCCCTATTTTGCATGCAGTCTGGCCCGGTCGGGGATTTCGGGCAAGAATGACTTTGCGTCGCGTTGCATCCCCTGCCCCGCTTGTGCGATATCCCGCCCGAATAACTATGACATAGGGCCGCCCGACATGATCCTCTACCCCGCCATCGACCTCAAAGACGGCCAGGCCGTACGCCTGCTGCGCGGTGAAATGGACAAGGCCACCGTGTTCAACGAAGACCCGGCCGCTCAGGCCCGTGCTTTTGTCGACGCAGGATGTGACTGGCTGCACCTTGTTGATTTGAACGGCGCTTTCGCGGGCACGCCGGTGAACGCTGGCCCGGTCGAAGCGATCCTGAATGATTGTGACGTTCCCGCCCAGCTTGGGGGTGGCATTCGCGACATGGCCACAATCGAGACGTGGTTGGACAAGGGCCTGGCCCGCGTCATTCTGGGCACGATCGCGGTCGAGAACCCAGATCTCGTTCGCGAAGCAGCGCGCGCTTTCCCCGGTCAGGTCGCTGTGGGGATTGATGCGCGCAACGGGCTGGTCGCGACCAAAGGCTGGGCCGAAGAAACCAATATTCAGGTCACCGATCTGGCCCGCAATTTTGAGGACGCGGGCGTTGCTGCGATCATCTACACCGACATCAACCGCGACGGCGCGATGCAAGGCCCGAATGTCGACGCCACCGCCGCATTGGCGCAGGCGGTTTCGATCCCCGTCATTGCATCAGGCGGTGTGTCTTCGATCACCGATTTGATCGCCCTGCGCGATTGTGGCGCAGATTTGAACGGTGCGATTTCGGGCCGCGCGCTGTATGATGGGGCGATAGATCTGAAAGAGGCTCTGGCAGCGCTCAGAGAATAGTCTGATGTTCGAAACGCGTGTCAAACGGACTGATTTACCCGCCAGTAGTCTGTTGCACAAGCGACTACAAAGCGGCGATTTTCTGGATTGTTTCAGCGTGGCCTCGGACCTGCCACCGCGTCGGGCGGCAGAAATCATCACCGCTTTTCCAACATGGGCAACGGCGCTGGTTCGCCTGCGTGGCCTGTTGGTCGCGCCGTTTGGGATAAGTAAGACCGGACCCGATGCCAGCGACAAGTTGGGGATTTTCCCGGTGGAGCATGATGACGAAACAGAGGTGATCGCGGGTTTCAACGACCGACATCTTGACTTCCGGGTTTCCGTACATTCGGAAAACGGTCGTGTTTCATTGGCCACTTGGGTTCATCGGCACAATCTGGGCGGGCGACTGTATCTGGCTTTGATCCTACCGTTTCACATCCTGATCGCCCGGAATGCGCTTGCGCGGGTACGCCACGCAAGCACCTGATCTGATCGCGCTTAACCGGCCGCCGCGGCTGTCAGTTTTTTCAACGCGCCGCGCATCTTTTCGATGACGGGTGATTTTTCGACCTCGTCGAATTCGTCCATTGTTTCTTTGGGGTCTTCATAGGCCAACCAAACCTGACCACCCGCGTCCTCATATGCCTGTACCTTCAGCGGCAGAAACAGGCCAGCACCGGGATCGATCATCATGGCTGGGGTCCCCAGCTTGGGGTTGCCGAAAATCAGCACTTGGTTAGCCGGGATGGGCGTTCCCACCTTTTCGGCCCCTGCCGCGTGATCGACGCGGGCAAAGACAGTTGCGCCAGCGTTGCCCACTGCGGCTTCAAGCGCGTCCAGCGCCTCTACCACAGACTTGTCTGTTGGAACTTTGATGATGTCGTCAGCCATTGCGGACAGCGCCCCTCCGAAGGTGAAAATAGTTGCCAGTATCAGTTTGCGCATATCGGACTTCCTTCTGTGAATTTCACCCTAGTTTTCACAGCTTTGCGTGTTCGGGCAATCACAAGTCTGGCATCGGCGGGGCTTTGCCGGTAGAGGTGCGGCAACAAAGGATGTTCCATGCTGAAAACCCGCATCATTCCCTGTCTGGATGTCGCTGATGGCCGTGTGGTCAAAGGCGTCAACTTTGTTGGTCTACGGGACGCGGGTGACCCAGTTGAATCGGCAAAGGCCTACGATGCAGCCGGGGCGGATGAGATCTGTTTTCTGGATATCCATGCAACGCATGAAAACCGCGGCACCATGTTCGACGTGGTACAACGCACGGCTGAACAATGCTTTGTACCCCTGACCGTCGGCGGTGGAGTACGCACCAAGGAGGATGTGCGGGCGCTGCTGTTGGCAGGGGCAGACAAGGTCAGTTTCAACTCGGCCGCTGTGGCCAACCCCGATGTGGTGGCCGAGGCGGCAGACCAGTTCGGCAGCCAGTGTATCGTAGTTGCCATCGACGCCAAAACCGTCAGCCCAGGCAAGTGGGAGATTTTCACCCATGGCGGGCGCAAACCAACCGGCATAGATGTGGTTGAATTTGCCAAAACGGTTGTTGCCAAGGGCGCGGGCGAAATTCTGCTGACATCGATGGATCGGGACGGCACCAAAGCCGGGTTCAACCTGCCCCTGACCCGCGCGATTTCAGATGCGGTGGATGTACCTGTTATTGCCTCGGGCGGCGTGGGCACCCTAGACCATCTGGTCGAAGGCGTGACCGAGGGCGGGGCAAGCGCGGTACTGGCAGCCTCGATCTTTCATTTCGGCGAATATACAATCCGAGAAGCCAAGGAACATATGGCTGCGGCGGGCATTCCCATGAGGATGCTATAGTGCGGTGGGAAGACATTTGTGTTTCGGAACGACAAACAGACCAAACCAAGTGTGATTGCTGTAGGGAAGTTACAACGCGGGCAACAGGCGATTTGTCTTTTGAAGGTGACTTTAAGGCTTGGTACGATGTTTTTTTCTCGGCAAATTCGCTCACTCATCCACCCATGATATCTATCTATGTTGGAGATTGGTCCGAAGATGCAGCACCTAATGCTCGATGGGGTGCACGAGTGGTCTGGCATACCGAAGGGTGCGTGCTGGTGGACTGGGATGTCGAAACGAAAGAAGATATCGATTTATTTACGCCACTGGATCGCAATGACATTTTGGGCTCAGATTTTGCAATCGAAGTATGGGCAATGGTTGACGCCGTGATAATGAAGGACAGCCGTCTCAAGGAATTGCATTCATGAGGACACTCGAGAAACTTGAACAAGTTATCGCCGCCCGAAAAGGCACCAACCCGGACTCCAGCTGGACCGCAAAGCTGCTAGCCAAGGGACCTGAGAAATGCGCCGAGAAATTCGGCGAAGAGGCCATTGAGGCCATCATCGAAGCTATCAAGGGCGACCAAGAGAAGCTGACCGCAGAGGCGGCGGATGTGCTGTACCACCTGCTGGTTATGCTGGCGTCGCGCGATGTGGCGTTGAGCATGGTGTTGAGTGAGCTTGAGCGGCGTCAGGGGACAAGTGGCATTGCGGAAAAGGCATCGCGGCCTGACAGTTGATCCTGCGGGTTCCGCCACCCTGACTTCCCCTTTATAGTGACCGCTCGACGCGCATTCGCGCAGGACAGATCAAAGGACGCAGGAATGATCAGACCCATGGCCTATGTTTTGGCCCTGCTTGCGCTGCTAACGCTCACAGCGTGTTCTGCGCCGCCCCCGTCCAGTAGTGACGATGTTCAGCGTCTGGCAACCGAAATCCAACGTCTCGGGCCAGATGTTGACCCACAAGAGGCACAGCGCGCGGCCAGTATTGCCTATGCCTACACCGCGCAGTTGGCGCAGGAGTACCAGATCACAGATCCGCCGCTGATCCACAACACCAAAGTGAACCGAGGAACGCGCCCGCGCGGGCTGTGCTGGCACTGGGCCGAGGACATCGAACGGCGATTGAAGCAGGAAAACTTCCGCACGCTTACCCTGCACCGTGCCATTGCCAACGCCGACAACCCGTTCCGAATCGATCACAGTACGGCCATCATCAGCAGCAGTGGCGAAACCATGTATGAAGGGGTCGTACTTGACCCGTGGCGCTATGGTGGCGTGCTGTTCTGGTCGCCGTTGGCTGAAGATACCCGATACGACTGGGTTCCGCGCGAGGTGGTTCTGAGAAAACGCCGGCAGGAGCAGGTGGCCCGTTTAAAGCCCTACACCGGCGGTTAGAGTTACAGTTTTGATGAAATGATCCCGGTGCTGAACCCGCCCATGCGAAGCTCGCCAAACAGACGCTGATACTCGATTTTTGGACAACGGTTCATGATCACATCGACGTTCCGCGCCTGCGCTTTAGCGGCCGCCTCAGCATGTTCCACGCCGATCTGCATCCAGATCGTCTGCAGGTCGGGAAACACCTCCAGCGCTTCGTCAACAATCGGTGGCACCGCCTCGGACCGGCGGAATATGTCCACCATATCAACCTGATCAGTTATATCGGCAAGATTGCCGCGTACCGTTTGACCGAACAGGTCTTTGCCAGCATGCCCCGGATTGACCGGAATGACCGTATAGCCTTTCAGGGACAGATACCGCGCTACGTAGTAGCTGGGGCGGACAGGGTTCATCGAAACCCCTACAACGGCCACGGTCTTGGTCCGTTGCAAAATGGATTTTAGGTATTTGTCAGAATAATCGATCATGACCCTATACTTAGCAGGGTCCAGAAAAGAAAAAAGCGCCCAAGAAACCTTGGGCGCAAGTTATGGAACGAGGGACAGTGAAATGACCCGCGGCAGTTCCGTTCCGCGGTCACTGTGACATTTAGGCATGATCTGTTTAAAAAAAAGAGGTCGCGCTCATTTTTGTGATGACTTTTCACAAATGTCGCACCCGTCCCTATTCTTGATACAGGATGGCTGGCCAGTTTTCATCAGCCATTTGAATATATTCACCTCGATCCCGATCCCAGATTTGTTCGACCTGAGGTGAATGCGTCAAGTACAATCTGCCGTCAACAACCTGCCACGCGTTTGGGTCAGTGCTTTTGAGAACACCATGCGCCACGGCGTACGAGCAATATCCACCGAACTGAGGCGCAAAAGCGCGTGGATTGCTTTCAAACATTTCCCGGTGTTCCGGAGAGGCAAAATGCCATTCCGCCCCTTTCCACATAACAGCAATCTCTGGCTCACCAAGGACTGGTACCTCGTTTTCGAAGTAAGACACGGGGTCATAGCCCGCCATGGCGGCACCGTCTGCTTCGAAGTAGACCGGCACGTCTTGTGCCTGCACAGCAGAGGAAAAAACGATGGCGGTCAGCGCGCCAAGAAGGAAACGTCGGGTCAGCATCACGGTTTCAGAATCAGGATCAGAGAGTGATAAATTGCAACTTTTGACGCGCGGTGAAACCCCCGTTGACGCGGTTGTGAACGCCTGTATCGCTGTCAGGATGGCTTAGTCGAAGATATCTTCGATCACATCCCATGCCTCATCCAGAACGCGCGAAAACATCGTTTTCTTCTTTTTCTTGCGCTTGGGTTTTCGAGAAGACGGGTAATCCGCTACATCGCGCGTCGGCCTGGAATCTGACGTCTTTCGCTTGGGCAACATCTTCAGGTTATGCAGTGGGGCACCGCAGCTAGAGCAGCTGAGCTCGTGCCGGTCTTTCCCTTTGAGCACCAGAGCGGCGCGTGTGCCGCAGTAACAGCAGGTCGCGATTTTGGACGGTCCTGGAATGGCGCTCTCCTAACTTCAGTGCTGAGATGCATATAGGGCGATTGCCGCCGCGTTTGATACGTTCAGTGAGCCGAACCCGCCAGCTGCGTCAATTTTCACCAGTTGATCCACGGTTTCTTTGGTCTTTTGCCTCAAGCCGGGCCCCTCTGCCCCAAGAACCAATGCCACTGGACGATCCTGTCCATCACCCAGCGCGGCCTCAATCGTATTTTCGGCATCACCGTCCAGTCCAAGCACCAGAAATCCCATATTTTGAAGCTCAAAAATCGCGTCGGCCAGGTTTCGTACTCGTAGATAGGGCTGGCGTTCCAACGCACCACTGGCTGTTTTGGCCAGCGCCCCGGTTTCTGGCGCAGAATGATGTCGCGTACCAATCACCGCACTGGCCCCCAGCACCTCGGCCGAACGCAGAATTGCGCCCACGTTATGCGGATCGGTCACCCGATCAAGCAATACTACCCGCGGGTGTTCGCGACCAATGCAGTTCTCAGCAAGACCACCCCAATCCAGCGGTTTTACCTCCAGCGCGGCGCCTTGATGGACAGATCCCGGATCGATAGGAGCACTGAATTTGCGCGGATCAGCCATCTCGGCCTCAATACCTGCAAACTCAATGGCTTCGGCCAGTTTGTCCCGCGCATTTCGGGTCACAACAAGGTGCAGTTTTTGGCGTTTCGGGTTCATCAAAGCATCCCGTACGGCATGCAAACCAAACAGCCAGACAGTCTCGGATGCGGTCGCTTTGCGCGCCTGTTCCTTTTCGACGACCCACTTGGGTTTTTTCATTTCTTGGGCCTCCAAGCCGGGCGAAAGGTTTCCTGCGCCAATGCGGTATTTTCCTGTTGACGCTTCTTTAGCGCGCTAGTAATCACGCCTCCACGTCAGGTGCAACGCCTGACAGTGGGCGACAGGCCGCAAGGTGTGGCAGGGGACTGTAACTCCCTCGCGGAGACGCACGCCTGGTTCGATTCCAGGGTCGCCCACCATCTTCCAAAGATGAGTGATTTTAGCAACCTGCCTTTAATTTGGCAGGCAAGGCCATTCGTGGACAACCTGGTTATCCCGGACCGCAAGCAATCTGCCGAACTGCTTCAAGACCGCCTCGCTTTGGGTGGGCCGAAGCAGGGCGATGTCACCGGGTTGAACGGATGCCGCCATTGGACCGGTCCAGACCTCTTGATTGGTTGAGCGTCCAAAGACAGAAGAATAGGCGAACCCGCTGGGATAAAGCGGATCGGCCATGTAGTACCCGCCAAAGACCGCAATATCGGTTTTCCGACGCGGCAGAAAATCCAACCCTGGCAACGCGTTACCGGGCATTACCTTGAGGATTGGCGTCGCCAGATAGGTCGCAGGTGCGAAGTCCCGTGTCGAGGCATGGTCGAAGTCTGATGGCTTCACCAGAACCGAGCCAAAAGCGATCTCGTTGGCGAACCCTGCCGCCTTGTAGGACTGAAAGGTCAGGCTGCCACCAGTATTCAAGCAAAGCCGAGAATTGGTCGCCGGAAGAGCATCAATGGCACGGCGATAGGATTCGGCGCAGCATCGACTGGCGCGGGATCTGAGAAATCCGGGCAACTTGGCCAAATGGGCCTCGTACCCCATTAACCCACTGAGCTGGGCATTTGGATGGGCGGCTACGGCTCGCGCGGCCTCGGCCACCTGATGAGATGTCATCCCTCCGCGGTGCAGGCCGATATCCACTTCCAACGAAATTCGCAGCCGAGATTTGCTGCCCTCCGCAAGTTTCAGATACTCCCGCAGGCGATCCGGGGTATCGATCAACCATTGCACCCGGTCGGCTGCATCGGCACATGCCGCCACTATACGCGCAGCCGAACTGACCGGAAGCGGTTTGCCAAGCAGATGGTCAGTGCCGGTTTCCGCCCTGAGCAAGGCTGTCAGCATGGTCTCGGAAAAGGTCATCAGGCCTGAGGTCGGGATCAGATGTCTGATATGGTCCAACAACGGCAGACAAGGCAAGGACTTGGCGACCAGACGCCGCTTTACTCCAGGATCCGCAACCTCCAATGCGATGGTACAATTGGCCTCCAGACGGTCCAGATCGACAACCGTCACCGGTTGATCGACGCCGTAGTTGCGCAGCGTGTCAGACAGCTGGGCCAGATACGGATCGCTCATGGTTGAAACAGCCGGGACAAAGCAGGCGTCAGGAATTTCCCGGTTGGGTCCAATCGCTCTCTCGCCGCACAGAACCGGTCGAAATCTGGGTAAAGTCTGGACAAGTCAGAGTATGTCAAGCTGTGCATCTTTCCCCAATGTGGTCTTCCGCCTGCTTCGACAAATAGCGGTTCCATCGAGTTAAAGTACTTGCGGTGATCTTCATGCGCATCAGTGTGAATTGCCACTGAAATACGCGGCCCACCCTGAAACGGTGACAAGCAGGCTGTATCGCCAGCAGTCTGCCGAACCTCGACGGGGAAATAGATATCCTTGTGATCCCTCTCCAGCAGCCGAAACACCTCGGCCAACACATCGCCTGCCGCGTCAGGTGGCAAGTGATACTCCATCTCTTTGAAACGCGCATGCCGGTCACTGCACAGAACACGCCAACTTTCACCGACATAGTCCTCTTCGGACTGGGCAAGTATCAGCAATTTCAAAAGCATGGCGCGCAGACGTGGGCTGAGACGCCCGGCATTTCGCGCAAGTCTCAGCACCTTTATTGCAATCATGTCCAGATCGCGTGGTGCATTGGTTTCCGGCGCATCGCTTAACGCATGACGGATTTCGACAGTCGCGCCGGTGAAGGGAATGTAAAAAAACTCAAAGTTCCGGTTTTCGGCCCAGTTTTGATGCATCATGTCCAGACTGTCTTGCAGCGCGGCCAATCGCACCTGACGGCGAAGGTTGTATTTAGGCACAACTTTGATGCACGCCTCGGTCAGAACCCCAAGCAACCCGAGCGTGACCTGTGCCATGTCCAGCGGGATATCTGATATGGTAAGGACGTCCCCTGCGGCTCCGACCAGCTTTGCAGCGGTAAGTTCAGCGGCGATGCTTGGCAGTTCCTGTCCAGTTCCATGGGTTGCGGTGGAGACGGCACCGGCCAGCGACTGGGCGTTGATGTCGCCCAGATTGCGAAATGCAAAGCCATGTTGCGCCAGCGCTGGCGAGAGATCTCGCAGACGCGCATTGGCGTTCACCCAAACCTGCCCGCCCTCTACACGCCCGACTGTGGGCACTTGCAGATTCGACAGATCCAGAATGCGATCCGCGCCTGCCACGATGGGTGTAAAGGAATGCCCTGCCCCGACAACTCGCAAATTTTGCGACTCAGAAACAGCGCTTTGCAACGCCGTCAGTGTTGCGGGCCGCGTCAGTTTTGTGCTGGCGCTTTGATTGCCCGCCCAATTGGTCCACATGTAACTGTTCCTCCCACCGTCGAAGATCGCAGCCCGAGCGGCGCGGAACAAGTCAGTATATCAGGACGTTACGCGAGGTGACCGTCACCTAGGCAGCAGCCTCTCGCTGCGCGGTGACACGGTCTAACCAATCTGCGATGGCTTGCACATCTGGGACAAGCTGTTCAGCCTCACCGCCGGTGAATTCGTTAAACTTTTCGGTATTCAATTCGTTCACGCCAACCAGAACAGGAATGTCCTGCGCCAGGGCCTCGGCAATCACGGGACGGAATCCGCGTCCGTCAGCCTCGTGCTTGCCAAATTTATTGATGATCAGCAACTGCGGCGCATCTTTCAGGGATGCGGTCACGTATCCAACGGCTTGTTCCAAAGCAGCCGGGTCCAGACGGCATCCACGGGATTGAGTTCCCAAAGTTTGCGAAATTCGAATGGTCTCACCATCCGGCAGAACGCGCACATCCATATCGCATTTGCTGTCGTCGGCGCATTCGGTATTGGTTTGAACCACCCCCGCAAGATGCGCACCGCCAGCCAACAAGTGTTCGGCCACTTCACTTAGCAGGCGATCCGTCGCGCCGCGATCCGTTGTTGTGACATAAGCCAGATACATTCAGAAACCCCCGTTCCTTCAAGGCTGCTGACTCAGATAGCACGCCGACCGGCACCCCGCTACTTTTCTTTGCGATTAGCGTGTGAAAACGGCTTGCGGAAAGGGTGCAGCATATTAGGCTTAACGTCATGGTTCTGCGCGGTTTGTTTTTTGCCCTTTTGTGTCTTGCGTCTTGCGGTCGTCCCCTGACAGATCTGGAGCGCGAATTTGCCAGCACAGTTCAAGGCGAAACACTTGATCTGGACCGAGTGCGCCTTGTCGATGGTGCGCCAGTCACGCAGATCACCTATTTTCGCGAAGCGCGCCCGCGTTTGGCCTGCCGCGAACGCATTCTGCCGCCGATCGAAGAGGGCACCGTCTCTGGCAAGCCTGCAGCCATTGCCCTGTTCAACAAGGTTTATTTTGCACGGGATTGGTTTCTTGAAGACTATATGTCCGAATACCCGGACGAGATGAATTTGATCGCGGCAATGCTGCTGGCCCATGAATTGACCCATGTCTGGCAATGGCAGAACCGCAAAACAACCGGATACCATCCATTGCGTGCAGCGGCCGAGCATGGCGGACGGAAAGATCCCTATCTTTTCGACCTCGATACGTCGCCGGACTTCCTCTCATACGGGTATGAACAACAAGGCGCTATTGTGGAGGAATACGTGTGCTGCCGCGCGCTTGATCCCCAAGCGGAACGCACCCAAAGACTGCACAACATGCTGGGTGAGCATTTTGACCTGTCAGCCCTGCCCCAGAAAGGGCGAGAGCGCGGCGTGGTTATCCCCTGGAGCGAGGCTAAAGTTCAAGGGATTTGCCGCTGAGAACTCAATCCTTTTGGAGAGTTTTCAGATACGCGACCAGGTCGACAATCGGTTGGCTGGTCAGGATCGGTTGACCTTCATGGGTTTTGATGGCTGTGTCCTGCCCTTCGAAGTAAGGTCCGTAGACCGGCATTGGGCTGCCGTGGCTGACCAAAGGGTCGCGCCCATCAATCCGGGCGACAACGCGCGCTGTAGGAAAAACGCCATCCTCGCTGACCAGAGACTTCAGATCTGTTGGCTGGATCAGCAGCACTCCGGCCATCGGTCCTTGTCCGGTGGCGTCGATCCCATGGCAGGTCGCGCAATAATGCATATACAGGTCTTCGCCTGTTTCAACATCCTGCGCCCACCCGACTTGGGACGCCAACGCAACAAGCCCAAATACCCCAGCCCCAATTCTTGCCTTGATCATCGCATCCTCCTGTCAAGATTGACATTTGCAGGCTTGCCCGTCGGGCGTCTTGGCGCAATGATCCAGATCAACGAAACCGTCGCAAAGGGTCCGGTCCATGACACAATACGCCACCATCATGCTGGCCGCTGGAATCGGAGTTCCGATCCTTGCAGCGCTGAACGCCGCGCTGGGTAAACTGATTGGATCGCCAACAACTGCGGCGGTCATCTTGTTTGCTATCGCGTTTTTGGCATCCGCTTTGTTGATGGTGTTGTTTCCCGGGTTTGACGCCTTGTCAAAGGTTACCCAGGCGCCCAAACATCTGTTGCTGGGCGGTGTTCTGATCGCATTCTATGTCCTGTCGATCACCCATGTAGCGCCGCATTTCGGTGTCGGGAATGCCGTTTTCTTTGTGCTTGTTGGACAGCTGATCAGCACCGCTGCAATTGACCATTTCGGCCTGTTTGGCGCTCAGGTCACGCCGCTGACGTGGATTCGTGCGGGTGGTATCACTGTCATGGTGGTGGGTGTGGCCATCACTCAACTGGCCTGAGCACCCCACCGTCCAGACGGACCATCCGGTCCATGCGTGCAGCAAGCTCAAGATTATGTGTGGCGATAAGGGCCGACAGACCTTCATCGCGCACAAGCGACATCAGTGCATCAAACACCTGATCAGCTGTGTCTGGATCGAGGTTGCCCGTCGGTTCGTCCGCAAGCATCACGCGTGGTTTGTTGGCCAAGGCCCGACAGAAGGCCACGCGCTGTTGTTCGCCGCCAGACAAAGCCGCCGGGCGGTGATCCGCTCGCGCGGCGACACCCACGCGTTCCAACAAACTCATGGCCCTGTCCTGAGCGGTCTTTTCGGACTGCCCGTTGGCAAGCTGCGGCAGGGTGATGTTTTCCAGCGCCGTGAATTCGGGCAACAGATGATGGAACTGATACACAAACCCGACGTCTTGCCGCCGTAGCGATGTACGGGTCCGATCCCCTTTACCCGACACATTCTGCCCGCCGATTTCGACGGTTCCATCGTCAGGTTTGTCCAGAAGCCCGGCAATATGAAGCAGCGTTGACTTGCCTGCACCCGATGGTGCGACCATTGCCACAGCCTCGCCCGTGCGCAGGTCCAGATCGACCCCGCGCAACACCTGAACCTCGCCAGGGGTTCCTTTCAGATAAGTCTTGGTCAGACCACTCAGCCGCATCGTCAGATCATTCATAGCGCAGTGCCTCAACCGGGTTCAGCCGCGCTGCGCGACGGGCAGGAAAATAGGTGACGATGAAGGACAGGCCAAGCGATAGCCCCACGGCCTTGAGCACATCGTTCAGGTGCAGCTCGGCCGGTAACGCATAGATGCCTCGAATGGACGGATCCCAAACCCCACCACCCATGACTGCATTCACGAAGGAAAAGATCGGGTCGATATAGATCGCAAAAAGGCACCCCAGAACCACGCCCATCGCGGTTCCGATGATCCCGGTAAAGGCGCCACAGATGAAAAAGACGCGCAGGATCGAGCCTTCACTCAGTCCGATGGTGCGCAGGATACCGATGTCGCGGCCTTTGTTCTTAACCAACATGATCAGACCCGAAACGATGTTCATCGCGGCGATCAGCACGAGGATCGAGAGAATGATGAACATCACGTTGTCTTCGACCTCAAGCGCGCGCAGGAACCCCCCCGAGGCGTCCTGCCATGTCCAGATCTGGCTGCGCTCGCCAGCGGCTTCCAGGATAGGGATCAGGATGGGCCCCAGATCTTCAGGTTTGTCGACCATCACCTCAATTTCATCGGCAACACCGTCACGATTGAAAAAGCCCTGCGCTTGTGAAAATGGCATGTAGACACGAGTGCGATCGATGTCGTAGCGCCCGGCGGAAAACACATAAACCACGCGGTACGCATTGACGCGGGGAGAAGTGCCAAAAGCGGTCTTCACGCCATTGGGCGAGGTCAGCTTGACCGTATCCCCGACAGTCGCACCGATACTGCGCGCCACGCCCGAGCCGATGGCGATCACATCTTCGCCCGTTTGAAACAGGGACAAATCGCCAGCGGATTGCTCGCTTTGCGCAACGCCCGGCAGATCCCGCAGGTCATCCGGACGGATGCCAAAAACCTCGACGCCGCTGCTGCGGTCGCGATTGGTGATCAGAACCTGGCCTTTGACCAAAGGTGCAGCGCGCGCAACACCCGGCACCTGCGCAATACTTGTGGCCCGTTCTTCGTAATCGACCATGGTGCGATCCACTCGCCCCTGCGCATCGATCTCGCCAGAAGAAAAGATGGTGACATGTGCGTTGGCCCCAAGGATCGTCCCGACAAACTCCGCCCGGAACCCGGACCGAACGGCCAGGGTCGCGATCAGGGCGAACACGGCCAGCGTGATCCCGATCAACGAAATCCAGGTCATCACACTGACGCCACCTTCAGCCTTGCGCGCGCGCAGATAACGCCAAGCAATTTTCCATTCAAAAGGCGCAAAGGGCGGGGGTGTTTTGGCCATGCCTGCTCCGGTTATTGTGTCGCGGCGACACTTTCGGCATTTCGTCGGATGGTCAAGCCGGTTGTGTGCCGACGCCTGCCCCTCAGCCCTTTAAGGCCGAAGTTTGCTGTAGCGCAGTTTCGGCCTTGGTTCGATCGCAGACTTTGCGGAATTCGAGCTGTGAAGGGACTTGCCAACGCAAAGCCGCTTGCGGACTTGGCGCGATGCCTTCCTTGAGCATCGCCTCATCGATATCGGTCGGGATCACGTGTGTCGAGGTAGTCTGTTCCGGCCGAACAAACGGCGCGAAGTACAGCACCTGGAGCCCAAGCAATGGAAAGTCTCCTGAGCAAACGGATGTGGCGAAACCCCACAAACCCTGATCCTTCTCGGCCTTCAGCACCCCCTTATGACCAAAACCACGCCGTCAAATTTCCTGTTTAACGATTCTGAAACGAATCATTTCCGGCCGTTTGCGGGGCCATGTTCGGAAAAAAGTCGCTCGCGGCACCAATGATTTACACCTGTGGTTGTGACACTCATCACAGACAGGGGCGCATTGTTTCACTTATGAAGTCAATGCGGGCATTACGTGAGTCACTGAACTCAAAATGCCACATTTCGCAGGCAATTTTATTTCGCTTTTTGCTTATTTTGAGAAACTTTGTCACCCTGATTTGGGGGAACACATTTTAAAGAGCGGGGGTCGCTCATGTATATTCAAACGAACACGGAAGGGTCGGGTCCGATTTTGGCCCGCAAGGTATCAACAGATCTGGATTGTGAAACCGCAGCACTTCTGCGTGCAGCGATCCGCCCAGTTTTTGCCAGCGCCGCCAGCTGGGGTAACCTGTCAGACATACTGAAAGACAAAGGTTACCACCTGGCGTTTCGACAGGGTCGGTTGTGCATCACGGATCTTGCGACGGGTGCGCGGGTTTGCGGGCTACGGTTTCTTGGTTTCGAATTAAAGGACCTGATCAGCCGACTGGGCCGTCCAATCGTTGTTGCACGCGGCAATCAGGCGGATGGCGACGTACTGGCTGTACGGCCAACATCTGCTCAGACCTGAACGCTAATCACACGCGGTTAAACAGCGTCTTCCAGAGATGCACTGCCGTCCACTGAACGGCAGGTGCCAGGCCCTTTTTGCCCGAGGTCCTCAGGTCAAGCGATGTTCTGATAGATCTCGGCGATCTTCGTGACGGCTGCCTCGGGGCTGAGCTCTTCGCTTTCGCCGGTGCGGCGGCTTGTCAACTCGACTACACCGTTCTTCAAACCGCGCGGCCCGACGGTGATACGCCAGGGCAGTCCTATCAGGTCCATCGTGGCGAACTTCCCGCCTGCGCGTTCTTTGCGATCATCATAGAGCGGGTCCAGCCCCAGCGCAGTCAGCGCTTTGTAGATACTGTCACACGCTGCGTCAGCTTCATCATCGCCCTGCTTCAGGTTGACGATGCCGCAATGGAACGGGGTTACGCCTTCAGGCCAGATGATGCCCTTGTCGTCATGGCTTGCCTCAATGATCGCTCCGACCAGACGGCTGACACCAATACCGTGGCTGCCCATGTGCACAGGAACTGGCTTGCCATCGGGGCCTTGGACGGTCGCGCCCAGTGGCTCGGAGTATTTGGTGCCGAAGTAGAAAATCTGTCCAACCTCGATTCCGCGCGCCACGCGACGGCGGCCTTCGGGGATCTGGTTGAAAAGCGCTTCGTCATGGGTTTCATCCGTGCGGGCGTATTTCGAGGTGAACTCTTCGAGAATCGACTGGCATTGCGCGCGATCGTCATAATCGATCTCGCGATCACCAAAGGTCAGATCGGTGACGGCACCGTCATAGAAGACCTCGGATTCACCCGTATCGGCGAGCACCAGGAATTCGTGCGTATTGTCGCCACCGATGGGTCCGGAATCGGCGCGCATCGGGATTGCCTGCAGACCCATGCGTTCGTAGGTGCGCAGGTAGGTCACCAGATGGCGGTTATAGGCGTGCAGAGCGTCCTCTTTATTTAGGTCGAAATTGTAGCCGTCCTTCATATAGAATTCGCGACCACGCATCACGCCAAAACGCGGGCGGATTTCGTCACGGAACTTCCACTGGATCTGGTAGAGAGTAAGCGGCAGATCCTTGTAGCTGCTGACATGGCCGCGGAAGATGTCGGTCACCAACTCTTCGGCCGTGGGGGTGAACAGCATGTCCCGGTCATGCCGGTCTTTCATCCGCAGCATTTCCTGACCGTAATCATCATAGCGCCCGGATTCCCGCCACAGATCCGCCGATTGGATGACCGGCATCTGGATCGCGATATGGCCAGCGCGCGCCTGTTCTTCGTGCACAATGTTTTCAATCTTGCGCAGTACTTTGAAGCCCAGTGGCAGCCAGGAATAGATACCGGCCGAAGCTTGCTTGATCATGCCCGCGCGCAGCATCAGCCGATGGCTGACAATCTGGGCCTCGGAGGGGTTTTCCTTGAGAACGGGCAGAAAGTAACGGCTGAGGCGCATAGTTTAACCTTCAAAGGTGAAAATCGACTTCAAAGGTGATTATGCCAAAGCCCCGCCGGGGGCAATCATGCATTGATGAATTTGCGACCTCAGGATGGTCGGTTTTTGATTGACCCGCCGATCAGGAATTTCAAATGTGACGGAACCACAAACTTCATGAGGCGTCGATGCAGACCATTCAGGAACCCGCCCGTCAGATCCCTGTTGTCCACAAAACAGATGTATTGGTCGTGGGGTCTGGCCCTGCGGGCTTGGCCGCAGCACTTGCAGCCGCACGCGCCGGTGCCGACGTCTCGCTGGTCGACCGCTTCGGTTGCATGGGTGGTAACATCACCGCCGTGGGCGTCGAAGGGTTTGCCTGGTATCGTCATGAGCAAACGGTCGAGGCTGGTGGCATCGGCATGGAGTTCGAAACCCGCGCCAAGGATATGGGCGCAGCGGTGCCTGAGAGCCAATCGTTGAGCTACGAGCTAGACAGCGAGGGGTTCAAACTGGTCGCTGACAAGCTGGTAGAAGAGGCAGGTGTGCATCCCATGCTGCACCGCCAGTTCGTTGCCCCGATCATGGAGGGCGACCGGATCACCGGTGTCATCACAGAATCCAAAGCCGGGCGTGAGGCGATCCTGGCCCGTCTCGTCATCGACGCGACGGGGGACGCCGATGTGGCGCATCGCGCTGGTGCCCCCACGCGCAAGACAGCGCGGGAAGATATGATGGCGGCGTCGGTCATGTTTCATCTGGCGGGCGTCGACAAACGTGCCTTTATGGACGGGGTCAAATCCGATCCGCAGACCTATAAGGACTGGGGCGGTGGCGGTGAGTGGAACATCGAAACCAGCGGTAAGGAGGACGACATGTTCTCGCCCTTCGTGCACAAACCGTTTCAGCAGGCAATTGATCAGGGTCTTATCCCGCCGCATCTGAATACCATCGCGGGCACATGGGGTGCGATGCATGATACCGGCGAGTTGACCTATATGAACCTGATCCATCTGGCCGAGATAGATGGCACAGACCCCGACAGCCTGACCCGAGGTGAGATCGAAGGCAGGCGGCAATCCATGCTGGCGATCGAGGCGCTGCGCCGTTTCATGCCGGGCTGCGAAAATGCGCGGCTGCGCAATTTCGGAATGACCATCGGCATCCGAGATACCCGCAAGATCGATGCGGTTTACAACATGACCGAAAATGACGCGCGTCATCAGGGACGGTTCGAAGACTCGATCGGGATCTATCCCGAATTCATCGATGGATATGGCATCCTGATCCTACCTACCACGGGCCGGTACATGCAGATCCCCTATCGCTCTATGCTGCCAAAAGGGATCAAAGGCCTATTGGTCGCGGGCCGCTCGCACGGGTCGGACAAGGTGGCACATGCCGCGACCCGGAATATGGCCTGTTGCGCCGTCATGGGCCAAGGCGCAGGAATTGCAGCAGCGCTTGCCCTCCGAAGCAATCAGGACCTGCACAGCATGAACCTTGCGCCGGTCCATGCCGAGCTGGATCGCCAGGGTGTCAGGGTTCACTGATGGTGCGAATTCCATCTATAAACATATCTCCACTGTGGGACAAAACCAGCGCGGGCTATGATGAGACAGTTCAGCAGATTTTAGAAGCCTGCACCGAAATCGGATTTTTATCGATCACGGGAACACATGTGCCACAAGATAAAGTCGACCAGGTTCGGCGCGTGACCCAGGCGATTTTCGACGTCGATGAGCAACGGAAATGGGATAAGGCCATCACCCGTGACAATTATCGCGGCTATATCCCGATGGGATTCTTTTCACCCAATGACGGCTCGGGGCAGACCGACAAGTATGAAGGGTACAAGCTGCATTATGACGTAGCTGAGGATGCCGAGGTTCGTCAGCAATGCGCCCTCTATGGACCCAATATCTGGCCCGAGGAGGTGCCCGAGGCGCGGGACGCTATTCTGGAATACTGGGCTCAATTGGATCAGGTCGCAGATCGCCTGTTAGACGCGTTGGAGGTCGGTATGGATCTGCCACCGAACATTCTGCGCGATGCGTTTCGAGACCCGATGACCAACATGACCTTGTTGCATTACCCGCCGCAGGCCCCGGACGAAGGCGGCTATGGGATTCACCCGCATAAGGATACCGATGCCCTGACGATCATCGCCCCCGACCCCGTTGGCGGCCTTGAAGTTCAGACCCGCAATGGCGGCTGGATCACACCTGACTGCCCCCCCGGCGGTTTCGTGGTCAATATCGGGGACATGCTGGAGCTTTGGTCCGGTGGTCGTTTGAAATCCACGCCACATCGTGTTGTGAACAAATCAGGCAGACAGCGCTACTCGTTCCCTTACTTCGCGGTCCCACGACACGATGTGGTTGTCGCGCCATTGCTGCCCGCCCTGCCCGGCTTCAAGCGCCCCTCAGTGCATTGCGGCCATTGGTCAGCCGAAATCTGGCGCACCAACTGGCCGGACCAGACGGCGGCCGAGGATACTCCGGAACTGGGAACGTTGCAGGATTAACGACCGAAAACGGCAGATCTATGAAGCGCTTGCATCGCAAGCCTTCATACGCCAAGAACGCAAGGAAAGGTCGCAACAAGGGGACCCACATGGCTTTGCCGGTAAAGGATCAGCTCAGGTACTGGGGCGTCGTTTCCGCGGTTATCGTGCTGCTGCTTTGGGCGCTTGGGGACGTCCTGTTGCCCTTCGTGATTGGGGGCGCGATCGCCTATTTTCTGGATCCGGTTGCAGACCGGCTGGAAAGACTGGGCCTGTCGCGCATGGCCGCGACTGCAATCATCACAGTCGTCGGAGTTTTGGGGTTTGTCCTGATGATCCTGATGGTTGTTCCCGCCCTGATCACGCAGTTGTTGGATCTGATCGATGTGCTACCCAGTCTGTTCAAGGAACTACGCGGGTTCATCGAAAAACAGTTCCCGGCCCTTCTGGACCAGGATTCGAACACGCATCAGATGCTGATCTCGTTCGGCGAAACGCTTAAGTCCAAAACCGGGGATGTGCTGCAGACCGTCCTCAGCTCACTGGGATCCGCGCTGAACATCGTTGTTCTCTTGGTCATCGTTCCCGTTGTCGCCGTTTACCTGCTGCTGGACTGGGATCGCATGATCGCCCGGATCGCCGAGCTGTTGCCACGCGACCACGCGCCGACCATCAAACGTCTGGCGGGAGAGATTGACGCGGTTCTTGCGTCATTTGTGCGCGGGATGGGGACAGTTTGTCTGATCCTTGGCACGTATTATGCCGTCGCCCTCATGCTGGTGGGTCTGCAATTCGGCCTGATCGTCGGGTTCATTGCTGGTCTGGTCACCTTCATTCCTTATCTCGGGGCGTTGATCGGCGGCAGTTTGGCGATTGGTTTGGCGCTGTTTCAGTTTTGGGGTGACTGGGCCCATATCGGGTTGGTGGCCGGGATCTTTGCACTGGGTCAGGTCACCGAGGGCAATTTCCTGACACCAAAACTGGTCGGCAGTTCGGTCGGGTTGCACCCGGTCTGGCTGCTGCTTGCGCTGTCGGTGTTTGGCGCCCTTTTTGGTTTTGTTGGCATGCTGATCGCAGTTCCAGTCGCCGCAGCATTGGGCGTATTGGCGCGGTTCGGAACCTCAATGTATCTGGACAGCCGCCTGTATACAGGCTTGCAGGGCCAGGATCAGGAAGACGAATAAATGCCTCGGCAATTGAGCTTTGATCTACCAGCAAAGACTGCGCTGGGACGCGAGGATTTCTTTGTCTCACCAGCCAATGCGTTGGCAGTTGCAATGATATCGGCTACGTCCTGGCCGGGAAACAAGCTGGTCCTCAGCGGGCCGACCGGGGCGGGTAAGACGCATCTGGCACATGTTTGGGCAGCCGAAACAGGCGGGCGTATCGTTCAGGCCACAACACTTCGGTATGATAACGTGCCGGAACTGGCGCAGGCACCAATTGCTGTTGAAGATATCCCCAATATTGCTGGCGATATGGACCAGCAAAAAGCACTGTTTCACTTACACAACCTGGTTCTGGCCGAAGGGCATGCCTTGTTGATGACCGGGCGTCTGGCGCCAAAACTCTGGCAATTGCCCCTGCCAGATTTGCAAAGCCGGGTTGAAGGCGCTCATCATGTTGCGCTGGATCCGCCCGATGATGCCTTGTTGGGCGCGGTGTTGGCGAAACTGTTCCTGGACAGGCAGCTGAACCCTTCGCCAGACGTGATCTCTTACCTGGTCAAACACATGGATCGGCGCTTTGAAACCGCCGCTGATACGGTGGCGCAGTTGGATCAGCTGGCGCTGTCCGAGAAACGCGACATCACCCGCGCTTTGGCGGTTCGGGTTCTGAATTCGGATGTAAATTCAGTCGATGCCGATGATTGACCCGCAAGCATCGATTTCGCATCCTGCGCCTGCAACACCTGGAAAAGATATGGATCAGACTGTCGATACCGACATCCCGGATTGGGGACCTTTCGGAAAACCTTTGTTCGATGACCCGGGAGCCCGCGCCCTATCGCGGGTTGGGGTTGTCGATGTAGGGTCAAACTCGGTCCGTATGGTGATCTTTGACGGCGCGGCGCGATCGCCCGCCTATTTCTACAATGAAAAAGTGATGTGCGAACTAGGGGCGGGTCTGTTGGAAACCGGCTGTCTCAACCCGCGCGGACGAGAGCGCGCGCTGGCAGCGTTGCGGCGGTTTCAGCAGCTTGCACAGGATCTGGACTTGCCCGGTTTGCATGTTGTGGCCACCGCCGCCGTAAGAGAAGCCAAAGATGGCCCAGATTTTTGCGAACAGGTTCGGGACGAAACCGGATTGCATGTTGGTGTCATCGACGGGCAGGAAGAGGCGCGATTATCAGCGCAAGGCGTGCTTTTGGGCTGGCCAGGTGCTTATGGTCTGATTTGCGATATTGGCGGATCTTCCATGGAGCTGGCTGAAATCGGCGATGGTCAGGTTGGTCGGCGGGTAACCTCTGCCCTTGGCCCGCTGAAGCTGCGCGATATCAAGGGCGGACGACGCGCCCGAAAGGCGCATATCAAATGCACGATGGAAGAGTTGCGCGATCAGATGGGACCACAGCGAGATCGGCTGTTTCTTGTCGGCGGCAGTTGGCGGGCTTTTGCCCGACTGGACATGTTGCGGCGAGGATACCCGCTGAACGTTCTTCATGAATACCGTATGACCACCAAACAAGTGCGCGAAACGATCAAGTTCATCGAAAAGAATGACCGCGACAAGTTGCGAAGTCAGGCGGGTGTTTCAAGCTCGCGCATGGCGCTAGTCCCTTATGCGATGGATGTGCTGGCCCGGCTAATCCGGACCTTCAAACCCAAAGACATCGCAATCTCAAGCTATGGGATTCGCGAAGGGCTGTTGTATGAGCAGATGTCGCAAGAGCAGCGCGACCGGGACCCGCTGATTGAAGCCAGCCGATTTTCCGAATCCAAGGATGCCCGACTGCCCGGATTTGGCCGTCATCTGTATGATTTCGTAACACCCCTGTTCAAATCCGCCCCACCAACACGCATTCGGCTGATCAAGGCGGCCTGTCTGCTGCATGACGTCAGCTGGCGCGCGCATCCCGATTATCGCGCCGAGGTCTGTTTCGACAATGTCACCCGCGCAAATCTAGGCGGTCTAAAGCACTCAGAACGGGTTTTCATTGGTCTCGCCCTGCAACACAGGTATCGCAACAAGCGCGAAGGCAACCGGTTTGCCCCACTGTACGAACTTTTGGATGAAAAGGACCAGAAGCAAGCCGAGATATTGGGCAAAGCGATGCGCTTCGGGGCAATGCTTTGGATGCACAGTGACGCCAATATGGGCCGGTTGCGGTTTTATCCAAAGAAGCGAGAACTTGAACTGTTTCTACCCAAAGCTGCTGCGTCGCTGTTCAACGAGGTTGCCGAGGCGCGCCTGAGTTCGTTGGCGAACGCGCTGAAATCTGACGCACGTGTCATCGTAAAGGGCTGACCCGGGCCATAATCAAATATCGGTTACGCCTTCAGATTCTTCTTCGTCAGGTTCGACGTCTTCCGGTGAGTCCTGTGTCGGCTTCTTTCGAATGATGATATCACCGTTCGGCAATATCTCGGGCGTTTCATAAACGCTCCAATCTTGGATTTCACCAGCCAGTTCGGCCAGGGCCGGGCCCATTTCTTCAAAGAATGACTGCATTGCCGGGCCGAACTCTTCAGCCAGCCCCAGCAACTCACCCAGTGCTGGTTCCATTTCCTTGCGCAGGCCTTCGAAAAACAGCTCGGCCCCCTGCTCCATCAGCGACTTACCGTTTTCTTGCGCAACAGTAGGCGCACCTAAGGCGCTAACCATCGCACTGATCATCAGAATCCGTTTCATGGGTGAAATATAAGCGACGCAATGCACGCTTGAAAGGTCACAACTCGATATCCAGTGTAACGGGGAAATGATCCGAGGCGGTCAGCAAGGCATCGCGAAGATCAGGCGAGGCCCAGCAAGCTGCATCGCGAAAGGGGTGCCAGATGCGCCAAGCGGGTCGGTTGGTCTGCAGGTCTTCGCTGATCATGATGTAGTCCAGCAAAGCCTCGAGGAATGTACCCTTGTCCGGGCGCGCAAACCGGGCCGTCGACAGGACGGAACCGGGCCGTGGCCCATGGGCCATGGCCGCATGCGGATCATACAGCCCCGCCTGCAACAGTATTTCGACCGAAGAGCGCCCAAACAAATGTTCGAATTCATCCAGACCCGGCCCGTCATTCAGATCGCCCAATAGTATCACCGGCTCGTCCGCACCAATATGCGTTTCGACCCGCCGAGCCAGCCAGATCGCCTGTGCCAGCTGCTTGCGGCGATTGGCAATCGAAATGCGGATCGCTTCATCCCGCGAATCCGCCCCGTGCGGCGCTTTGGATTTCAGATGTGCGCCGATCAGCCTGAATTCGGAACCTGCATGGGTCCGCACCGCCAGTTCCATTGGTGGCTTTGAGAACTGAATCACATCCTCGGTCGCGTCGATGTCCAAATCGATCCGAAAGTCACCATCGAATCGCGGGGCACGCGTCGACGTCACGTCCCCTTTGGGATCATGGCGCGCGGTCAACACATCGCGATCATACAGCAACGCCAATTCCTGATGTGTGTCATTGGCAAACCCCATAAGCGCATTGGATGTACGCAGTCCGAACGCCTCAGCAAATACCTGCAGGGCGCGAACCGTATTCTG
Source organism: Ruegeria sp. CK2 (assembly GCF_056536585.1). Taxonomy (NCBI): domain Bacteria; kingdom Pseudomonadati; phylum Pseudomonadota; class Alphaproteobacteria; order Rhodobacterales; family Roseobacteraceae; genus Ruegeria; species Ruegeria sp. CK2. The sequence goes on from NZ_JBQFPW010000001.1 coordinate 577,470, forward strand.
GGTCTTGCCGGTGTTCGGCGCTTCGACGATCAGGACGGCGTCCGCATCAATTGCCGTCAGGACTTTGGCGATGGCCTCAATCTGCTGCGCCTTGGTAACGTCATGGCGGCCCGACCAACTGTTGTCGACAATCAGATTGTCTTCTCGGTCAAACAGATTGGCAAACCACTCGATGTTATAGGTCGCCAACCGCATCTGATCAGGCTCGCACGCCTTTGATTTCGTCCCAGGCGCGATTGATGTCGATCATCTTTTTTTCAGCCAGACGTATGGCTTCCTCAGGCACGCCCCGCGCCATCATCGCATCGGGATGTGTGTCGCGAACCAACTGGCGCCAGATCTTGCGAATGTCAGACACCGGCATATCGCGAGGCACGCCAAGGACCGTGTACGGATCATTTGGCGCATCTGGCACAAACCGTGCCCGCAAAGCCATAAATTGGGCATCGGTCTGGCCAAAGATCTGGCTGACGTCTTCAAGGAATTCATTTTCGTTCGGATGGTAGAAGCCATCGGCCATCGCTATGTGAAACAGCCCCTCCATCAGGTCACACAAGGTAGTGCTGTCTTCTGAGAACATTCGCGCAATTCGCTGCGCGTAATCTCGATATCCTGCGACATCAGTGCGTGCCATATCGAAAACGCGCGCTGCGCCCTCTTCATCCTCGCGCGCGATTTGAAAGACGTCGCGAAAAGCGGTCACTTCGTCCCGTGTCACCTGCCCGTCTGCCTTGGCCATCTTGGCGCCCAAGGCAATCACCGCAATCGTGAAGGCCACGGAACGTTCGGGCGGCGTGCGCAGTTTTTCAAAAACAGCGGTCAGGCTTTCGCCCTGGGCGAGCGCGCTGAGCGCATCGGATATTCTAAGCCAGATCGACATGCGCGTACCCTAGCGCTACAAAACCGGACTGTCAGGTGCGACAGATCACTCCGGCGAAAGAATTTTCTGCATCAACACAAGATCCAGCCGTTGACCCCATTTGAACCCCACTTCGGGCAAATGGCCAACCTCAGCAAAACCCAAAGCAGCGTGAAAGGCCACAGCCGCAGGGTTTGCCGAGGATATCCCTGCTATCAACACATGCACGCGTTCTGCCTGTGCCGCCTCTTGCAGTTTTGTCATCAAAAGACGACCCAGCCCGCTACCGCGCACCTCGGGTGCAAGCTGTATCGAATGTTCGCGGCATTGCGCATATCCAGGGCCGGAACGGAAGGGGCCATAGGTGGCAAACCCAATCACTTCACCCTCATGCTCGGCTACAAGGAAGCCGGGACCGCGGGCCCTGATATCAGCGACGATACTTTCAGCACTGCGTTCGTTTGTGGTGAACGTCACCAATGTTTCACGAATAATCGTGTTGGTGATGGAGGTTATGGAACCAGCATCCTCGACCCGTGCCTGACGGATGTTCATTCCAACACACGCATCCCATGTGGTGTCTCAATTTCGGCACGTAACGCCGCTGAACCGGGTTCGAAAACCACATCCTTTAGCTCACCCAAATGTTGTTCCAGTGTCGGCGCATCTGGATGACTGACGATCAACCGTTTCAAACGGCATCCGCTGTCATTCAACATCTGGGCGGGGTGCAGATCGCCCTGCCATTGGATAAGGGCAGGAAACAGATTGTCGTACGGCAAACGGCCATCGGGTGGCACGGCCATCCGCCAGCGTAGCGATCCGCGGGTCAAATCAATCGGCTGACCAACACCATCTGGGAACGCGGACAAGGCCGCTTCGATGTCGGGTACGCGGCAGATCCAATTGGTCAGGCGGGGCTTCCCTGCAAACCGATCCAGATCGAACCATCTTGTGCGTTGCGGGTGGCGCGCATTTGGATCAATGGAAATTGCCTCGAGATAAAGCCCGTCCCTCAGCCCTAATAGCTGGTTATGCGTTCCGAACTTCTCATGCTTGCCGCCTTCCTGCAGCTTTACTCCGAGGGTGTCCTCGACATGGGCTGCCGCCTCTTCCAGAGTGGCGCCGGCCACCGCGATATGATCCAGTTCCATAGCACCTCCCAAACACGTTCAGCCTACCGGTGAACCAAATGGGCGCAAGCCTAAGCTGCGCCCATTTTTTCCGCGATTGAGTGCCTGCTTGGTCGTCTTTTTGTCCGGCAAGATCTCTGGCTTCGTTCCTTAGCTTTAACGGCGTGCCTCAGCGATCAGTCGCAGGATATCCTGCGCAGCCTCGGGAATATTGGTACCCGGGCCAAAGATCGCCTTGACTCCATGGTCATAGAGGAACTGGTAATCCTGTTGTGGGATAACGCCGCCACAGATTACGATGATGTCGCCTGCTCCGGCTTTCTTAAGCTCTTCCACCAGCTGTGGTGCCAAGGTCTTGTGCCCCGCCGCCTGTGAAGAAATGCCAACAACGTGCACGTCGTTGTCCACGGCGTCCTGTGCTGCTTCGGCAGGCGTCTGGAACAGCGGACCTACATCAACGTCAAATCCGATGTCGGCAAAGGCTGTGGCGATCACTTTGGCGCCGCGATCATGCCCGTCCTGCCCCATCTTGACGACCAGAAGGCGGGGACGACGACCTTCAGTCTCCGCAAATTCCTCGATAGATTTCTGGATCGCGGCAAACCCTTCATCGCCTTCATACGCAGCCCCATAGACGCCGGCCAGTGTCTTGACCTCGGCGCGGTGGCGGCCGAATTCCTTTTCCATTGCCATGCTGATCTCTCCTACTGATGCACGGGCGCGGGCGGCCTCAACCGCGGCGGCCAGAAGGTTACCGCCGTCGCGGGCGGTATTGGTCAGGGCGTCCAGTGCTGTCTGGCACGCCGCTTCGTCTCGCGTTGCGCGGATGCGTTCCAGCCGGGCAATCTGCGCTTCGCGCACGGCGACATTGTCGACATCCAGAATGTCAATCGGGTCTTCCTGTTTCTTGCGGTACTTGTTGACGCCGACGACCACCTCTTCGCCACGGTCGATCATGGCCTGACGGCGCGCAGCGCTTTCTTCAATCCGCAGCTTGGGCATGCCGCTGGCAACGGCCTTGGTCATGCCGCCCATCTCCTCAACCTCTTCCATCAGAGCCCAGGCCTTTTCGACCAACTCATTGGTCAGGCTTTCGATGTAGTAAGAGCCCGCCAATGGGTCGACCACGTCCGTCACCCCGGTTTCTTCCTGCAGCACCAGTTGCGTGTTGCGCGCGATGCGGGCCGAGAAATCCGTGGGCAAGGCAATCGCCTCGTCCAGAGCGTTTGTATGCAGTGACTGCGTACCACCCAGAACCGCGCTCATTGCCTCATAAGCGGTGCGGATCACGTTATTGTACGGGTCCTGTTCCTGCAAAGACACGCCAGATGTCTGGCAGTGGGTCCTCAGCATCTTGGAGCGTTCGGATTTTGCGCCAAAATCCGTCATCACCCGGTGCCACAGCGTGCGGGCCGCGCGCAGCTTGGCGATCTCCATGAAGAAATTCATGCCAATGGCGAAGAAAAACGACAGACGGCCTGCGAACTTGTCCACGTCCATCCCAGCCTCGGTCGCGGCTCGGACGTATTCTCGCCCGTCGGCCAGCGTATAGGCCAGTTCCTGGACCAGATTCGCCCCGGCCTCTTGCATGTGATAGCCGGAGATTGAGATCGAATTGAACTTGGGCATATCGTTCGAGGTGTATTCGATAATGTCCGAGATGATCCGCATCGAGGGTTCCGGCGGATAGATATAGGTGTTGCGCACCATGAACTCTTTCAGAATGTCATTCTGAATGGTGCCCGCCAGCAGCGACTTGTCATGCCCCTGCTCTTCGCCCGCAACGATGAAGCTCGCCAGAATCGGGACCACCGCACCGTTCATGGTCATCGAGACCGAGACCTTGTCCAGTGGGATGCCGTCAAACAGGATTTTCATATCCTCAACAGAGTCGATGGCCACACCTGCTTTACCGACATCGCCAACCACACGCGGATGGTCGCTGTCATAACCGCGGTGTGTCGCCAGATCGAAGGCCACCGATACTCCCTGCTGCCCTGCTGCCAAGTTACGGCGGTAGAAGGCGTTCGATTCCTCGGCCGTTGAAAAACCGGCGTATTGGCGGATGGTCCAAGGACGGCCCGCATACATCGTTGCCTTCACGCCACGCGTGAACGGCCCGAACCCGGGCATCGATCCCATATGTGGCAGATCAGCGGTGTCTTCCTGCGTGTAGAGCGGTTTGACCTCGATACCTTCCAGAGTTTCCTTGGTCAGGTCGTCCAGCGGTCGTCCGCGTAGTTCTTTCTCGGCCAGCGCGCGCCAGTCGTTGGTGTCAGTCATTGAGTTATCCTCTCGTCATTTCGGATCGCGCAGGGCTAAGCCTGTGCGTAAATGTGTTGGGGGCCGTCGTTTCGAAAACGGCTAAGCGCGACATTTTGAGTGCCCGACGCATTTCGCCGGTCGCATTCGGGCGCATAGGGGCTATATTCAACAGAACAGGAGGCCCCATGAATCGTACGCTTGTCCTTGTTTTTTCGGCACTATTCCCTTTGACTGCTATGGCAGCCGACGGCGCCGCGCCTGTCGATGACGCGTTTGTCCGTCCTGTCGGCGACAGTGAGTTGGCCGATTTTCTGTGGACCCATCGACCGATTGTGGTCTTTGCGGACACCCCGGCGGACCCAAGGTTCCAACAGCAAATCGATATGCTGGCAAAGGGCGAAGATGTGATGCGCGACCGCGATGTGGTGGTTCTGACCGATACCGACCCATCTGCCCGTTCCGCAATTCGGTCCGAACTGCGCCCGCGCGGGTTCCAGATGGTTTTCGTCGACAAGGATGGTGTCGTGAAGCTGCGCAAACCCGCGCCGTGGAGCGTACGGGAAATCGGGCGGTCCATCGACAAAACGCCGCTGCGCCAGCGGGAAATCCGTGACCGGCGTGGCGGGAACTGAGCCGCACTGCGCTTGTAAAACCTGTTGGATTCACCTATATTTAGGACATGCAGGGCGTTGTGTCCTGCAGGCAAACAAGGAAAGGGCAACTGAATGGAGAAAGATCCTAACATTCCGTTTACTCCGATCCCTGTGACAGGTCGGACTGGACCGCGGCCGGGTTACTAAGCTTTTTGGCCAGCCTTTCAGCGGCTGGCTGACCTTTATCCGCATATTCCTTGATCAGGCGAAGCGCGAATTGCCCCATGGCAAAGGCGCTTTTTCGTGTTTCAAAATAGTCGCGATACATCAGGATGCGCCGTTCCTGCGCCATATCAGAGCTGCGAAATACATCGCCTCGCATATCTTCGGCCTGCGCCGATATTGATTTGATCAGACTGTAATAGGCGACCACCGCATCAATCGTGATGCGAGGCAAGACCTCGATTTCATCAACAAGAGAATCATAGACAAAATCGTGATGCTCGCGCGGGATCAATGGAATGAAATCCGGGTCTGCGGTCATCCGTTCGACCATCGCCTCGGCCTCGTCTTCAGCCTTACCGCGATCCCACAGCACCTGTAGCGTGTTACCTATCTCGGCATAGAGCGCTTTGTGGTAATCCCGCAGCTTTTCGGCCTTATCTCGGGATTTCCCGAGTTCGCCGAAAATCGCGGTTGTTAACCAACCTGTGGTGATCACAAAGCCTGCAATGATTGCCGCCCAGATGCGTTCATCAAAATTCGTACGCACGGCCATAATCGCCAGCCCGCTGCCGAAAATGACCAACAGCGGAAGGGCGATATTCAGAATGAATTGCACAAATACGCGTCGCGCCACATGGGCATCCTCGGACAGCCAGAAAGCAATCACGAGGACAGCGCAGGCGCCCACTGCCAACAAAAGCCAGTTATTTGTGAGAAACTCGGTCATCAGCCGACTATTCGAACTCCATGATCACATCATCAACAGCCAGGCTGTCACCCGGGCCTGCGTTGATCTTGGTCACAACGCCTTTCTTTTCAGCACGCAGTATGTTTTCCATCTTCATCGCCTCGACGGTGCACAATGCCTGACCTTCCTGAATTTCCTCGCCGACCTCGACGCTGATCTTAACGATCAGACCAGGCATCGGGCAAAGCAGCATTTTTGACGTATCGGGCGGTAGTTTCTCGGGCATCATGCGGGCAAGCTCTGCCTGACGCGGGGTGCGCACATGTACCTTAAGATCAGCGCCGCGATTGCGAATGCGAAAGCCACCGGATACTTTGCCAACCTTCAGAATTAGCGGGCTGCCGTCGACGTCCAGAACCGCCAACTGGTTCCCTGGCGTCCAATCTGAAGCAACTCGTAGCACGCCACCATCCAAGAATGTCACTGTGGAGCCGTCTTGGTCAGCCTCGATAGCGACCTCGAATTCTTGATCTTGCAACGTGACGACCCAGTCAGTGCCAACCTTGCGCTCGTGGTTGTCCATTCGACCGGAGACGCGGGCACGTCGAATTTCTGCGACGCGATGCATCGCTGCGCAGGAGGCTGCAATCCGGCGCAGGTCCGTTTCGGGAAGTTCGACGCCCTCGAACCCATCGGGGTACTCCTCGGCGATGAAAGCTGTTGTCATGTCGCCACTGATGAAAATGGGATGATCCATAACAGCCGACAGGAACGGCAGGTTATGCCCGATACCTTCGACTTCGAAGCTGTCCAGCGCCACACGCATGGCTTCGATGGCCTGATCCCGGGTCGGCGCCCAGGTACACAGTTTGGCGATCATCGGGTCGTAGTACATGCTGATCTCGCCGCCTTCATAGACGCCAGTGTCATTGCGAACAGCAGTAGCGCCTGCCGGTGCATCCCCCTGCCACTTACCATTGATCAACATCGGCCCAGCGGCGGTTTCCTGCGGCGGGCGATAACGGGTCAGACGACCGATTGATGGCAGGAAGCCACGATAAGGATCTTCGGCATACAGGCGGTTTTCGATGGCCCAACCCGTCAGGGTGACATCATCCTGTGTGATCGACAAAGGCTCACCAGCAGCGACGCGGATCATCTGTTCGACCAGATCGACACCAGTGATCAGCTCGGTCACTGGGTGTTCCACCTGCAGACGGGTGTTCATTTCGAGGAAATAGAAGTTCTTGTCACCATCGACGATGAACTCGACCGTACCTGCACTGGCATAGCCCACCGCCTTGGCCAGGGCGACCGATTGCTCGCCCATGGCGCGACGGGTCGCTTCATCCAGAAAAGGGGATGGTGCCTCTTCCACCACTTTCTGATTCCGGCGCTGGATCGAACATTCGCGCTCGCCCAGATAGACACCATTGCCATGGCTATCGCACAGAACCTGAATTTCGATGTGGCGTGGTTGGGTTACGAATTTTTCGATGAAAATCCGGTCGTCGCCAAAAGAATTTGCTGCCTCATTCTTGGATGACTGAAACCCTTCACGCGCCTCGTCGTCATTCCAGGCGATCCGCATGCCTTTGCCACCACCTCCGGCACTGGCTTTGATCATCACCGGATAACCGACTTCATTGGAAATCTTCACCGCTGCATCCGCATCCTCGATCAGACCCATATACCCGGGTACTGTTGAGACATTTGCCTCCTGAGCGATCTTCTTTGATGTGATCTTGTCACCCATCGCCTCGATTGCGCCTTTCGGAGGGCCGACAAAGGCAACACCTTCAGTCTCAAGCGCTTCGGCGAATTTGGCGTTTTCCGACAAGAAACCATAGCCGGGGTGGACCGCCTGCGCACCGCTTTGACGGATCGCATCCATGACCTTGTCAATCACGATGTAGGATTGGTTGGCCGGGGCCGGGCCGATATGCACAGCCTCGTCCGCCATCTCAACATGCAGAGCCTGACGATCCGCATCCGAATAGATGGCGACCGTGCCGATGCCCATTTTGCGCGCGGTCTTGATAACGCGGCAGGCGATCTCGCCTCGGTTGGCGATCAGGATCTTGTTGAACATGGTACGTCCTTTGTCTTGAAGGTCTGAAAACGCAAAAACGCCACCACAGGGCATTGACCCCGTAGCGGCGTGTTGCGCGATATGTGTTGGGACGCTGCAGGCCCCAAAGAAGGTGTCTTAGTTACAGTTGTTCTGCGTCTTGCAATACAGCACGTTGCCCGCTGCACCGACCGCAGCGCCGAAAAGCGGGTCGGCGCTAAGGACGGCGGCCCCGACCGCGCCGGCGCCTCCGCCAAGCAACGCCTGTTCGCCAGTGGTGTCGCCGCAGGCCGCAAGGCCCGCACAGGTCGCCAATACAAAGAAAATCTGTGGGATTCGCATGTTGTCTGCCCTTCTGATGTTTTTGACTGCTTTGGGTGCAGTTGCGGGCAGCAGGAGCTCACAGGCAATAAACGATGCTGTTGATCGGTGTTTTGCGCAGAAATCTGCCGCTTTTTGCCCGGAACATGCGCAAAGAAAAACGCGGGCAGGATGATGTGGAAACCACAAGCCTGCCCGCGGAAGGAAGGGGTACGGAATAGTAGGTGCATGTGCGGCGCAGGCAAAATAGAGCCACACGGCTGCATCAGAATGCACGGCACAATCAGGCCCGCAAGAAAAGTATTGTTTCCAGTCAAGATTCCGGCTGGTTTCTGCCCATTCGGCGAAACACCGCGCAAATTCGTGCCGAACACGGTCAGACGACGATTTGCGCTCCAAAGATCGGGAGATCGCGCTGCATCGCAGCGAAATCCGCGCCTTGACAGTGTCGAGCGTCGCCGCATTTGTGCTGCCACGCCTCGACGCCACCTCGCGTGAAGCGATGTTTCATCCGTTGGAACCGAAATATGTGGCGTCACGGCACCCATGATCAGGATGTCTCACCAAAGATGTCGGGAAAAGATGCGCGGGCCACATCCAGGTCGATCACCAGCAACGCTTCATAGCTTGCAGGATCAAACGGATCTTCTGCCGGAATAACCTCGCGTTCGAACAGCCAACTGATCCGACCCGCATCCAGATTGCCACGTTCAAAAGGCTGATCTCCGAAATGCCCCCACAGCGCCTCCATGAAAGCTGCATCCGCGCGCCTGTCTGCGGGTTTGCGATCACGGAACCTTTCGCGCTTGGTCAGCGGAGTGACGCCTTTTGGGTTGGCCCGACGAATGGTGAACTGAAAGTCCGTGCCTGTCAGACGGCCAGGGAATCCGCGATGTTTCAGCATGTCGGCCCCTCAGTCGCTAGAGTGTTTACCAAGTCGGAAATTTTGCATCCGCCAAAGGATGGGATCATGTTGTGCACCTCCAAAGCCGCACCGTTGGTCTGAGACGCTCTGGGATCATGAAAGCAATGGTTCACGGTCAGAGTCCCTCCCAGATACACCGGGACTGCTCCAGCCGGTAGGCTTCGAAAAACTGTGTCGCATCCGGAGCGGCATCGCCAAAATCAATTGGGCGGTCGGACAGCGAAACAACAACACGAAACGGCTCTAACTGATGTTGCGCCACGTAAGGAACGGCCAATGTCTGGCACAGGTGCTCCATGTCTTTGGTGGCCACATCGTAGCCGATCCGACCCACTGAGGACCCGATCTTTGGTGCTATGAAACGAAACCGGACCCACAGCTCGCCGGGGTTATTGTCCAGAAGAACGTCGCTCAGATGAACTGGCTGACCCGATGGCACCGGCAACAGTGTTTCTGTCTGAGCCAAAACCGGAGCGCAATGAAAGAAAAGCATCAGACCAATGGCGCAATCCCGGACCCGCCAGCGGCAGGCTCCTCCTTCCGGGATCGCGCGCGCAGCGCTGTTGGCCTGCGCGGTTTTATGTCTGATGGATCGGATCATTCAACTATTTGGCGGTTTTTGTCAAACTTGCGCTGTTTTCAGGCACTTTCTGAACATTCCGCTACACCTTTTCAAAGATCAGAGCGGAATATTGTCGTGCTTTTTCCATGGGTTCTTCAACTGTTTGCCACGCAGGCTGGCAAACGCCTTGGAGACGCGGCGGCGAGTCGAATGCGGCATGATCACCTCATCGATAAATCCCCGCTCAGCCGCAACAAATGGGTTGGCGAACCTGTCCTCGTAGTCTTGCGTATGCTGAGCAATCTTGTCCGCATCACTGAGGTCGGCGCGATGAATGATCTCGGTTGCGCCCTTGGCGCCCATCACCGCGATCTCGGCCGTGGGCCAAGCATAGTTGAAATCGCCGCGCAGATGTTTGGACGCCATAACGTCGTAAGCCCCACCATATGCTTTGCGAGTGATTACTGTCACCTTAGGCACCGTCGCTTCACCATAGGCAAAGAGCAGCTTGGCTCCGTGTTTGATAACACCGCCATACTCCTGACTGGTGCCGGGCAGAAATCCGGGAACATCGACCAAAGTCAGGATTGGGATTTCGAAGCAATCACAGAAACGCACGAACCGCGCGGCCTTGCGTGAGCTGTCAATGTCAAGACAGCCAGCCAGAACCATCGGCTGATTGGCGACAACGCCAACGGTTTGGCCTTCCAAACGGATGAAACCAGTGATGATATTCTTGGCGAAGTCTTCCTGAATCTCGTAGAAATCGCCCTCATCCGCCACTTTGGTGATCAGTTCCTTCATGTCGTAAGGCGTGTTGGCGTTATCAGGGATCAACGTGTCTAGCGAGCTTTCGATCCGATCCGGTTCGTCAAAAAACGGGCGAACGGGCGGTTTCTCGCGATTGTTGAGCGGCAGGAAGTCAACAAGGCGTCGCACTTCTGCCAGCGCCTCAACATCGTTTTCAAACGCGCCATCCGCGACCGAGGATTTCTTGGTGTGGGTCGATGCGCCTCCAAGCTCTTCGGCCGTGACCACTTCATTCGTGACGGTTTTCACCACCTCCGGGCCAGTCACAAACATGTAGGACGTGTCTTTGACCATGAAGATAAAGTCTGTCATCGCCGGGCTGTAGACTGCACCACCGGCACACGGGCCCATGATTACGCTGATCTGCGGCACTACGCCGGACGCCATGATATTGCGCTGGAACACTTCGGCGTAGCCCGCCAAAGACGCCACACCTTCCTGGATTCGCGCCCCGCCCGAGTCGTTAATACCGATCACTGGCGCGCCATTTTGCACCGCCATATCCATGATCTTGCAAATCTTTTGTGCGTGGGTTTCTGACAGTGATCCACCGAAAACTGTGAAATCCTGACTGAACACATAGACCATGCGACCGTTGATCGTGCCCCAACCTGTCACAACCCCATCGCCCGCAGGCTTTTGTTTTTCCATTCCGAAATCAGTACAGCGGTGGCTGACGAACATGTCGAACTCTTCAAAGCTGCCTTCGTCCAGCAGCAATTCGACACGCTCGCGCGCAGTCAATTTTCCGCGCGCATGCTGCGCATCGATCCGCCTTTGCCCGCCACCCAGCCGGGCTTCGTTGCGGCGGTCTTCAAGCTCGGAAAGGATGTCTTTCATGGCGATAATCCCCTGTAAAATCTGAGCGGACCGTATATGTTTCGATGTCTCAGCCAAAGTGGTTTTCCGCAAATTTGCAAAGTTTTGGCAACCAGAAACTGACAAAGTGTAAACTTGCTAAGTTTCAAATTGAAACGGGTGGACGTCTGGCAATCCCAAATTCCGTGACTATACATGTGAACAATGCAGTTCAGTTCGTCCACGGTTCGCCGCACACCGCCCTCAATTACAACGCTTGTCTTGCTCTCGGGGCTGTCCGCCCTGAGCATGAATCTGTTTCTGCCAAGCCTACCCAACATGGCTCTGCATTTCGAAACCGACTATAAGGTCATGCAGCTGTCCATTGCATTGTACCTGCTGGTTAATGCTGTTCTGCAAATTCTGATCGGCCCAATTGCCGACAAAGCTGGGCGCAGACCGGTATTACTTTGGGGGCTGAGTTTATTTCTGCTTGCAACCCTTGGCTGCATCTATGCGCCAAGCGCGGCAGTTTTTCTGGCGTTCCGAATGTGTCAGGCAGTGGTGGTGGTCGGGATGGTCCTGAGCCGTGCGGCTGTTCGCGACCTTTACGATCAAGACCAAGCCGCATCCATGATCGGCTATGTCACAATGGGAATGGCCGTGGTTCCGATGATCGGCCCTGCCATTGGAGGATTGCTTGAAGAAAGTTTTGGCTGGAGGGCCAACTTCTGGCTGCCCTTCGCGGTCGGCGCCCTGACTCTCGCCCTTACATTCACAGATTTCGGCGAAACCTCGACCAAAAGCGGCAAGACGTTGCTCCAGCAATTCCGGGAATATCCCGAACTGCTGACGTCGCCGCGGTTTTGGGGTTATTCGCTGTCATCGGCGTTTTCGTCAGGGGCGTTTTTTGCCTATCTCGGCGGAGCCCCCTTCATTGGCACCGAACTGTTCGGGATGAGCGCCGCCGAAGTCGGCATTTATTTTGGCGCCCCAGCTGTCGGCTACTTTGTCGGGAATTTCATCAGCGGGCGATACTCCGTACGCTTTGGCGTGAATCGCATGGTTCTTTGGGGGTGCTGGCTCAACGCTTTGGGTGTAGCACTCTCTGCTGTTCTGTTCCTGGCCGGAATGGGAACCGCGCTAAGCTTTTTTGGATTCATGACATTCGTGGGCGTTGGCAACGGGATGACCATTCCAAATGCGACCTCAGGTGCATTATCGGTGCGCCCGCATTTGGCCGCAACAGCCTCAGGCCTGAGCGGCGCAATCATGCTGGGTGGCGGTGCGGGGCTGAGCGCACTTGCAGGTGCAGTTTTGACAAAAGAGACCGGAGCAATGCCCTTGTTGTGGCTTATGCTCGCGACGGCTGTTCTGGCCATCGCAGCCATAAGTGTTGTGGTCTGGCGCGAACGGCAGCTGGGGTTGTAACACCACTTGCCCTTGAGGGTTTGCAAAGTTAGCTTTCAACTTTAGAAAAGTTGCAAAGGCACCACATGGGCACCCAAAAACTCTATGCTGGCGCGAAACTGCGCGAAATGCGCACACGCCTGACCCTGACGCAACGCGAGTTTGCGGCAAAACTTGGCGTCTCACTGCCTTACCTGAACCAGATGGAGAACAACAACCGGCCGATATCAACCACGGTTGTTTTGGCTTTGGCGCAGGAATTCGGAATGGACGTCACCGAACTCAGCACAGGTGACAGCGAGCGTCTGGTCTCAGATATGCGCGAAGCGCTGGCGGACCCGGTATTTGCGGATGCCCTTCCCCCCTTGGCAGATCTGCGTTTGACTGCCTCAAATGCTCCGGCACTTGCGCGGGCCTTTATCGAATTGCACCGAACATATCGCCAGACTCATGAACGGCTTGCGTCATTGGACGAAGCACTGGGTCGGGAAGATGCACGTATTCAGGCCAGCCCGTGGGAGGAGGTGCGCGATTTCTTCCACTATTGCGACAATTACATCGACGCAGTGGATCGCGCTGCTGAGCTGTTCGCAAATCGCGCCGAAGGCCCGGGTGGCGTTCGTCAGGCAGCACTGACCAGCCTGTCCGAACGTGGGATACAGGTCATCTTTTCAGACATCGCGTCCTTGCGCAGTTACGATACAGAAAGCAGGATCCTGCGCCTGTCGTCTCGCGCCGCTCCACAAACCCAGGTGTTTCAACTGCTGCTTCAGGTCGCTTTGATCAGTCAAGACAAACTGCTCGAGGCAACATTGGACTTCGCCAAATTTCAAAGCGAAGAGGCACGGTCTATCGCCAAGATAGGTTTGGCCAATTACTTCGCAGGGGCGTCCCTGATGCCCTATGCCGCCTTCCTGGCGGCAGCTCAGGAAGACCGACACGATCTCGAATTGCTCAGCAACCGGTTCGGCGCATCGATAGAACAAGTGGCCCACCGCCTGTCCACATTGCAAAGACCCGGCGCCAAGGGCATTCCGTTCTTTTTCGTGCGGGTTGATCAGGCAGGCACCATCACCAAACGCCACTCGGCGACGCGCTTGCAATTTGCTCGTTTTGGCGGGGCCTGCCCACTATGGAACGTACATCGCGCGTTCGAGACACCCGGCCACTTCCTGCTGCAACTTGCAGAAACCCCGGACGGGGTGCGCTATATTTCTTTGGCACGAGACGTGTCGAAATCGGGCGGGTCTTTCGGTGCGCCTGTGCGCCGATATGCCATCGCCCTGGGATGCGAGGTGCGGCACGCCCAAGCATTGGTCTATGCTGACAACCTCGACGTCAACAAGGCCAGCGCATTCGAACCCATTGGCATTTCCTGCCGTATCTGTGAGCGGCAAAACTGTCACCAGCGCTCGGTTCCACCGCTCGAACGTCGCCTGACCATCGACGCGCATACTCGCGGGACACTTCCCTACGAGGTCACCTGATCTTCATCTGGCCACAAGTATCCCGGAGGAGGCGCGGCTTGCCGCGACGGGGGCAGAGCCCCGCCCTTTTGTTCAGACCTTAGACAAGATGGTCCAAATTTCGTCTTTGAGCGCGGCCCGTTTTTTGCGCAGCTCGATCTCCGCCAACTCCTCCATCGGCTCGACATGTGTTTCAGCCCTGTGCACGACGCGATTGACCTCGTGATACTCATCTGCCAGCCGGGCAAAATGTGCGTCCGACTGCTTGAGCTGGCTCATAAGTTCCGTCTTGTCGGGAAATTCTTCCGCCAGTTCATGCGGGGTGTGAGACATTCCTGTTCGCTCCTTGATCTGTCATTGCAATCCATAGCTAGAGTTGATGGAAGCATACCTCTTTGACGCGGATCAAGTTGTGTGACGTTTAGCGACCTGCCTTACGCCATCCTGCGGCTTTGGCCTCGGTCTCGGAACAAAACCATCGCTCTTTGCCACCTGCACTTACCCGTGTTTTCGAATAGTGTTCTTGTCCCGGCGCGTGATAGATACGTTCGCCAGAAAATGAGATGTTGCCCTTGATCCGGCAAGGTCCGGACGATTGCGTAACACCAGACGCCCGGTACACCCACGGCATCTGAACATACGCGCTGTGCAATCCAGCCCGCTCGGACGCCGCATGAGCTTCTTCCGCTACATAATCGGTCGAGTACTTACGATAAGCAAAGGCCACGCCACGGCGCACCATGTCACGCCCGGCGTCCTGTCCAATGACCCGGCACCGCGCGATCACTCTGCCGTATCGATCCCAATCCAGTGGAGTGCACTGCGCAGGTTTTCGATGAAACCGCCGACGCACTTCTTGGGTCAACCAATTTCCACAGGCCCAGGCTTTGCCGTCGTTCTTTTCGCAGTTCTGACCCACTTCCGGCGCGTCTATGCCATGCAATCGTACTCGAACACCGCCCACAACCCAGGTGTCGGCATCGATAACATTCACCGGCCCTTCGACCAGATCAGCCGCGATAGCTATAGACGGGGCGAACAAAACAAAAGCCAAACAAAACCTTAACATTCCCTCGATATGCGCCCAGGCTCAGGCATATTCAACGGGGGCTGTTCACAAAGGTTAACGCTGTGCGGCCGCCCATCCTGGATGGATCCACGGGCGATCGTTTGACTTAGGCAAAGGGACCTTACCCAACAGGGAATCGGACATTTTCTCACCAACCATGATGGACGGTGCGTTCAGGTTACCATTGGTGATCTGAGGGAAAATCGAACTGTCCGCGACCCGCAGACCTTCCACACCAACAACACGACCTTGCGGATCAACAACAGTGTTTTTATCATCCGCTCGCCCCATGCGACAGGTGCCGCAAGGGTGATAAGCGCTTTCAGCATGTTCAGCGATAAACTCATTTAGCTCTTTATCCGTCTGTACGTCAGCGCCCGGTTGAATTTCTTTTCCCGCATAGGGCTTGAAAGCTTCCTGCCCAAAGATCTCACGGGTCAGGCGAACACAGTTGCGGAAGTCTTCCCAATCTTCTTCTTGGCTCATGTAGTTGAACCGGATCACTGGTGCGTCGTCGGGCTGGGCCGAGCGCAGCGTGACCGCCCCCCGCGAAGGCGAACGCATCGGGCCGACATGGGCCTGGAACCCATGCCCTTCGGCCGCAACCTGGCCATCGTATCGAACCGCGATAGGTAGAAAATGGTACTGTATATCGGGATACTCTACGCCCGGCTTCGACCGGATGAATGCTGCGCTCTCGAACTGGTTCGACGCGCCAAGACCGGTCTTGGTGAACAGCCATTGAGCCCCAATCAGGCCTTTGCTGAACAGGTTCCAATGCTTATAGAGCGTGATCGGCTGTAGCGAGGCCTGCTGGATGTAAAGCTCCAAATGGTCCTGAAGGTTGGCGCCAACACCCGGGCGATCCGCAACAACGTTAATCCCATGTTCGGCCAAGTGCGCACCTGGGCCGATCCCGGACAGCATCAACAGCTTGGGTGAGTTAATCGAAGATGACGCAAGCACCACTTCGCGGCGGGCACGGATGACTTCCGTTCTGCCCCCACGGACCAGCTCAACCCCGGTTGCGCGCCCGTCGTCCAGGATCACGCGCGTGGCCAGCCCGCGCACGATATCGCAATTCTCGCGCTTGAGCGCCGGTTTCAGATAGGCGTTTGCCGCAGACCAGCGCCGACCTTTCCAGACGGTCTGCTCCATCGGGCCAAAGCCCTCCTGCTTTTCACCGTTGTAGTCACCGGTGACTTCGTATCCCGCCTGTTGCCCAGCATCGACAAAAGCTTGAAACAAAGGATTTTGTCGGGGGCCGCGTGACACATGCAGTGGGCCATCAGTTCCGCGCCATGTTGGGTCGCCCCCATGGCCACCGTCGTGCCATGTCTCCATTCGTTTGAAATAGGGCAAGACGTCAGCATAAGACCATCCGTCAGCCCCCATGTCCGCCCATGTGTCGAAATCCCGCGCATGGCCGCGCACATAGACCATCCCGTTGATCGAGGATGACCCGCCAATCACCTTTCCCCGTGGGCACGCCAGCCGACGGTTGTTCAGGTGCGGTTCCGGTTCGGATTCGTAGCCCCAGTCATAGCGCGACATGTTCATCGGATAGCTCAGCGCTGCGGGCATCTGAATGAACGGCCCGACATCAGAGCCCCCATGTTCGATAACCAAAACCGACGCGCCCGCCTCGCTGAGGCGATAGGCCATCGCGCAACCCGCGGACCCGGCGCCCACGATGACGAAATCTGCTTCCATACTTAAGACTCCTCGCTCCGCCGAAACATGTTGCAACGCCTTCGGCGAGAGTATTTTTTGAAAAGATGAAGAGTTATTCCCCGCGCGGGAAGCGGGCGTTTTCCTCGACGATATTCAGATCCATGTGATTGCGCATGTAACGTTCGGATGCTTTCTGCAGTGGTTGGTAATCCCACGGGTAATAGCCGCCCTGCCGCAGCGCCTCGTACACGACCCAGCGACCTGCCTGGCTGGCACGAACGTCTGCGTCGAACCGCTCCAGATCCCATCTGGTTTCGGATTTCGCGCGCAGGGTGGCCAATGTGCCCGAGTGTTCCGGATTGTCAGCCAGATTTATCAATTCGTTTGGATCTGCGTCCAAATCGAACAGTTGATCAGGGTCCAAATCGCACCGATTGTACTTCCACTTACCGTAACGCAAGGACACCAAGGGGGCATACGACGCCTCGGCCGCGTACTCCATGGCGACCGGAGCGGTGCGTTCGGTCCCCTTTGCCAAGGGCACAAGATCCTGGCCATCCGTCCAAGGCGAGATTTCTTCCATGTCGACACCAGCGAGTGAACCCAACGTCGGAGTGACATCGATAGTCGATACCGGAGTGTCGATCCGACCCGTTGGCAGTTCCGGCGCTGAGATCATCAGCGGCACCCTTGCTGAGCCCTCATAGAAGGTCATTTTGAACCACAGGCCACGCTCGCCCAGCATGTCGCCGTGATCGGAAACGAATAGAATGGTTGCGTCTTGCCGGGTGGTTTCCAACACGTCCAGGATCTCACCGATCTTATCATCGAGATAGGAAATATTGGCGAAGTAAGCGCGCCGGGATTTACGGATATCCTCCTCGGTGATGTCAAAGCTCCGCCAATCATTGGCGTCGAAAATCCGCCGCGAATGTGCATCCTGATTATCATAGCCAAGATCCGCAATCTCGGGCAAAAGATGCTCACAGTCTTCGTAGAGGTCCCAGTATTTCCGCCGCGCCACATAAGGGTCATGCGGATGCGTGAAGCTGACGGTGAGGCACCAGGGTCGGTCATCCTTGCCGCGTGCCAGATCATAAAGCTTGGCCGTGGCGTTGTAGGCAACCTCGTCATCATATTCGATTTGGTTCGAGATTTCGGCGACGCCCGCGCCGGTTACCGAGCCCATATTGTGATACCACCAATCGATCCGCTCGCCCGGTTTGCGATAGTCCGGGGTCCAACCGAAATCGGCCGGGTAGATATCGGTCGTCAGTCGATCTTCGAAACCATGCATCTGGTCCGGCCCAACAAAGTGCATCTTGCCCGACAGGCAGGTGTAGTAACCTGCACGGCGCAGATGATGGGCATAGGTTGGAATATCACTGCGGAACTCGGCCGCATTGTCATAAACTCCCGTGCGCGAGGGCAGCTGACCTGACATGAAACTGGCCCGCCCCGGTGCACATAGCGGCGACGCGGTGTAAGCATTGGCAAACCGGGTCGATCGCTCCGCCAGCTTCTTCAAGTTCGGCGCATGCAGCCAGTCGGCGGGACCGTCGGGAAAGAGGGTTCCGTTCAACTGATCCACCATCAGGATCAGAATGTTTGGCTTTGTCATTTTTCAGCCTCGAGCAGAGTATTGAGGACACGCAGCGCGTGATTTACCGCCAGTTGCGGCTCTTCCGGAGCGCTAAGGGCAGCGCGAATGTATAAACCATCAATAAGCGCGATCATGTTCTCGGCCGCTTCGACGGGATCTTCCAGAAGGGGGCGCAACGCGTAGATCAGATTGGATCGGATGCGCGCCTGATAAATCTGCCACAGCCGCAATGCGTCCTTATTGGTCTGCGCCAGCACGTAGAAGGTCATCCAGGCTGCAATCGCATCAGGGGTAAAACAGGACGGCGCAAAACAGGCCCGGATGATGGCTTGGGCCCTTTGATCCGGCGCGGCCCCTTTAAGCTCGCTGCGGGCCTCGTTGGCAAAATCGGCGAGGATCTGTCGCATCGCCGCCAGAAATATCTGATCCTTGCCACCGAAGTAGTGATGTGCCAGCGCGCTTGACATACCGGCGCGTTTGGCAATCTGGCTGACAGTTACATCGAGGGATTTTTTGACGCCCAGCTCAGCGATCGTCGCACGGACGATCGCATCACGGCGAATTGGCTCCATTCCGACTTTTGGCATCGCTACCCCCTGAACACGCGCTATGGGAGCGAACGCTATGCGGTTTTTATTGACTCGTCAATCAATAACGGACAGGCCTATGCCACACTATAGCTTTGGCGCAATACTTGGGGGCGTCAAGTCTCGACGGTTGAGCACCGCCTCGCGCCAGGAAATAAAACTGACTGCAGCAAGGATCAGTGTTCCACCGGAAATCACCCAGACATCGACGCTTTCGTGAAACACTGCAGCGCCAAGCGCCGTTGCCCAGATAAGCTGAAGAAACGTAACGGGTTGCGTGACGGCCACCGGGGCCGCTTGTAAGGCAAGCGTCATGAAGTAGTGACCGGCTGTTGCAAAGCTCGCGACCAAGAATAGCACGCCCAGATCGCGCAGGCTGGGCGTGCTCCAAACGGCGATGGCAAAGGGAATCAGCGCGATAGTCACCCAGATCGACAGATGTGCCACAACGACTGAAGGTGGGATGTCACGCACCAGTAGCTTGGCCAACAGATATGATCCGCCCAAGGTCAGTGCTGTTCCCAGCATCGCAAGGTGGCCTGCGGAAACCTCTCGGAATCCCGGGCGCAGGATGATCAGAACCCCAACCAACGCGACCACAATCGCGGCAATGCGGCGAATGGCTAGTTTCTCGCCCAAAAACAGCGCCGCGCCGAGGGTGACGTAGACGGGAGTCATGTAGTTCATCGCCGTAACCTCGGCCAATGGGATTTGGGTCATGGAGAAGAACCACAACATGACGGCCGCTGCATGGATAACACCGCGCAGCCCAAACAAGGTCAGATGTCGGGTCGTCAGGTGCGTTTTCAGGATCAAGCGCAGCGCGGGCAACACGAAAACCAACCCCAGAACATAGCGCAGAAAAGCCGCCTGAATGGGGTCCATCGTCGTGCCCAAGGATTTCACAAGCGCCGTCATGACAACAAATGAAATGCCGGCGGCGAACATCCAGAACATGCCCGCGATCGGACGAGATGAGGCGACAGCTGTTGTCATGGCCCTGGTTGAACACGGAAAGCTGGCCGGGGACAACCCTTCACATGATAACAAGTTTCAAAGCGATACCCAGCATGACAACACCGATCACCACATCCAGAACCTGCCAGGCGCGAGGGCGCGCGAAAACGGGCGACAAAACACCCGCCCCGTAGCCCAAAGAAAAGAAGAAAACAAAACTGGACGACATCGCACCGATGGCAAACCCAAGCCGGTCGTCATACTGCGCCGAAATCGACCCGATCAGAACAACCGTATCCAAATACACATGTGGATTCAGCCATGTGAACGCCAGGACTGTCAGCAACACCGTACGTAGGCTGGTGCGATGGCTTTCGCCGACCTCCAATGCCGACCCGCCCTGCCACGCAGACCAAAAACTGCGCAATCCGTACCATAGCAAAAACGTTGCCCCACCATAGCGCATCACGGTTTCGAACCACGGCACGGCCCGCGCCAAAGTGCCAAACCCAGCCACGCCGGCACCGATCAGGATGGCATCAGACACGGCACAGGTCAGACACAGAACAAACACATGCTCGCGTCTAAGCCCCTGTCGCAGGACAAATGCATTTTGTGCACCAATTGCCAGGATCAGGCTAAAGCCAAGGGCAAAACCAGCAATCAGAGATGGGGACATGAAACCTCCTGTGTTCAAGGTGTTTGACTAAAGCCCGGCCAACGATCTATCAAATTAAAGATGCTTACCTGAATTAAGTTGCACTAATGCTGCTCGATCCTCATCATCTTTCCGCGCTGTCCGCCATTTTGCACTATGGCAGTTTTGACGCAGCAGCGTCTCAACTGGCTGTAACCCCGTCGGCGGTATCCCAGCGGATCAAAGCGCTGGAAGATCGCGTGGGCGCATCGTTGATCAATCGGGGATCCCCCTGCACCGGAACCCCGGCGGGGTTGCGCATTGCCCAATACGCAGAAGATATTGGCCTGCTTGAGGCGCAATTGTCGCGTGAGCTGGCCCTGGAACAGGGCGCGGGACCCGGTCAGGTACGGATTGCGGTGCCAGCTGATAGCCTTGCGACCTGGTTCGTTGATGCGATGGCCCAGACCCAGGACATGATGTTTGATCTGATTGTCGATGATCAGGACTACTCGGCAGATTGGTTGCGGCGAGGTGAAGTGAGCGCGGCAGTCACTGTCGGCGGTCAGCCTGTCTCCGGTTGTGATGCCGTGGCGCTTGGAGCCATGCGATACCTGCCCACGGCTAGTCCCGATTTTATCAGCACGTGGTTCAAAAACGGCGTCACTGCCAAAACGCTGGATCTGGCGCCGAGCCTGACATTCAACCGGAAAGACGGCCTTCAAAATGCGTGGATGGAGGCTCAGACAGGCAGCCGCCTCTCGCCTCCGACACATTTCATGCCTTCTTCACACGCTTTTGTCGAAGCCGCAATTGCCGGGCTGGGATGGGGGATGAACCCTCAAGAGCTGGTGCGCGCGCCGATCAAAGACGGGCAACTACGCTCGATCATCCCGGATGCACATTTGGACGTTACGTTGACCTGGCAGGTTGGCCGCATTCTTGCCCCTGCCCTCATGCCACTCACCAGTGCGGTTCAGAAGGCCGCCGCGAAGGTATTGCTCTCTCCGGTCAAAGCCGAGCGGCACCGTTAGGAATGCGCCGGTTCCTTGGCTGGGGGAACAACAATGCGATAACACGCAACGCTAGCCACCAAACTGGCCAAGATGATAATGTCGATCGCCAGCGCAACTTCGTGTAAATGCGCTATCCCCGCCAATGTGGCCGAGATAACTACAGCAGTCACACGGGCGATGCTTTTAACTGCAGCTGCCCCCTGAACACGCTGAGCTTTGGGTGCGACATCCAGAAAATACAATTTGCGGGCACTGCTAACGCCTGTCGAGGCGACGGTGACAACAAACAAGGCGGCCGCATGCAAGTGTACATCATGGTCGATATGCAAATAGTGGAAAGCCAGTAGCACCACACCCGTGATTGCCACCATGAGCGTTCCGGTCACCATGACCGCACGGTGAGACTTCATGTTCACAAGTTGCCACAATGGTGCGGCAACAAGATATCCGGACGCCGAGGATACGATGAGCGCCGTCAGGCCCCGGGTTGACGCATGATGGGCTTCGGCAGCGATCAGAGCAAAGAAGGGCACCGACAGAGAAACAAAGACCAGAGGTATACGCATAACCATATACCGCCTGAACCATGCGTGGTCGAACATGTCCAGGATGCCTTTGATGTTTGCAGCAAGGGAAAGTTTCGGTGACGGTTTTGAGGCCTGAACTTGCTGATCACGCTGCCCAATTTCAAACATCGCCAGAATTGACAATCCGGATAACAGAAAAAATCCGAATGAGACAGCGATCATGGTGGAGTGCCGGGAAAATGGCGGGTTTCCCTTGGTTATCTCGTGGACCAACAAGGCAAGCCCGATGGCCCCCAGACCGCCAACCCCCAGTTGAACGTAGCGCATGATCATCCGGGATTTCGACTGCACGTGATCCCCAAGCAGATCTGCATACATCAGGCCCTGAATCTCGTCAAACAGACCAATCAGAAAAAACACCGATACAAACGCCACCGCGATCAAAGGCACCACGCCGGTGGCCGCAACGGCGATTGCCAGAATCAGGCACACGCCAACTGCGAATTCGGTCAGTGCAATTCCACGCTTCTTTTGCTGTTTTGCAGCCAGCATCTGAGCCAGAAAGATGTCGGCAATCATACTCCCAACCATCCGCACAGACACCAAAGCCCCGGCGATGAACATTGGCAGTTCAAACGACACAGCAAGAAACGGCAGCACGACCGAAGGGCTGCCCAAGGTCCATGCGACCTGGGAGAGAATACTTTGACCGGTTAGAACCGGAACATTCCGCTTTGCAAGGTTCGAGGGGACTTCTACCATCGGTATGAACTCAAGATCCGGCACAACAGAGCCTATGTCTGCGTGCCCCTCTCCTCCGTTAGGTGCTGCAAGTCAGCCTAAAGGGTTCTGCGGCCCCGGCCAATCATCCAACAAAAACATTCGCAAAAAGCCAACCTTTCAAGCCGGGTTTCGTCTCATACCAAAACTGACCCAGTCAGAGCTGCGCCATGACTTCATCCGTGGCCTCAAAGTTGGTGGTGACGCGCTGGACGTCGTCATCATCCTCCAAAGCATCAACCAGCTTCATCAGGCGCTGCATGTCTTCTAAGCCCAGTTCGGTCGTCGTCGTGGGTTTCCAGACCAGTTTGGTAGATTCCGTTTCGCCCAGCGCTGTCTCAAGCGCGCTCGATACATCGTTCAGGTCGGTGTCTGCACACCAGATGATGTGACCATCGTCCGAGCTTTCGACATCTTCGGCACCCGATTCTATTGCGGCCTCGAAAATCGTGTCGGCATCGCCCGCTGACAACGGATAGACAACCTCACCCTTGCGTTCGAACATGAACCCGACAGATCCGGTTTCGCCCAGATTGCCACCATTTTTCGAGAAGGTTGACCGGACCGTTGACGCGGTTCGGTTGCGATTGTCCGTCATCGTTTCGACAATCACCGCCACGCCGTTGGGGCCATACCCCTCGTACCGGATTTCTTCGTATTCGTCGCCTTCGCCTGCAACCGATTTCTTGATCGCGCGGTCGATCACGTCCTTGGGGACAGAATTCGACTTGGCTTCTTTTACCGCCAGACGCAGGCGCGGGTTCTTCTCAGGATCTTGATCCCCCATCTTGGCAGCGACGGTGATCTCTTTCGACAGTTTGGAAAACAGCTTGGACCGCGCGGCGTCCTGGCGCCCCTTGCGGTGCTGAATGTTGGCCCATTTGGAATGACCGGCCATGGCTTACTCCTGTCGCGTTCTGTAATCCCGGGTCTATTACGCAAGGATGGGTTCGGTTTCAATAGGATCAGCGGCCATTGCCAGCTTGCGCAACGTCCTCATTTGAGGGTTCACCAGTGTTTCGATCATCCACAGGGCCGGAATTGACATCGTTTTCAACGCGACATCGAACAGAGGTCGCGTCGCAGCTGCGGGAAAATTCCCCTTCGCTTTGGCCAGGTTGTGCGGATAAGGTCCGCTCATGACGACGGATCAGATCATCCTTTTCGCACTTTTCTTCACCGTCTTTGGCATGCTGCTTTGGGGCCGGTTTCGATATGACCTTGTTGCATTCGCGGCGTTGATGGTCGGCGTAGTTCTGGGCGTTGTGCCCGTCGATAATGCATTTGCAGGGTTCGGGCACCCTGCCACCATCATCGTTGCACTGGTCCTTGTGGTTTCAGCCGGGCTGGTCAGATCCGGTGCAGTGTTCCTGATCACCCGCACGCTGGTCGATGCCTCTCGCGGACTGGGAGCACACATAGCCCTTATGGGCGGGATCGGTGCAGTGTTGTCGGCATTCATGAACAACGTTGCTGCCCTGGCGCTGTTGATGCCCGTCGACATCCAAACCGCGCGTAAAGCGGGACGTTCGGTGGGCCTGACGCTAATGCCGTTAAGCTTTGCGACCATTCTGGGTGGCATGGCGACCCTGATCGGAACCCCACCCAATATCATCATCGCGTCGATCCGGGCAGAGACATTGGGTGAGCCGTTTCGCATGTTCGATTTCGCCCCGGTCGGTGGCTTAGCTGCGATTGCCGGGCTCGCTTTTGTCTCTCTGATCGGATGGCGGCTGATCCCAAACCGCGGTCCACAAACGGAAACCTCCGAGGTTCTGGCCGAATACATCGCGGAATTGACGCTGCCGCAGGAGTCCCCGCATATCGGCAAACGTGTCAGTGAACTTTATGAGGCGGCCGAAAAGTCTGACGTGGCCATCATCGGGTTGATCCGGGACGGCAAACGTCGCTATGGCCGGTCGGCCCACGCAACGCTGAAAGAAGGCGACGCGCTGGTTCTTGAGGCTCGCCCGGAAGCGCTGGATGAGTTTAGGGCGGCGCTGAACCTGGATTTTTCCGATACGCGCAGACAGGAATTGTTAACCGCCGATGGAGATGGGCTTGAGGTGATCGAGGTGGTCGTGCCCGAAAACGCCCGCATCACTGGGCGCACGGCGCAGGGGCTGGGCCTTGCCTGGCGCCAAAGCACGGTGCTTATGGGCATGTCACGACAGGGCCAGCGGATCACCGAACAAGTCCGCAAGACCGAGGTTGAAGCTGGCGACATCCTGTTATTGCTCTGCCCCCGCGACCGTAGTGCAGACGTTACCGAATGGCTTGGCTGTTTGCCACTGGCACAGCGCGGCTTGAACGTCACCGCCAACAATAAGGCCTGGCTGGCCATTGGGCTTTTCGCCGCTGCTGTGCTGGCGGCAAGCATCGGGCTGATCTACCTGCCCGTGGCGCTGGGGCTGGTTGTGATTGGCTACGTGCTGACCAAAATCATGCCGATCTCCGACCTGTATAATCACATCGAATGGCCGGTTGTGGTTTTGCTGGGATCGATGATCCCATTGGGCAGCGCGCTGGAGACATCCGGCGGGACCGAGCTTATTGCGAACGCTCTGATCCAGTTGACCGATGGGCTGCCGGCTTGGGCCATTCTGACCGTGCTGATGGTTGTCACCATGACGTTGTCTGACGTTCTGAACAATACGGCCACGGCAATTGTGGCCGCACCAGTGGGGATCCAAATGGCAAGGGCTTTGGATGTGTCGCCTGACCCGTTCCTGATGACTGTCGCAGTGGCGGCCTCGGCAGCCTTCCTCACACCAATCGGGCATAAGAATAACACGCTTGTGCTGGGTCCGGGTGGGTATCGGTTCGGTGATTATTGGCGCATGGGGCTGCCCCTGGAAGTTCTGATCATCTGTGTGTCGGTCCCTGCCATCCTTGTGTTCTGGCCGCTCTGAAGGATAAAGGCAGCGGATGAAACGTTTTTTGATCTTGCAGCTGCGCCCGGAAACAGATGCCTCGGATGCCGAGTATGCCTCGATCCTGGACAAAACCGGTTTGGTGCCAGACCAGACCCATCGCATCCGGTTGGATTGCGAGGATTTGCCCGAAGGACTGGATGTCACCGACTATGCAGGCGTCATAGTTGGTGGCGGCCCCGGGTGCGTCAGCGATGACCCGGCGACAAAAACCCAATTGGATGCAAAGATCGAAAACACCATCATGGGCCTGATGCCCCAGATCACGCGGCGGGATCATCCTTTCATGGGCTGCTGTTATGGCCTGGGCATATTGGCGGCACATTTGGGTGCAGAGGTTAGCAAGGAACAATTCGGTGAACCTGTCGGCCCGTCGACCTGTCGCCTGACCGGTGACGGTGCGGATGATCCATTGACCGCGGGGCTGGCACCAGAATTCGACGCCTTTGTAGGTCATAAAGAGGCTGTTCAGGCTCTGCCCGATGGGTGCGTGCATCTGTTGGCTTCGGACCCCTGCCCCATTCAAATGATCCGCTGGGGACAGAATGTCTATGCCACCCAATTCCACCCCGAGGCAGACGCTGAAGACTTTGAACAGCGCATCAACATCTATAAACACCACGGCTATTTCCCACCCGGGGACGCCCAGCGACTGATCGACACCTGTAAGGCGGCGGATGTCACCCAGCCAGGCGAAATCCTGCGTCGGTTTGCCGAACGGTACACCTGACCCAACGGAGCGGTTGCCGGTTGGGTCCCTGCTCGACTAGGTTGATCTGACACGACTTTGGGAGGGGTTGTTCTTGGATCTACTTATTAGCGTCGGCCTGCCGATTTCTCTGGCCATCATCATGTTGTCCCTTGGCATTGGACTAGAGATTGCGGATTTTCGGCGGGTCATCAGCCGTCGTTACCCCTTCGCCATCGGTGCACTGTGTCAGGTCGTATTGCTACCCGTCGCTGCATTTGCGACCGTCAAACTGTTTGGCCTTCCGCCAGAAATCGCAGTGGGGTTCATGCTGCTGAGCTTTTGCCCCGGCGGGGTGACCAGCAATATCCTGTCCAAACTTGCCAAGGCGGATGTTGCTTTGTCGGTCAGCCTGACAGCGGTGATTAGTCTGCTTTCGATCCTGACTGTTCCAATCCTTGCCGCGTGGTCGATCAATCACTTCCTGGGGGAAGATGCACCAGAGGTTTCGATCAGCGGGCTGGCAATTGCGATGTTCCTGATCACCACCCTGCCTGTGGCAATTGGCGTGAGCGTTCGTCATTTCGCCGCCACCTTTGCCCAAAAGATCGATACCCCACTTTCAAGACTGGCCACCGCGCTGTTCGTTCTGATTGTCCTGGCCGCGCTGGCTGGGAACTGGCAGCTGTTTGTTGATAATCTTGGCGTCATGGGCGCCGGATTGATCTCCCTGAACGTTGCCTTGTTGCTGATCGGATTGGGACTGGCGCGCGCGGCAAGTTTGTCTTGGAATGAAAGCAAGACGATCTCAATCGAAACGGGCATTCAGAACTCGACTTTGGGCATTACGCTGGCCGCACTGATCACCGGAACGGAAAGCGGGTTCAGCCCCCTGGCCCTGCCCTCGGCCGTTTACGGGATAACAATGTACGCCGTGGCGATTCCGTTCCTGGCCTGGTTCCGCAATCGCTGAAAGGACATTTGATGAGCAATAACAGTGCAGATGCAATTGTCGTCGGTGGCGGCCTGGCCGGTTTGGCAGCCGCAGCAGAATTGGGGGACCGGGGCAAAAAGGTAATCATCGTCGATCAGGAGCCCGAGCATTTTCTGGGCGGTCAGGCGTTCTGGAGCCTGGGCGGGTTGTTCATGGTCGACACACCAGAACAACGCAGAATGGGCATCAAAGACAGTCACGATCTTGCTCTTCGTGATTGGATGGGCAGTGCGCAATTTGATCGGGAGGATGACACGTGGCCCCAGAGATGGGCTGAAGCATATGTTGAATTCGCAGCTGGTGAGATGCGCCCGTGGCTGCATGAGATGGGAGTGCGCTGGTTTCCGGTTGTTGGTTGGGCTGAGCGCGGCGGATCTTATGCCAACGGGCATGGAAACTCGGTCCCGCGTTTTCACATCACCTGGGGCACTGGACCGGGAATTCTCGAGCATTTCATTCGCCGGGTGCAGGAACATGTCAGCGCGGGTTTGATCCAGCTGAAGTTCCGCCATCAGGTCAGCCACCTCATCGTACAGAATGGCACTGCCAAGGGGGTCTCGGGTGAGGTTCTGGCCGATGACGCTGCCCAGCGCGGTGAAAAGACCAACCGCGACGAGGTCGGAGAGTTCGAAGTCTACGCCCCGTCGATCATCGTCACGTCAGGTG
This sequence comes from Ruegeria sp. CK2, assembly GCF_056536585.1. Taxonomy (NCBI): domain Bacteria; kingdom Pseudomonadati; phylum Pseudomonadota; class Alphaproteobacteria; order Rhodobacterales; family Roseobacteraceae; genus Ruegeria; species Ruegeria sp. CK2. Next base: position 605,727 of record NZ_JBQFPW010000001.1, read on the forward strand.
GGATTGGCGGCAATTTTGAAATGGTGCGCAAAAACTGGCCACGCGACCGGCTGGGCGCGCCACCCAAGGACATGGTGGCGGGCGTTCCCTTCCACGTAGATGGCCGAATGATCCCGATCAGTGAAAAGGCGGGCGGCCATGTGATCAATGGCGACCGGATGTGGCATTATACCGAGGGCGTCAAAAACTGGGATCCGATCTGGCCCGACCATGGCATTCGTATCCTGCCCGGGCCAAGCTCGATGTGGTTTGACGCAACAGGCAAGCGACTGGAGCCGCCCTGCCTACCGGGGTTTGACACACTCGGGACCCTGCGGGAGATTCTCAAAACGGGCTATGAATACAGCTGGTTTGTCCTGACCCAGAAAGTGATCAAGAAAGAATTCGCTTTGTCGGGGTCGGAACAAAATCCGGACTTTACGTCGGGCAGTTGGAAAGAGGTCATCCGCCAACGCATACTCTCAGGCTCCAAAGCGACGGCCCCGGTCGAGGCTTTCAAGGAGAAGGGTGAAGATTTCGTAGTGGCGAACACACTGACTGAACTTGTCGGTGGTATGAACCAACTTGGCGGTGGCCTGATCGACGAAAGCCATTTGCGCGCCCAGATCGAGGCCAGGGATTCTCAGGTCGACAATCCGTTTTCCAAAGATGCGCAGATGATGGCGATCCTTGCCGCGCGAAACTATCGTGGCGACAAGCTGATCCGCACCGCGAAACCCCACAAATTCCTGGATCCGTCCAACGGGCCGCTGATCGCGGTGAAACTGCATGTTTTGACGCGCAAGACGCTTGGCGGTCTGCAAACCAACCTCGACAGTCAGATGATCGGCGCCGACGGGAAGGTCGTACCAGGCCTGTTCGCAGCGGGCGAAGTCGCGGGCTTCGGCGGCGGTGGCTATCACGGCTACAACGCGCTGGAGGGGACATTCCTGGGCGGTTGCATTTTCTCGGGACGCAATGCGGGACGATCACGGGCTGTTGCCTGACATGTGCTACTGCTTGCGTAAAAACTCAACGACCGGCTCGCCATTGGCATCCAACAGAGCCAGTGCATTTCCCTGCGCTGCATAGGTGGTGACGCGCTGCAACCCTTTAAAGAACTGCCGTTCAACCTCGTCCAGTGGCGATGGGCAGGCCATTAGGGTAGCGGCCATGTTTTCCGGGAACTCGATCCGATTGCCCGAAATCTCGGCCGTACCGCTAAAGCGATTGCAGCCTCCGGACCCGGAAAACGCGCCGCCTGACGCAAATGAAAGCTCAGGCCGACGATCAGTTTCAATCGGCGCGCCATCCAACAAAACAGCAGTCCAATCTGTGTTTTCCAGCACAGCATCCTGTTGGGCCTGAACCAAAATCAGGTCAGCGGAGTTCGCCGCCCCGTTCGTGAGCACCGGATAAGCCGTATCCGTGGTGAACAGCAGGTTTTGACCCTGCGTGATCGAAGCCCTGACGACGAAGCTGTGATTGTCCTGTATCAATGTGTCGTCATAGGTCAGTTCAAACCCGACAGGCACGCCATCGATCGCATATCGTTGTGCTGAAAGAGTTAAGGCAGGTGCGTCGGCCATCGATACATCCTGAAGCTCAACAAACAAAGTCGCGTCAGGTGGAACGGCGATCCGCTCGCGGTAGGTGGCCGACCCTTCGACCGTTCCGGCAAAGGTCGCGCTGGCGAGCGTGGCCAGAATTGCGACGCTGGCCAGTATTGAATGACGGGTTCCGAGCATGTTCAAATCTCCTCAGTCAATCACATCTAAAAGATCGTGCCTGATCGAACTTATGCAAGACGTTCACCAACCCAGCGGCAGGTCTGTGCCGAACTTACAAAGGCCAGATCAGTGGGATCAACAACGAAGCTAGCAACCCAACACTCAGGTTCAGTGGAATTCCAACCTTCATGAAATCGGTGAACCTGTAGCCACCGGGTCCGTAGACCATCATGTTGGTCTGGTACCCTATTGGTGTGGCGAACGAGGCAGACGCAGCCACCATCACCGCCACCACCAATGGTCGCGGATCAATGCCGACAGCTTGGGCCAACCCGATCGCAATTGGTGTTACCACAACAGCAACCGCGTTGTTGGAAACCAGTTCGGTCAAGACTGACGTCAGCAGATAAACGGCCCAGATGATCAGGAACGGTGGCAGGGTGCTAAGACCCGGTGCGATGGCCTCGACGATCAATGACACAGCGCCGGAACTGTCCAAAGCCGCACCAATTGCCAGCATTGAAAAGATGAGGGCAAGCAGGCGCCCCTCGACAAACGAAAAAGCCTCGTCCGCGTCAATGCAGCGGGTCAAAAGAACCACGGCAACAGCCAAAATCGACAGCAGCAGGATCGGCGCCACGCCCAGCGCCGCCAATGCGACAATTCCAAAAAGCGCGGCAATAGCGATAGGGGCATGGCTGCGCCGGAACGCCCGTGCCGAAGGTTGGGTCACGTCGACCATGTCCATGTCGGCGGCCAGCTTTTGAATATCCGCGGGCGATCCTTCCAACAGCAAAGTGTCCCCGACCCGGACGACCAGATCCTCCAACTGACGACCAATATTTTGATTGCGGCGATGAACGGCTAGTACGTAGACACCGTACCGGCGCCGCAGTCGCATGGCGCCTAAAGTACGGCCCACCATGCGGCAACCGGGCGTTATCAGAACTTCAACCGTTTTGGTTTCCACCGCGGAGACCTGATCGACCCGTTTCAGTTCCTTGTTGCTCTGAAGGCTTAACAACTCGGTCATCTGGGTACGCAATACCACCCGGTCTCCCAATTGCAGTGCAACACCTTTTAGGTTGCGCCGCAGGGATTCATCCCCCCGGATGACGTCGATCAGGCGAACGCCGGGACGTTTGAACAGTTGCACGCCCGTGACCTCCCGGCCAATCAGGTTGCTTTCTGGTGGGATGACCGCCTCGGTGAAAAACTTCATCTTTGACCGATCGCTGAGCATCGATGCCATACTGTCACGCTCGGGCAGCAAGCGCGGCGCGATGAACCGTAGGTAAAACATGCCGTAAATCACCAGGGCGATGCCCAGCGGCGTGACCTCGAAGATCGTGAATGGTGTCATGCCCTGTGACCGGGCCACACCGTCCACCAGCAGGTTGGTTGACGTGCCGATCAGTGTCAGGGTTCCCCCCAGAATGGCTGCATAGCTGAGCGGGATCAGCAGTTTCGAGGCCGGAACATTCAGTGTCCGCGCGATTTGAATGAAAACCGGGATCATCACAACCACGACCGGCGTGTTTGACACCACGGCCGAGGCCAGAATCACAAAGCCCATCAGCAATGCGATGGCGATCTTTGGGGACACCTGCGCCTGTCTCTGGGCCACTGATGTGAAAGCATCCAGCGCGCCGGTCCTCACCAAAGCGCCCATGATGATAAACATCGCGGCAATCGTCCAGGGAGCTGGATTAGACAGAACGATCAACGCGTTCTGGTAAGGGAGTATCCCGGTAACCAGCATCAGAGCCACGCCACCGATGGCCACAACCTCGGTCGGATAGACCTCGCGCAGGAACATGACGAACATACCCGCAACAATCATGAGCGCAAGAATCGCGCTGCCTGTGTCTGTCAGTGAAAGGAATTGCATTCGTGGTATTCTATCTGAACCCTGGCCCAAGCGCCTGACCAACAGTTTCACGCATTGCGTGCAACAGGGCAAGCCCGACGTCTCTTTTAAGGGCCTGCCTGTTCCAGACGTCCACCCACGCGCACCATGCGCACCGATTTGGCCTGACCGGTGCGGTCGTCGGTGTCTACAAACACTCCGCTTAGGGTGGCCTCGCCATTGGCCGGTGTAAACCGCGTCTTGGGCATGCCGGTGATGAATCGACGCAGCGGTTCCTGTTTGTCCATGCCGATCACCGAGTCGTAGTCACCGCACATACCGGCATCGGTCAAATACCCTGTTCCTTGGGGCAGAACTTGAGAATCCGCCGTTGGGATATGCGTGTGCGTTCCCACGACAAGGCTGGCACGCCCATCGCAATAATGGCCCATCGCCATTTTTTCCGAGGTCGCCTCGCAGTGCATATCGACAATGATCGCCTGCGCCTGCCCGCCACGCGGGTGGGATTTCAGGATAGGTTCGATGGCCGAGAACGGATCATCGAAGGGGCGCTTCATGAACACCTGCCCAAGCACCTGAACCACCAGCACCTTACGACCTCCGGGCGCTGTGAACAGCCGATGCCCCCGTCCGGGCGCTCCCTTAGCAAAATTCACCGGGCGCACGATACGCTGTTCTTTTTCGATGAATTGCAGCATGTCTTTCTGGTCAAAAGCATGATCGCCTAAGGTTACGCAATCAGCCCCGGCATCCAACAGCAGCTTGGCGTGATCACCGGTCAGGCCCATCCCGTTCGAGGCATTTTCACCGTTGACCACAACAAAATCCAAACGCCACTCGTCGCGAAGACGCGGCAAGTGCGCTTGAATGGCCGCGCGTCCAGCACGACCCATGACATCACCCAGAAACAAAATTCTCATATTCCGGGTCGTAGGGGCTGCGCACGGCAATAACAAGGCGGAACCGTGCAAATTACGGGCCTCGGCGCAGTCTTGCAATCACATGCGAAGATGCCAATCTGAAACGCAGCAATTTTGTTCACGGAGAATTTCATGAAACCCCTTGCCGTAACCGCGATCGCCGCTTTTGCCACCACCGGTGCCTGGGCGCAGGCGACGACCAAGACAACGATGGCCAACCCCGCGGCCACGTTTTGCGTCGAAAACGATGGAGAGTATCAGATTCGAAAAAACTCAGACGGCAGCGAGTACGGTGTCTGCATCCTGAAAGACGGCACCGAGGTCGATGCCTGGGACTACCTGCGCAGCCATTTCGAAAACCAATAGGGTTAGAAAGTAAGCACTCGGCTTTCTGTGACAACCATGTTCAGCGGCTGATCCGTTGGCTCAAGCGGTAGGTTTTCGGCCTCTTGAGCGTCGAAGGCAAAGCCAATGGCTAGCGTAGGGCGTTTGGTGCGCAAACCTTCCAATGTACGATCATAGAAGCCGCCACCATAGCCCAGCCTGCCTCCTTGCGCGTCAAATGCAACCAGCGGCACGATCAGAATTTCAGGATCGAAGTAATCATCAATTTCAGGTATTTTCGCCCCGAAGGGACCGTCCTTCAGTATGCCTTCGGGCGACCAGCGGGAAAACTTCAGCGGCTGTCCGGCCGCCTGAATCACTGGCACACCCACGGGCCCATAGGCTATGGCCTCGGACATAGCCGGTAGCGGATCAATTTCGGTCCTGATGGGCATGTATCCCGACAACGGCACACCCCGGTACCCGGCCAGAACTTCGGACAAACGTCCCGCTGCGCCCGCTGGGCGCGTGTCGAAAGCTCCTTTGCGGCGGGCAAACGCCACCTTGCGTGCGACGGCTTTGATTTCGGTCAGATCGGTCACAAAAGCACCACGCTGGCAAGTCCCAAGAAGATGAAGAACCCCATGACATCGGTGGTCGTGGTCACGAAGGTTCCAGACGCCAGCGCCGGGTCAACACCCAAACGGTCCAGCACCACAGGTACTACCGTACCGGCAAAACCCGCGATGATCATGTTCACGACCAAAGCCGACCCAATCACGACCCCCAACAACGGAGAGCCAAACCAAAGCATGCCGACAGTTCCAAGAACGATGGCAAAACACAGCCCGTTCAGCATGCCCACCAGAAGCTCGCGCCGGATCACCCGCATGACGTTCGCGCCCGTCAGATCGCGCGTGGCCAAGGCACGCACTGCGACTGTCAGGGATTGCGTGCCCGCATTCCCGCCCATCGACGCCACGATTGGCATCAAAATGGCAAGTGCGACCAGTTGATCAATCGCTGCTTCAAATTGCGAGATCACCAGCGACGCACAAATGGATGTGCACAGGTTAACCGCCAACCAAGGTAGACGCCGCCGACTGGTGGCAGCAACACTGTCAGACAGAGAGCTTTCGTTGCTGACACCCGCCAGGCGCAAGATGTCTTCTTCGTGCTCCTCATCCAGAACAACCATCGCGTCGTCGATCGTGATCACGCCAACCAGGCGGCCATCCGCATCTACCACAGGGGCCGAGATCAGGTGGTACTGGTTGAATGCATAGGCCACATCCTCTTCGTCCTGATCGACGGGGATGGTGTGAAATTCCTCTTCTGCGATATCGTGAAGGGGCACTTCGCGCCGCGTGGCCATCAGCATGCCTAAGGTCACTTGGGCGACGGGTTTCAGCCGCGGGTCCACCAGAACAATATGGTAGAACTGGTCAGGCAGGTCATCATTGGCGCGCATGAAGTCAATGGCTTGTCCAACCGACCAATGCTCGGGCGCCATAACCACTTCGCGCTGCATAAGACGACCGGCAGAATTTTCGGGATAGGCCAGCGCCTGTTCCGCGGCAACCCGTTCGGCATCCGCAAGCGCATCCAGAATCGTTTCTTGCTGCGGTTCCTCAAGATCTTCCAGCAGGTCAACGACATCATCGCTTTCCATGTCCCGAACCGCCTCGGCCAGAACATCCGGGTTAAGGACATTGATGATTTCTTCGCGAACGGCTTCATCCAGTTCTGACAGGATGTCCCCGTCAAAATCCTTGTCATACAATCGGATCAAACGAGCCCGATCGTATGGGTTGATCTGTTCAAGAAGGTCGGCGATGTCGGCCGGGTGCAACGGCTCCATCAGCTCGATCAGCTTGTCGCGATCTTCCACGTCCAAGGTGTACAGAATGGTCGCCACGGTCTTGCGATCCAGCGCATAGACGTCTTCGTCCCGGGGCTGATCAGGTTTGGCTTCGTCAATGCCTGTCGTCATGCGCTGCCCCTCTTTCACGGCGATTGGCCCTTAAATAGAAGAAGCAGCTACCGGAAAACAATGACAATGCTCAGATTTACCCGCATCTTTCCCCCGCTTATGCTGCAGAGCGGTCCAAAACACTTGGAGATTAGGGCAAATGGCGCACAAGACGCTTTTGAAAGGGCGGGTATTGAGTTTTGACGGATCACCCTTCGAGGGTGAGCCGACCGATGCAACCCGCCTTAACGAAGCAGTTTTGGTTCAGGACGGGCACATTGCGGAACTCGGGACAGCTGACAGTCTGATCCGGTCGTATCCCGAGGCCGAGGTCAGAGATCATGGTGACCACCTGATCATGGCCGGTTTCGTCGACCCCCACGTGCACTATCCGCAAACCGCCATGATCGCCAGCTGGGGCAAGCGCCTGATCGACTGGTTGAACACTTACACCTTCCCAGAAGAGATGAAATTCGGCGATATCGACTATGCAAAGGAAGTTGCCAATCGCTATCTCGACCTCACAACGGCACATGGCACGACGACGATGTGCAGTTTTTGCACGATTCATCCCGAGAGCGTTGACGCATTCTTTGGTGCCGCGCAAGAACGCGGGCAACGCGTTGTGGCTGGCAAAACCTGTATGGATCGCAATGCGCCCGACGGGCTGCGCGATTCCGCGCAAACGGCCTATGACCAGTCCGCAGCCCTGCTGGAGAAATGGCACGGTGTTGACCGCCTGTCCTACGCGATCACGCCACGGTTTTCGCCGACATCCACACCGGAACAACTGGAAGCCATGGGTGCCCTTTGGGCAGAGCATCCGCATTGCCTGATGCAAACGCATCTAAGCGAACAGACCGACGAGATTGAATGGGTCCGATCCTTGTTCCCGGATGCACGTGATTACCTGGACACGTATGAGAAGTTCGGTCTTTTGGGTCAGAACGGTGTCTACGGCCATGTCATCCATTTGGAAGACCGCGAACGCCATCGGCTGCGTGAGGTAGAAGCCGCGCTGGTCCATTGTCCGACATCGAACACATTCATCGGTTCTGGCCTCTTTGACATGAACGGACTGATTGCCGATGGCCATCGGATCGGTCTGGCCACTGATACCGGCGGCGGGTCAAGCTTTTCGATGTTGCGCACAATGGCGTCTGCCTATGAAGTCGGCCAGTTGCGCGGGCGCCCGCTGCACCCGGCCCAACTGCTTTGGCTGGGAACAGTCGGATCCGCCCGAACTTTGCGGATGGGCGGGAGCATAGGCAACATCGTTCCGGGGATGGAGGCGGATCTGGTCGTGCTGGACTTGGCTTCGAACCCTGCCATTGCACAGCGCGAAGCCCACGCCAATGACATTTGGGAAGCTGTTTTCCCGACCATCATGATGGGCGATGACCGGGCAGTCTCCGAGGTTTGGATCGGCGGGAAACGGGCCGCCTAGTCCCGCAGCGCCCGCGCAAGGGCATTCTGACGCTCGATGACCCTTGGCAGATCGATGGTTGTCAGATGTCCGTCGCGAACAATCTGGCGCCCTTCGACAAACAGGTGGCGAACGCGCGTCGGACCTGCCAAAAGCAAAGCGGCAGGGTCCCAGCTGCCTGCGCTTTCAACGCAGCGCGTATCCCAAACGGCGATATCAGCGCGTTTGCCGGGCATCAGGCGACCGCAATCGGGGCGACCGAGCACATCTGCGCCACCTCGTGTCGCGATCTCAAGGGCTTCGCGGACCGACATGGCATCCGCCCCGTTCGCGACGCGCTGCAACAACATGGCCTGTCGCGCCTCAGCCATCAGGTTGCCGATGTCATTGCTGGCAGAACCGTCGACACCAAGGCCAACCTGTACGCCGCAGTCCCGCATGGCTCGCACCGGGGCGATACCTGACCCCAAACGACAATTCGAACAGGGGCAATGGGCAACACCGGTTCTGGTCCTGGCAAACAGATCAATTTCAGCCCCATCCAGCTTGACGCAATGTGCGTGCCAGACATCCTGACCCGTCCACCCCAGATCTTCGGCATACTGGCCCGGACGACAGCCAAATTGAGCCTTGGAATAGGCGATATCTTCGTCGTTCTCGGCCAGATGTGTGTGCAACATCACGCCTTTGTCCCGCGCCAGCAACGCCGTGTCCCGCATCAGGTCGCGACTAACCGAGAACGGCGAACAGGGTGCCAACCCCACACGGCACATGGACCCTTCACGAGGATCATGAAACGCGTCCACAACACGAATCATGTCGTTCAGGATATCACTTTCGGCCTCGGCCAGACTGTCTGGAGGCAGACCGCCGTCGCTCTCGCCAATACTCATCGCGCCGCGTGTGGGATGAAACCTTAGGCCCAGCTCGGAAGCAGCCGCAATGGTATCCTCCAATCGTGACCCATTTGGGTACAGATATAGATGGTCCGAACTGAGCGTGCATCCGGACAAGGCCAGTTCCGCCAACCCGATCTGAGCCGACGTAAACATCTCATCCGGGCCGAACCGCGCCCATATCGGATAGAGGGTCTGCAGCCATCCAAACAGCAACGCATCCTGTCCCCCTGGGACGGCTCGAGTCAGTGTTTGATAAAGATGGTGATGGGTATTCACCAGACCTGGTGTCACAACACAGCCTGACGCATCATGGACCTCACCGGTCGTCGCCAATCCGTGACCGATCTGAACGATCTGGCCGCTGTCAATCAAGATGTCTGCACCGGACAATTCGCGCCGTTTGTCGTCCATTGTTAAAACGGAATCAGCGTTTTTGATCAGAAATTCGGTCATACGGGCCCTCCTGCATATGCCCGTCTCATGCAAGGAGTGCGAAAGCTGGTGGAAAACGGGCGCAAGAACCAGCTTGGACTGATGTACCTGCCTACAGGCGCTGCGGCAACAGAATTCAGTAGCGGCGCAAGATATCCAGCGCGGCAGCGTGAATCTCGGGGTTGGCCGCTGCCAATACCCGACCGCCATTATGTGCCGGGCCACCTTGCCAGTCTGTTACGATCCCGCCCGCCGCATGAATGACTGCAATAGGTGCCTGAATATCATAGGCGTTCAAACCGGCCTCGATCACCAGGTCTGCCTGACCCGCCGCAACCAGTGCATAGGCGTAACAATCCATTCCGTATCGCGTCAGTTGAACCTGTTCGGCGACGGCGCGAAACCCTGCGGCGTCTTCCGATGTGCCAACCTCCGGAAAAGTCGTAAACAACATCGCTTGATCTAAGGCCTTTGTCGCACGCGTTTTCAGTGTGCTGGCACCCAACGGACCGGTGACTTGCGCGATCTCTGGCGTGCCTATAAAACGCTCGCCGATATAGGGCTGATCAATCACACCCAAAACTGGCCCGTCCCGAGCGCTAAGTGCAATCAAGACACCCCAAGTTGGTGTGCCGCTGATAAATCCACGGGTGCCATCGATTGGGTCTAAAACCCAGGTACGTCCGCTGACGCCTTCGGTGTGGCCGAATTCTTCGCCGAAAATACCGTCATCGGGGCAATGGCGGGACAGCACATCTCGCATCGCCTTCTCTGCCGCACGATCCGCAATCGTTACCGGATCAAAGCCTTCGGCCAGTTTGTTGGATGTTTCGAGATTTCCTTGCCGGAAATACGGAAGAATGGCCGCGCGCGCTGCGTCGGCCATTTCCTCGGCGATTTCAATATCACTTACCTGGGTCGTCCGCATGCAGCAGAGGTGCGATTAACGCCCCAGATAGTCAAGCGGGATTTATCAGGCGACGTCGCTTAGAACGCGAGCCAACTCGAACAGACGACGGCGCTGGTTTTCCGGGATCGCATAGTAAGAGCGCACCAAATCCAGAGCTTCTTTGTCACCCATCAAGTCCACAGGGACGGACTTTTTGTCTGCCTCGTCCTTTTGGGTTTCTTCCAAACCCTCAAAAAAGAAGCTGACCGGTACATCCAATGTCTCGGCGATGTCCCAAAGGCGAGACGCGCTGATTCGATTGGCACCCGTTTCGTATTTCTGAATCTGTTGAAACTTAATACCAACCTGCTGCGCCAACTGCTGTTGGGTCATCCCAATCAGCCAGCGGCGATGCCGAACGCGCTTGCCCACATGGACATCGACGTGATGAGTCATTGGTATTCTCCTCTACTACACAAACATCTGAAAGGGATCGCGCGACGACCGTGATCGCATCATTAGCGTGCCAGTCTTAAGCACTCACTAATCCGGATCGTGCCTTCCCCCGAAACAGCACTAGGCGCCTATATTGCTGCTTTTTGACTTTTTTTCAAGCTGGTTGAGTCATCAACACCGCACAGTGGTTTATGGTTGTGTCGTTTTGAGACACAATCACTTCAAATCGCACCTGTCGTTGCCGACTCAGTTCGCCTATGCGTTTCACTTTGCCGCAAGGGTCAAGTTATTGACAATGTTGGCTCAGCGCGAACGTATATGCGAAAAGCGCCGAAGGGTTCTCTATGCTGGCTTATCGCATTCAATCTAATGGGTCCGCGGCCCAACTGTGCCATGTGGACATTCCCGCGCCTAAGGCAGGTCAGGTTAGGATTGCGATCAAGGCCTGTGGACTGAATTTTGCTGACCTCTTGATGCAGAAGGGCACGTATCAAGATACGCCTGAGCCTCCGTTCACGTTGGGCATGGAAATTGCCGGAGTGGTGGACGGCGTTGGTGCCGGGGTCTCACACCTGGAATGCGGGGACCGGGTCGCAGTCTATTCCGGTCAGGATGGGTTGGCAGAATACGGCGTCTTCGATGCTGATCGTGCAATTGCCTTGCCCTCGTCCACCGGCTTTGAAGATGCCGCAGCCATTCAGATCGCTTATGGCACCAGCCATATCGCGCTGGATCACCGGGCCAGATTACAACCGGGCGAGACGCTGCTTGTCACTGGCGCCGCCGGTGGCGTCGGCCTCACCGCAGTGGAAATCGGAAAACTGATGGGCGCCACCGTGATCGCGCAGGCACGCGGCGAAGACAAGCTAGCCGTTGCCCAGACCGCCGGGGCAGATCATCTAATAGACGCGTCCGAAAACCTGCGCGACAGGGTCAGGGCGTTGGGCGGGGCGGATGTTGTTTATGACGCCATCGGCGGTGACGTGTTCAAAGCCGCGTTTCGCGCCACAAATCCCGAGGGGCGTTTGCTGCCGATTGGGTTTGCCGGCGGGGACGTCCCGCAGATCCCTGCCAATCACCTCTTGGTCAAGAACTTGACGGTGATCGGCTTTTACATCGGCGGCTATCTGAGATTCCGCCCCGAGATCGTGCGCGACAGTTTCAATACCCTGTTCCGGTGGCACGCAGAGGGAAGGATTAAACCGCACATCAGCCATGTCCTGCCTTTGCAGGACGTGGAAAACGGTATGCGGTTGCTTAGAGAGCGGAAATCGACAGGAAAGATTGTTATCAAACCCTGAACACGTCTATCCGGCTACGGCCCTTAACGGGCTGCCACCCAGCATGCGGAAATTCTGCCGCACTAAGGCAGCTAGCGCCTCGACCACCGGGTCACGACCAGCTTCGCCACCGTATAAATTGATCATGTGTGCGGGCAGTTCAGGCAAGACACCCCCTGTTTCTATCTGCTCCAGGTGTGCAGCCTCTGTGCCATCCAACATCGCGTGTACCGCTAGATCCGCGCTGACAGTGGCTTCTATCGTACGGTCGTTTTCAGTCTCGACTGAAAGCTCCCAAGGAATTCCGGCGGCATCCAGTGCGGAAATCACCTGCGGTCTGAACAGGCAGCGCCGCCCTAGCGCCAAAGGCAGCGGCCGTTTGCGCCAGGCTGACCCGCCCGGGGCACCGATCCAGCGCAACGGCAGCTCAGCAATTGTCTCAGCCCCATCGGCAATTGACGGTTCGGTCGTCAGGATCACATCGCATTCGCCGCGCTTGTACATGTCCTTCAACTGCAGTGAATAGGACGAAACCAGCTGCACCCTGACCCGTGGGAAATCCGCGTTGAAGCGCTGTAGAACACGCGGAATAGCCGGATAGACAATATCATGCGGCACTCCGAGGATGACCTCGCCTTCAAACGCCTGATCGGTAAGTTTGGAAATCACCTCATCATTTAACGCAGTCATCCGACGGGCATAGGCCAACAACTGTTCTCCAGACGCGGTCAGAGCAATTGTTCGTCCGCTGCGATCCAGCAATTCAAGGCCCAGCAGTTCCTCCAGACGCTTAAGTTGCATCGAAACCGCTGATTGCGTCAGGTGCAAAAACCCGGCTGCCCGAGTGACGCCGCCTTGATCCGCCACCGCCACGAAAGATCGCAGTGTGGTTATGTCCAGATTTCGCATCTTCACGATTCCTTATGGGTTACATCATAAATATTCGTTTTCAATATATGTCATACTGCCCCATATCAATCAAGGAAGTTGATGGAACCCGTCAAATCCATCGCAAACCGCAGAAAGGACAATAAGTATGACCCAAGTTGCAATTCATCGCCCGTGCAAGCCCGCTAAGCGATCTGTTCTTGGCATGATCACAAACGCAATGTCCCTGAAGCGCCAGCGCAGCAGTTTGGCTCAGCTGGATGACCGCGCCCTAAAAGACATCGGAGTGACTCGGAGCGAAGCCAATATCGAAGCCAGCCGTTACATATGGGACGCACCGGATTTCTGGCAGAAATGACGAAAAATCAGCATTGTAGTGCAGTAATGGCGGTCCGCTGCGGTGGATCGCCATTTTTGTTGCGCGTTTTAGTCGGTTTTATGCGGTAAACTCTTGAAACACAGCCTGTAGTTGCCGATATTTGCAGAGAAAGCGCTCTGCCTCGGTGGGGTGAACAAGAAGTATGTTTAGGGAGACCCTTTGATGGCACAATTCGACACGATCCGGACGGCATCCGGCGCGCGCGCCGCCGAGATCGATGAGGGCCTGCGCGCCCATATGAACAAAGTCTACGGAACAATGTCCGTAGGTATGCTGATCACGTTTGCTGTGGCCTGGGCTGTTGGATCCAGCCCGCAGCTACTGTCCGTGTTTCGTGACCCGGTCACGCTGAGCCCCAACATTCTGGGCTGGATCGTGATGTTTGCTCCGTTGGCAATGGTGTTCGGCTTTGGAGCCGCAATCAACCGCCTGTCTGCTGCCGGTGCGCAGTTGTTCTTCTATGTCTTCGCTGGGGTCATGGGCCTGTCGCTAAGCTGGATTTTCGTCGCCTTCACCGGCGTCTCAATCGCACAGGTGTTTCTGGTGACGTCGATCGCCTTTGCGGGCTTGTCGCTGTACGGCTATGTCACCAAAAAGGATCTGTCCGGAATGGGCACGTTCTTGATGATGGGCGTGATCGGTCTGGTCGTTGCCATGGTGATCAACCTGTTCTTGCAGTCGCCTGCGATTATGTTCGCAGTCTCCATTCTGGGTGTGCTGATCTTTGCCGGTCTGACCGCCTATGACACGCAAAAGATCAAGACCACCTATTTGCAGATGGCGCATGCCGGTGATCAGGAATGGTTGGGCAAAGCCGCCATCATGGGCGCACTGAACCTGTACCTGGACTTTATCAACATGTTCATGTTCCTGCTGCAGTTGTTCGGAAGCCGCGAATAACAAACCGGAAAGCACAATTGTCAAAGGGCGGGTCCGAACGACCCGCCCTTTTTCTTTTGTCTTAATAGCTGCGCTCGGCTGCGACGCAACACGATATCGATCAATGTCGAGATTCCCAAAAACAAAGCCCCCACCATCAAGATGAGGGCCTCATTGGTCTTAGTTGGCTAAGGTTCAGCTACAGTTCAGAGGAACTGCAAAGCCTGAACTCCGCTCGGACGATCCTTTGCGGAAAACGTCACCTGCCGGCAGACACCCGGTGAAACGCTCGGTCTGACTTCCGAAGGTAGCGCCGATCGAGTTGTCCACGGTTGTGGTGTTGGTCGGCGTACGCAACACACCGAATAATGTGCCGTTTACGTTGACGGTGCTCAGGAACAGATTGGTATCGCTGCCTGTCAATTGAACCGCAGAGGTATCCGTGCGCCCGCCATTGTCGATGGCGACACCGGCCACTTTGGACGGGTCAACCTGATCGGACAAAACAGACACTGTACGAAGTTCCGCAAGTTCCGCTGGGATATTGGTTGCTGGCGGGACAAACGCGACTGCGCCAGGAACATCCGAGATGGTGCGGGGCTCGCCATCGATCCCAGCAAACCCAACACCTTCACGGTTGAAGGGATCTTCACAGCCCGCAAGCGACAGGACGGCAATTGTGGATAACAAGATTTTTTTCATGGCGGTCAACATTTTGTGGCGGTTTGCTCAACCGTATGTGCAGGTCGGCGCAAATTGCAAGCCGGGGCAAAGACGATTGCGCCCAGCCCTGATGCGCCACTGCAACGGCACGATCCTTCGAATGCACGGTACCATAGGGTCAAATCATGGCAAAATAGACAACGAAAAAGGGGCCCTGCCTGCGCAGAGCCCCTTCGAATGTCCAATAGGAACGGCAGATTACTTGATCTTGCCTTCCTTGTACTCAACATGCTTGCGAACGACCGGATCGTATTTGCGAACGGTCATTTTTTCAGTCATGGTGCGCGCGTTTTTCTTGGTCACATAGAAGTGGCCCGTGCCCGCGGTCGAGTTCAGACGGATCTTGATTGTCGTCGGCTTCGCCATGATTATCTCCTGCGTCCGAAAAGGCAGGGGCCTTTCGGTTGAATTCCTATGAGCGTGCGCTTTTACGCCCTGCACAGCGCATGTCAAGGCCAATCACATCGGCTACGGTTAGGATTCTGCCGCCCGCTTAAACAGACAGGTTTGGCGCGCCCATATAGGTATGGATCTGGTCCCGCTCCTCATCGGAAAGGCCCAATGCGGTGGAAAGCTGGTGTAGGTAAGAGGCCTCAAGCTCGTTATCCAGTCGAATCGCTGCCAGTGAGGTCGCGTAAATCTGGGTCTTTAGTGGCGCCCCTGAATCGGCGGCCAGCCCCATGGCATCAATCGGTGCATTCAGCTGTTCCTGCACGAATGCGCGTTCTTCATCGCTGATATCGTCGCCCAACTCGCCAAGAATGGTGTCCTTTTCCTGTTCATCCAGTTCACCATCCGACTTGGCAGCCTGGATCATGGCGCGGAGCATCAGTTTGGCCTGTTCCTCCATCGCCGCACCGGCTGGTGTGCCTTGGAAAACTGTCTCCATCATATTTGTTGTTTGCTGGCTTCCGGTTCTGGCGGCGCCCTGCATTGCGTTCAGCAAGCCGCCCAGACCGGCTGAGCCTGCGGCGCCGCCGCCCATTCCCATTTTGCCCATCATGTCCTGCAGACCAGAAGCACCGCCGGGCATCCCGAACTGCTCGGCCATTTTGCCCAACTGGTCCATTCCGAACCCACCGCCTGACCCTTTCATCATATCCTGCAAACCAGCCATGCCGCCCATCTGCTTGTACTTATCCAAACCTTTGGCCGCCGCAAATCCCACCGCAACCGAAGCCAGCGCTTTCATGAAACTCATAACTTTCCTCCCAGACTCCTACTGCAATCCGTTTTCAAACTGTAACAGCGGATCGAACATTAGAATACTGCTCATAGGATTACCTGGGGTGTCGCAAATCCACTCTGCAAGAAGACAAGAGACCCAGCACATTCGGCTTAACGCTGGTCGCTCAAAAAGAACATGCGCGGAGGGCCTGTAAGCCGGATCTTGTTCCGGGGTTGCCCCCTTCGATGACCATTCCTCTAGGCCGCGCATTGCTGCGCGGCTCAAGCTGCCAACCCGGTCCCTCTCGGCCAAGACGTGCTTAGCGGTGGTATCGGCTGACGCCGACCAACCCGCGCGGGGACCCTATTTGGCATTGCTCCCGGTGGGGCTTGCCGTGCCACCGCTGTTGCCAGCGGCGCGGTGGGCTCTTACCCCACCGTTTCACCCTTACCTCGGACCGAAATCCGAGGCGGTCTGATTTCTGTGGCGCTTTCCGTCGGGTTTCCCCGCCCGGGCGTTACCCGGCACCGTTGCCTTGTGGAGTCCGGACTTTCCTCTCGGGCCCTCAGGCCCCAGCGGCCATCCGGCCCTCCGCGCGAGGGTTCAGGTATGACGGGCGACGCCGCAGGTCAAGCTCCGTTTGGGCAGGAAGGGGCCAGCCTCTTCTTGGCCTTTGGCCAATTCATCCCCGGGATATTTTGAGCCAGATGAGAAGGTGGATCAGGTCGAGAGGGCTGTGTAACCGAGCGGCGAGACATCTTCAGGTGTCAGTGGGCCTTTGGCCCATGGTCTGTACCGGAGACGAACCGCTGTAAGCAGGGTGGCGTCGTCGGCATCAGAGGTGAAACCTGCATCCCTTGCTAACGCGCGAAACTCATCCATCGAAACCCTCTCGGGGCCTTGGGCGCGTCCGCCGTGTTTCGCCAGCTGTTGATGTTCCAGTCTTTGCCAATCGAATTTGGCACCTGGATCAGACTTACGCCCGGGGGCCATATCGGAATGGCCTATGACGCCGTCCGGCGCGATGGTCCATCGGTCCATGATGCCGGGGAGCAGACGCTCTAACGCATCCATTTGAGGCTGCGCAAATGGGTGGTCGCCCTTATTGTCCAGCTCGATCCCGATGGAACGCGAGTTGATGTCATCCTTGCCGTGCCACTCACCGGCGCCTGCGTGCCAGGCACGATCTTCTTCGCGTACCATCTGCCAAACGGTCCCGTCGGCACCGATCAGATAGTGTGCTGAAACCTGCGCTTGTGGATCGCACAAACGATCAAGCGCCGCCTTGGCGCTGTCCATAGCGGTGTAGTGGATGACGATGAAGGACGGCAGCAACCCATCTCGGCGCTGGCCAAAATTAGGCGATGGGTGCCAGATCGGCGTCAGTCGGTCAGTTGTTGACGGCACTGCGAAACGGGCTGGGGTCCCAGCTGCAGGCAAACCCATCCCCATCCGGGTCCAGACCCTTGCGATCACGCTGAGGGCCCCCATTCGACAAAAATTCTATCTGAGCTTGGTCAGATGACGGGAATTGGGCGCAATTTCGCTGGGCCTTGGCTTGCAAGTTAAACCCAGCCCGGCTGTAAAGCTGGGCACCAACGGGGTTCGTGGTGCTCAGCGCGTATTGTACGATGTTAGGTTGGCCGTCAGCGCTGCGTTCGGGAACGGCGGTCGGGGCAACGACCTCGTATGTTTGACGATTCTGGTCGATCCGGGCAGCATCGGATTCGATGCTGCGGCGTTCGGACACGGCGGCAAAGTCCTGTTCGTCGGAAATCCCTGTGTTGCTCGCGGCCGTGGCTGCAACTGCCGTTGCGCCTGCCGCCCCAGAGGTGCTGGCCAATGCGGCCGCTGTCTGGTTGGCGATATCGGCATTTGACCCCGTCGCCGCGAGAACCGTGCCCTGCGCGCCCAGAGTTTCCTGCGACACATCAGCAGGGGCCAAAAGGGGATCGTAGACCGCGCCCTGCCCCGCCAGTTCAGCCTCGCGCTGAGCCTGATATTGTGGCGTGTTGAAACCCGTACCGGCAACCGGCGCAACTGTATTGCACGCAGCGATAAGTGCGACGGTGGGGATCAAAGGCATAAAGCGCATTCGATGGCTCCGTATCTGTTGTCCTGGCGGCCCGAGGCTTACCACCATTTTCCAGGCTTGGCCACAAAACCAGCCGCGTTTTCCAGCGCATAGGCGGTGTTGAGCAGGTCACCTTCATCCCAAGGGCGCCCGATCAGCTGCAAACCCAAAGGCAAACCATGCGAATCCAGGCCAGCTGGCACCGAAATACCTGGCAATCCAGCCAGGTTCACGGTGACCGTAAAGACGTCGTTCAAGTACATTTGAACCGGATCCGCCTCGGTCATTTCGCCCAGACCAAAGGAGGCCGATGGTGTCGCAGGCGTCAGGATGGCGTCGATGCCATTGGCAAACACATCCTCAAAGTCTTTCTTGATCAGGTTCCGCACCTTACGCGCCCGATTGTAGTAAGCGTCATAGAAACCAGCCGACAAAACATAGGTCCCGATCATCACACGGCGCTGCACCTCATGGCCAAAGCCTTCGGCGCGGGTCTTTTCATACATTTCAGTGATGCCGTCGCCCTGCGCCAGCGTGGCCCGGCGGCCATAGCGCACTCCGTCATAGCGTGCGAGGTTCGAGGAGGCTTCGGCCGGGGCAATCACGTAGTAGGCCGGCAGTGCGTATTTGGTGTGCGGCAACGAGATGTCGACCATCTCGGCGCCCGCATCCTTTAGCATCGCGGCGCCATCGGCCCACAGCTCTTCGATCTCGGACGGCATTCCGTCCATACGGTATTCCTTGGGGATACCGATTTTCTTTCCTCGGATGTCGCCGGTCAGCATCGCCTCAAAATTAGGGACGGCCAATTCGGCACTGGTCGAGTCTTTGGGATCGTGTCCGCACATAGTTTCAAGCATGATCGCCGCGTCGCGCACGTTTTTGGTCATCGGTCCAGCCTGATCCAGCGAGGACGCAAACGCCACGATGCCCCAGCGCGAGCAGCGGCCATAGGTCGGCTTGATGCCGGTGATGCCCACAAATGCTGCCGGTTGGCGGATTGATCCGCCAGTATCGGTGCCGGTCGCAGCCAGGCACAGATCTGCGGAAACGGCCGAGGCGGAACCGCCCGACGAGCCGCCCGGTGTCAGCTGCGCGTCATCGTTACCACGCCGCCATGGGCTGACCGCGTTGCCATAGGCAGAGGTTTCGTTGGACGATCCCATGGCAAACTCATCCATGTTCAGCTTGCCCAGCATCACCGCACCGGCGTCAGCCAGTTGCTGCGACACAGTGGATTCGTACTCCGGTTTGAACCCTTCCAGAATCTTTGAAGCGGCCTGAGACGGCACGCCTTTGGTGCAGAACAGATCCTTGATGCCGATCGGAAGGCCACACATCGACGGCGCATCACCGCCATTGATACGCACGTCCGCCGCCTTGGCACGTTCCAGCGCGATCTCGGGCGTCTTGTGAACAAAGGCGTTCAGCGCGTCGGCCTCATCAATAGCCTTAAGGCAGGATTCGGTCAGCTCGACCGAAGTCACATCGCCGGCGCGCAGCGCGTCACGGGCTTCGGCCAGACCCAGTTTATTCAGATCGCTCATGTCTTACTCCACCACTTTGGGCACTGCGAAAAACCCCTCTCGCGCATCGGGGGCGTTGGCCAGAACCTTGTCCTGCTGGTTGCCGTCGGTGACCACATCTTCACGTCGTTTCAGGCGCATAGGCTCGACCGAGACCATCGGTTCAACCCCATCGACATCGACTTCGTTCAGTTGCTCGATGAACCCCAGGATCGTGTTGAATTCCGAGGCCAGCGCCGGCAGCGCGTCATCCTCGACCTTGATCCGGGCCAGTTTGGCCACCTTAGCGGCGGTGCTTTGGTCAATCGACATCGGCTTCCCTCATATACGTTAGGGGGGCATTTACCCGTCTGGCGCACCAGTCGCAAGACCGCTGAGGGTCCGGTTTCTCTATGTATCTGGCCACCCGTCCTTCCCTGCCATTCAATCCTGAATACCCGGTATGCAAAAAAGTAAACTAATTAGTTCACTTTGCGCCTTGAAAACTGAACTGGACTGTTCATTTTCTATAATGTGACACAGCACAACAACGGAGACAGAAATGAAAACCTTCATCACAGCCGCCATCTTGTCTACCACCGTTCTTGCCGCACCGGCCATGGCCATGGGTGTCGACATGACCAACCTGACCCGGAACCTGAGCTTCCCCACCACAGTCTCGGAACCTGTCACCCAGGATAAAGTTAAACCGGGCAACTAAGCCTGCCCGAACCCGCCGGGTCAGCTACCCCCTCGTCTGACCCGGCAAAGGTTTATTTGATTGATGCACTTGCCGCATCAAGCCGCTACCATAGCAAAGAACACGCTGGTGAACTGCTGCGACAGCACGCAGTTCCCGCAAGCCAACGGAGCGGTGAATGAGCGCGCGAAAGCAAGCAGTTCTGGACGCAATAGATGCGGCCAATGCAAAAGACCCCAACATCGACAACGATCAGCCCGAAGCTTTGCTCTATGGGTCAAGGATGAGCGCAGAACTGGATCGCTTGTTTCCGGATGCGTCTGACGAATTGCAGATCGCCGCGCGTGGTCAGCATATCGAACGCTGGAAGCTTGCCCGCAGTGAATACCCAGATGGACGCGCAGGATATCTGGCCTGGCGCAAAGCCCAAGGGGTGCATCATGCCGATATTGTCATGTCGCTGATGATCCAGAACGGATACAGCGGGGATCAGGCGGAAACGGTCGGACGAATGCTGCGCAAACAGGGCATCAAGCGCGACGCCGAGGTGCAAGCGTTAGAGGACGTGATCTGTTTCGTCTTTCTCAAGTGGTATTTCCAGCCCTTCGCCGCGAAACA
Source organism: Ruegeria sp. CK2 (assembly GCF_056536585.1). Lineage (NCBI taxonomy): Bacteria > Pseudomonadati > Pseudomonadota > Alphaproteobacteria > Rhodobacterales > Roseobacteraceae > Ruegeria > Ruegeria sp. CK2. Next base: position 626,838 of record NZ_JBQFPW010000001.1, read on the forward strand.
CTCGGCCGAGAAAATCAAGAGCATCGTTGAAAAGACCGCGCGCAAGATGTCAGCCGAAGGCCGCGCCAGGGTGTTGAGCGAATTTGAGCTACCAGCCGACCTGGCCGCCTCATTTCAAAACTGACGGAGACCGACACTGATTTTTTGGATCTTAATGGTTCGTTTACCATTTCGGTCTCCGATTGAGACTCTCAAAATCATCTTGTTTCAGGTCTCACATGCCAAGAAAATTCATTCTCCTTATTGGGTTATTCAGCCTCTTGCTCGGGTGCCAGGAGGCACCGTCTAGTCAACCAGATGCAAAAATCATTGTCGTTGGTGATTCTCTTATGGCGTGGAATTCTACCTCCGGCTCTTCGATCCCGGATGTGATTGAGAAGAGTGTCGGGTCGGCGGTCATCGACAGAACAGTACCGGCTGCGTGGTTGCAAACTCAGTTCGACACAGATGACAGGCCCAAAACCGGCGTTCAGGCGCAATTTGTCGAAGGTGATTGGAAATGGGCAATCGTCAACGGTGGCGGCAATGATCTGATGCTGGGCTGCGGTTGTTCGCGTTGCGACGCCGTATTGGACAGAATGATCTCGGTTGATGGGGAGTCTGGTCAGATCCCGCGATTCCTGCGCCGCATACGGGACCGTGGCACCCAGGTCATTTATGTCGGATATCTGCGCAGCCCCAAACTGCTGACACCTATTGAGCACTGTAAAGCCGAAGGTGATGAGTTTGAGGCCCGGATTGCCCGTCTCGCACAACAAGAACAAGGTATTACGTTCGTCTCAAACCATGATGTCGCCCGCCCAGGTGATGCGTCGTATTTCTCGTTTGACCTGATCCACCCCTCCCGAAAGTCCAGTCGCATCATTGGCGAGCGGATCGCAAATATTATTAAAAGCGAAGGGCTTTGATCACGCCTTCGGTCCGCGCCCGGGATTTGCATCTTGTGCGCGGCGCCGCAAAATAGCGGCCCGATATACTTCGATCATCCAACCCAGCATGATGGCGTTCAGAATGTGCCACAAGAAATGCGTGCCTATGGGCCATTGCCCGCAGATCGGGATGTCCATAGCGCGAAACGTGATCGACAAGATCAGGACTAAAGCACCAGCCGCCATTCCCTTTGCCAGGCTCGGATCGCGGCTGCGCAGGGCAACGGCATAGATCAATATGAGCAAAGGAACCGGAGCGTAGACTGCAGACCCGCCCAGCCCGGGGACGAATTGAAACAGGGGAGCAGTCGCGGCCGCGTAAGGAAGGAACAGCAGAGTCCCGCCCAGCGCATATGCAGGTGACATGCCCCAAGCGCCTCGATTCACCGCGAATATGTAAATCAGAATAAACAGCAATATGGGTGTGGTATCTGCGATGGCAGCCCAAACCTGCGCATGGGTGTGGAACAGATAGCTTCCAATCCCGATAGCAGCCAACATGATGACCAACGCCGTGGCCAATGGCAGTTTCTCACCCCGAACACGCCGCCACATGACCCAGGCCGCAATCAAAAAAGCCGCATTTGTAACAGCGTTGATGGGTTCAGCCCAATACCCAGCTGACAAGCGTTCACAATACCCGTCGATTTCCTGCATCCAGTCCATGAACTTTTACATAACGGATGGTAAGCTGTTGCCAACAGTATGATTGGGAGGATTATTTATGAAAATTATTTGGTTGGGCCACGGCAGTTTTCGCATCGAAACCCAAGGTCAGGTATTGCTGATTGACCCATGGCTGACCGGGAACCCGGTCCTGGGCGAGGCGCAGCATGACGCCGCCCTGGAAAGCGCCACGCATATCCTGCTGACGCACACGCATTTCGACCATGTTGCTGACGTTTTGTCCCTAGCTAATCATCTCAACATACCCGTTGTCGGGCAATACGACCTAATGGGGTATTGGAGTGAAGCCGAAGGGATTGAAACAATTGGCTTTAACAAGGGCGGCACGGTGAACCTGAATGGCATCAAGGTGACAATGGTGCCCGCGTCTCACAGCTCGACCTTTTCAACACCTGACGGGCTGCGCACGGGTGGCAGCGAGGTCGGATTCATGATCGCGACCGAAGGGCATGTGGTTTATGTTTCGGGCGATACCGACATCATGGCCGACATGGATTGGATGGGAGATTACTACAAACCCGATATCGGCATTCTGTCAGCGGGTGGACACTTTACCATGGACATGAAAGCGACAGCCTACGCGGCCGAGCGGTATTTCAACTTCAAGACGGTCATCCCCTGCCATTACAAAACCTTCCCCATCCTAGAGCAGTCGGCTCAGGCCTTGATCGAGGGATTGCCGGGGGTGAACGTGATCGAACCTCAGCTGATGCAACCCATCACAATTTGATTCAAGGGGCTTGCCGGATCAGTCCAGCAAGTTCTGCCTGCGCGCAGCAAAAAAGGCTTTCAAAAGTGATGCGGCTTCTTCGCCAGCAATACCGTCATAAACCTCGGGGATATGGTGGGCCTGTTTGTGGGAAAAGACCCGTGCCCCGTGTGCAACGCCACCGGATTTCGGATCTGCCGCGCCATAGTAGATACGCCGAATGCGCGCCGCGGCCAGCGCGGCTGCGCACATCGCGCACGGCTCCAAAGTGACGTAAATGTCGTGATCAGGTAACCGCTCGGACCCTGCCGCAGAGCATGCGGTCCGCAACGCCAGAATCTCGGCATGCGCCGTTGGATCGCTCAGTTCGCGCGTGCGATTTCCCGCCGCAGACACGATCTGACCATCTGGCGCCACGATGACCGCACCGACCGGCACCTCGCCACGGTCGCCGGCTGCGCGTGCTTCTGCCAATGCACGGGTCATATGCGTTTTGAACGTCATGCCCCTGACTGCAACAGAAACCTGCCTTTCGCAAGCGGGCGGGATGCGCTATGGCCCACACATGAGCAATACCCCTCCTCCCGGCGACCGGATCGCCAAAGTGCTGGCGCGCGCGGGCGTCGCCTCGCGTCGTGAAGCCGAACGCATGATCGAAGCTGGTCGCGTCACCGTCAATGGCAAGGTGATCGACAGCCCTGCCCTGAATGTCACCGCAAAGGACAAGATCACCGTTGATGGCAAACCGGTGTCAGAGCCGGAACCCTCACGTCTTTGGCTATATCACAAGCCCTCAGGGTTGGTGACCACAACCCGCGACGAAAAGGGCCGAGCGACGATCTTTGACAAGCTTCCGGAAGACATGCCGCGTGTCATGAGTGTCGGACGGTTGGACTTGAACTCGGAAGGGTTACTGCTTTTGACCAATGATGGCGGCATCAAGCGCAAGCTGGAACTGCCCGCAACCGGGTGGCTGCGCAAATACCGCGTCAGGGTGAATGGCCGCCCCAAGGACGAAGACTTTGCGCCTTTAAGAAAAGGCCTTGTCATTGAAGGAGAGCGGTTTCAACCGATGACCGTCACGCTGGATCGTCAACAAGGTGCAAACGCCTGGCTGACGATTGGCCTGCGCGAGGGAAAAAATCGCGAGATTCGTCGCGCGATCGAGGATATCGGATTTACCGTAAACCGACTGCTACGCGTCTCATACGGCCCATTTCAGTTGGGTGATCTGAAACCTGGCGCAGTTGAAGAGATCCGTCGCCGGGTGATGCGCGAACAGTTGGGTCTGGATGCCGAAGCCGAACCCGCAGGAACAGCTAAGAGAGCGCCTCGCCCACAAAGAAAACGGGCACCCGTCGGCAAGAAACTTCGCAAGTGATGCGGGTTTGGCAACCTTCCCCCTAGCGCCAAGCCCTCGCATCTACTAAATTTTCTGCGAATGCTGCTATTGGGGGGCGACATGTCCGGAACCGGAGTGCAAAAACTGGCTTATGCGGCGCTGCTGGTGCTTTTGTTCGGCGTCTGTACCGGCGTCCTCGGGGGCTTGTAGCGCATGGCGAAACGGTACGGCGGAAAATTCAGCCCACAAGATGAACCTTCCTCAGACGAACCGCATCAGCGCGGGCAGTTCGAAGGTGCAAAGGTCGAACCTGCGGGTGCGCGTGCCAATGTGTTGTTTGTTCCGGCTATACCCTTGGTGTTTTTGTCCCTGAATGACGGTGCCATTGGCATGACAATCGGGCTTGTGGCGGCGGGCTTGTTGACCGCCGCCGCATTCTTGCTGCGTGAGGGTTTGCGGGCTGAAGCTGCCTATAAGGCCCGCCGCGCTGCCAGGCGACCTGCCTTTCCCCGCAAGATATTCTCCAGCGTGCTGACCGGTCTTGGTGCAGCGCTCGCATCCTACCGCAATGAGTTTCTGGATGCTGAGGCAGCATCACAGGTTAGCCTTCTGGCCCCGATCCTGTTTGGTGCAGTCGCAACCGTTCTACATTCAGTATCCTTTGGCCTAGACCCTATGAAAGACAAGGGGATGGAAGGCGTCGACACTTTTCAACAGGACCGTGTCGCGCGTGTTGTTGAAAGCGCCGAATCTCATCTGAGCGAAATGACGGATGCGATCAAACGCGCAGGTGATCGTCGGATCGAAGCACGGGTTGAACGCTTTCAGGACACCGCGCGTGATCTGTTCCGCACGGTCGAGGAAGATCCCCGTGATCTGGCAGGGGCCCGCAAGTATCTGACCGTCTACCTGCAAGGGGCCCGCGACGCGACAGTGAAGTTCGCGGATGTCTTTGCCCGCACCCGTGACAAACAGGCACTGGACGATTATTCGGCGCTGCTGGACGATCTGGAACAGAATTTCGCTGCGCGCACGCGCAAGATGCTATTGGATGACCGCAGTGATCTGACGGTTGAAATTGATGTGTTGCGCGAAAGGCTGCAACGCGAAGGCGTCCGGTTGGATTGACCGGCCATTATCTGAATGAGGAACATCCCCATGTCCGACGAGATCAAGAACAAGGCGGTTCAGGCAGAAACGCTTGTACAAGAAGTCACCGCAGTTGCGTTGCCCGAACCAAAAGCCGAAGTCATCTCGCTTGAAGATGCCGATGAACCTGTCAGCGCTGAGATTCGCAAGCGAATGGATGAAATCGACATGGAGAACACCAACTCGATTGTCTCGTTCGGATCGTCCGCGCAGTCCGAGTTGCAAGAAATCAGCCAAGCCATGCTTGCTGATGTACGCAACAAGGACGTTGGACCTGCTGGCGACAGCCTGCGAAACATCGTGACGACAATCCGCGGGTTTTCGATCAGCGAGCTGGACGTCCGCCGCGAGCGCAGCTGGTGGGAAAGATTGCTCGGCAAGGCCGCGCCGTTTGCCAAGTTTACTGCACAGTTCGAAGATGTTCAGGGCCAGATCGACCGGATCACAGATGATCTGCTGGGGCACGAGCACACGCTGCTGAAAGACATCAAGTCGCTGGACTTGCTATATGAGAAAACCTTGGGATTTTACGATGAACTGGCGTTGTACATCGCCGCGGGTGAAGAAAAGCTGACCGAACTGGACAGCCATGACATTCCGGAACGAGAGGCCGCGGTTCAGGCCGCACCGGAAGAAGAGCAGGTGATGAAAGCGCAAGAGCTGCGCGACATCCGCGCCGCACGCGACGATCTTGAGCGTCGGGTCCATGATCTGAAACTGACACGGCAGGTAACGATGCAATCGCTGCCCTCGATCCGCTTGGTGCAAGAGAACGACAAGTCGCTGGTGACCAAGATCAACTCGACACTGGTCAACACCGTGCCGCTTTGGGAAACACAACTGGCGCAGGCTGTAACCATCCAGCGCAGCGCCGAAGCTGCTGCAGCGGTGCGCGATGCCAATGACCTGACCAATGAATTGCTGACTTCGAACGCCGCAAACCTGCGAGAATCCAACAAGATGATCCGCGAGGAAATGGAACGGGGCGTCTTCGACATCGAGGCCGTTAAACAAGCCAATGCGGATCTGATCGGAACCATCAACGAAAGTCTGGCGATCGCGGACGAAGGCAAGGCCAAGCGCGCCGCCGCCGAAGAGGAACTGCAGAAGATGGAGGCCGAACTGCGCGATACCCTGGCATCCGCCAAGGCGCGCAAGGATGGTACAGGCGATAACGCCGGAACCGCTGTTCCGGGATAAAGGTGGACGGGGCGTGCAGCCAATGAGATCACTCAGGTTGGGGCTAAGTGCCGCCTCGCTTTTGGCATTGGCCAATTGCGAGGAAGCGCTGACAACACCTGCTGTTCCCGAGCCTCGCCCGGCTGCTCCTGTCGCTGTGCCTGTCGCTTATGTCCCTCCGTCGGCGGCCAGTCAGGATCTGGCCCGGTTCTACAAACGCGTTGAACGCGATTTGCTGACACGTGGCTTGCTGCGCACCGATGGAGGAGGCCCGGATACGCCTTATGACGCCGATGATCTTGCACGGAATTTCGAGGCGATCGCGTTTTACAGCGAGTATCCCAATCACAGCGTATCAATTGGCTCGCGCAAGACAGATGGTCAGCTTAGCCGCTGGTCTGGACCTGTGCGCATCAAAACCGAATTTGGCCCTTCGGTCTTGCCGTCAACGCGTGAAAAGGATGCCGCGCAGGTTAAGTCTTTTGCCAGCCGTCTGGCCAAGCTCACCAACCACCCGGTTTCGACGGTCAGCCGAAAAGCTAACTTCCATGTCTTTTTCGCCGGGAAGGACGACAGCGCATATGTCGTGAAACGGTTGAAAGAATTGATCCCGGGAATCAGCCAGGCCTCATTGGAACTGGTCGCCAACCCGCGGTCTAATTTTGATTGTTTCGTATTCGCTTCTGCCACTAACGCGTCACCGTTCAAATATGTACGCGCCGTGACTTTGATCCGGTCCGAGCTGCCTGATCTGGTGCGGCGGAGCTGCATTCACGAAGAAATTGCTCAGGGCCTGGGATTGTCCAACGACAGCCCGGCCGCGCGACCATCGATCTTCAATGATGATGATGAGTTTGCGTTGCTAACCAGCCATGACGAGAAACTGCTGACAATGTTGTATGATCCGCGTCTGGAGCCTGGCGTCTCGGTCGATCAGGCCCGACCCGTGGTGCGGATCATTGCACGTGAAATCATGGGGCAGCCGCTCTGACCCCAAGGACAGGAGAACCCAAATGGGAATTTTCGATTTTCTGACCGGAGAATTCATTGATGTCATTCACTGGGTGGATGACAGCCGTGACACAATGGTCTGGCGGTTCGAACGCGAAGGGCACGAAATCAAGTATGGAGCCAAGTTGACCGTTCGCGAAGGTCAGGCAGCTGTGTTTGTGCACGAAGGGCAGTTGGCGGATGTGTTCACGCCGGGTCTTTACATGCTTGAAACCAACAACATGCCCATCCTGACGACGCTGCAGCATTGGGATCATGGGTTCCAGTCTCCGTTCAAGTCGGAAATCTACTTCGTCAACACGACACGGTTTAACGACCTGAAATGGGGCACAAAAAACCCGATCATGCTGCGGGATCCAGAGTTCGGCCCAACGCGCATCCGCGCCTTTGGTACGTATACAGTTCGCGTCAAGGACCCGGCGAGATTCCTGATTGAAATCGTCGGCACCGATGGCGAATTCACCATGGACGAGATCAGTTTTCAGATCCGCAACATCATCGTTCAGGAATTCAGCCGTGTCATCGCAGGCTCGGGCATCCCAGTGTTGGATATGGCCGCGAACACGGCCGATCTGGGCAAGTTGATCGCGGCCGAAGTCTCACCCGTTCTTGACGGCTATGGGCTGGATATGCCCGAGTTTTATATCGAGAACATTTCGCTGCCACCAGCTGTCGAGGCCGCGCTGGACAAGCGCACCTCGATGGGTCTGGCAGGAGACTTGGGCAAATTCACCCAGTATTCGGCAGCAGAAGCAATGACAGCGGCTGCAAACAACCCCGGACAAGGCGGTGGCATGGGCGCCGGTCTTGGTATGGGGATGGGCATGGCGATGGCGCAGCAATTGTCGAATATGGCAGCGGGCCAACCCAGCGGCCCTTGGGGATCGTCCGCCCCCGCTGCCCAGCAACCACCAGCGCATGCGGCACCGCCGCCACCGCCTCCGGTCGAGCATGTGTGGCATATCGCGGTTGACGGTCAGACAAGCGGGCCGTTTTCGAAGGCCAAGATGGGCCGCATGGCGACCGACGGTGAGATCACGCGCGACACGCATGTTTGGACGGCGGGCCAGGATGGTTGGAAAAAGGCTGGTGATGTTCAGGAATTGGCCCAGTTGTTTACGATCCTGCCGCCTCCACCTCCGGACGCTTGATGCCAACAGACTAGCATCGTGCCAGCAAACAAGGCGGACAAATGACTGAAGAACACCGCTTTCCCTGCGACCAATGTGGGGCGGATTACCGCTTCAATCCGGGTGACGGCACCCTGAGCTGTGACCATTGCGGTCATTCCGAGCCGATCAGCACCGGCCCATGGGGCGGTGCCAGCTTGCGTGAGTTGGATTTTGACGCGGCCATCGCCGACCGCCTGCCCGAAAGCGAGATTGAGGAAACCCGGGTTCTGTCCTGTCCGAACTGTGCCGCTCAGGTCGAGTTCGATCCGGACACGCATGCAGCCGAATGTCCGTTCTGCGCCACGCCGGTGGTGACGGATACCGGGGTCAGCAGGCATATCAAGCCGAAAGGTGTGTTGCCGTTCGCGTTGGACGAACGCGCCGCTCATAAAGGCATGAGTGATTGGTTAGGTGGTCTGTGGTTTGCTCCCAATGGGCTGAAAGACTATGCCCGAAAAGGGCGCCGGATGCAGGGTATTTACGTGCCCTACTGGACCTTCGATGCGGACACAAAGTCCAGCTATCGCGGCGAGCGTGGCGTGGTGTACTATGAAACCCGCACGGTGATGCGCGACGGCAAACGCGTGCAGCAGCAAGTGCCAAGAACCCGTTGGACACCTAAGTCAGGACGTGTGGCGCGGTTCTTTGACGATGTTCTGGTATTGGCGTCGCGCTCTCTCCCCAAAAAATACACAGATGCGCTTGAGCCTTGGGACCTGCCTGCATTGGAACCCTATCAACCCGAGTATCTGGCGGGTTTTCGGGCCGAGGCCTACACCGTTGAATTGCAAGAGGGTCACGCCGAGGCGCGCGCCTACATGGCGCGGGTAATCGAGCGGGATGTGCGTTTTGATATCGGAGGAGACCGACAGCGCATCCATGCCGTGGACACGGACGTCCGGGATGTTACTTTTAAGCACATCCTGCTGCCAGTTTGGATGGCCGCCTACAAATATCGCGGGCAAACCTATCGTTTCGTGGTGAACGGGCGAACGGGACGTGTACAGGGAGAGCGCCCCTGGTCTGCAATCAAAATCACCATCGCTGTTGTTCTGGGCCTGCTGATTGCTGCCGGTGTCGGTTATATGGTGGCGACAGGGCAACAATAACCCTTGCCGGCCAGACACCCACGCCCCCTTGAACATCCTTTGGTCCGAAGCCATCCTCCGCGTCGCGAGTTTGGGGAGAAAGCCGCTGTGACAATATCCGTACTGAATACCCTGCTTGAGGATCGGCATTCTTGCCGTGCGTTTCGTCCCAACCCGGTCCCCAAGGGTCAGATCGAACAAATCCTGACCAGTGCCTCGCGTGTTCCAAGCTGGTGCAATGCGCAACCATGGCATGTGGTGATCACCAGCGGTGAGGAAACGGACACCTTCCGCCGCGCCATGCGGACCGAAGCTGAGACTGGCACCGCCACCCCTGATCTGCCTTTTCCCACGTCGTATTCCGGTGTCTATCAGGATCGCCGCCGCACCTGCGGCTGGGCTTTATACGAAGCAACCGGTGTCGAACGCGGTGATCGCACCGCATCTGCGCGTCAAATGATGAAAAACTTCACTTTGTTTGGTGCACCGCATTGCGCCATTGTCTCTAGCCCTGTGGAACTGGGCGCTTATGGTGCTTTGGATTGCGGCGGGTTTGTCACGGCATTTACCCTGGCCGCTCAGGCGCTCGGTATTGCGACAATTCCACAAGCGGCGCTTGCCAGCTATAGCCCGTTTTTACATCGCTATTTTGATATCCCGGATGACCGGTTGATCTTGTGCGCGATTTCATTTGGCTATTCAGACACAGATCACCCTGCAAACGCTTTTCGAACGGATCGCGCGGCTTTGGGTGACATTGTCGACTGGCGCGGATAAACCTTCCCATCAAACAGACCTGCACAACATCAGAGGTTCAATTTGCGCGCGCTGCTACAACGCATTTCCCATGCCAAGGTCTCGGTCGATGAGGTTGTTGTCGGACAATCAGGACCTGGGTTGCTGATTTTTGTGTGTGCGATGCAAGGTGATGACGAACAGCAGGCCGCGAAGCTGGCGGCCAAGGTTTCAAAGCTACGCATTTTCAAGGATGACGCTGGCAAGATGAACCGCTCGATCGTGGACAGCGGCGGATCTGCTCTTGTTGTCAGCCAGTTCACATTGGCCGCCAACACCGCTAGCGGCAACCGCCCTGGCTTTTCCGAGGCTGCTGCTCCGGAAACAGGTAAACACTTGTACGACGTTTTTGCCCAATACCTGGTATCGCACGGGATTGCCGTGGAAAAGGGGCAATTCGGCGCTGATATGGCTGTTGAGTTGCTCAATGACGGGCCTGTAACAATCTGGATGGACAGCCAATGACCCAAGCAGAACAAGCAATCAAACTGTGGCAGGCTGGGGTCGCGGCGGTCGACGGTTACACTGCAACACAATCCGCTTTGTCGGACGTCCCGAAACCCGATCGTATTCTGGCCGTTGGGAAACCCGCCGCAGCGATGGCGCGCGCAGCGATGGATCATTTCGGAATCGTTCCCACCCTTGTGGTCACCAAGGATGATCATGGCCGGGATCTGCCTGACGGCGTTGAGGTCATCGAAGCCTCTCATCCCGTGCCTGACGGCCGAAGCCTTGCAGGTGGGCGCGCTTTACGCCTAGCTGTTGAGGCAATGCAGCCGGGCTCGCATCTGCTGCTTTTGGTCTCGGGTGGGGCGTCGTCGTTGGCCGAGGATCTGTTGCCGGGAAACTCGCTTGAGGATCTTGAGGCCCTGAACAGGAGTTTGCTGTCCGAAGGTCTGGATATCACGGCAATGAATGCAAAACGTCGCGCGCTGTCCCGTGTCAAAGGCGGTGGATTGCTGTCGCATTTTGCGGGCAAAAAAGTAACAGTGTTGGCGATCTCAGATGTGCCCGGTGATGATCTTCACGTCATCGGGTCGGGGATTGGCGCATTGCCAGATACCTACACCTTCGAGGCCACGACCCGTATTATCGCATCAAACGCACATGCCCGGGCTGCGGCAACAAATGCGGCGCAGGTCGCCGGGTTCACCGTGCACGCGGATGAAGAGGCCCTGCACGATGACTATCTTTCTGTGTCTGCTTATCTGGGGTCGCGATTGCGGCAAATGGAACCCGGCGTGATGGTATTTGGCGGTGAGCCGACGGTGGTTCTGCCCGACAACCCGGGGCGCGGCGGTCGAAATCAGGCCCTTGCGCTTGCTTTGGGGCGCGAGATATCCGGCGTCCCTGGAATCACGGTGGTTGTTGGTGGCACCGACGGCACGGATGGCCCGACAAACGCGGCAGGTGGGATCGTTGATGGTTCAACCTGGGCCGAGGGGGCCGAAACCGCATTGGAAAACGCCGATAGTGGCAGCTATTTGGACAAGGTTGATGCTTTGCTTGTGACCGGCCCAACGGGCACAAATGTCATGGATCTGGTTGTCGCAATAAGAAGGTAGTTTGACGCTTTTACCCCGTCCTATGACCAACAGGACCCGGAGACTGCCACAATGACGTCTGCACCCAACTCGCTAAGTGAGATCGAGGAAATCGCCGACTTAGGCATCCATCTATCTGATGGGTGTCGCCTGTCTGCTCGGGTATGGCGACCCACGGACGTAGATCAGTCTCCGGTTCCGGCAATTCTGGAATATCTCCCCTATCGCAAACGCGATGGCACCGCTGCACGGGATGAACTAACCCATCCGTGGTTCGCCAAACGCGGCTACGCCTGCATCCGCGTGGATATGCGCGGTAACGGCGATAGCGAAGGCTTGATGACCGATGAGTATACCCAGCAAGAACTGGATGATGCTGTCGAAGTTATTCAGTGGCTGGCGGATCAACCTTGGTGCAGTGGCTCGGTAGGGATGATGGGAATCAGCTGGGGCGGCTTTAATGCGTTACAGGTCGCCGCGATGCGACCCGACCCGCTTAAGGCCATCATCACCCTATGTTCGACAGCGGATCGGTATGCAGATGATATCCACTACAAGGGTGGATGTCTGTTGAACGAAAACCTCGGCTGGGGCGCGACGATGTGGTCCTATTCCTCGCGTGCGCCCGACCCCAAGTTACGCCCGAACTGGCGTGAGCTGTGGTTGGACCGGTTGGAGAGCGAGCCGTTTTTGCCGTCGGTTTGGTTGCGGCACCAAACCCGTGACGACTACTGGCGACATGGCTCGGTTTGCGAAGATTTTGGGGCGATCCGTGCAGCAACGCTTGCGGTTGGTGGCTGGGGGGACGCGTATAAAAACACCGTTCCGTTGCTCATTGAACAGTTGAACACTCCGGTTAAGGGCATCGTTGGCCCTTGGGTTCACAAGTATCCGCATTTTGCAGTGCCAGAACCTCGGATTGGCTTCCTTCAGGAAGCGCTGCGGTGGTGGGACCATTGGTTGAAAGACGTAGACACCGGGGTGCAAAACGATCCGGATTATCGGGCCTATGTGATGGACGGTGTGCGCCCTGAACGTTGGTACGCCGAGCGAGCCGGTCACTGGATCGCAGAACCTGACGGTGCGACATCTCAACTGCCCACTGTGACCTTGCCCATTTCGGATGCGGGGTTCGGTCAGGCCGGTCATTTGAATGTACGCATACGCTCGCCCCAGCATTGCGGCATGGATGGCGGCGAGTATTGCGCCATCTGGTTGGGCCCTGACATGCCTGGCGACCAGCGGGCCGATGATTCATTGTCGGCCTGTTTTGACAGCGAACCGCTGGGCGATACCATGGACATCGTAGGCGCACCGCGGGTGCGACTGACGGTCAGCACCGACAAACCGCAGGCTCAGATCGCGATACGCCTGAACCATATTCATCCCGACGGCGCCACGACCAGAATCACCTACGGGGTTCTGAACCTTGCGCACTGGGACAGCCATGCAGACCCCGCGCCGCTAACACCCGGCGAACCTTATCAAATTGAAGTTGACCTGGATCACATTGCCTACCGTGTCCCTAAGGGGCATCGGTTGCGCCTGTCTGTCTCCAGCGCATATTGGCCGTTGATCTGGCCCTCTCCAGAGATGGCCGAGCTGCATTTGACAGCGGGCGAGGTTACGATCCCGCAGCGGGAACCTGTGTCGTCTGACGAGTGCGTGTTTCCTCCGCCTGATTCTGAAGAGCCGCGGAAAGTCAAAACCTTACGGCAAACATTGAATTCCCGCCGTGTCGAAACGGATATGAATACCGGAGAAATACGTCTGATCATCGAGGATGATTTTGGTCTTGTCGAAGATTGCGCGCATGGGTTGATAAGTGGCGGTTCTGCACATGAGATTTGGTCAATACGTCCCGATGACCCGCTTTCTGCACGGGGCACCTGTGACTGGATCCAGGAACAAAAACGCGGCGACCTGGAATTGAAAACTGCGACAAGTTGCGAGATGTGGTCTGACACCGAAAATTTCTATCTGCGCGCTTCGATAAACGCCTACGAAAACGAAGTGCTATTGTTTTCAACGCTCAAGGAGGACACGATAGCGCGGAACAACTTGTAGATCCAACCACTAAGGGCAGGACTTTAAACTTGCCCGGCAGGTTGAAATGCGCCAACGTTGACTCAAGCGTCAATAAAAAGTCCGCAAAGGGCTATAACAAACCAAAGGGAGATCTTTGCATGAACGACCAACTCACTCACATGACCGGACAAGTGACGGCAGGAAAACTAACACGCCGCGAATTCATGGGGAAAGCGGCCGCCCTTGGGGTCACTGCCGCGATGGCCAGCACAATGTTCGCAGATGCCGCCCGCGCTGCAGGCGCCAAAAAGGGTGGTGATCTGAAATTTGGCCTGCAGGGCGGCGAATCTACGAACTCGCTCGACCCGGCAACCTATGCCAGCTCGGTTCCGTTCCAGAACGGCAAGCAGTTTGGCGACCAACTGGTTGAAGTGGCACCTGACGGTACAATCGAGCCACGCCTTGCCGAAAGCGTTGAAGGCAGTGCAGACGCCAAGGTCTGGACCTTCAAGCTGCGTCAGGGTGTCGAGTTCCACAACGGCAAGACCATGACCAGCGAAGACGTTCTGAAGACGATGGAGCGCCATTCGAACGAAGACTCCAAGTCGGGTGCCCTCGGCATCATGAAAGGCATCGAGTCGATGAAGGCTGATGGCGACAACTTCCAGGTCACCCTGACCGAGCCAAATGCCGACCTGCCCTATCTGATGGCTGACTATCACCTGATCATTCAGCCCGATGGCGGCATGGACAACCCTGCAGCAGGTATCGGTACCGGCCCCTATAAGCTGGAAGTTGATGAACCGGGTGTACGCCACCTGTTCACCAAGAACGAAAACCACTGGAACAGCGATTTCGGTAACTTTGACAGCGTCGAAGTGGTCGTCATCAACGACGCGACAGCGCGTACTGCTGCGCTGCAATCCGGTCAGGTGCACGCGATCAACCGGGTTGAACCAAAGGTTGCCGACCTGCTGGGCCGCGCGCCCAATCTGACGGTGAATTCGACGGCTGGTCGTGGGCACTATGTGTTCATCATGCATTGCGACACGGCACCTTTCGACAACAATGAACTGCGACTGGCACTGAAATACGCCATCAACCGCGCCGATCTGGTCGACAAGGTCCTACGCGGCTACGGCTCAATCGGGAACGACATGCCAATCAACGCGGCATATCCGTTGTTTGACGAGACAATCGAACAGCGTGAGTTCAGCGTTGAAAAGGCTGCAGAACACTACAAGAAATCGGGTCATGATGGCTCTCCGATTGTCTTGCGTGTCGCCGACGGTGCGTTCCCTGGTGCCGTAGATGCTGCCGCTTTATTCCAGCAGACCGCTGCTCAGGCTGGTATCCCGCTGGAGATCAAGCGTGAACCAAACGATGGTTACTGGTCCGAAGTTTGGAACGTTCAACCGTTCTGCGCGTCGTACTGGGGTGGCCGTCCGGTTCAGGATCAGATGTATTCGACCGCATATCTGTCCACCGCAGACTGGAACGACACCCGGTTCAAGGTTCAGGCGTTCGACGACATGTTATTCGCGGCCAAGGCGGAGCTGGACGTTGAAAAACGCAAGGGCATCTATAGCCAGATGGGCAGAATGGTCCGCGACGAAGGTGGTTTGATCTGCCCGATGTTCAACGACTTTGTCGAGGGTATCAGCAACCAGCTGGACGGGTGGGAATCTGACCCGACGCAAGAGATGATGAACGGCAACATATCTCGTAAGATGTGGTTCGTCTGATACGGACTACGGATCATGCATCCCATCATCAAACTGGTTTCCCAGCGCCTGGCGCTGGGAATCCTACTACTGCTCGGCGCTTCGGCCCTGATTTTTGGCCTGACCGAAGCCCTTCCCGGAGACGCCGCGCAAGCCGTCCTGGGGCAGTCCGCAACCCCCGAGGCCCTTGCAAACCTGCGCGAAGAGATGGGTTTGGACCGTCCCGCATTGACCCGCTATGTCGAATGGCTGACAGGCATCCTGCAAGGTGATCTGGGTCAGTCGCTCACCAACAAGCTCGACATCGCTGACAGTATCGGAAAACGACTGGGAAATACGCTGTTCCTGGCGTGTGTTGCCGCGATCATCTCGGTTCCGCTTGCGATTTTTCTGGGCCTGTTGGCCGTCCGCTACCGTAACCGTTGGCCGGACAAACTAATTTCAGCGATCACGCTGACAACGGTTTCGATCCCCGAGTTTCTCATTGGCTATGTGCTGGTGTATTTCATTTCGGTAAAGCTGGGGTGGTTTTCGTCCCTTGCAATGGTCAACGATTCCATGTCGTTGGGGCAAAAACTGTATGCAATTGCGCTGCCGGCGTTGGTTCTGACACTCGTGGTTCTGGCGCAGATGATGCGTATGACCCGGGCCGCAATTTTGAACCTGATGCAGTCTGCGTATATCGAGACTGCCGAACTCAAAGGACTGTCCACCTTTCAGGTTATCGCCAGACACGCCTTTCCAAATGCCATTTCACCAATCGTAAACGTTGTCATGTTGAACCTGGCTTATCTGGTGGTCGGCGTTGTCGTGGTTGAGGTTGTGTTCGTCTATCCCGGCATGGGGCAATACCTTGTCGACGCCGTGACCAAACGCGATGTGCCGGTTGTTCTGGCCTGCGGCGTAGTCTTCGCGGCCGTCTACATTGGCCTGAACATGGTCGCTGACATTGTGTCTATCCTTGCGAACCCAAGATTGAGGCACCCGAAATGATGAAGAATATTCCTATTTCGGCAGCCATCGGTCTGTTTTTCACTGGCACCTACTTTTTGGTGGCCATCGCCGCGCCTTTGATCGCGCCTTACGGAATGGCCGAAGTGGTTGGGGACGTCTGGGAACCGGCCAGTGCCAAACATTTGCTGGGAACCGACAATATCGGACGCGATCTGCTGACCCGCATGATCTATGGAGGTCGTACCACGATCTTTATCGCGGCGGCTGCGACACTCCTTAGCTTTCTGACCGGTACGTCGCTTGGCCTGCTTGCTGCAGTTATGGGCGGTTGGGCTGATCAGGTTCTAAGCCGGGCGGTCGATCTGGTCATGTCGATTCCGACGCTGATCCTGGCGCTGGTCATTCTGGCGATTGTCCCTGTGACCGTTCCGATCCTGATCCTTGTGATGGGCCTTTTGGACGCCACACGCCCTTATCGATTGTCGCGATCTGTCGCGGTGGATATCAACGTGATGGATTATGTCGAGGCCGCTAAGCTACGCGGAGAAGGCCGGCTCTGGATCATCTTCCGGGAAATCCTGCCCAACGCGCTGTCGCCATTGGTGGCAGAGTTCGGTCTGCGGTTCATCTTTATGGTGCTGTTCATTTCGACCCTGTCGTTCCTGGGTCTGGGCGTGCAGCCGCCGCTGGCAGATTGGGGCGGTATCGTGAAGGAAAACAAAGATGGCATCGTCTATGGCATCGGCGCAGCACTATACCCGGCCGTCGCCATCGCGACACTCGCCATCTCGGTCAACCTTGTGGCTGACTGGGTGCTGAACCGTACAACTTCGCTGAAAGGAGGCCGGGGATGAGTGATACCCTTCTCAAGGTCCGCGACCTCAAGATCGGCGCGACTGTGTATCCGCCGGGTGAAAAACCCCATGACATTGAAATCGTGCACGGGGTCAGCTTTGACCTCGCGCCCGGCAAAGTCTTAGGGCTAATTGGCGAATCCGGGGCCGGCAAATCCACTATTGGCTTAGCATCCATGGCTTACGGCCGGGGCGGTGTCGAAATCACTGGCGGCGAAGTCTGGGTCAATGGGCGGGATATCCTGAAGTCTCCGTTTGGCGACATACGCAAATTGCGCGGGGGCGAAGTGACCTATGTTTCGCAATCCGCGGCGGCGTCCTTCAACCCTGCCAAAAAAATCATGGATCAGGTTGTCGAAGCCGCGGTCGAACAGAAAAAATTCTCGCGCAAGGAAGCCGAAAAGCGCGCGCGCGAGCTGTTCGCCAAACTGGGGTTGCCTGATCCGGACAATATCGGGGATCGGTATCCGCACCAGGTTTCCGGTGGGCAGCTACAACGTTGCATGACCGCCCTCGCCTTGTGTCCCGAGCCGGATCTCGTGGTGTTTGACGAACCCACGACAGCGTTGGACGTGACCACCCAGATCGACGTTCTGATGGCGATCAAAGAAGCCATTCGCGACACCGGTGTTGCCGCTCTCTACATCACTCACGACCTTGCTGTTGTGGCGCAAGTCAGCGACGACATCATGGTCCTGAAAATGGGCAACACGGTCGAATACGGCAGCACGGATCAGATCATCAACAAACCGCAGGAAGAGTACACCCAAGCGTTGGTCTCGGTCCGCTCGATCGAACATGAAGAGAAACAGCCCACGCCGGACCCGGTGCTGAGCGTCGACGGGATCACCGCACGCTACAAGGGGCTGAACTTCGACGTGTTGCACAACGTCAATGTCGAGCTTCATCCAGGACAGACACTGGCTGTTGTGGGCGAGTCCGGCTCGGGCAAATCCACGTTGGCGCGGGTGATTACAGGTCTACTACCGCCGAGCGGCGGTGAGATCACATTTGCAGGGCGCAAGCTTTCGGCGGATCTGGCCGGACGCTCGCGTGAAGATCTGCGTGAGCTGCAGATGATTTACCAGATGGCGGATGTCGCGATGAACCCGCGCCAGACCGTCGGGACAATCATCGGTCGGCCGCTGGAGTTCTACTTTGGCATGCGCGGTGCGGAAAAGCGCAAGCGGATCATCGAACTGCTGGATGAGATCGAACTGGGCGAAAAGTTTATGGATCGCTATCCGGCAGAGCTGTCGGGCGGTCAGAAACAGCGTGTCTGTATTGCCCGTTCGCTAGCGGCCAAGCCCAAGATGATCATCTGTGACGAAGTGACATCAGCATTGGACCCGCTGGTCGCAGATGGCATCCTGAAACTGTTGTTGGATTTGCAAAAGATCGAGGACGTGGCCTATCTGTTCATCACCCACGATCTGGCGACCGTGCGCGCCATTAGCGACAGTATAGCGGTGATGTATCAGGGTCGGGTGGTTCGCTATGGTCCCAAGAGCGAGGTCCTGAGGCCGCCATTTGACGACTATACAGACCTGTTGCTTAGTTCGGTGCCCGAGATGCATCTGGGATGGCTGGAAGAGGTCGTTGCGCATCGAAAAATGGAAAGCGCCGGGAACTAAGCCCGCAAATCAACACTTGAACCCGGCGCGTTTCGACACGCCGGGTTTTGTTTTTCTCACGCAGTGCTGCCGTATCGCCGCTGATGTCGGACCAGTAGCTCGCTTAACTCGTCCCGGTACCGCATGCCGCTTAACGTTTGCTGCAACCTCCCATCACCGTCGAACAACAGCAATGTAACGTGCGGCACGCCATAACGGTTGGCGAAGGTTGCGCCCTTTGTCTGACTGACATCCGCAACCAGATACACCAGATCGCATTCACCAAATTGCTTCATTGCATTTCGGGTTTCGCGTTGCAGGGCAGTACATGTCGCACACTGCGGATCATGCACCTGAACCACCACCGGTTTGCCTTGACCGATCCGAGTAAGATCCTGCTCGGCCTGCATCGCGTTTACCGATCGCATCATCCAGAAACCGCCGCCGCCAATTGCCACGGCGGCAACGCCAACATTCCGCGCCCAGCGCAATACATCGCGACGAGAGGGGTTTTGCTGCGCCTCAGACGTTTTGGCCCTTTGTTTCTGGGCTTTCTTGCGTTTGGAGATTTTGGCCATGAGTCATCCAGAGCTGGTTTGCAACAAGAACAACAATAGTGTCCGTCGCCATTGATGCGGTTCACAATTTCGACAACACAATTATGCTGTTTAAGCGATAGTACTGTCGCTTTTCTGACAGCCAAACGGCGTGCTTGAAACCACAACACTCAAAACAGAAGTGGAAAGGCACAGCATGGATCGCAAAATTCTACTGATCATTCTGGACGGAGTTCCGTATCGCAACTTTCGCCGCCTTTTTGGTAACCTGGAAGGCTGGGTTCAAAACGGTGAGGCGCGTGTCTGGAAACATCGCGCGGTTCTGCCGTCGATTTCTGCCAGTTGCTATGCTTCGATCCATACCGGTGTGACGCCGCAGGAACATGGCTGTACCGGCAATGGCAATGTATTCCGCCTGGGCCATAAGGACGTGTTCAGCCAGGTGAGAGAAGCCGGGGGCAAGACCGGCGCCGTAACCCACAGCTTCTGGTCACAGTTTTTCAATCGCCATCCGTTCGACTATGTGCGTGACGTCGAATATGACGAACCAGATAGCCAGACGATCAACCACGGTCGCTTTCACTCGATGACCGGCTATGGCAAGGACAATCAGATGACGCCGTCGGACGTGGATCTTTTTGCCACGCTGACCAATCTGTGCCTGCGACACCGGCTGGATTACGGCATTCTGCACAGCTGTACGCTGGACAGCATGGGGCATCGCTATTTTCACGACTGTCAGGAAATGGACCATGCGTGCTTTGTAATGGATGAAATGTTGGCCCCTTTCATCCCGCGGTGGCGCCAATTGGGATACGAAGTGATCGTGACCGCAGACCACGGACAGGACGAGCGGGGACATCACGGCGGGTGCGGTGAGCTACAGCAAGATACGGCGCTTTACTATTTCGGTGATGCGCAAGGCCCTGATCCGGGCACGGTCATTGACCAGCTGCAACTCGCACCGACAATATTGAAACGCATGGGTGCCCCGGTTGCAGAGACAATGAAGGCCGAACCGTTTCTGAAGTAATCCGGCGGGGCATCAGTCGTAGGACCAGATGCCCTGCCCCAAAGCCTCGATCGCGACCGAGATTCTTTCAAAACTGTCAGACGCGCGTTTGACGGTTGTTCGGGCGCGAATATACCCGTGAACAAGGCCCGGTTCGTTGATCCAATGCGCTTTGCCCCCTGACGCTATGATTTTCTCACAATACGCCGGTCCATCATCGCGCAGTGGGTCACAGTCGGCGGTGATGACAACAGTTGGTGGAAGCCCCGAGAAGTCGGTATCATTCAAAGGGGCATAAGTTGGATCCCTCTCGGGTTTCGTTTCCCCAAAGCGAACCTTTTCGTAGAACTGGATGTCTTCGAGCGTCAGAAGCGGCGCATAGGCATGTTCAACGTACGACCCTTGCGTCCTGTCACCGCCCAGACCCGGATAGATCAGTACTTGCCCCAAAACATGCTCTAGCCGCCCGCGCGCGTGATGCGCGACGGATGCTGCCAGATTGCCGCCGGCGCTGTCACCTGCAAGAACAATGGGATCGCCAAATTCGCTGGCAGCCCATTCGACGGCGGCCCAACTGTCGTCAAACTGCGCCGGATGCACATGTTCCGGGCACAACCGATAATCAACAGCCACAACGCGATACCCAGTTTGCACGCAAATCTCGGCACAGACGTCATCGTGGCTGTCGAGACCACCCAATATGAAGCCGCCGCCATGGAAGTAGACGACGGTTCGGGTCGGATCTCCGGCTGTGTAAACGCGAACGGGGACGCCGTCGGCGGACCGGTCCTGCGTTTTTACTTGATTGGGTCGGGGTTGGCGAAAGTCCTGACACATCGTGTCATAAACCCGGCGTTGATCGTCTATGGACAGGTCAACCGCGTCGTCGGGATAGCTTTCAGCCGTCCGTCTTATGAACGCCCAGGTTTCTTCATCAATCAGACGTTCATAATCCATAGCCCCTCCGTGATCAGGCTGCCCACTCCCATGGCCGGGTGAACGTTCCCAGCACTGTGCTGACATCGTCTTCGGAGGAGCCGTTCGCGTCAAGCTGTGCGACAAGCCCACGCTTTTTGTCATCGATGACCGAGACAACCCGCGCATCGACGCCCGCTTTTTCAAGCGCGCCGTTGTAGATACGGGTAATCGCGTTTTTGCGTAGATCAGGTTTGAACACCTTGCCCACGGCGGTTTTTGGCAACTCTGTCAGAATCGTCATGTGCTTGGGTTGCGCGGCCCGTTCGTGGACGTGGACTGTGCAGTACTCCAGCAACTCTTCTTCAGTCACGCTGGCACCGTCGACGAGTTCTACAAAGGCACAAGGCACTTCACCTGAATGGGCATCCGGTTGGCCGATGGCGCCCGCAAAGGCGACCGCCTCATGGCCCAGCAATGCCTCTTCAATCTCTGCCGGGTCAATGTTGTGGCCGCCACGGATGATCAGGTCCTTGGCGCGCCCTGTGATCCACAGATACCCATCCTCGTCAAATCGACCCAGATCGCCCGTGCGCAGATACTTGTCGAAATGATAGAGGTTCGCGTTCTTTTCCGCCTCGGTATAAGTGTTGCCCGCGTAGACGCCAGGGTTCGATATACAGATCTCGCCGATCTCGTCAGCACCACATTCCTTGGGACCATCTGGCCCATCCTGCAGGATTTTGACATCCGTATAGGGGAACGGAATACCGATTGACCCGATCTTCTTCTCGCCATCCACCGGGTTACAGGACACAAGGCAGGTGGCCTCGGTCAGGCCATAGCCTTCGACGATCGTGACACCGGTTGCTTCTTCGAAACGTCGGAACAGTTCCACGGGTAAGGGTGCGGAGCCCGAAAACGCCGTTTTCACGGATGAGATATCCGCATCTACCGGGCGCTGCATTTTGGCCGAAATCGCCGTTGGAACCGTGATGATGAACGATACTTTCCAGCGCTCGATCAGCTTCCAGAAATTGTCAAATACGCCGTCGCCGCGATACCCGGCCGGTGTCGGAAAGATGACATGCGCGCCGGATGAGACGGCGGCCATCATGATCACATGCACCGCGAAGACGTGGAACATGGGCAGCGGGCACATGATCACGTCATTTTCGTCAAACAGCAGCGTATTTCCCAGCCAGCCATTGTAGACCAGCCCGGAATACTTGTGCTGCGCGACTTTGGGCATGCCGGTGGTCCCACCAGTGTGGAAGTAGCAGGCCACACGATCTTCTTTGCTGTCTTCAAATGTCAGGCTGGTCGGTTGTTTGGCCAACTCCTGATTGAAACTTTTGTAATCCGCATGGGCCAGATGCTCTTTGTCACCCATCTTGGGACGCAGGAAAGGCACCAGCCAGGATTTCGGTGGCGTCAGGTAACGGTTCAGGTCGATTTCCAGAATTGTGTTGACCTTGGGCGCGTGGCGGACGGCTTCTTCAACCTTTTGTGCCACATCTGTCTTCGGGAAGGACTTCAGCGTCACCACAACCTTAGCTTTGGTTTCGCGTAGAATGGAGGCAATCTGTTCAGGTTCCAGCAATGGGTTGATCGGATTGACGATCCCCGCCACGGCGCCGCCCATCATGGTCACAAGCGTTTCGTTGCAATTGGGCAGAACATACGCCACCACATCCTTTTCACCCACACCGAGTGACCGGAACAGGTTGGCTGCCTGATTGACCTTGCCCAGCAAGTCGGACCATGTCAGTGTTTCGGCCTTATCATTCGGGCCCGAGAACAGCTGGAAACTGATCGCCTTGTGGTTTGGAAACTTACCTGCTGTTCGCGACAACAACTGATGGAACGTGACCGGGAGATCGCGATCCTCCCAGGACATTTCCTGCTCCATACGCACTTTGTCTTCTAGACCCTCAAATGCCATGTGGCTCCTCCCCATTTTTTCTCCCATGCGCGGCACAGGGTTTTTGATCTATCCTAGGATGGGACCATATCCTTGTCGTCGCAAGCAAGGGCTTAGCGTCGGATTTCTGGAAAATGTAGAATGACGCTGCGGCGGATCGCCATTTGTCGGTACGTCACTTCATTCTGCGGCGACGCCATCCGTGAATTGAAGACGGGCCAACCGGGCATACAGCCCGTCCTGTGCCACAAGATCTTCATGGGTGCCTTGTGCCACGATCTGCCCGGCCTCTAGCACCACGATCCGGTCGGCCTTTTTGACCGTCGCCAAGCGGTGCGCAACGATCAGGGTCGTACGCCCGGCGCGCATTTGATCCACGGCGCCCTGAACGGCACGCTCGCTTTCAGCATCGAGGGCCGACGTCGCCTCATCCAGCAACAGGACCGGCGCATCGCGCAGAATGGCACGGGCGATCGCAATTCGTTGTTTCTGGCCACCGGACAGCATCACGCCACGTTCTCCGACAAAACTGTCATAACCTTCTGGCAATGCTGCAATGAAGTCATGTGCCGCAGCCGCTCGCGCGGCCGTCTCAACTTCGGCATCCGTAGCATCCAGTCGGCCAAAGCGGATGTTTTCGCGGGCCGAAGCAGCAAAGATCACCGGGTCCTGCGGAACCAACGCCATTTGAGCGCGAAAATCTGCGCGATCCAGGTCTCGCAGGTCTTGGCCATCCAATGTGACGCGACCAGAGTTCGGGTCATAGAACCGTTGGATCATCTGGATCACGGTTGTCTTACCTGCCCCCGACGGACCCACAAAAGCAACAGTTTCGCCCGGGTTCACTTGAAGCGATAGATGGTCCAGCGCGATTACATCAGGGCGTGCGGGATAGCGGAAGGTAACATCTTCAAACCCGATTTCACCGCGCACGGGTTGCGATAGCGATCCGGCTTGCATCGGATCGGACACCGTATCCTCGGCATTCAGCAATTCAATCAGGCGTTCGGTAGCGCCGGCAGCGCGCTGAAGCTCGCTCCATATCTCGGACAAGGCAGCTACGGAGCCTGCCATGATGATCGAGTAGATAACGAACTGGATCAGCACGCCCTCGGTCATGACACCGTTGCGGACGTCATTCGCCCCCATCCACAGCACGCCGACGATACCGGAAAAGACCAGGAAGATCACGATGACTGTCAGTACGGCTCGAGTCCTGATGCGCCGTAGTGACACCACATAAGACGTCTCGGTCATATCACCGAATTGTTTGCGACTGGCTTGTTCGTGGGTGAACGCCTGCACCGTCTGGACAGCCCCCAGCGCTTCGCCCGCATTGCCCGAAGACGCCGCGATCCAGTCCTGGTTTTCGCGGCTGATGACTCGCAAACGACGGCCCAGAACCAGTATTGGAACGACAACGATTGGGATCAACAACAGGACAAGACCAGTCAACTTGGCAGAGGTCAGCAGCATCAATACCAGCCCGCCGATGAACATCAGCATATTCCGCAACGCGATCGAGACAGAGGACCCCAGAACCGATTGAATCAATGTCGTGTCCGTCGTGATCCGGCTAAGCACTTCGCCGGTCATGATACGCTCGTAGAATTCCGGGCTCATACCGATCACACGGTCGAATACGGCCTTGCGAATATCCGCCACCACTCGCTCACCCAGCCGGGTGACCAGCGTATAACGTATCCCTGTGCCGACAGCGAGAACGGCGGCAATGCCCAGCGCGGCCAGAAAGTACCAATCCAGCAGCTCCCCGTCTTGAATGCGGAAATTGTCCACCACGCGACGTACGGCCAGCGGTAGGGTCAACGTCATGCCCGCCGTCAGTATCAAAGCCAGCGTGGCACCGATCATCAACCATTTGTAAGGCAGCATGAAGGGCCAGAGAGACGCCAGCATGCTCAGCTTTTTCGATCCGGGCCGTTCCTCGCTGGCGCCGGGGGCCGGCGCGTTTGCTGGGTTGGCGGTGGTCTTTCGTGCCATATCGGGCCCTTACGCTCCAAACGGTCCTGAGTGGAAGCTTCTTGACCCTAGCAGCACCTGTGGTCAAGCAGCACAACACTTTTGGAGGCTTGCACGGGCCATTTGACGCAGAGATTGGGGAGATATTCTGGAGCGGGTAGACGGAATCGAACCGACATAATCCGCTTGGAAGGCAAGCGCGTTTATTTTTATTTGTTAAATAAAAACAAGTACTTGAGAGGCTTGATAATTGTCATTTGCAGATCTTGTGTCGGAAAATAAAACTTGGAGCGGGCGGCGGGAATCGAACCCGCGTCATTAGCTTGGAAGGCTAAGGTCTTACCACTACACAACGCCCGCTCAACAGAGACATCACCTATTTCATGTGAATTTTGACGTCAAGAGCGCGTTTCAGCTTAGAGCAACATTGTTGGCTCGTTTAAGGTCTTGGCCCAGAGCGAGCCTTGCCGATAACTTCAAGCGCCGCGATGCATTCACCAGACTAGACTTTCGCTGCCGTGCCGAGTTCTTGCCTCACCCGAATTCACAGTCTGTGGGACATTACCGACCTTCACTTTGCGACACCTAAACTGGTTGGAAAGGGCCACAAAGCAGACCTTCGCTGCCTTTGCAGCACTGGGCCTCAGCGACGGCGGCAATGCACAGGAAGCGGACTTTAGATCAAAGATGCAGTGTCTTGGAGCAATGGACAGCAGCTATGCGGACAAACCTGCCTTTCGCTGCGGTTGCTCCAATGACGGCTTCATGCGCTTGAGGACAGAGTCGACCTATCAATGCTTATGCGAGAATTAC